>NZ_WEKL01000025.1 GCF_019295435.1 Aquimarina litoralis
GAATGTTACCAGAGTTTCGATTGTATGATCGACATTTACCACCTGTGACTATGATTACAAAGTTAATGTCATTAGCTAGAGTTATTAAAAATAGTATGGATATCTATGCAGGAACTGGTAAAGAGGAGCTTTTGAATTATCTTTCTGATTGGTGTGATCTAAATCAAGGAGCATTTGAAAATGTATTGATCGAAATGATGGATTTAGATTATCAACATACAGATATTAATAAAGCTTTGTACAATGTATCTAGTTTTACAAAATTGATGCTTTCTCTATTTAAAAAATTAAACGAACTTGATTATATTGGTAAGAAATCAGATTCTAATATATTTGTGAAGGAAGAAGTAATTGCCAAACCTGATGTAAAGAATAGAAGGAGCTTCTTATTAGATTAATGTGTATTAAATAATATTTTAAAAAAATGAAACCAAAAAACAATAAAGAAAGAAGAAATAGTGTTTTAAAATTTGCTTTACTTTTTCTATTCACAGTCGCATTAATTGTTATGGCCTTCTTTTTTGATTTTGATAGAGTGCCTTTAAAAGAAAATAAGGTTCTTAGAGACCGTGTTGCTGTAGTTGAAAAAGATGCGAAATTTCAAAAAGACTTTTCTAAAGGAATGTTTAAAATCGAAAAATTGATTGATTCTTTAGAGAGACCAGATAAAGAAGATGATCTGTATTATATCAATAGATCTCTTGAATCAGAAATAGGAGATCTCACAGAAGCTATAGATCCAAATGATACTACGTATAGGTATAAGATGTATGTTAATATTGTAAGTTCTTATAGACAGATTAAAGAACTAAAAGCGCAACTTGCAAAACAGAAAAAGGAATTTCAAGAGTTTGAAGAGTACAAAGCTGCTTTAGAAAAAACAAGAGAACAACTAGATAGAGCAAGAACAGATCTTGATCGCTGTAGGGCTTCTTGTAGATAAGAAGTCTATAAATACAAAACAAAAAAAAGTCGACAATAGAAACCTTGTCGACTTTTTTTATTGTGTATGCTCTCGGTTAAAAGTTATTTAGCTTTTAACCAGTTTTCTCTTTTTAGTAATGCTTTTTTACTTGGTTTGGTAAATTGAGTAATTACCACTTCAGGATCAACTCCAAATCGAATTAACGCTTTTTTCTCCTCTCCAAGTCTTCTGTAAATAACAGTAGCTTTTTTTCCGGGCTTATATTTGCTGATTACATCGTTAAATGAATCTATATCAGAAAAAGATTTATTGTCAATAGCTACAATAACATCATCTTTAGCTAAGCCTGCGGTATATGCTGGAGTTCCTTTTTTAACATATTTAGCAACTACAGCGTTGTCATCATTATCAAAAGTAACATCTACTCCTAAATAAGCTTTCTTGCTATTAGTTTTAGGATATATCGCTACAGAATTTAATAATTTCTTGAAATCGGGAATTTGACTATCAAAAATGTATTTCTCGAAGAAATCATCTGCAAAGGATTCTCCTGCATATTCTCGTAAAGTAAAGAACAAGTTTTCTATGGTATAAGGAATTTCAGTTTTACCGTATTTAGTCCAAACTAATTTTAAGTAATCGTCCAAGTTAAGATCGTCCTCATTTCTTAACGAAAGATCTAAAGCTAATCCTAACATACTTCCATAAGAATAATAAGATATAAAAGTGTTATCTCTATTTGTTGGATCTACAGATGTAGCTGCATCTACAAACGGAGCTTGATAGCTCATTTCTATTGGATTAAAATACTGAAGAGCTGGAGAATTCCAAACATAATTATAGGTTTTGCTTAAACTTTCAATGTATTGATCTTGTGTGATAATTCCAGCTCTACATAAAATTAAGTTTGTATAATAGCTAGTAAAACCTTCTCCAAACCAAAGCTCACCTGACATGTTTGCATTTTCAAAATCAAAAGGTTCTAAAGAAACTGGACGAATGCGTTCTACATTCCAAGCATGAAAAAATTCGTGTGCAACTGTGCCAATATTCTTTTCCATACCTCCATCAGCGAGACTTCTTGTACTTGTTAAAATTGTTGAATTACGATGTTCCATACCATCTCCTGAAACAATTGGCATATAACTAGCAATAAACGTATATTCTCCATAATCAAAGTTTGGGTAATCCCCAAAAACAGCCTTTGTTTGCTCTACAATCTTTTTGATTTGTTCAAAATATTGATCTGCTTCTTCTTCTGTACCTTGGTGTAATAAAGCTAACTTTATAGTGTATTCGGTTCCTCCAGCAGGTACTTTAAATTGCTTTACAGTATGATTACTAATTCCTGCAGGGCTATCCATGAAATATTGTAAATTAGGAGCTAAGAATTTGTTTCCTCCAAGAGGAATAAGCTGCGTGGCAACTTTCCAGTTAAGATCTTCTCTTACCAAATAAGTAACCTGAACAGGTCTTTCTTTTAATGTAGGGATATACATAAAAGTAGCTGGTATGTTTAAATGCGCATGGGTTTCATTTATTTGAGAATAAGTTCCATCAGCACGATCAGCGAATAACGTATAGGTAAGATTTATAGTGCCATCATGTCCAGAAACATCCCATTGATAAGGATTAGGTCTCGTTACTGTGACATCTTTTCCTTTACTGTCTGTTATTTTGACATTATATACATTTTTTGCAAATTCATGAAGTGCATATCTACCAGGAGATGTTCTACTCATTCTTAAAGTAATAGTCCCACTTTCTAAATTCGTAAACTTAGCACTAATTTCAGCTTCGTGATGTACTGCGTTTTCAAAAGAAATTTGATATTCATTTCTGACTTGAGAATACCCAAAAGGAATAGTTATAAGAGATAAAAGAAAAAAGAAAAATCTAAAAGACTTCATTCAAAGAGTTTTTGGTTAAAAGATTCATGCGTTAAAAAGCGGCAAAAATAATATATATTATTACCAATGTTAAGGTGGGAAGTTTTAAATATTTCTGGGGCTCTGCACAATGAACAAACATAATTTATTCAAAAACAGAGTTCAAAAATACAACAAACTCTTAATTGCGCAAATTATAGGCACGAAAATTGAATAAGATACAATAGAACGAATCACAAGATTTTCTTAATTCTAAAAAGTTATAAGTTTATATGTTAATTTTTGTTTAATGAATATTGTATTAAGTTAAACAGTTTTGTAGATTTGAATAGATAAAGAATTGTATGAATCGAAAATAGATGGAAAAAGTTTTATTTATTTTCACTAAAAGTTAATAGCTAAATGAAAATAGGAGTAGAAACATTGATTAAAACTAATGGAATTAAGTTAAATGGTTTTTCAATCGATGAAATTGGTGATGATCATATTAGTACTGGAATGGAAACCCCAATGAAAGAAGGTGCTTTTGATATTTCAGATGAAGAAAAAAAGGAAAAAATATCCTATTTGTTTAGAGAGATAATGGAAGTAATGGGATTGGATCTTACCGATGATTCTCTTAAGGGTACTCCTGATCGTGTTGCTAAAATGTATATTGAAGAAATTTTTTCAGGATTAGATCCGAAGAACAAACCGAAAGTAGCACTGTTCGATAATAAGTATAAATACGAACAAATGCTCGTAGAAAAAAATATCACGTTTTATTCTAATTGTGAGCATCACTTTGTGCCAATTATTGGTAAAGCACATGTGGCATATATTTCTTCGGGTAAAGTGATAGGTCTTTCAAAATTGAATAGAATTGTTCAGTATTATGCGAAAAGACCACAGGTACAAGAGCGATTAACCAATCAGATCGCGATGGAACTTAGGGATATTTTACAGACGGATGATATCGCTGTCATAATCGATGCGAAGCATTTATGCGTTTCTTCTAGAGGTGTGAAGGACGATACCTCTGCTACCGTAACTACATATTATGGAGGAGCTTTTAATAGTCCGGAAAAAATAGCCGAACTTCAGAACTATTTAAACAATTAATAGATTTTCCGATTTAATTCTCTGATTTAGGTAAATGCATTATACGAAAGAACAAATAGAAAAAATGGAACGCGTAAAGCGTTTGAAAATAATAAATGCTGTTTCTGGTATCAAACCAGCAAATTTAATTGGAACTATTAGTAATGATGGAATGACCAATCTCGCTATTTTCAGTTCGGTCGTACATTTAGGAAGTGATCCTGCTTTGATGGGTTTTATTATGAGACCAGTTGGAGATGTTCCAAGACACACATATGATAACATTTTACAAAATGGGTCTTACACCATAAATCATGTACATCAATCATTTGTGAAAAATGCTCATTATACTTCTGCAAAGTTACAAAAAGAAGAATCAGAGTTTTCTCGATGTGCTTTGACCGAAGAATATGTGGATGGGTTTAAAGCTCCTTTTGTAGAAGAAAGTTATCTTAAAATGGGTTTGAAGTTTGTAGAAGCTATTGATATTCCAATTAATGGAACAATTCTAATGATTGGTGAAATTCATCATTTAATACTTCCCGAATACAGTATCGGAGATCATAAGGATATTGATTTAAGTAGTATGGATACAGTAGGTATTTCGGGGTTGAATTCTTATTACAGTTTACATAAAATAAATGAATTCCCTTATGTAAGAGTATCAGAAATGCCAGATTTTGCTTAAATGAGCTTTCTTCAAGTACAGTTGTTATTTGATTTTGGGTTGGTAGTGCTTATATGGATGGTGCAACTCATTATATATCCAAGTTTTAAATATTATGACCGTAACAATCTAACAAAATGGTACACTGTATATGCCTCACGGATCTCAATGGTCGTTATTCCATTAATGGTAGGTCAATTGATAATTAGTAGTTTTAAGGCAATAACATTTTTCAATCTTTTCAATTGCTTACACATTCTTTTGGTAGCGCTAGTTTGGCTGTCCACGTTTTTACAATTTGTTCCTATGCATCATCAAATTGCAAATAACAATATCAATGATAAATTCATAATCAAGTTAATTAAAACCAATTGGCTGCGTACTTTTTTATGGACAATTGTATTTTTTTGTACCCTTTTTCAAATAATTAAGTAGTTCTGGATAGGGCTTAACATCTCCTTATTTCCTGTTAAAATTCTTCTATAATTATATTTTTGTTTAAGTATTTCGTAATTTTATTAAACAGAAATTAAAGTGAAAAAATCCCATCTACCATCAAAAGTATGCAAGGTTTGTAAACGACCTTTTACTTGGAGAAAAAAGTGGGAGAAAGTCTGGGAAGAAGTGCAATATTGTAGTGTTCGATGCAGAAATAATAGAAATAAAGCGCACTAGCACTCTTAATAAATTGATGGCGGTTAATGAAAGAAACGGGTTTAGTATGGTTTAGAAATGATTTGCGAGTTGATGATAACACCTCTTTGTATAAAGCTACTACTGATAATGATCGAGTAATTGGCGTTTTTTGTTTTGATCCTAGATTATTTAAAAAAAACGAATTTGGTTTTCGTAAAACAGAGAAATTCAGAGCTAAGTTTCTTATTGAAAGTATTATTGATCTAAAGGAAAATTTAGCCAGTCGAAATATACCTTTATTAGTGTTTGGAAAGAAACCAGAAAGTGTAATTCCAAAACTGGTTGATGAATATGCTGTAAATGCAATATATACTCAAGAGGAATGGACAACTGAAGAAACGATAGTTTCTGAAGCTGTTAAAAGTTCAATCAAAGGGTTAGGGTCGAAGTGGATTACTTCTTATGATCAATTTCTTTTTCATCCAGAAGATATTCCTTTTGATATTCTTGAAACTCCCAAGGTATTTACTGTTTTTAGGAAACAATGTGAGAGGTATGTAAGTGTTAGAAATTTGGTAGAAACTCTATCAATGGCGCCAGATAATCTTATTGAAAATGACACACATATTCCCAGTATAGAGGACTTAGGTTTTGAATTTTTTGAACAAGATGCTCGATCTGCATTTCCTTTTCTTGGAGGAGAACGTTGTGCTTTAAAACGAATACAATCGTATTTTTGGGAAACTCATAAACTTTCATATTACAAGAAAACGAGAAATGGATTAATAGGAACGGATTATAGCTCTAAACTCTCGGCATGGTTAGCTAATGGTACTATTTCTGCACGTACTATTTATCATCAAGTTCTGGAATACGAAGAAAAAATTCAAAAAAATCAAAGTACGTATTGGCTGGTTTTCGAGCTGATTTGGAGAGACTTTTTTAAATATATCTCGCTCAAACATGGTAATGATCTTTTTAAAAGACAAGGGATACTTCATAAATATTATTCATGGTCTCAAAATAGAGAGCTTATTCAACAATGGATAGAAGGTGAAACTAAGGAGCCTTTTGTGAATGCAAATATGATAGAGCTTGCTCAAACAGGTTGGATGAGTAATCGAGGAAGACAAAATGTAGCATCTTATTTTGCTAAAGAGTTACAGCTAGATTGGAGAATTGGTGCAGCTTATTTTGAATCAATGTTAATAGATTATGATGTCCATAGCAATTATGGAAATTGGCAATATGTAGCTGGTGTTGGGAATGATCCAAGAGATCGAAAATTTAATATCAAGCTTCAATCAGAACGATATGATCCTCAACAAAAATTTCAAAATCTTTGGCTTCAGCCTACATTATTTTAACTTATGATATTACGATTAATACTTGGTGATCAATTAAATTATCAGCATTCTTGGTATAAAGAAGCCGAACAAGAGAATGTGTTCTATTTTATGGCCGAAATGAGACAAGAGACGGATTACACCAAGCATCATATTCAAAAGGTAATAGGCTTTTTTCTGGCTATGCGCAGTTTTTCTTCTTGGCTACATGATAGAGGATATAATGTTGTTTATTACCAATTGGATGAGTTGAAAAATACACAAGATTTAGTAGTAAATTTAAAAAAGCTGATACAGGAAAAAGGAATCACCAAGTTTGAGTATCAACTTCCCGATGAATATCGATTGGATGTACAATTACAAGAGTTTTGTAGTACATTATCTATAGAGTCAAATGCATATGATACGGAGCATTTTTTAACCTCAAGAACAGATTTTGCAGACTTTTTTGCTGGTAAGAAGCAGTATATCATGGAATATTTTTATCGAGATATGCGAAAAAAATATGATATCATGATGCTAACTAAAAAAGATCCTGAAGGTGGAAAATGGAACTTTGATCATAGCAACAGAAAGAAATGGAACGGTAGTCCAGACATTCCATTAGAAAAGAACTTTGAAAAGGATGTAACAGAAATTGTGGATCTACTAATCAGTTCAGGTGTTCAGACAATTGGAAATGTAAATACTCAACAATTCAATTGGCCTACTACTAGACAAGAATGCTTGTCATTGTTAGATTATTTCTGTGAGAACCTTTTGCTATGTTTTGGCGATTATCAGGATGCAATGCATTTGAATGAGAAATACTTGTTTCATAGTAGACTCTCTTTTGCTATGAATAGCAAAATGCTTCATCCCATGGAAGTACTTTCTAAAGTAATTGAATATTGGAGAGCGCATAAAGATGAGATAGCTATTTCTCAAGTAGAAGGTTTTGTTAGGCAGATATTAGGGTGGAGGGAATATATGAGAGGAATGTATTGGAGTCAAATGCCAAATTATAGAAGCTTAAATAAGTTAGATAATCACAATAAGCTTCCTGGTTTTTATTGGACTGGAGATACCAAAATGAATTGTTTGCGTTCTTCGATTCAACAAAGTTTAGATGAAGCCTATGCGCATCATATTCAACGATTAATGGTGACAGGTAATTATGCACTTTTAACGATGGTGGATCCTGATGAGGTAGATCAATGGTATCTCGGAATTTACATCGATGCGATCGAATGGGTAGAAATAACGAACACTCGTGGAATGAGTCAGTTTGCAGATGGAGGTTTGGTAGCTACAAAACCTTATGTATCAAGTGGTAGTTATATCAATAAAATGAGTAATTATTGTAAAAGTTGCCATTATAAAGTGTCAAAAAAGCATGAAGAAGATGCTTGTCCTTTTAATGCTTTATACTGGAATTTTCTTGATGAAAAACAAGGCTACTTTAAAAATAATCAACGTATGTCCATGATGCTGAATTTATTACACAAAATGGATAAAGAAAAATTACACAAATTAAAAACAAGGGCCAATCATATTATAGCAAACCCTGATGAGTACTGAAAAAGAACATATAAATATAGTTTGGTTTAAACGAGATCTTAGACTACAAGATAATGGGGCGATTTATAATGCTATAGCTACAAATACACCAACATTATTGTTATACATTTTTGAAAATTCCTTAAAAGAAGATAAACATTACAGTAAACGTCATTGGAATTTTATTAAACAATCTATAGAAGATCTTAATAGGCAACTTGAAATTTACCAGACAAAAATTATCAGTGTTTCTTCCGAAGTTATTCAGGCAATGGGGATTTTACAACAGTTTTGGAAAATAGATCAGGTGTTCTCGCATAAAGAAACAGGTATAAGAAAAACCTATGAGCGTGATAAGGCCTTCTCACGATTTTGCAAGAACAACTTAATTCAATGGGTAGAAAACACAAATAATGGTATACATAGAGGTCTTAGAAATAGAGAGAGTTGGAGAGAAGACTGCGAGCATTATATGAATCAGCAGCAGTTTGAATTTAACCCTAAGCCTGATAGTTTTATTCCAATTGAAAAAATAATAGAGTTAGAAAAAGTTTTTAAAACCGAAGATCTGCAGACTACTCCAGATATTAATTTTCAACAAGGAGGAACAACCAAAGCCTATCAATATTTGACTTCTTTTTTTAAAGGAAGGTATAAAAATTATAGTTTTCATATTTCAAAACCTGAGTTAGCACGAAAAGGTTGCAGTCGTTTATCTCCATATCTAGCTTGGGGAAATCTATCAATTCGACAGGTTTGGCAATATGCAGTCCAACAAAGAGCGGTATCAAATGATAAAAAGCAAATTGATGCTTTTACTTCCAGACTACAATGGCAAGTACATTTTATTCAGAAATTTGAGATGGAAGATATTATGGAATTTGAAAGTATTAATAAAGGATATCGGAAGTTAAAGAAACGGATTTCGGAAGACTATAAAAAAGCTTGGAAAGAAGGGAAAACAGGATACCCGCTTGTGGACGCATGTATGAGATGTTTACAAGAGACTGGTTATATTAATTTCAGAATGCGAGCTTTGGTAGTGTCTTTTTTTACCCATAATCTTTGGCAACCTTGGCAAGAAGCAAGTGCGCATTTATCAAGTATGTTTTTGGATTTTGAGCCAGGAATACATTTTCCTCAGCTTCAAATGCAAGCCGGAGAAACAGGAATTAATACACTACGAATATATAATCCTATAAAGAACAGTATGGATCACGATCCTGAAGGTGTTTTTATAAAGAAATGGGTTCCAGAATTAAAAGATCTACCAGTAGCTTACATCCATGAGCCCTATAAAATGCCACCCATGGAACAACAGTTTCATGATTTTGAAATGGGAAAAGATTACCCATTTCCCATTGTCGATATGAATACTACCAGAAAAAGGGCTAGTGATACCCTTTGGAAAATGCGTGATGATGTATTGGTGAAAAAAGAAGGATATAGAATTTTGAAAAAACATACATTACCAAATAGGAAAATGCAATAGCGGATGATACAAAAAGAATTATCAATACGAGATATCGATAGAATTATAGAAATGGCGTGGGAAGATAGAACTCCTTTTGATGCTATCTTACTGCAATTTGGATTGAAAGAACAAGAAGTAATCAATTTAATGCGCAGAGAAATGAAGCCATCTAGCTTCAGAATGTGGCGTAAAAGAGTGCAAGGACGAAAAACCAAACATTCAAAAAAACGTACTTTTGAAGAAGGAAGGTTCAAATGTTCCCGTCAAAAACAGATTACACATAATAAAATTTCAAAAAGAAACTAATGAGTGATAAAAAACCAGATCAAGTAGTTTTTAACGAAGAAGAGAATAAATATGATGCTGCCTTAAAGCCCTATGCTACCGATGTAGGAGCTCCAACCATAACAATTCCTGATGCTGTTGCATGGAAAAATACGAATGTGCATAAGGTAAATAAACAGGTAAAGGCCAAATATGATGAGCTAAAAGCGCAGTATGATGTGCTGATGGAACAGTTTGAATATAACAATTTGGTGTATAATGCTAAGTTTACTTTTGAGCCGATCGTTGGTGAAACCTATCATTTATATCGCAATAGCAATGAAGAACCGTTTTTATCGATCATAGCACCTACAGAATGTAACTTTGATCATCTAGGAACCTTTCGGTTAAATGCCGATAAAATGTGGGAGCGATTGTAATATGCTTTTGAGGGTATTAATTTGTTAGTTGTGTTTCATACTTAGCAATTATATCATGAATTTTTCTGTACTCACGATATAATTTTTCATTATCGGCAGCATTAACATTGGTAAGAATAACACGTCCTATCTTATTGTTAGCATTGAATTGAACATCAGCTTGTATGCCAGGATCGCTTCCTGAATGTCCAATGTTTTTGCTTTTCTTTCCCATTCCTATGAATAGACGTTGGTTGTCTTTATCTCCAGGAAGCAATACACTTGCGTATTTAGGTGGTAAAAAAATACTATTCTTATTAAATGCCTTGATTAACTCCTGTAATAAAACACTTAAATCTTTAACATTAGAATATAAACCTCCATCTGGATAGGTGATTAATGAATAATTTGGAACAATTTTACCAGATGGAAAATATCGGGTTGCAAGTTTGTTTTTATCAACAGAAGTGAAATTCCAAGTTGTACTATTCAATTTTAAAGGGGCGAAAAGAAGTTTTTTAGATAGGTCTTCTAAGGAATGATTGGTTGCTTTTTCAATTACCAAAGCTGCTAATGAAGCATTAAGATTTGCATATTCTGATTGTTTACCTGGTTTGGCCCTAATAAAATTTTTCTTTTTGTACCAGTTGCCATCTGGACTAATAATTTTAAATAAAAAACTTTCTAAACTCATAGTTTTATGGGACTTGAGAAAGTTAGCATATCCTTTATGGATTTCTTTATGAGGTTGAAATTCTTCTGCTATATATGATTTTTCATAATGTTTTGTATCTAGAATGGTTGATGTATGGGTAGCTATATGTTTAATACGTATTTCTTCATTTTTATAATATGGGTTACTTACTTTAAAAGGCAGGTAATCATTTATTTTATCATCATAAGTTAGTTCATATTTTTCCATTGTTTTTGCTAAAACAACTCCTAAAATAGCTTTTGAAACAGATCCAACATTTTGAACAGTATGTTCGGTGAAAGCCGTTTTGGATGTCACATCACTATATCCGAATCCTTTTTTATAAAGTATTCCTTTATGATTTACAATTGAAATACAAAAACCTGGTAAATTGGATTCTTCAAAATGACGCTGAAGTTCATTTGTGATTTTTGTAGCTGTTGATTGGCCAAGAGTAGATTGAATACAGGCTAAATAAAATAATGTTGTAATTATAATAAATCTCATTATGAAATTAAATAAGGTGTTGATTATTTGTGATTTTTGATTTTTTCAAACCACAGGTTTCGTATCGCATCATTTCTTACGTAAAAACCTTCTACTATGCCTTCAGAGTTTACTCTAAATTCTATACTCTGCATATACCATTGATCTCCAGAAAAAATTTCTTGTTTGATAGGACTAAAAGTCATAGTATCAGATTTTACATTTGAAGAAATCAGTTTGTTGTCTTTAGCTTCAAAATGATAACCAATTCCTATTTCTTTACAATAATACTCGCCACTATATTTAGATTGCAAGTCTTTCTGGGTGAGAGTTTTTGGAGTATATTTTATAAATTCGAAAGGAGTAGCATCTCCAAAGGCAAAGGACATACTAACTTTATTTTTAGCGTCTTTTGAGAACGTAAGAAATATCTTGTCATCAAAATCTGTTTTCATTTGAAACTTATTTTTGGATATAGGAATGAGTGCAGTACTTTGGTTAGGACGAATATATCGGAGTGTATCATTTTCAATTCTAATTTCTCTTGAAATTTCGCCAATAGCATCCCAATAAAACCCTTCGAACTGTCGATGATAGTTTTGGTCAATTGGAATGGAACGGATAGTACTGAAATCAATCGAAAAAGGCTCTGTAAACTTATTGCCAAGTATAGAATGAGCAGATAGCATCCCAATATATCCATTATAGGGCTCTCCATTATTGCTTAATACAATCGCGGTAAATTTTTCTGTTGGGAAATTAAAAATTGTCGAAGCATAACCATCAATTCCACCTGTAGACATTATAGTTTCTAATCCTCTTTCTTTATGAACATATCGTTGCCCATACATTAAAGTACCTCTCGGAGCTTTATATTCCAAACCATTGTTTAATTGTACAAAAGAGGAAAATAAAGTAACGATTTCTTGGGTTTTCGAGTTGGGAGATGCTAAGTTTTTTTCCCAAAGGATCATATCGGATAGAGAAGAAGCAATATTGATTCCTGCATAGGTTTCCTTAAGTGATGGGATAAGAGTGATGTCATTATCTTGTATCCTATATGATTGGGCAAGGTTTTTAGTATTCTGATTGGCAGCGTTTATAACAAATGTATTTTTCATTCCTAAAGGAGTAAAAACCTGTTCTTCCATATATTTCTCAAAAGGCATTTTCGATGCTTTTTCAATTAGCATTGAGGCTAATAACATATTTGAGCGAGAATATGAAAACTCAGTTCCCGGAATAAAACTTAAAGATTGTTGATTCCTTATAAGGTGTAATGCATCTTCTTTCGAAAAGTGATCGGTATCTCTCCAACCAGCTATATTTTTTAGAATTTCAAAATCATGAATTCCTGAAGATTGTTGCAATAAGTTTTTTATAGTAAGTTTTTGTTTAAATTTTTTAAAATCGGGAAAGTATAGCGAAAGCTTGTTATCTAATGAAAGTTTTTTCTCTTGATGTAATTGTATAAGGGCGAAAGCAATAAAACTATCTGATAATTGCGCTAGTTGAAAAGAAGTTTCCTCAGTAATCGGTTGTTGCTTATCAATATTTGCTGTTCCAGCAACCTTTTGTAATATGGTTTTTCCATTTTGAATAAAAGCAATAGCGCCTCCTGGATGAATGGGTTGATTCCAATGCGCCGTAAGACTGTCGATGTATTTGTTTTGTTGGGTTGTAAGGCTTTGCGATTGTACATAAAGACTAATTAATAAAGCAAAGAATAAAATGTTTTTTGATAGATTCATTTTGATGTTTACTTAGATGAGGTAAATTTTCTGATAATTTCTTTTGCAATTAGATGAGCACTTGTGGGATCCTGACCAGTAATTATTTTGTTATCAACAATGTAGAAGCCGTCCCATCCTTTTTTAGAATATTCAAAATAGGCGCCACGATCAGTAACTGCCTGATCGATGGAAAATGGAAATTGTTTATAGTAGTCGGCTTCTATGTTTTCAAAAGCATCTGGAAATCCTGTAATTTTTTTATTCTGCATCACAAATTGCCCATCGCTATTTTTGATGTTTACCATTCCTGCAATTCCATGGCAGATTCCTGTGAGCAGACCATCGTTTTCTTCAGAAATATAGAAGGCTATTTTCTGAATAGGTTTGTTTTCTGCAACTCCAAACATAGCACTCCCACCACCTACATAATAGATGGCATAATAGTCTTCTTTAACAACTTCAGATGGATGTAGTGTATTTTTTAGTTTGTTTAAAAGTGTGGTATCAAAAAGATAGTCTTGTATAATTGTATCAGAACTATGTATATATCCTATAGGAATTTGTCCACCATTTGGACTTACAAAATCTACTTCGATAGTTGCTTTATCAAATTCATGATAGGCATATACAATTTCGGGAAAGTTGTTTGTGGTTTCAATATCAGAATTACCATAATGTGTTGCATTACTTGTTACAAAAAGTATTTTGTTTGGTTTAGTAAGCTTGTCGGAGCATGAAAAAGAAATGATTAGTAATATAAGAAAGAAAAGTCTCATTTGTTTTTTAAGCGAACCTAGGGAATGTGCTTAAAAAAGGCAGTTAATCTAATTATTCAGGAGTTCGGAATAATTATTTGATACTTCAAACCTTCTTGTTTTCTTCTCTAAATTTGGATGGAGTTGTACCGGTTTGCTTTTTAAAAGCATTATAAAAAGTAGATTTAGAATTGAAACCACAATCCAATCCAATCGCTTCTAAAGTAAGATCACTTCCATTTACAATCTTTTCTTTTGCAGCCTGTATTCTAAAAGAATTGATATAGTCATTGAAGTTAGTATTGAGGTGTTGATTAAGAATTTGAGAGATTTTTACAGAAGATACTTTTAGTAGTGTAGCTACTTTCTGTAGCGTTAGGTTAGCGTCTAAAAATAGGCTGTCTTCTAAGAGTAGTTGTTCTAAATGTTGGCTTAGTTTTTCAACTTCCTCCGAATTGATTTGATTACTTTGATATTTTTTTATTTGTAAAAATAAGAGTTCATCTCTTCGTTTATAAAAAAGCAGCAATAGAATCAACGCATAAAACACAAAGGAAAAACTTAAAGCACCTACGATATAAGATGTATAATTTCCAGTGTTAAAAGCCAAGCAGATTATAAAATTACCAAGGAAGATACTGGATAACCAAATTTTAAAAGGTTTGTTTTTGGATTGTTTAAAAATCAATTGATGATTTTTAAAAATGACATACCCAGAAAGGATTACAAAAAACAACCATTGCAAATAAATTCCTCTAACAAAATAACTCCAAAGTTTAGGATGATCAGACCATGGAAAAAGGAAGTTTATGATAAACGAAACTATACCTAAAGATACGAGAGTACTAACCGCTTGTTTTTTTAAAGTAGAAGAAACTTGGATAGTACTTTTTATATAAAAGAATAAAAACGGACCGATCAACCAACAGGCAAACAATCCAAATTGTATATATGCATCCGCAATGGTGTCATAGAAGTAAAAGAACACAGATTTCCCCACTCTTACACTCAGCGCAAGGAATAGACAACCTAAAAATATATTAGAAAGATGTTTAGGTTTGGAGAAAAAAAGAAAATAAAAACCAACAATAATTCCATTAAACGCTCCTAAAGCACTAAAGAAAAAGAGGAGTTGTTGATCCATTAATAAAAGTTCTAGAATTTAAAAATGGAAAGTTAAATAAAATATGGAAAAGAGTTGATAGGTTTTTGCGTATGATATATAATAAGATTATTGTGAAGATAACCGGGATTAAAAACCTTAAAACTTTGAATAGATATAGGAAAACTTCTCAGAGATCTGCAAAGGAATGGATGAATAAAATTTGGTAACAAAAGTCAATCAATAGGTTTTGAACATATTTTTTTTAATTTAATTGTTAAATACTTGAAATTATAGGTGTCTTCAGAGGTTAATAAATTGTGGAAGAAATATCATTTTTGGGTGAAAAATAGAAAAACCAACCTTCAGGTTGGTTTTAATTCAATTACTCATTCTTTTTGTAGCTTTTCCAATTAATAATCAAGCCAATTATAGCTAGAATTATTCCAGCTAATGAAAAAATGTTCTCAATACTCATGATTTTATGATGACAGCCTTTTTTTATTAATAATCTATCAAATTTATTTATGTATATAAATTTTTTCGGCTGCCATACCTATTATGAAAAAATATATAACAAGCTGGTTCTATATTATATTATAGAACAAATTATATTTTTTCATGATGGTATCACCTAACTTTAGATAATACAATTGGTTTGTTGATTATAGCTATAAGTTAATGATAAAATTCTACATAATCAATAAAAAGTCTATATACTTTAAGGAATAATTATTTTTGATATTTGTTTGTTATAAAATGTTATCAAAAACAAATAGAATTTAGAATTAATCTATACCACACGTTTCTCAAGAAGTTCTGTTCTGTCTGTATCGTTTTTTTAATTTTGAAGGTGTATTAATTTATCTTAATATAATAGTAAACTGAAACATTTTTTGGTCTAGTTTCTTCAGCTCCTTTTTTATTCAAACTGGTTGTATTTTGTACATCGTTTCCATTTATTTCGTTTCCCAATTTCTATTATGGTTATGAACTTTAAGCCAATTACCACCTGTTGTTGTTGCATGATAACTAATCTTATGTAAAATAGAGCCAGATTGTACTTCTTTAATATACAAAATCTAAATTTCAAAAAATAGGGAAATTTCAATCTAAATTGTATATTGAAAAAAATAGGTTTTAAAGAAATCACTAAATAATTAATAGATAATATTAAGACTTAGAATGGTTAAACTTATAACTCTTGAATTCTAAAGCGCGTATGACAAAAATTACAGACGAAGTTAGTTTTATAGCTAAAAGAAATAATAGTTCTCTGGAGCAGTATTCAAAATGTTTGAAAAAGTATTCTGATAATTTTGAAAAAGAACTTTCTTTAGAAACAAAAACCCCCATTTTTTTAGATACTAATGTTTTATTAAGATATTATACTATCTCATTTGCAGCAAGAAAATCTTTATTCAATTTCATTAAAAAACATAAAAAAAGAATAATAATTACCAAGAAGGTACAACATGAATTTATTAATAATCGACAAGGTGTAATTAATAGGTTTTTCAAAGAAGTAACCAACCAAATTCCAAAAGATTTTGATACTGATTTGGTTAATAAAACTAAAAGTTTTTTAGATAATCATAAAGTTGTACTTAAAGACTATCCTTACGTTGAAAAACAGTTAGAAGAGCACAAGAAAAAGTTAGAAGATTTATTGGAAAAGTTAAATCAAGATTCAAATAAAAAGAGAAAAGAAAATAAAGATTTAATGTTTAAGGATGAATTTCTTGATTTACTAAATTCTTGTGAGGCATATAATGAGCTCGATAAAGAAGAAGAGAAATTGATTAAAATACATTTTGATCGACTTAAAAAAGAAATCGAAAATGATACTGTGGAAAAGGTGTTAAATAAGCAAAATTTAGTTTTTCCGGGATTCGGTGATATCAAAGAAAAAGCTAAGGATCCATATGGTGATTATGTTTTATATCATGAGATTATGAAATACATGTTGATTAATAAAGTTGACACAATATTTCTAACATTTGATAATTCAAAAGGTGATTGGATGAGTTTGTCTAAAGAACCGTACACTCATTATTTCCAGAATATATATGCTAATACTGGTGGCTTAATATATATACTTGATGCTGAAAGAACATTGAAGGATATATTAAAAGTTGATATTGATTCATTAGTAAATAATGATACTTTAAAAGTTGATGATAATTCTGATTTGACTAAAGAAAGTTTAGAATATTTGTTAACTAATGATAAGGTTTTTAAAGGTTTTTCAATTTCTATTATCCATAACGGAATAATTGAAGAGTTAAAATTAGCTGGATATAATACAATAAAGGAAATTAGAGATGATTTAAATAGAGGAGAGTTTGCGTTTGAGAAATTTAGTGAGGAAGTCGGAACTAATTATTTACATAGAATAGGAAAGTTAAGAGTTGTACTTCGAATAGTAAATCCAAATTATATATATCTAGTAGATAACTCTGGTAGAAAGGAAAAATCAAAATCCTTAAATAGATTTTCAGCTTTTAGAAAATTTGTATTACCCTAAACAACCAATTATGTGATCAAAAATATAAGAGCTACCTTGATTTGTTATGTTGAATCTATCTTTACATTCCCTTATTTATTCCCCTGAAAAAACAAACCCCAGTGTTTACTGGGGTTTTAAGCGTATTACGCGGAGAAAGAAGGGTTGTTTCCTGATCCCTAAAAGGAAATCCAATACAAGCAAAATGCTTCTTTGACAAGAAGCTTCTTTTTTGTAATGTTCCAAAACTTTCAAAGTTCCTTTGAGTTTTTCTACAAAACAAAAAACGCTTCAACCATAAGTTGAAGCGTTTTGCTTGCGGAGAAAGAGGGATTCGAACCCCCGGAGGTGTGACCCTCAACAGTTTTCAAGACTGCCGCATTCGACCACTCTGCCATTTCTCCAGTGTTTAGCCTCATCAGGTATTTCCTGAATGCGGGTGCAAATATAACAACCTTTTTTAAATCTATAAAAGTTTTTTTAAATAAATTTTAAAGGATTTTTTATGAAATAAGCCATAACAAATAAGTTGATATCTACCAATATGATTAGATGGCGATTACATCTGACTATTAAAAAAACAATAAAAATATAAACAGATGAAAACATTGATAAAATGATCTCCACCTAAATCTGTATATTGCGTAGTGTTATAAAAAAGAATACATGAAAAAGGTTTTAGTAGCTATTAGTAGCTTGTTATTTTTATTTTCTTGCGGTAGTTCGCATAACTCCTCAAATAAAAGTGATTCAAATACTTCTAATAATGAAAATGAAGTAGACATCGCGTCTTATGCAGAGACGATAACCTCCCAAGAATTAAAGAAGTATTTGTACAAGTTTTCAGGAGATGAGTTTGAGGGAAGGGATACAGGAGAACCTGGACAGAAAAAAGCAGCTGAGTACTTAAAAGCGCAATATCAACGAATGAATATTCCTTCTCCTTTAGGAGGAGACGATTACTTTCAGGAAATAGATGAAAGTTATTTTAGAGGTGGAATTAAGTCCTCAGAGAATGTTTTGGCGTATATAAAAGGAACTGAAAAACCGGATGAAATTGTAGTGATTTCTGCTCATTATGATCATATAGGTGTAGATGCGAATGGGAATATTTATAATGGAGCAGATGATGATGGATCAGGTACTGTTAGTATTTTGGAAATAGCAGAAGCTTTTGCCGCTGCAGCTAAAGATGGATATGGTCCAAAAAGATCCATTTTGTTTTTGCATGTAACAGGAGAAGAAAAAGGGTTATATGGCTCTAGTTATTATACAGAGAATCCTGTGTTTCCACTAGAAAAAACAGTTACTAATTTGAATATCGATATGATAGGGCGTATTGATGAAAAACATAAAGAAAAAGATAAAAATCAATACATCTATTTAATTGGAAGCGATCGATTGAGTACAGAGTTACATAACATTAGTGAAGAAGCGAATAATGAATATACCAAACTAGATTTGGATTATACCTACAATGCAAAAGATGATCGAAATAGATTTTACTATCGAAGTGATCATTATAATTTTGCAAAGAATAATATCCCGATCATTTTCTATTTTAATGGTGTTCATGAGGATTATCACGAACCGAGTGATACTGCAGATAAAATAGAGTATGATCTTTTTACTAAGCGTACTAAATTAGTCTTTTATACCGCTTGGAAAGTTGCAAATAAAGAAGAAAGGTTAGTAGTGGATGGTATAGGAAAAGAATAATTATTTTTTCGGTAAGAAAACAATATAGCTTAAAATAAAAAAGACTTCGCATTTGCGAAGTCTTTTTCTTTAAAAGGGTGGAAGATCGGTCTCGAACCGACGACCTCCTGAACCACAATCAGGCGCTCTAACCAACTGAGCTACAACCACCATTTAATTTCGGCTGCAAAAATAAGACATTTCTTTATTTCTGCAAAGGAAAAAATGAAATTATATGAGATCAAAAATGGAATCTACTGCTGCATAGCGCTCTACAGTATATCCTTCTGCATATGCAACTCCTATAATTCTACCTAAATCCGCAGCTCTGTAACGGATACTTTCCATAAAGTTCTTACTAGAAATAGGAGTAGAAGGAGCTTTGCTATCAGCATCATAAAACTGAGTTTTATATGCCTTTACACTTTCCATTTTTTTATCCATATACCCTGTAATATCCACTACAAAATCGGGTTCTAATATTTCCCATTGTATATAGTGGTACACTTTTTTGGGTCTCCATGGATCTTGTATGTTACCATCTATAGATGTCTCTATTTTTCGTAAACCAGACAAAAAACAAGCATCGCTAACGAGTTGGCTTCCCTTTCCATGGTCTATATGACGATCTCTTACAGCATTACAAAGTACAATCTCTGGTTGATATTTACGGATCATCTGAATGATTGCAAGTTGATGCGCTTCATCATTTTTAAAAAAACCATCTCTAAAAGCTAAATTTTCTCTAACAGCAACTCCAAGAATTGTTGCGGCATCCTTTGCTTCTTGATCTCTCGTCTCTGGAGTGCCTCTGGTACCTAATTCTCCTCTAGTTAGGTCTATTATTCCAACTTTTTTGCCACGATCAATTTCCTTAGCGAGTGTTCCTGAACAACTTAGTTCTACATCATCAGGATGCGCTCCAATAGCAAGAATGTCTAATTTCATATTAGTGCTCAAGTTCTAAAATCTTAATTTTTTCTAACGCTTGTTCGATATCACTCATAAGATCTTCTGATTCTTCAATTCCAACGCTAAATCGCAATAATCCATCATTAATTCCTTGTTGTGCTCTTTCTTCTGGTGTTAACAGCGCATGAGAGGTTAGTGTAGGTGATAATATAGTACTTTCTACTCCAGCTAAGCTCATAGAGCTTTTTATGAGTTTTAATTCTTTTTGAAATTTACTAGCATCTAAACCTTCTTTAAGCTCAAAAGATAACATTCCACCAAAGCCTTTCATCTGTTTTTTTGCTATTTCATAATCTGGATGTGATTTTAAACCAGGATAATAAACCGCTTGAATATCATCATGCTTTTGTAGCCATTTTGCCATTTTTTTGGCATTCTTATTCTGTTGTTTTACACGAAGCCCTAACGTTTTAATACTTCGTTCTAACATCCAAACTGTGAAGTCACTCAAGCTTCCTCCAAGGTTTTTAGCTAATTGAAATATACGTTCGATATTACTTTCTGAAGAAATAACAGCACCTGCTAAAATATCACTATGTCCTCCTAAATATTTGGTAGCAGAATGTATGACAACATCAATACCCAATTCTATTGGATTTTGATTTACTGGAGAAGCAAAAGTGTTATCTATCATTGTGATAATTCCTTTCGCTTTTGCTAATTCTGCGATAGCCTTAATATCTGTTATCGTTAATAACGGGTTAGAAGGAGTTTCTATATAGATAATTTTAGTATTCTCTTTTATTTTTTCTTCAAAACCTTTTACGTCTTGAGTATCAACAAATGAATACTCTATACCGTATTTGCTAAACTCTTCATTGATCAGATTTGCTGTACCACCATAGAGCGTTCTTTGCAAAACAATATGATCGTCTTTTGCTAAAAAAGCAAGAAGCGCTGTACTAATCGCTGCCATACCGCTTCCAAAAATTAAAGAAGCTTCTCCTTTTTCTAATTTTGCTATCTTTTTACAAAGTGCTTCTTGGTTTGGAGTATTAAAATAGCGAGGATATCTTTTAATATCTACATCTTCAAAAGCATACGAAGTTGATAAATAAATAGGGGATATAGCGCCCTTAAACTGTTTGTCTTCAATTTCACCTACATGGGTGCAAATGGTATTAAATCCTGTGTTTTTTGAGTTCATGTTGTGTACTAAGCTTGAATTTGCGCTCTAAAATAATATATTAAAGATTAAAGAGAATACGCTTTAACAGAATTAATACATAAAGTAGGAAAAGAAGCGACTAGTTAATATACTTCACCTTAGAAATATTCTTCATAATAGTTTGGAAGAATTGCTGCGTGTCATATGGTTTTATAATGACATCATTCATACCTACGGATAATGCTTGATCTCTTATTTCTCCTTCTTCTACTGCAGTTAATGCGATAATAGGAATATGAGAGTTAAAGGTTCTTATAACCGTTGTGGCATCCAATCCATTCATTTCAGGCATATTAATATCCATAAGTACAAGATCAAAACTATTCGTTTTAACCATTTCTATGGCTTTCATACCATTACTTGCTAGATCACAGGTATATCCTTTTTTCTTAAGAATATTCTGAGTAACAATTTGGTTGATTTTGTTATCGTCTACAATCAGAATATTAAAATTGGTAGTACCAATACTGATGCTTTCTCCCGTTTGATAAGAAATGTCTTTCTCTTTTACCGCTTTTTCATAAACCAAATCAAAAGTAAACTCAGAACCTACACCTTCTTCACTATCAATATAAATTTCACTCTTATGAAGATGGATTAATTTTTTAACAATTGCAAGTCCTAAACCAGTACCTTCGTATTCTTGATTTTCATTTTTTACTTGCGCAAAATTCTCAAAAATAGTTGCCTGCTTACTTTTCGGAATTCCAATACCGTCATCTTTTATAATGAAACGTAGTTTATAGGAATCTCCTTCAGATTCTCGACTTTTAACCTTTATCCAAATATTCCCATTATGAGTAAACTTAAGAGCATTACCTATAAGATTGATCAAGATTTGAGAAAGTCTAACGGAATCTCCAAGTAAGGTAGTTTTGATATTTTTATCAATATCTATATGTACCGTGTTATTGTTGTTTTTTTGTTTTGAATGCAGAGAATTTACAATACCCTCAATAAGTGATCTAAGGTCAAATGATACTTTTTCTAACTTTACTTCATTTGTTTCTATTTTACTTAATTGTAAAACATCATTGATTAAAGCAAGTAAGTAATCTCCTGAGAATTTTAGAGATTCTAAATATTCATTTTTCTTCTTTTCTTCAGGATGTTCCATTAACAGTGAAGTTAAACCAATAACACCATAAAGAGGTGTTCTTAATTCATGACTCACTGTAGATATAAACTGAGATTTTAGTGTAGAAACTTGTTCTGCGGTTTCTTTTGCATTCACAAGTTCTTTATTCTTTTCGATAAGATCGTTATTCAGTTTCTTTTTCTGTAAATTGTTTTTATACGAACTAATTAAGAATGCTAGAGAGATTAATATCAATACTACACCAAGAATAGTAATAATCTGCCATTTAATTTCTTTAGAATAGTTTTTTGCATCTTTTTCATTAGCTTGATTGACCTGATCTCTCATTTGATCTACTTCAAACTCAATTTTTGCTCGGATCAATTCAACTTTTCGAGTAAGCTCTTCAGCTTTAAAGATGTTCTCACGATGCTTTTCTAAATATGGAATTGCATTTTCGAAATCTTTTTTAGCTCTATATACTTTGTGTTTGGTATAATAAGCAGTTGCTAATTCTATATGATACGTAGATATTAATCGGGTGTTATTTTCAATATTATCTATCTCACTCTTAGAGGCTGCTATCGCATTATTGATATGTTCTTCAGCTCTTTCATATCTTCGAACACGTAAAAAATACTTTCCTAATAAGTTACTTAATTTAATATTTTGGCTTTGCTCTAGGTCATAATTCGAACTTAGCAATGCTCGCGCTTTAGTAAGGTATTTATCGCTAGTTTGATAATCATTTTGATCTATATAATGTTCAGCGAGATTCAGTAAGGGTATGATCATTTTGGTGGTATCTTTGATACCTTTTGCGATGTCATGGCTATCTTCTAAATTCTTGATCCCATTATATCTAGTAGAGTCAGTCTTTATTTTTAGTCTACCTAAGCTGTTGGTAAGTGCAGTTCGATAATTAGTTAAAGCTTCACTTTCTTGCTGGTTCAACTCATGAATCTGACCAAGTAAATTATGAATTTTTGCTTTACTCTTATCATCATCATTGAATTTTGCAGCTTTAGAAGCAGCATATACCTTTTCTAATGCTTGTTGGTATTTATACTCTTCTAGAAATATTTCTGCTTGTTCGATATACAGTTGAATACTATCCGTATTTAAGGATGATGATTGGGCAGAAGTATTTAATGATATAAATACTAAAAATACAAGTACTATATGTTTTATGGAGCTCTTCAACTTTTTGGTTTATAGGCTAATTGTCCAAAGCGAAAATACAAAAATAGATCTAACAAAGTGCAAATCATCGTGTAAAAAGGACAATTTATCCGTAATTTATGTAAGGTATTTCATTTTTTTGTAGGAATTTGTGAAGTAGATAGGAATAATTATTATGTATTAGAAAAAACTATTTAAATATAGAAAATTATAATAGACCTATTATTTATATAAGTATATGCAATGTATATTTGCCACTTCAAAAATTAATTAATTACATTTTAAATTAACAAAAAATGGCATTTGTAGGTAAAAAATTCCCTGATCTTAACGTTGACGCAATGAATGAAATGGGAGATACTTTCAAGCTTAACGTATTGGAAGAAGCTAAAAATAATAACAAAAAAGTACTTTTATTCTGGTATCCAAAAGATTTTACTTTTGTTTGTCCAACAGAGTTACATGCTTTCCAGGAAGCTTTAGCTGAATTTGAGAAAAGAAATACGATTGTTATTGGAGCATCTTGTGATACGCCAGAAGTTCATTTTGCATGGTTAAATACTTCTAAAGAAAATGGTGGTATTGAAGGTGTAACATATCCAATATTAGCAGATTCTAATCGTAACCTATCTAGTACTTTAGGAATTTTGGACATTACTAATGAAACTTACAATGAAGAAACTGGAATTGTAACTGTAGAAGGTGATAATGTAACATATAGAGCTACTTATTTGATAGATGAAGAAGGAACTGTTTTTCATGAAGGTGTTAACCACATGCCTGTAGGAAGAAACGTGGCAGAATTTTTAAGATTAATCGATGCTTACGCTCACGTACAGAAAAATGGAGAAGTATGCCCAGCAAATTGGGAAGAAGGAAAAGATGCTATGTCTGCTAATAGAGATGGAGTAGCTTCTTATTTAGCTTCTCACTAAGATTAATAATTATTGTAGAAACTTCTCTTTGAATGCTTGTATGCTACTAGAGAAGTTTCTATTCTAGATAAAAAAAATAGATTATGATTCAAGAACTTACAACAGATAATCTTTCTGAAGTAATAAAGGATAATAACAAAGTGATTGTTCAGTATTCTGCAACATGGTGTGGAAATTGTCGTATAATGAAGCCGAAGTTTAAAAAACTTGCTTCTGAAAATACTGATGCTACTTTTATTATTGTCGATGCTGAAAAAAATCCTGAATCTAGAAAGATGGCTACGGTAGATAATCTTCCGACATTTGCTACTTTTAAAAATGGAGATTTCGTGAATCAGGTACAAACGAACAAGTTTGAAGTCCTTAAAGAATTAGTAGATGAAGTTACCAATAATTAAGCATTTAACTTCTTTTATAGAAGAAAACGATGAGGATTTTGTTGTTGAAGCGATTGAAACTTTAGAGTCACTGACGGAAGTTCCATCTTTAAAAGATGAAGAATTGGATGTGATTGGAGAGCTCATTTCTAATATGTATGGAGCCATAGAAGTGAATAAGATGGTGAAAGAAGGCGCATCTAAGAAAGAAGCTTTAAACGGTTTTATGCAAAGAGTGATGGGATCTATAGATACTTAACCGATCCTTTTCTACTTTGTAACTATCATAAAACCCAGAAACTATAATAAAGTTTCTGGGTTTTATGATTTTATGATATCCTTTATAACTATCATAAAAATTTGTTTATTCCTTCTTTTTGTGTGAACATAATTTTTTTATTTCTTCGGTTATGTGTAAACTTGAACTAGAAATAAATCGGCTTAAAACTAAAGTTAAAAAAACATCAATATGGCTACAATCACATTAGGAGGAAATGAAATACATACCAGTGGAGAACTACCAAAAGTAGGAGAGAAAGCTCCTGATTTCGAATTGGTAAATTCTGATTTATCAGTTGCTAAGTTATCAGATTATGAAGGATCTAAAGTGGTGCTTAATATTTTTCCATCAATAGATACAGATGTTTGTGCTACATCAGTAAGACAATTCAATCAGCAAGCGAGTCAGTTATCAAATACAAAGGTGCTTTGTATCTCCAAAGATTTGCCATTTGCGCAAAAAAGATTTTGTGGAGCAGAAGGTTTAGAAGGAGTGATCAATCAATCTGATTTTAGAGCAGGTAAATTTGGTAAAGATTACGGATTAGAAATCGTTGATGGGCCATTACAAGGCTTACATTCCAGAGCAGTTGTAGTGCTTGATGAAAAAGGTACAGTGCTGTATACAGAACAAGTTCCGGAAATAGCACAAGAACCTAACTATGCTAAAGCTTTAAAAACATTGGCTTAATTCATATATGAGTAAATTCTCAAAATTTATTGTTGGTCGGATACAAGGATGTGGATATGCGCTAAAAGGTGCTTTCATATTAATTAAAACCGAACCAAGCATACAAGTACAGGCTGTCATTGCTATCATTATGACAGCCTTAGGTTTTTATGTAAATATTACATCTACCGAATGGATATTGCAAACCTTTGCAATAGGATTGGTTATGAGTATAGAAGGATTGAATACTTCTGTAGAAGCAATCGCTGATTTTATTCATCCTGATTTTCATAATAAAATTGGTTTTATAAAAGATATTGCTGCTGGAGCTGTATTTATTGCTGCAATTACGGCAGTTGTTATTGGAAGTATAATCTATATACCTTACTTATTATAGAAAATTTTTTTTCCATTTTTACGTTCCAATATAGATATTCGTATTTTTGCGATAACACATCCAAAAAATGGCAAAAAAAAAGGTAACTACAAAAAGGAAAACCACTAAAAAAGCTAAAACACCTTTAAGAGAAAAACTTAAGTTGTCTAGACAACAAAAAGTTATTTTAGGTAGTTTTTTGTTCTTTTTAGGTATTGCATTATTCTTTGCTTTTATTTCGTTTTTCTTTAATTGGAAGGTAGATCAAAGCGAAATTTCTCAATTTCCAAATAGAACAGCATCTGCAAAAAACTGGCTTAGCATTTCTGGAGCTAAGGTTAGTGATTTTTTTATTTTTAGAGGTTTTGGTATTTCCGCACTAATTCTGCCAGTGCTTATTTCTTTAACCGGAGTATATTTATTTTTTGATCTAAATCGAAAAAAACTAGCAGGTTTTTGGTTTTGGGGAACACTAGTAATGCTTTGGATTTCTGTAGTTTTTGGATTCGTTCAAAAAGAAAGTGGTTTGTTCGCTGGGGTTATTGGGTATGAAGTAAATGACTTTATGCAAGACTATATCGGGTTTATTGGAACAGTCTTAGTATTGGCCTTCTTTGCTATTGTCTATATAGTAGTTCGTTTACGATATACACCTGAAAAGATATCAGATTCTTTAAAGAAAACACAAAAAGAGATTACCAAAGATTACCAAGCTGCCAAAAAAATTAATGGCACTAAAAGAGTTAAAGAAGAAAAGAAAGAAGTAGTTGAGGAGGAAAAGAAAGAAGTTATATCTGTAGGAGAAACTACGGATTTATCTTTGGAAAAACCTATCGCAACTAATATCAATAGTGATACATCTCAGCATACCAATAAAACTGGTGCTACTAATACTAGAACTACGGTTAACGAATTCTATGGTAATCCAGAAAATCAATCTAATGAAATTCCGGAAAAGCTAATCATAAAGTCTGAGGATAATCCGGAAGACATTGCGATGGAAGTAGAAACCGTTGTGGAAGAGGAGGAAGTTGAAAATATAAGTGCCAAATTAGTAAAAGATTTTGGTGAATTTGATCCTAAGTTGGAATTAGGAAATTACAAATTTCCTACAATAGAATTGCTTAAAGATTATTCTGTTCAAAACGGTGGAATTACCATTGATCAGGGAGAATTAGAAGAAAATAAAAATAGGATCGTTGAAACTCTAAAGAACTACAAAATAGAGATCGCGCAGATTAAGGCGACTGTTGGTCCGACGGTAACACTTTATGAGATTGTACCAGAAGCTGGTATCCGTATTTCTAAAATTAAAAACCTCGAAGATGATATTGCACTTTCGTTAGCAGCTTTAGGAATACGAATTATTGCTCCTATACCAGGAAAAGGAACTATTGGGATCGAAGTTCCTAATAAAAAGTCTACTATTGTTTCTATGAGATCTGCCATTGCTTCATCAAAATTTCAAGGAGCCGAAATGGAATTGCCTTTATCTTTAGGAAAAACAATTTCTAACGAAACTTTTGTAGTGGATTTAGCTAAAATGCCTCACTTATTGATGGCAGGAGCAACAGGACAAGGTAAATCTGTAGGATTGAATGCTATTTTAACTTCTTTGCTGTATAAAAAGCATCCTGCAGAGGTGAAATTTGTATTAGTTGATCCTAAAAAGGTAGAACTTACTTTATTCAATAAAATTGAAAGGCATTATCTAGCTAAACTGCCAGATGCCGAAGAAGCAATTATCACAGACAATAATAAGGTAATTAATACTCTTAATTCTTTGTGTATTGAGATGGATGCTCGTTACGATTTGTTGAAAAATGCAATGGTTCGAAATATCAAGGAGTATAATGCAAAATTTAAAGCTAGAAAACTAAATCCAGAAAATGGTCATAAGTTTTTACCTTATATAGTATTAGTAGTTGATGAGTTTGCGGATCTTATTATGACAGCAGGTAAAGAAGTGGAAACTCCAATTGCTAGATTAGCACAGTTGGCAAGGGCTATTGGGATTCATCTAATCATTGCTACTCAAAGACCTTCAGTAAATGTTATTACGGGTATGATTAAGGCTAATTTCCCTGCAAGAATTGCGTTTAGAGTAACTTCTAAAATAGATTCTCGTACAATTCTAGATACAGGAGGAGCGGATCAGTTAATTGGTCGTGGAGATATGTTATATACACAAGGAAATGACCTTGTAAGGATACAATGTGCTTTCGTTGATACGCCCGAAGTAGAAAGGATTACAGAATATATTGGAAGTCAAAAAGCATATCCTGAAGCGCATATATTACCAGAGTATTCGGGAGAAGAAAGTGGCACAAGTCTTGATATAGATGTAAAAGATCGTGATAAACTTTTTAATGAAGCAGCAGAAGTTATTGTCACAGCGCAACAAGGATCGGCGTCTTTATTACAAAGAAAACTGAAATTAGGCTACAATAGAGCTGGAAGATTGATTGATCAGTTAGAAGCTGCGGGAATTGTTGGGCCTTTTGAAGGTAGTAAAGCAAGGCAGGTTTTGGTAACCGATTTGGTAGCACTAAAACAACTATTAGATGCTGAGTAATATACTCAGAATAAGATTTAATTTATAATACAGAAACATACAAAAATGATACGAAGATTATTTTTTTTAACAATAGCAACACTTTTTATAACATCAGCACAGGCGCAAGATGCTAAGAAACTTTTGGATGAGGTTTCTACCAAAGTAAAAAGCTATGATAATATTGTGATTGGATTTAAATATGCTTTGAACAATCCAGCAGAAAACGTTTCTCAAGAGACAAGAGGAGATGTTACTTTGTTAGGAGAGAAGTATCTATTAAATCTTATGGGTACAGAACAGATGTATGATGGAAAGAAACTTCATATCATCATTCCTGAGGATGAGGAAATTAATATTTCTTCGCAAAGTCCAGAAGATGAAGCCAGTGTTACACCTTCTAAAATGTTGACCTTTTATGAAGATGGGTATACGTCTAAATTAGATATTGTTCAAAATGTGCAAGGAAGAAAAATTCAATTTGTTAAATTAATTCCAATCGATACAAACAGTGATCTTAAAGAAATTTTATTAGGAGTTGATAAGCAGACAAAACATATTTATAAGTTAATTTTGATGCAAAATAATGGAACTAATATTACGATTACTGTAAATAGTTTTAAGACAAATCAACCTTTGTCTAGTACATTATTTGTTTTTGATGAATCAAAGTATGCTAATTATTATATCAATCGATTAGATTAGTTTTATATTTAGGCATTAATAATAAATCATACACATCCCGAAATTTTCGGGATGATATTTTATATAGACGAATAGGTGAAAATATTAGATAGATATATTCTTACAACATTTTTAAAGACTTTTTTTCCGCTCTTTATCATTATTATGTTCATTCTTTTGTTGCAAACTATCTGGTTGTTTATATCAGAGTTAGCGGGAAAAGATCTTGATTTTTCAGTAATTATTAAGTTTTTAACCTATGCAACACCTAGGTTAATACCCATGGTTTTACCATTGACCATCCTGTTAACTTCCATCATGATCTTTGGTAATTTTGCAGAGAACTATGAGTTTGCAGCTATGAAATCATCTGGGATTTCACTGCAAAGAGCCATGAGAACACTATCCGTTTTTATATTTTTTGTGGGAATTGGTGCATTTTTATTTTCAAACACAGTAATCCCCAGTTCAGAACGGAAATTTGTAAATCTCCGGAAGAATATTGTAAAGGTCAAACCGGCAATGGTAATTACTCCCAATCAATTTAATGATCTGGGAGATATCAATATTCGAGTCTCCGAAAAGTATGGTGATAACGATCAATTTTTGAAAGACGTAATTATCCATAAAAAGGCTGTTAGAGTTGGGAATTTTACAGTAATCAAAGCTACTGATGGGGAACTAAAGGGAAGTATAGATTCTGATTTAATTACATTAGTCCTGAATGATGGTAATTATTATGATGAGATTCAGCAAAAGTCACCGAAACAAAAAAAGAAATTACCATTTGCAAAAACACATTTTAAGCAATATGTGTTGAATATCGATTTATCGTCTTTGGATAACGTTGATATGGATGCGCAGCAGTATAGTAAGGGTTATAATATGCTTAATGTAAATGGTCTTAAGAATGAGATCGACACCTTGTCACTGCAAGTGAATACTGAATTTAAATCTACTCGTGATGATGTTAATAGGCGGAACGGGTATAGAGATTTAAACAGAAACCTGAAGATCGATACGTTGAAAAAAGCAACAAAAGATACCTTGGATTTAATTGAAGATCGATTTAGCATAAAGCAAAAGTCCCAGATATATAATCTCGCGTTTTCCAATGTTGATGGAGTCATTCGAAGAATTCAAACCGCTAAGCGAACAATAGAGGTTAAAAAGAGAGCTCTTAATAAGTATGAAATGTCGTTGCATGATAAATATGCTTTAGGGATTTCTTGTGTATTGTTATTTTTTGTGGGAGCTCCCTTAGGTGCCATTATCAGAAAAGGTGGTTTAGGGCTTCCTATTGTTATCGGAGTAGTGTTATTTCTTACGTATCATTTTATAGGGATTTTTGCTAAGAATGGGGCAGAAGAAGGAGGAATTCCTCCATTTCTAGGATCTTGGTTGTCAACATTTATTATTTTTCCTCTTAGTATTTTCCTAACCTACAGAGCAACTAGAGATCGAGGTTTTGTAAGTTTCGATATTGTAATGCAACCCATCCGTGATTTCTTTGCTAAAATAGGAGGTAAGTCTAAAGAAGGAAAAAATACAAAGGATGTATTAGAAGAAGAACAATTAGAGATTGTGGTTGATGAAAATATTCGTAATCAGGCGGAAGAATCACAACAACAATTCAAAGAAAATTCTTCACTTGCAATTACTCTGTTTTTGTTTCTAGTTCTTGTAAACGTTATTATCGCCTTAATCTCAAAAGGAGATGGTGATAGTAAAATTATGTTGCTTATTTTTAATGGAATTGGTGTAATCACTTTTCTTATATTCCATATTAAGACATATTTAAATCTTAAGAGTTTTTATGATGGTCTTAAGGTGTTTATAAAAAAGCCATCTTTACTAGTATTTGCATTACTTGGGATATTTTTGTTTCCAGTTTTGTATTTCATCTATAAAAAGAAGACGGATAAAGATTTGAATAGAATCAGATAATTCATTGATACTTTCCATTTAAGAATTATATAAAGTACCTTTGCTTTTAAATAAAGAATAGGATCATTATGTCTCAAATTACTGACACTAAAAACAAAATAAAGCTAAATACGATACAAGAAGCTATAGAGGATATTCGCCAAGGAAAAGTGATTATCGTAGTGGATGATGAGGATAGAGAAAATGAAGGAGATTTTCTTGCTGCAGCAGAAAAAGTTACTCCTGAAATGATCAATTTTATGGCTACCCATGGACGTGGATTAATTTGTGCACCAATTACAGAACAGCGATGTAAGGATTTGAAGTTGAACATGATGGTTGATAACAACACAGATCCTATGGAAACAGCGTTTACAATATCTGTAGACCTTAAAGGAAATGGGGTGACTACTGGTATTTCTGCCAGTGATCGTGCAAAAACAGTTGTCGCATTAATAGATCCAAATACAAAATCTTACGAACTAGCACGTCCTGGACATATTTTTCCATTAAAAGCTAAAGAAGGTGGGGTGTTAAGAAGAACTGGTCATACCGAAGCTGCAATAGATTTTGCTAGGCTAGCAGGATTAAAACCAGCTGGTGTTATTGTTGAGATAATGAATGAAGATGGTACTATGGCTCGTCTTCCTCAATTGGTAGAAGTTGCAAAAAAATATGACCTTAAGTTAGTTTCTATAGAGGATTTGGTAGCATATCGCATGCAACATGATTCACTAATAGAAAAGAAAGAAGATTTTGATATTGTAACACGTTTTGGGAAATATAGATTGAGAGCCTATAAACAAACTACAAATAACCAAATTCATATTGCATTAACAAAAGGAAGTTGGGCGGATAATGAACCTGTATTAACAAGAATAAACTCTACTTTATTTAACAATGATATACTAGGAACGTTAACCAATAATGCAGATGAACGTCTAGATGCAATGTTTACTACGATTAATAAAGAAGGAAAAGGAGCAATTGTTTTTATAAATCAAGAGAGTCAGTCTTTTAATTTGTTGAATAGATTGAAAGCATTAAATGAAGCGCAAAATGGAGAGCAAATTGTAAAAGCTCCAAAGATCGCTATGGATTCCAAGGACTTTGGTATTGGAGCTCAGATCTTACATGATTTAAATATTCATAAACTTCGATTGATATCTAATAGCATCCAACAAAAACGAGTAGGAATGATAGGATATGGATTGGAAATTTTAGAATATGTAAATTATTAATCCCAATAAATTACAAAATACTATTTAGAGCTTCAACCATTTTTGAAGCTCTTTCTTTTACCTCTTGTTCGGTCCAACCTACCTTAATTAAGCATGAAATAGTTCTGCCCATCCAAGAATCACTTGAATCAAAAGAWTTTTTGTTTTTCTCCAATCCGTCTAGCTGAGCGGTCGAAAGTCTATTTAGTGATTTTGGCTCTAATAAATGCTCCCATTTTCTATAATAATGCCAATTATTATCATACCAATAAAAACAGGCATCAACCCCATGTTCATTAAGTGCTTTATGTGCTTTTCTAGCTAAATCTTCGGAAGGTAAAAAGAAATTTAGAAAAGCATAGCTTTCAACACCGCTTTCTGGAACTCTTCTAAAAGTAACTTGAGGGATACCGGATAAAGCATTCCGAAGAATTGTATAATTTTTTTCCTGAGTAGCTAACGTACTATCTAATTTTCTTAATTGAGCAATACCCACTGCAGCATGAAGTTCTGATAATCGATAGTTATACCCTAAAAAAGGATGCGTTTCTGCTCCACGATCATTTCCGATATGATCATGTCCATGATCTTGATACTTATCTGCATTATCTGCATATACTTTGGAGTTGGTAATTAGACCACCACCTTCTCCACAAGTAACCGTTTTTACGTAATCAAAGGAAAAACAGCCTAAATCTCCATAACTTCCTAAAGGCTTATTATCATAGGTGCCACCAATTGCTTGACATGCATCTTCCAATAGGATTAGGTTATGCTCATCACAAATGTCTTTAAGTGGTTTTAGATCTGCCATTGAACCACACATGTGTACGGGCATTACCACTTTTGTTTTGTCTGTGATTGCTGCTTTTACAGCTTCAGGATCTAAAGTTAGTGTATCATCGATATCACATAGTATTGGAGTCGCTCCAACAGATAATATAGCCTCAAAACTCGCTACAAACGTAAAGGTTGGCATGATTACTTCATCTCCAGACCCAACACCAGCAGCAGCTAGTGCTACGGTTAAAGCAGCAGTTCCACTAGATACTACCTGAGCATATTTGGTTTGCATTCTTTCTGCTAGATCCTTTTCTAGCTCTAATGCTTTATGATGTCCATTTCTATTTCCATCAAAACCATAACGCATTAAAACTCCATTATCTAATACATCCTGAACTTCCTTTTGTTCTTCCGTTCCAAATAGCTCAAATCCTGGCATAAGTACCGCTTTAAATTAAAAAACTCTTTTCGGCAAAAATACCGAAAAGAGTTTTGAAAATATAAAGGATGTCTTATCTTTTTTGACTAGTAATTATCGATTATCTTCGAAACAAAGCTGAAGTATCGACTGGGATCTCTTAAAGAAGCACTATAAGATCCTTCTGTATCAATTACTTTACCCTTATGATTCATTGCTATAATATGTGGAAAACCACGATCTTTATTGTATTTGCTTAGCAATTTTTTGTTGGCAATTAGTTGTTCTTTTGATAGAATATCACTTCTTCTAGGAATATCGACTTTTAATAAAACTACATTTTCAGATTGGTTTTTAAATTTTTCAGTAGAAAAGAAGTCTTCATCTAACATGATACAAGGAGCACACCAATCGCTACCTGTAAAATACATTAAAATTGGCTTTTTCTCATCTATAGATACTTGTTTAGCATCTTCAAAATCTGTTAACCAATGTAACGAGTCATCCTGACTAAATATTGATGAAGCATATGCTAAAAATAAAAATAATAATATCTTTTTCATTTTTTCAAATTTAGACTAACAAAAAATATCATTTTGAACATACCAAATATCCTGCCATGTATTTGATTATAAAACAATAATAGTTTCATCGATGGTACGTCTTACTTTTTTAAAACCAGCAAACATATCATCTTCTGCACGATATCCTACAGGTAATACCAATACAGATGTAAGTCCTCGTTCGGATAGCTTTAAAATTTCATCATATTTGGCTGGGATAAATCCCTCCATTGGACATGCATCTATTTTTTCCGTTGCACATACCGTTAATAAATTTCCCATTGCCAAATATGCTTGTTTAGCTGCCCAAGTTGAAATTTCATCAGCTTCTTTATGTTTAAAAGAATCTATCAATTGTTCTCTAAAAGGTTTTAATATATTGTCTGGCGTGTTTCTAATAGCTTTTACGTTATCAAAATATTTAGTAATATATTCTTCTCCAACGATCTTTTCTGTACAAATAACTAACAAATGAGAGGCATCAGCAACTTGTTGTTGGTTCCAAGAATGTTCAGTTAGTTCTTTTTGTAATTCTTTATTCTTAAGTACAACAAGCTTTAAAGGTTGCAAACCATAAGAGGTAGCAGTAAGATTAAATGCTTTCGTGAGTACGTCAATTTTTTCCTGCGGTAATATTCGAGTGTTATCAAATTTTTTTGTCGCATATCGCCATTGTAGACTTTCTATAATTTCCATCCTAGATTTTTAAAGTATGGGACAAAGATACACCTATAAGAAGTATCTTTATAGATTAAATTAATAAGAAAAAACTATATCACTATTATATGAATACTATTGAAGAATTGATCAAGAAATCTGAAACCAGAATTTTTAAAGCTGTTTTTCCTAATACTACCAATCATTATGAAACTTTGTTTGGAGGTACTGCACTTCAGCTGATGGATGAAGTTTCTTTTATTTGTGCTACTCGTTTTAGTAGAAAGAAAGTAGTTACCATTTCTACTGGTAAAATAGATTTTGAAAAACCAATTCCTGAAGGAACTATTATCGAATTAGTAGCTAAAATTGAAGAAGTAGGAAGAACGAGTTGTACTGTAAAAGTTGATATTTATAAGGAGGAAATGTATAGCTATGATAGAGAAATAGCGGTATCGGGATTATTCAAGTTTGTTGCTATTGATAATGATAAAAAGCCAATTCCTATTATAGATAAAAATTAGACCAAAAAAAGAATCGCATTGGTTTTAAATCAATGCGATTCTATTATAAAGTGTATATATCGTTTTTTTAAGAGTCTTTTAATTGTTTGATTTTAATTTTAAAAGCTGCAAAAAGTAAGGTTGTAAAAGGACTAAGCCAGTTAAATATTGCAAAAAAGAAATAATCAACAACCGGCACTCCTAAAACACCACTTTGATAAGCTCCACATGTATTCCAAGGTACTAGTACAGAAGTTACGGTTCCTGAGTCTTCCAATGTTCTACTTAGGTTTTCAGGAGCAAGTCCTTTGTCTTTAAAAGCTTTAGCATACATTCTACCAGGTACTACGATAGCTAGGTATTGATCGGATGCTGTAAGGTTTAATGCAAGACAACTAGCAACCGTACTTGCGAATAATCCAAATACCGAATCAAATAGACTGAGCAAGGCTTTACTTATTCTGGCTAATGCTCCAATTGCATCCATTACACCTCCAAATACCATAGCACATACGATTAGCCAAATGGTACCTAACATACCAGACATACCACCAGCAGTGAATAAATCATTTAATTCTTTACTAGAGGTCTCTACGGCAGTATCAACTGTCATTGCTTTCATAACACCTACATATGCAGAATTAAAATTTAAGGAATCACTACCTGCTATGGCTGTAACAATTTCTGGTTGTGCTATAATAGCTGCGATTCCTCCAAGTAATGTTCCTGCTAATAAGGCTATTAAAGGAGGTGTTTTTTTAATGATTAATCCGATCACTATTATAGGTACAATGAATAACCATGGCGAAATGGTAAAAGCACTGTTTATAGCCTGTAATTGCTGATCAATTTCAGGAGTTCCAGAAGTATCTATGGTTAATCCTATAATTATAAAAACGATTAAAGTAACAATAACTGTAGGAACTGTAGTATATGTCATATACTTTATATGAGAAAATAATTCTCCACCAGCCATTGCTGGTGCTAAATTTGTAGTATCAGATAAAGGAGACATTTTATCACCAAAATAAGCTCCGGAGATCACTGCACCTGCGGTCATTCCCAAAGAAATTCCTAAAGTATCTCCAATACCAATTAAGGCGATACCTACCGTAGCAGAGGTAGTCCATGAACTACCAGTAGCTATAGAAATAATAGCACAAATGATAACACAAGCTGCCAAAAAGATGGTGGGATTTAGTATCTGTAGGCCATAATAAATCATGGTTGGTATAATTCCACTTATGAGCCAGGTTCCTGCTAAAGATCCAACCATTAATAAAATTAGTAAGGCACCAGTCGTAGATTTTACGTTTTTAGCAATTTCTTCCATCATTTGCTTATAGGAAACTTTGTTAAAGAAACCTACAATCGCGGCTACAGCAGCTCCTAAAAGTAAAATAAATTGATTACTGCCACTCAAAGCGTCATCACCAAAAGCAAAATATACATTGTAGAATAGCATTCCTACCAAAGCTAAAATAGGGATCAATGCTTCCCAGATAGACAATTCTTTGTTTTCAATAATTTCTTCATTTTGGGAGTGGTAGGATTGTTATGCTGACTTTCCATAAATTGTATTCAAAATTTAAGAATGTAATGTTACGATATTAATAGACTTTATGCAACGTATTCTTTTTTATTCAGAATAAAAATTACTTTCAGGATTAATGTTTTTAATAAAAAATGCATTTTGTCGATTTATTTTGTTTTTAATCGATAATTTATTGTATATTTGACACGGTTTTTTACTAAAGTTTAGCTTTTAAAATACCTTTGAACTATCAAAAGAGAAAGTTGAAATACCTACAATATACCGAAAGAGAAAAATTGGAATTGATTATTTACGTTTTTTTGCCCCCGCAAATTTAATCCCCCTAACGTTAAGTTTGAAAATTATGAGCCTCAGAGATGAGGCTTTTTTCATTTCTTATTATGAAGAAATATCATTCTTAGGATTTATAGTTTTCCATGGAATATATAAATGTGTTTTTAATCGATAAAAAATGTATTTTGTCGATATTTTTGTGATTTATGAATACTAAAAAAATGAAGAAAACTTGAATAAGGATTAATTTTGAAGTGTGAAAAGAAAGAATTATTTGATTAGTTAGTTTTAATGTTACCCCATAAGAGATAATTGCCCAAAACTTATCGAACTTTTTTTGATTACCCCAAATTTATTTCGCCCCGTTAGCTAATAAGCCTCTGACCCCAAGAGGCTTTTTTTATGCGCATTTTGGATAAAAATGAATTCGAAATAGCGTATTGTAGTTGAAAAATTACGTGTTTAACGTAAAAAATATCCGTTTAACCGGCTAAAAATGCATTTTGTCGATATTTTTATTGTTTTTCATCTAATATTTTCTGGGTTTTATGGAGTTATCTCGTATATTTGGAGTGTTGTTTAAGATTGATATAAATTAAATTTAGTTGTTACGGTATTATTGAAATACTAAATTGATTACTAAGATATTGTAATCATATACATCCCCGAATTTGATTTGTTTAAATGAAAAGCCCCTTGCTCGGGGGCTTTTTATTTGTTAAAAAATAAGTAGTTTCAAATTTTATGCAGAAATTAGTACAAAATTGAACTAATGTCATCTACCTTAAATCGCGGATTAGAACTACTTTTCCTATTTGTATTACTACCAATCAGTTTTTTATTTAATTATCACATTCTGATAAAAGTTGGAATAACAATAATAGGTTTTGTTTATATATTATTTCATCTTAGGAAATCAGGTCTTTTAAAGTTGAGAAAACCAGATGTGGTTTATTGGAAACCTTTTTGGAAAGAAACTATTATTAAACTAGCAATTATTATCGTTGTTACGAGTTTATATGTTTTTTGGGTAGCACCTGATAAGCTCTTTTCAGTAATATTAAAGAAACCCATGTTGTGGTTAGTGATCTTATTTGTTTACACCTTTTTATCTGTATGGCCACAGGAAATTATTTATCGCACTTTTTTTTATGATAGATATGAAAAACTAATTCAAAATAAATGGTTATTTATTTTTATAAATGCTATTCTCTTTTCGTTAGCCCATATTTTCTTAAGAAGCTTTCTTGTTCAATTATTGACATTTGTTGGTGGGTTGCTATTTGCATTTACCTATCAAAGAACAAAGTCAACTACTTTAGCATCAATTGAGCATGCTATCTACGGAAATTGGCTTTTTACTGTAGGAATGGGAGATATGTTAGCGTTTCCAGGAGCGGATTAACTACTTAAAAATTCAATAAGTTTTTTTATAGCTCTGGCTCTATGGCTGATGAGGTTTTTTTCACTTAAAGCAAGTTCGGCAAATGTTTTCTCATATCCATCAGGTAAAAAAATAGGATCATATCCAAAACCTTGCTTTCCTTTTTTCTCCGAAGTAATTGTTCCGGAACAAATACCAGTGAAAGTATCTAATTTTTCACCTATTTTTAGTGATATTACTGTTTTGAACTGTGCTTCTCTATTATTTTTATCTTTTAGGTTCTCAAGTAATTTATCCATGTTAGCTTGAGCATCTTTAGTTTCTCCGGCATATCTAGCCGAGTAGACACCTGGATCACCGTTTAAGATCTTCACTTCTAAACCGGTATCATCCGCAAAACAATCATACCCGTAATGTTTTTTAACGTATTCCGCTTTTTGAATAGCATTTCCTTCTATGGTATCCGATGTTTCGGGAATATCTTCGGTACATCCAATTTCTGAAAGCCCTAATAATTGAATATGATCCGGTAATAAAGCTTGTACTTCTTTTAGCTTATTAAGATTATTGGTCGCAAATACTAACTTCATATAGTTACGCTTTGGCATTATAATTTTGAACCCATTTCCCTTGTACTTTTAGGACTTGTTCGATCACATCCCTTACGCATCCTTTTCCACCTTTTTTAAAGGAAACGTATTTAGCAATTTCTTTTACCTCTGCTACTGCATCTTGAGGGCAAGTAGGTAATCCCACCATTTCCATAACCGGTAAATCGGGGATGTCATCACCCATATATAGAACATTTTCCAGCTTGATATTGTTCTTATTCATATATTCCTGAAGCTGTTCTATTTTGTGATGAGCGCCCAAATAGATATCTTTAATTTCTAGACCTTCCAATCTTTTTCTTACTCCTTCATTTTTTCCGCCAGAAATAATACATAGGTTAAATCCTTGTCTTACCGCAGCTTTTAAAGCATATCCATCTTTAACATTCATGGTTCTTAGTAATTCTCCTTCTGTATTTATGATCACATTTCCATCGGTAAGAACACCGTCAACATCAAAAATAAAAGTGGTAATGTGTTGCAAATATTCTTTATAACTTTTTTCCATATTTAGTTTGTATCGCTTGAGAAAGCAGGTTGTATAATTGTTTTTGTGAGTCGTCTTTTAAAATTTTTAAATGTCTATTAATTGTTTGCACATCATTACGTATAGCTGGACCGGTTTGTGCATTATCAGGATTCATCTCTATTGCCTTTTTAGCTGTTTCTAAAATCAATGGATGTAAAATTTCAAAGGGAATGTTATGTTCTTTGCAAATATCACTACCAATAGAAAATAAATGATTCGTGAAATTATTGATAAAAACTGCGGCTACATGTAACGTATTTCGCTGGTCAGAACTAATAGCGTAAATCTTTTTTGTTAGTTGAGAAGCTAATGTTTCTAAAAGGGCACTATGTTTTTCCTGCTCGGCTTCAATACAAAATGGAATTGTAGTAAAATCTACCTTTTTAGTAGCACTGAATGTTTGTAAAGGATAAAAAACACCTCTTGTATTTTTAGAATTCATAGATTTCATAGGAACACTTCCTGAGGTATGAACCACCAATCTATTTTGGAAAGGAAGTTTATTAGATACCTCTACTACAGCATCGTCACTTATCGCTAAGATATAAACATCTGCTTCTTTTAAATCATTCAAATTGTTGGTTACGAAAACTCCTTCTTGGTTTTCGTGAATTTGTACCCCTTTTCGGTTATAGCATTGTATCACTTTTACTAAATTTAAGGGCAAAAAAGCTTCATAAAGATGCTTAGCAACATTTCCGGCACCAAGAAGAACTATTGTTATCATTTGGCTAAAATAAGGAAGATACTTTAAAAATTAGACAAGTTTTATAGTTCTGTTAAAAGCATTAAAATTGGAATGTGATCATGTACAATTATCCTTTCAAAAACATTAAATTTGCCGAGCTAAAAAAGTTACAATGCAAAAGAGGTTAGCAAGTATATTATTTTCTACAAGATTAATGGCAATTCTATTCATAATTTTCGCAATTGCCATGGCAGTTGGTACATTTTTGGAAGATGGCTATGGTACAACAGCAGCAAGAATTTGGATATATAACACATGGTGGTTTGAGGCTATTATGGCCTTTTTTATGATCAACTTTTGTGGAAATATCGTACGATATCAGTTGTATAAAAAAGAAAAATGGGCTACCTTGATATTACACCTTTCTTTTATTTTGATTCTTTTAGGAGCTTTTATTACCAGATATATAAGTTATGAAGGAGTTATGCCTATTAGAGAAGGTGAAACTACTTCAGAATTTTTATCAGAACGTACTTATTTAACAGCTTTTCTTGATGGAGAAATTAATGGTGAACCTCGTAGAAGACCAATTTCAAAAGAGTTGGAGCTTACAGAAGCTACAAACAATAACTTTGTTATAGAAACTGATTACAATAAGCAGCCAGTTACCATAACATATAAGGATTATATCACGGGTGCAGAAATGGGCTTGGTGGAAACGGAAGAAGGTGATAATTATTTGAAAATTGTAGAAGCAGGAGATGGCACCAGACATGAGCACTATTTAAAAGAAGGAGAAGTATCCAATATTCATAATATTTTAATTGCATTTAATATCCCTACAAAAGGAGCAATTAATATCACTTATGAGGATGACGAGTATTATATAGAATCTCCTTTTGACGGTTCTTTTTTAAGAATGGCGGATCAAAAACAAGGTCAAGTTGTAAAAGATAGTGTGCAACCTCTAATGTTACGATCATTATATCAAACTGCTGGAATGCAGTTTGTAATTCCAGATCCTGTTATTACTGGAATTTATGATATTATACCTATAGAAGTAAAAGATAAAGGTCAACAAGATGCGCTTATTTTCAACGTAACTACAAAAGGGGAAACTAAAGAAGTAAAACTGCTAGGCGGAAAAGGGTATGCAAATGATATGCAAAAAGTTTCTCTTGGAGGCTTGGATATGTATTTTAGTTATGGTTCAAAACGATTGGAACTTCCTTTCGCTCTAAAATTAAATGATTTTATTGCAGAGAAACAGCCAGGTACGCAAAAAGTGTATAAATCATTTATGAGTAAAGTCGATATCGTAGAAGATAATGCAGTTCCAGAGCCTTATGACATATATATGAATCATGTATTAGATCACAAAGGATATCGTTTTTTTCAGGCTTCTTTTGATCCAGATGAAAAAGGAACAGTGTTATCTGTAAATCATGATTATTGGGGAACTAAAGTAACATATGCGGGTTACATGTTATTATACCTAGGTTTGATGCTTATTCTATTCACAAGAGGATCGAGATTTAAAGATTTAGAACAAATGCTGAACAAAATAAAGTCTAAAAAGAAAAATCTTACCATACTATTGGCTCTATTTACGGCTAGCTTTTCTTTTGCTCAACAACAAACAGATCATGTAAATCATTTGCAAACATTACCTAGCAAGTCCAAATTAGATTCTATTATAAAAGCAAATGCAGTATCTAAGGAGCACGCGGCTAAGTTTGGAAATATAGTGATTCAGGATGAGCGAGGGAGAATGAAGCCGGTGAATACTTTTTCATCTGAGTTACTACGAAAACTTAGTAAAAAAGATACTTATGAAGGATTAACAGCAGATCAAGTATTTGTCTCTATGGTTGAGAATCCATATATATGGTATAGTATACCTATTATAGAAATACAACGTGAAAATGATAGTATCAGGAAGATTTTAGGCGTTTCCAAATCTGAAAGGAGAGTTTCCTTAATAGATCTTGTAGAGCAAGATGGTTCCTATAAATTAGATCCTTATTTAGAAGAAGCGAGTAGTACTAGTACTCCAAGTAGTTTTGAAAAAGATTTCTTAAAAACTCATGAAAAGTTTTATTTATTGAACCAAGCGTTAGGAGGAGGAATTCTTAGAATTTTCCCTGTACCTAATGATGAAGGAAATAAATGGGTTTCTGTACCACAACTAAACGAATATAAATTTACGGGTATGGATTCTGTTTATACCCGCCAAATTATACCTATTTATTTGCAATCACTGCAGGAAGCTAGAAAAACTGGGGATTACAGTAAACCAGAACAATATATTGAAAGCATTAAGTCGTTCCAGACCAAATTTGGAAGTGAAGTAATGCCTACTGATGAAAAAATACAAGCGGAAATAGCATTGAATAAATATGATATATTCAGGACGTTATATAGGTATTATGGACTGACTAGTGTCCTATTTATTTTCATCATTATTTTTGGAATATTTTATCATAAAAATAAGTTTGTCAAAGCATTAATCCAGATTTTTACAGGAATTACGGTTCTTATTTTTATGGTTCATACTTCTGGATTAATTATACGATGGTATGTTTCTGGTCATGCCCCATGGAGTGACGCTTATGAATCTATGATTTATGTTGCTTGGGCCACAATGGCATTAGGACTAGCATTTGGTAAGAAAAGTAACCTTACCGTAGCTGCTACTGCTTTTGTTGCGGCAATTATTCTGTTTTTTGCACACCAGAACTGGACCGATCCAGCGATAGCTAACTTACAACCGGTACTAGATTCGTATTGGGTGTTAATTCATGTTTCTATAATAGTGGCAAGTTATGGACCTTTCTTTGTTGGAGCCATCTTAGGAATACTTTCGCTACTATTAATGGTTTTGACTACAAAATCAAATAAAAAGAGAATGGATCTAAATATTAAAGAAATTACCATCATTAATGAAATGGCATTAACCATTGGTTTAGTAATGCTAACCATTGGGAATTTCTTAGGAGGAATGTGGGCAAATGAAAGCTGGGGACGCTATTGGGGATGGGATCCAAAAGAAACTTGGGCACTAGTTAGTATTATGGTTTATGCTTTTGTAATACATATGAGATTAGTTCCTGGTCTGCGTGGTAGATGGTTTTTTAACCTAATTTCGATTCTAGCAGTAGGCTCTATTTTGATGACCTATTTTGGTGTTAATTTTTATCTAAAAGGATTACATTCTTATGCAAGTGGAGACCAAGTGGTAACACCTTCTTTTGTGTATTATAGCTTCTTTGTTTGGGCAGTATTGGGTGCTTTTTCTTATTGGAGGTATTCTGTACATTATAAGAAAAGATAATTCTAAAGAATTGTGCTTCATTGTGTTATTGCTAACAATATCTATACATAAACTATACATTGATATTTTTTTAAGATAATCCTTAACAGTATTGAATGATAACTAATATTTTTATGGTTTTAACAAATCATTAAAATTATAAAATGGGGATCATTTCTTTTGTAGGATTTACACTATTAGTAGCAATCATATCTTATCTAGCCACTAGAAAAACAGATGAAACTTCTTCAGATGGTTATTTTCTAGGTGGTCGTAGTCTTACTGCGGTAGTCATTGCAGGTTCTTTATTACTTACCAATTTATCTACAGAGCAAATTGTTGGATTAAATGGATCTTCATATTCAGAAGGTATTTTAGTAATGGCATGGGAAACTTTAGCAGCCATAGCTATGGTGATTACAGCAATTTTCTTACTACCAAGATATCTAAAGGGAGGAATTACGACAGTACCTCAATTTTTAGAAAAACGATATGATACTACTACAAAGGCGATTACTTCAGGGCTATTCTTAACGGGATATGTAGTGGTTTTTTTACCTATAGTTCTGTATTCAGGATCATTGGCAATAAGTACTATGTTTGATGTTCCTGAATTATTGGGAGTGTCAAAAAATGCTTCTATATGGATCTGCGTTATCGGAATTGGAGTTATAGGTTCTATCTATGCAATTTTTGGTGGGCTAAAAGCGGTTGCTGTTTCAGATACGATTAATGCAGTTGGTTTATTAATAGGAGGAATAATGATTCCTGTTTTTGGACTTTTGGAAATTGGAGATGGAAGCATTACTAATGGTATTAGTACTTTGATGAATTCAAACCCTGAAAAATTTAAAGTAATCGGGGACAATGATTCCTCTATACCTTTTGCTACTATATTTACAGGAATGATGTTAGTTCAATTATTTTATTGGGGAACTAACCAAGCAATTATTCAGAGAGCACTTGGAGCTAAAAACCTTAAAGAAGGACAAAAAGGATTGTTATTAGGATCGTTTTTAAAAATTTTAGGACCTATTATAGTGGTGTTGCCTGGAATCATTGCTTTTCATCTTTTTAATGGCGAATTGGACGTTGCCGATGAAGCTTATCCAACATTAGTAAGTAAGGTGCTTCCGGTTTCTTTAGTTGGTTTCTTTGCAGCAGTATTATTTGGAGCTATTCTTAGTTCTTTTAATAGTGCTCTTAATAGCTCGGTAACTTTATTTGGATTGGATATTTATAAAGAATATATCAATAAGGAAGCTAATGAAAAACAAGTAGTAAAAGCAGGAAAGAGTTTCGGTGTTTTATTAGCAATATTAGCAATGATTGTAGCTCCATTTATTGCGAATGCAGGAAGCCTTTTTGATTATTTACAAGAGGTAAATGGAATTTATAGTATTCCAATTCTAACCATTATTGTAGTTGGGTATTTGACTAAGAAGGTACCTGCTATAGCTGGTAAAATCGGTATTATATCGGGATCTATATTGTATATAATTAGTCAGTTTATTATTAAACCAATGCTTCAAAATAATGCAGTAGAAGCAGCAAAAGCCAATGGTATTACAGATATTGCTCAATTAGATAAGATAGAATCAGCGGCCTATCCTCATTTCTTACATGTGATGGCAATATTATTTGTCGTAAATATTATTATTATGTTGATTATTGGTAAGTTATATCCTAGAGAAATACCTTATGAGCAAGAATATACTAAAGAAGTAGATATAACACCTTGGAAGTATACTAAGATTGTCGGTGCAATTATTTGTTTAATTGTGATATCCACTTACATTTATTTCAGATAGAATAGATCCAAAACATTAATTTTTACAAAGATTTAATTGAGTATTTCACTTTGTGAATATTTATTATTGTATCCGTTGAGTTTTATAAAGCTCAGCGGATTTTGTTTTATTTAGTGAAAACCATTTTACGTATTTATAAAAAGTAAAAAACGAAGTTAGAAAAGAGTAGAATTCTAATATAAGTGTAAGAAAAACAATATTTCTCTTTGCAGTAAAAGGATATCCGGAATAGAAAATTATACATGGATTGCTACTCTTTCAAAAGGAAGACAGCAGATTCATTATCAAGTACCATCATTTCATTCTTTTATTCAAAAAATATTTCAGGTTTTGATGAAAATTTAATCATTAAATCAAATAACTACCTCAACATTACCTATACAAAAGCTTATTTTCTTTGTCTTTGTAGAACGAGAGAGTTTTTCTTTTTTTGTTTTTAAAATCTCTAAAACAAATACTTTTTATAGGGTTTTTAAAGGTTTTTATGTGAAATTATTGAGAATATCTAAATGTTGTATGTTTTTTGTTGTGGTGTCAATTAACTATTGACCAAAGAACATTGAGTAATTTAGACGAATAACCAAAAAAATAACCAGAAACTTAAAACCTATACCTCATCATTAACTGACTTCTTATATTCATTTACTTCAAAATTTACTTCTCGGTAAAGTAATCTGAATCTTATAAAACAAATCAAGTGTAGTCTATGCTTAATTGATAAAGTATGGAGTTTAGAAAAACGTACTCGACTTTAATAACTTAATCACACAAATCATACTTACAATGAAAACAAACCTATTCTTAAAAACCTTTGTAACTACCTGTATTGCCATTATTTTTTTTCAGGAAATTACGTACGCACAATGCTCTGAATTAATATTTAATGACGAGTTTAACGGTTCCTCTGTAGATCTCACTAAATGGAGTTTTGATAACGGCGATGGATGCCCAACTTTATGTGGTTGGGGTAATGTCGAAGAACAATGGTATAGACCAGAAAATACCACTGTACAAAATGGAAACTTGATAATTACCACAAGAAATGAATCTTTTGGAGGAAAACAATATACTTCTTCCAAACTTATTACTTCCGGTAAATTCAATGCTAGATATGGTAGGTACGAAGCAAGAATTAAATTACCATCCGCAGGTGGAATATGGCCAGCTTTCTGGATGCTACCAGAAAGTAACAATTGGCCTTTTACTGGTGAAATTGATATTATGGAAGCGCAACATAGCAATCCAGAATCAATTGGTGGGACAGTTCATTATAATAATGGAGGACATCAGTTTAACGGAAGAGAATATGATGCTGGTTTAGATCTTTCTGAAGGGTTTCATGAATATGCTGTAGAGTGGGAGCCAACAGAAATAAGATGGTATGTTGATAATCAACTCTATCATACGGTAACGCCATCTAATACGGTAGATCCTTGGCCGTTTGATCAAGGAGATTGGTATTTGATTCTCAACGTAGCCGTTGGAGGACCTGGAACTCCATATACGGGTTTTATTCCACCAACACCGTCAGATTATCCTACACAAATGGAAGTAGATTATGTTAGAGTGTATAGCGGAACGTTTAATACGCAACTCATAGGAGATAATACGGTTTACGTAGGAGACGAAAATAAAATATATTCCATATCTCCTATCGATGGGGCATCTTATGTTTGGTCTGTTCCTACTAGCGCTACAATCATATCAGGACAAGGTACAAATTCGATAGAGGTAAACTGGGGAACTAGTGGAGGAGATGTTGCTGTTTCTGTAAATGTTCCGGATTGCGGAATTAGTGATTATAAAATGACAGTAACTGTTGAACCACCAAGAACTTTAGATTTTCTTTTTGAAGATTTTGAAACAAATAGAAACCTGGTATATGGCAACACTACTTCAGGAGTATTAACGGAAGCAATTAATAATCCAGCAATAAATAATACGAATAATTCATCATTAGTCGGAAGATATCAAAGAGATGCTGGATCCCAATATGATGTTTTATTTATGGAATCTTCTAATATTGGAAATGCTTTAGACTTTGTATCAGGAAAGAAATCTGTATGGATAGATGTTTATACAGATGCTCCAATTGGTACCGAATTCATTCTACAATTGGAAAATGGAAACTTGTCTTCAGGAGATTGGCCAATGGGAAGGCATAGTAGATATGTAGCAAAAACAACAACTCAAAATCAATGGGAAACTCTGGAATTTGAATTACTAGATAGACCAGATACTAATGTTGGAGCTTTAGAAGTAAATCAATTTGCATTACTCATCGATGCTAATAGCAATACAAATCATATAGCTTATTTCGATAATGTAAGAAGTATGATCGCAGCAGAAGTTGCTGTTATAGATGAAGTTATTATTACAGATTATGACGGAATTAATCAACTAACACCTATTTTTCAAAATGGAGTATATACCGCTAACGTATCGAATCCTGCTGTAAATGATGTTAATAGTAGTTCGAGCGTGGGTAGGTATATAAGAGATGCTTCTTCCCAATACGATGTGGTAAGTTTTTCTACATCGGTCATAACAGATAGTAATCCTTTTAAAGAAGGAGATCAAATTTTCTTTATGGATGTATATACTGCTGCAGCAGTTGGAACCGAGATAACTATCAGCTTAGAAAATCAAATAGCATCCGAAAATGATTTTCCATTAGGGCGAAATAGTCAATACATTGGAGTAGTTTCACAACAAAATACTTGGCATACTATTGCATTTACACATGCCTCTTCTCCTGATAGCGGGACATCTAACTTATCAATAGACGAGATTTCTATACTATTTGATCCAAATTCTAACGCATCTGATACTTATTATTTTGATAATTTTAAATATGGGATTACTTCTTTACCTGTATCATACGTATTTTCAGAAATGATTCAGGATTATAATGGTAATGATCATTTAGCTTTTGATGCCAGATCTACGGGAGTTTATCAGGCGCCAGCAGGTAATCCGCAAGAAAATGAGATTAATTCCTCGACGCAAGTAGGAAGATATGTTAGAAATGACGCTGAGTTGTATGATGTGTTATTTTTTGAAACGAATTTTATCAATGATGCAAGTCTATATGCGTCAGAAGATAAGCGATTTGCTATGGATCTCTACACAGATGCACCCGTTGGAACTGTAATTAGTTGGCAATTGGAAGCTAGTAGTGCTGCTACATCTTCAAATTATCCAATAGGAAGGCATAGTGTTTATCAGGCTACTGTTAAAGAACAAAATGCTTGGCATACATTAGAATTTATACTTACTGCAACCCCTGATTTAGTGATAAATGATGCACAAATTGATAATGTAGTTTTACTTTTTGATCCGAATAATCAGAGTAATCATACCTTTTATATAGACAATTTAAGATCTTTACAAAAAGAAGATACGGTACAACTTCCTGTTTTGTCTTCTATAATAGTTTCTTCTGATATTACAGAAATTAATCAAGGAGAGACTGTACAGTTTCAAGCACAAGGATTCGATCAAAACGGAGCATCTTTCCAGACTAATTTTGATTGGATGGTAACTGGAGGATCTATAAATGCTAATGGTTTATATACCGGTTCAGATATTGGTACCTATACGATTTCAGCGTCTAGTGGAGCTGTTTCTGGTACTTCAAGTATTACTGTAAAAGAAAATACAACTTCATTTTATACAATTCCTGGAATAATAGAAGCTGAAGATTATAAAGAAGGAGGAGAAGGCGTAGGATATCATGATCTGACAGCTGGGAATACAGGAGGTGCATATCGACAAGAAGATGTAGATATAGAAAATACCGGAGATGTTTTAGGAGGGTTTTACAATGTGGGTTGGATACGCGCTAGCGAGTGGTTAGCATATGACATTAATGCTTTGGCTTCCTCATCTAATTACGATATAGACTTTCGTGTAGCTTCTCCAAATGGAAATGGTAAATTTCATTTAGAACTTGATGGAGTTACCATAACCGATGTAATATCTGTACCTAATACCGGAAGTTGGCAACAGTATGAAACCATTTCTGTAAACAATATTTCAATTACCGAGGGAAATCATGAGCTGAGAATAGTTTTTGATGCTAATGGTTTGAATATTAATTACCTAGAATTTAAAGAGTCAGAAGTAGATACTATTGATAATTGCTCTGGATTAGCTGCTAATAATCAATATAGTTATGAAATTTCATCAGACACTGCAAACTCTACAATTACATTTATTCCAGAGGTTACTGGTGTTGGCGATAACGTATGTATCCTATATTATAGTGTAAATACAACTGGACCATATCCTGGATATTTGGTGACTCCTAACGTGCCATTTGAGATCAATGCAAGTACTGGTGAAGAGATCTTTTTTTATTATACATATAGTTTACCTACAGGAGGAGAAAATAATACCGCCTCTAACAGACATGATTTTATTGTAGGAGCTTGCGAACAAAATAGGGTTTCTGAAATTCAGGATACCTTAGAAGATGTCATCATATATCCTAATCCTATATTAGATCATGTTCAAGTGTTATTAGATAAAGGACACAAATATTGGAAATATGAATTAATAGATATTTCAGGAAAGGTAGTCAAGGACAAAATAATTGATGCTATGGATTCCAAAGTGGAAGTTGATATGAGTAAAAACGAAACAGGAATTTATTTCCTAAAATTATCTAGTGGTATTGAAACACGTAGTTTTAAGTTATTAAAAAAATAATAGTTGATCATTATTACATGAAAAGGTGATTTGGTTTTTCCAAATCACCTTTTTCCTTTTTTTACGTTTTTTTGGCCTACTTTCACAAGTAATTTTCTTACAGTTTTTATGGTAACAAGCATTCAATTAGACGTTTGAATTGTATTTTTCGATGAAATGTACTTTTTTTAGGAAAAGTAAGTTTTGTACTACATTTTAACATATATTAAGAGATTTTAACATTTCGTAGGTAGAATATGTTCTTCAACGTTTTTCGTTTTTTTTTCTTCTTTAGGCAGTCATAATTTATAATATTTGTGCGGGGAATAGGGGTAAATTATCAATACGTTAATGTTTTAACGTACATCTGACTAGTTCATAGTTTTTTAGATTTTCATTTTTATTTCCAGTTTTCATTTTTGATTTTTTGCTTTTTTCTTTTTGAAGAGCGGAGTGTCATTTATTTACATACAAACTAACATAAATCATTAACAACAAAACCAACTGTATGATGAAAATTACTTTAGAAAAGTACAAACCAAAAAAGCGYAATATCACAAGTATATTGATTGCTTTATTATGCTTTGTGTCACTAACGACGCAAGCAAAAAATGAAGAAAAGTCCTTTGAGGATTTTGAAAGCTACACTGAAGTTCCTGTTGGAGCTACGATAGTGTTGATTGCCAATAATGGTAAATATGTTTCTTCAGAAAATGGAAAGAAACCTATCAATGCTAACAGAACGAGAATTGGTTCTTGGGAAAAGTTTAAAGTAGTAAATGCCGGAAATGGTAGAATCGCTTTAAAAGGAAACAATGGAAAGTATCTTTCTTCAGAAAATGGAAAAAAGAGAATGTACTGTAATGTACAGCATTTAGGAGCTTGGCAAAAATTCAAAGTAGTTAGTCTTGGAAATGGTAGAATTGCCTTGAAAGGGAGTAATGGAAAGTATGTTTCTTCAGAGAATGGTAAAAAAGCAATGATCTGTAACAGATCACGAATTGGTTCTTGGGAAAAGTTTAAAGTAAAAGTTCTTCACTATAATAATTGTGAACTAAATGCTGGTAAAATTGAAAAGACACAATGGAATTGTGGTGGTTTTACGCCTCAAGAATTTATTGGAACTACAGTAAACAGTGGAGATCATAGAGATGTAAAATACCAATGGCAAATAAAAGAAAACAGAGGAGGACAATGGCAAAATATTCAAGGAGCGAATTCTAAAAATTATCAGCCTCCTTTCAGAGCATCTGGTTCAGTTTGGTATAGAAGAGCTGTAAAAATAGAAGGATGTAATAATTATAAGTATTCTAATGTTGTAGATATTCATGTAAAAGAAATACCTAATGTAGATGTGAGTGTAAAAAATGCGAATTGTGAAAAGAATGATGGAGCAATTACATTTACTTTTGGAGATACCAATGGAAGAACTCATATCGAATTTTCCAAAGATGGAGGTGCAACTTATACAACAGTGCCTGACGATTCTGCAATTTTTACTTTCAATGATTTAGGTGCAGGAACATACGATCTTTGGGTACGTTGGGGTAATAATCAATGTCCTGTAGACTTAGGAGTAGTAACTATTGAGGATGAAACTATTACTGTGGATGCAGGTGAAGATGTAGAAATTTGTGAAGGAGAAGAAGTAACGCTAACAGCCACTGTAGAAGGAAATCAAAACTGTAGTGATTGTGTTGGGTATACAATTTTAAATACAGATCACTGTAATAGAAATGAAAATTATGTGATGTGGTTATCAGATGGTTCTAATCCAAGATGGTTTTCTAACGTAGATCTTCAATGGGAGGAATTTGCAGATGGTACCGCAAGACTTTCAGGGACAGTATTTGACCATACTTTAGAACAAAAAACGTACGAAGTAGATGCATTATTTACAGGTAAAGTTGTTAATACACCTGCCGATAGTCCAAAAGATCATATCTGTAACGATGAAGATAGTTCAGACTGGATTTACTATACTGGATTAGTAGGTACGGTAAAAAGCACGGATGGTACATGGTCTGTTAATTTATCAAGAAGAGGACCTGCGTTCCAAATGGGTAATGGGGCAAATCAAACAGAAGCCGAAAATGGTAAATTTGGTGCTTGTGGATGGTTTGATACTACAGATCAAACATATGATAGAGGAGATTTTAATATAAACTTTGGTGATTGTATAGCTACAGATGCTAATGATTTGACATACTTATGGTCCACTGGAGAAACAACGCCAAGCATAACCGTTACCGAAGCTGGAGAATATTCTGTTACAGTTAAAAATTGTAATGACTGTGAAGCAACAGACGTTGTAGAAGTAACATATAAGACCGAACTTGAAGATGGCGGAGAAATTGAAGCAACACAAATCAATTGTGAAGCTTTTGATCCGGAAAAATTAACAGGTACTGATTTAGCAGAAGAAACAGGTTTAACTGTTGTATATCAATGGCAGGTGAAGAGAGCGCAAGGACAAGCTTGGGAAGATATTGACGGAGCGAATGGAATAAATTATTTGCCTCCAAGAATCGAGTCAGGATCATTATGGTATAGAAGAGCTGCAAAAAGCGAGGAGTGTGGAGAGTATGTATATTCTAATAGTATAGATTTACATGTAAGACAAGCGCCTGTTGCAGAAGTAATTCTTACAAACGCAGATTGTACAAATCCAACAGGAGATATCCAATTAGTATTTGAAGATACTGAAGATCGCACGCATATTGAATTTTCAATTGATGGAGGTGTAACATATACAGAGGTTCCAGATGATTCAGGTTCTTTTAGCTTTAATGATTTAGAAGTAGGAGACTATAACCTATGGGTTCGTTGGGGTAATGAAGATTGTCCTGTGGATCTTGGTACTTTTACAATTGAAGAAGTTGAAGTATTACTTGTAGAAGTAGGACCTGATGAGTTTATTTGCAAAGGAGATGAGATTACTTTAACTGCAGAAGTAACAGGAGAAGGAGAATGTGAAGAATGCGTAGGATATGATATTAAGGATACAGATTATTGTAGAGGAAGACATCACCAGTTTGTAGTATTTATAAATGATCAAGGAACCAGATTATGGTTTAGAAATGTAGACCTAGTATGGAGCGAGAATACCGATGGCACAGCAACCTTAAAAGGAGAAGTGTTTGAATATAATTCTACAAATACTTCCTTTATGGTAGATGCTACGTTTACAGGATATACAACAGTACCGCCAGTTGGTAGTCCAAAAGCTAGTTCTTGTCAGACAGAAGATCCAACAGGTTGGGTATATTATACAGAATTAAGCGGTACGGTAACTCAGATTAATGGATCATTAAGTTACGATATTTCCAGAAGAGGAGAAGCATTCCAATTAGGAAATGGAGCGAATGTATTTGAATATACTCCAGCAGTTTATGGAGGTTCTGGATGGTTTAATATCGAAGGAGATCCAACTTCTTTTGGAGATTTTAACATCAATATTGGAGAATGTGTAGATATCCAAACGAATGGCGTAGAATATTTATGGTCTACTGGAGAAACTACTCCAAGTATCTCAGTTTCGCCAATGGAAGATACTACCTATACAGTTACAGTGTCAAACTGTGCTGATTGTGTAAATACTGATGAGGTAACTGTATTTGTTAATGAGGCAAATGTAGATTTAGGAGCTGATCAGTATATCTGTACAGAAGAGTCCGTACAACTTGATGCTGGAAATGCAGATTCATATCTATGGTCTACTGGAGAAACTACTCAGTTTATTACAGTGGCACCTTCTGCAGATACTGTGTACTCAGTAACTGTAAATCAAAACGGATGTGAAGCATCAGATGAAATAGCAGTATTTGTTACCAATGTATCTGTGGATGCTGGACCTGATGTTACAATAGTTCCAGGAAGTTTAGGAGCTTCTTTAACAGCTACAACTTCAGCAGATGTGGATTCTATCTTATGGTCAACAGGAGCAACAACAGCTTCTATACTTGTTTCACCAAGTATTACAACTACTTACAGTGTTGTTGTTACCAAAAATGGTTGTGTGGCAGAAGATACTGTAATCGTTTCTGTGGAAACAGATCCATGTTTAAGTAGTGCTTTTGAGGCAACTGCTTTCCCAATACCAGTAAGTAGATCAGGACAAATGAATATAGATATCAAAGTGAATAGAGCACAATCTGTTTCTTGTGAAATCTTTACTATGGAGGGTAATCCAGTAGCGCCAATGGTTACTGAAAGTTTAGATCCTGGTTGTAATACCTTAACAGTAGATATGGCTTCGCAGGCTAATATTCAACCAATGACTAATTATATTTTAGTATTAAAAGGTGATACTTCAGAAAATACGGAAACCATTCAATTTTCGACGATCAATTAAGTTTTAGATTGAAAATAGTGAAAAAAGACCTGTAGAATTTTCTACAGGTTTTTTTTATGATATTATATCCTGTCATGAAGTACATTATACTAAGTCCTAGTGTATGATGAATTATAATTATTGATTTTCTTTCGAAGAAACATAATTTGAAGATTGTTATTTTCTTACTTATCTTCCATCTTTAACAAGAAAATAAGCTATCGGTTTTGTAAAAACTAAATAAGACAAAGTATTGCTAATGTTCAAACTATTATATACTCCTTTTCCAAAACCCAAAATGACTATAAAAAATGTGATATGGGTGTTTTTAACTGGTTTTTTAGGAAGTGTTTTTGTAATCCTTTTTAAGCCTTTTAATATAACAAACCAGACTGGTGTTTGGTACTTTAATTTGATCGCAATGAGTATGGGAGTTGTGTTTTCATTTTCTATTTTTTTTATGGAATTTTTGATACCGAAACTATTTAGAAAATTTTTCAAAAAATGGAATATAGGGAAGGCTTTATTATGGTATTCCCTAGTGATACTTTTTGTAGGAGCAGCCATGTTTTTGTATAAAAGTTTCTTAGGAGGTTTTAGAGATTTTACATTTAATGAGTACATTATGGTGATAGGAAGAGTTTTGGGTATTGGTGTTATTGTTTCTTTTTTTGTGGTAGGGATTTTTAGTTATTTCAATAGACAAAGTATTGCTTCTATATCGTCAAAAGAATTATATCGCATTACTTCTGCTAATTCAAAACCTTTGGATATAAACCTTAATGAGATTTTATATATCGTAAGTGATGATAATTATGTGGATATTCATAAAGTAGAAAATGGGAAGCGTAAAAAAGTGGTATTTAGGTCTAGTCTGAAAAATATAGAAGATCAAATAGTAAATCCTATATCACCTATGTATCGATGTCATCGAAGGTATTTAGTGAATATAAATTCCTTTACTATAAAAAATGATAAACGCAGAAATACGATCATTAAGCTTAAAGATTTTGAAGATGAAATTCCAGTTTCAGAAAAGTATTATACGATTATTGTAAATCTATTGCAGATTAACCCCTAAATATTGTAGTTTCTCCACAATCCCCTATAAACACTCTTATTCAGAGTGGTTTTTGTTTTCATTTGTTATGTGAAATTTTAAAATCATTAATCAAATGAAAACATTAAAAATCTATTTGTCATTAGCTTTATGCTTCGGAATTATCAATTATTTATTAGCTGCAGAAAAATCTTTCTCTACAGTAGCGTCTTTACAATTTTCAAATACTTCATATAACGAAGCTGAATTGATGCTTCGCTCTTTTGTGGATGATTATACGAAAGATCGATATGCTTCAGATTCAAGAATTGTTGGAATTGAAGTACCTAATTACGGTTCTTGGAATGTAGAGATTACTGGAAAAAAGAATGCAGAAAAGTGGGAAGTTATACTGCAAAAAGGATTACCTAAACTTCCAACGTACGTATACACCATAGAATTTGAAACTTTAAAAGCTATTTATGAAGGAACTATCAATGCATTAACAGCTCAAGGAAAAGCATTTGCAGGTGATTACACACCAATGAGTGTAAGAGAAATGGACGGATTTACTCCATCAGAAATTGATGATAGTAATCTGAATGCATTTTCATTTCATTTCTGGACAAAAGGTTTTCCCGAGATTATTCCTTTTAAAGAAAGTACTACGAGAAAAGCACATGGTTCAAACTTTACGATTTTCTATTATGAAAAAGGCTTAAGAACAGCTTGGTATAGAATTTTACCTGGCGAGCGTGTTCGTGATGACGCCAGAGAACAGGCAGCTCCTTTTCCAATGCTTGGAGTCACTATTAAAGGAACTATTGAAGGTGAAGTTGATGGTAAAAGAATTACAGTATCTGAAGGCAATACGGTATTTATTCCTGCTAATGTGAACCATAAATGGTGGAATGAAAAAGATGAAGCCGTAGAAGTCATATTGATTATGTTTGGAAAAGGAGCCTAAGAATAATTTAAAAAAGGAAACACTATGGAAGCAAAACTAAAATTATCAAAGCAATGGATACTCTTTGGAGCGGTTTCAGGAATAATGTCGATTCTCATATTTCCAATACTATTGTTCATACCATTTCCGACATATATAGAAATATTTCTGGCAGGTATATTTGGGATATTATTTTCTTTAATAGGAATAGCTATTCATCATACAATGAAATACGAAAAGGAGACTATAATTACCCAGTTAGGAGCAATTTTTATCCTAATAGCTGGAATAATTTTTAATCTTATGTTGATGATACAACAAACCTTTAGAGGATACTTAAATAGTTTTATAAATAACACAAATAATGAACAAGATCAAATTCTATTAGATTGGATTCGTAAAACTGTGGATCCAGTCCACTTAGGATTACAAATTTCAAATGATTTTTTTACTGGGATTGCTATGATTTTATTTTCAATAGCAATGTTTAATCATAAATATTTTGGAAAGGTTTATGGAATAACTGGCATATTGATTGGGGTAGTACTAATAATTATAAAGTGTTATGCATTTCCATTGACTCCACAAGAAATAGGAATTCCTTACTTTTTGGCGCCTTTAATTTGTCTATGGTTTTTTGCAGTATGTGTACAATGTTTAAGAGTTAAATCTAAGTTGTGATATATTGTTTTAACAATCAAAAGGTTCTCTCGATCGAGAGAACCTTTATTACTATAGATTAAAGAGTCGATATTTAGATAAATTATTTGAGATTAAGTTTCAAATTAAACTCCCCATCTTTTAGATTGACCAGTACAGCTACATCCTTTTTTTCTTTTGATGTATTTCTTAATAGAACTAATTGCTTTTCCTCTTTGTTTTTTTACCTGGTTTCTTTTGGATTTTGTATTACATCTGAATTTTTTTACCCAAACATAATTATTTCCAACACTAGGGCTATAGTACCATTTGGAATCTACAGATCCTGCATAACTTCCTTTAGAAATATCTTCTTCAAGGTTTTCTTCTAAACTTTCTTCAGTTTGCACGATTTCTTCAGGAGAAATTTCGGCTTCTACAGAATCCTTAGAACATCCAACAACAAGAAATGCTCCACAAAATGCCAAAGTAGTTAAAGGCTTGATTAAACGGGTTTTTAAATTTAAAGTTTTCATAAAAATTATAGTTTTAAAAGTTAATGTGTTAAGGCTTTTTTTTACACCTTACGAATTGATTAATTTGTTATAACGATTCAAATATAGGATGGGTTTATCCCTAAAAATTGGCCATTTGTACGAACTATTTTTTATTTTGTGTGAAACAAGTCATTCATTGTATTTCAATTGTTGAAAGATATTTTGGGAGATTTATTAGTTAGTTGATGAGATAAATAACTTTGTATGATCTATTGTAGTTTAATATTTCATTCCAAGTTTTAATTTAATAGTAGATAATATCGGTACCTTTAGTAACTAAAATATACTTTTATGAAAAGAGCTGTTTTTATAAGTCTGCTTATACTGATACATACCTATACTTTAGCGCAAACCCCATTCTCTTTTCAAAGTCATTCGATAGTTCCTGGAACTAAAAGTCATATTAAGATTGAAGTTTCATCAGATAAGAGTAGTACATTTATTCCTATAACTATATTTCATGGATTAAAATCAGGGCCCGTTTTAGGGATAACAGCGGGAATACATGGTTACGAATATCCTCCAATATTGGCAGCTCAACAATTGAATCAAAAAATAGATCCTAAAGAATTATCCGGAACAATAATTTTAGTTCAATTGGCTAATGTACCTGCTTTTTTAGGAAGAAGCGCGTATTTGAATCCGTTAGATGGAAAAAATTTGAATCGTTCCTTTCCTGGAAATCCTAAAGGAACAATTACCGAACGTATTGCACATAAAATTACCACTGAGGTAATTGCAAAGTCTGACTTTTTTGTAGATATGCATGGAGGAGATGCTCCAGAAGATTTACGCTCTTATAATGCTTGGTATCAGAGTGAAGCACTTCCTGAAGTTTCTAAAAAGGGTAAAGAAATGGCATTAGCAATGGGGTTTGATTATTCTATAATTTTTAATATTCAAAAAGAAAGACTTAAAACTCGCAGTATATATTGCTCTCAAGAGGCTTTTCATCGGAAGATACCATCAGTGGATATTGAATGTGGACGATTGGGTATAGCAGGAAAAAAGGAAACGAGTCAAATAATAAATGGTATGCTTTCTTTATTGGAACATTTAAAAATGTTAGAAACAAATACCAAATTGAATGATGTAAAACCCAGAATCATAGCTAAAAGATCTACCATAAAAAGTAAATCAACCGGTCTTTTCTACACTGAAAAAAAGGCCGGTGATTTTATTAAAAAAGGTGAACTTGTCGGGTATGTCACTGATTTTTTTGGGAATAGATTGGAACAAATCAAAGCATCAGAAAATGGCGTAATACTTTATATGATAGGGACTCCACCTATTAATAAAGATGAGACTCTAATGAATATTGGAATTCTACCTTAACTCATATTATAATCGTTTTGTCATTGGTACTGATATTAGTATCATCAGAATTGAGGCTATAATTAATGGTACTATACCTTTAACTGGATGTAAAGATGTTTTTGTAGTATGATATTCAGGAACAAATCTTTTCCAGTCTACTGTATTAGCATATTTACCTTCGAATACTTTTGGATAGAAAAATAATCGTAGTTTTTCATGAAATGAATCTGTAGCATTGAGATATTCTATTTGCTGATTCATGCTAGTACCCGCTAATTGATTGAATGCTAGTTGTACATGCATATTAGGAACTATTGAAGCAATTCGACTACTTGTTTGTTCTCTTAGTTGAATCTTTTCGTTGAAAGCATCTTTGTCTTTCTTAGAATCATCATCTCCCATCTGCTGCATTGCGTAATACCACAACCAATTGAATCCATCAGTTGGATATCCGTATTTTTTAAATTGTGGATAATGCTGATAAAATTTTTCGATAGTAGCTCTTTTGTCGGTATCCCATTTCACATGATAACCATCTCTTTGTGCAATTGCAGTACTTAAAGCTTCAGGTACCGGATACTTGGCAGTTACATATGCATTGGTTCCAGCTGGCACAAGAATAATTAGAACTAACCAAACGGATAAAAGTAATAAAGCATTAAAACCAGAAGATTTTTTAAAAGTTATAATAAAAAAACTTACCGTAAACCAGAAAAAAATATAAAGTATAGATAATCCCAACATCCAAAGTAGGTTAGACCCCAAAGGCAAGTCTAGAATTATTTTGGCTATCAAAAAAAGCAATAGTAGGAGTATACAAAGAAGTAGCATTCGAACTAAAAGTTTGGAAATAATAAAACCAATTTTGGATTTAGCTTGAATAGCTACTAATCTCCAAGTTCCCGTTTCTGTTTCTTCAGAAATGACATTAAAGCTTAATACAATTACCAACAATGGAAAGAGATAAATTAATACAAAAGAAAGATCAAGATTCCCAGATTGCAAATTCATTGGGTTTATTAAATCCGTATCATACTTTTGAGCTTCAAAAGTCTTAATGGTAATTCTCTTTACGGTTGGATGAACATCCGACTGACCAATAGATACCCCTGCTAATGGATTTAAGGTGTTTATGTATGCGAAATTTGCATAATAGAGTAGTAGTCCTAAATCATCATTATGTAAAGATACTTGCCTATCAAAATGCTCCTCTTGATACGTTTTCACCTCCGCAATTGCATCTTGTTGTTTTTTCAAATGCTTATTGCCAATAATAATGGCTACAACACCTAATAGTATAAGAAGTAACAAGCTTATCCATACTTCTTTAGATCTAACGCATTGTTGAAATAATAATTTATAGAATCTCATATTGCTTTTGCTCTTTTTGAAGTGAATATCAATAACCCTACTGCTCCTAATGTCCATAATATAATGGAGAATATAGCAGGGAGAGCTTCTCTCATAGAATTAGAAAATGATATAGGTTCGTGTTTAAAGTCTTCAAATTCCTCCCAGTGTTCATGACCTACAACATGGGTTTTCCCTTCTGAGCCACTTTCTTTTTTAGGACTGATGTATTCCATTTGTAATTCATTCATGGTTTGAGCTAACTGATATCTATAATCATCTGCCTTATCCTGAAAATCAGTGTAAGACGAGAAGTCAGTACTAGACATTGTCATGGATATTAATTTTATAGCAGTAAAAGGATTTATAAATGAAGAAAATCGAGTTACATCATTTTGACTTTCATAAATAGCAATCAACTTTGCTTGATGTTTTTTGTAAAGAGCAGAAGTAATTTTCTCGCCTTCGCGCATTACAAAACCAGAATAGTTGAAAGGAAGATCCGTTACTTTATCAACGTTATGAACAGTTAAAACAGAATCTCTTAAACCATTATAATGAGGATCATTTGGATTATGACTATCACCTTTTTGAATAGCTTCTTTCTCTATAGCTGATTGAAATGCTAATTTACTAGGCGTTGGGAACCAATAATTCCCCATAGCCTGTGCTGATTTTGGTAGTAGAATTACCAACAATAACCAAATACCCAATAATCGTAATAGAGCATTTTTTGGAGAATTACTACTTGTAGATATTGCAATTGTAATAGAAGATAAAATAAAAAGGAAAGCTAAGTAGCTTATTCCGATTACAAGTAATCGTAACCATCTAAAATCATTTGCGACTGAATGATCGAGTAACAAAAGAGAAATAGCTACCAATGTAATTACAGGAATAAAAAATAACAAGGAAATAGTAAAAAGCCCGATAGATTTTCCAAATAAGATTTCTTTCCAACTAGCACCTTGCGATAATAATATTTTTAAAGTTCCATTCTGTCGATCTTTTGCTACACTCGAAAAACCTATGAAAAATAAAACTAACGGTAGTACTAATTGCAGGAGTAAAGCTAGACTTAATTCGCCAAATCGCAGCGTACCTGTGGAAAAGGTTGCTTCAGAAAAATTCACACTATTTTGACGATGTGCTTCTAAAAAAACGGTACTTCCAGTGAAACTTTCCAATCCATAATCAAATATTCCTAAAGTAGAAGGAATGCGAAATGCAAAAGTCCCAAAGTGCGCCATTCTATGCGGATGTTTATCAGGATTTGCTTCCCAACTTTGTCTTGCCTTTTTCTGATGTTCTTGTCGAATATCATTTTGCGTAATGTAATTGTTTATACCACTAACAGCAGAATAAGCCATTAGTAGTATAAAAATTGTATATAATACATAAAAAGTCTTTGGAGTAGTGGCATTACTCCAAAAGTGAACTACAAATAATCGAATATTAGCCCATTGCATCTTTTTAGAATTTATAAGTTGCGGTTAACAAAAAATTTCTTGGAGCACCAGGTGCTAATCTATTTGGACTAAGACCACCTAACCAATAGGTGTCATTAAATAAGTTGTTAACTTTTAAAGTTAACTGCATATTTATGATGTTGGGTTTGTAATAAATAGCTCCATCAAATACTGTATAATCTGGTAATAATACTCTACTAGTGTTATAAGTAGGATTATACCATGTAAATCTCTCATCTACGTATTGAGCACCAAAACCAATTCCAATACCTCTTAATAGTGGAGTAGTGGTAAAATCGTATCTACCCCAAAAATTCGCATTATGCTTTGGAGCTCCTCCAATTCGTTGTCCTACAAATTCTGGGATGGCGTCTTCTTCGATAGTAGCATCGGTATAACCATAAGAAGCGGTTAATTGGAAATTAGGTAATACATAACCCGAAATGTCTGCTTCAAAACCTCTACTTCTTTGTTCTCCTCTTGTGGTTAAGTTGTCTAAGTCAAAAGTGTCTCCAAGTAAGATGTTTTTTTGAGTAATATTGAAGATTGCTAAGTTGGCAAATATTTTACCATTTAAAAATTCTGCTTTAGCACCAACTTCTATTAAGCTACTTTCTAACGGATCAAATCTACCTGGTGAGGCAGCCCAAAAAAATCCTTCTGCAGATGGGGATAATGATACTGTATTCGTATGAGGCTGAAAACCTTCTAGATACGTCGCATATGCACTTATATCATTTGTGATTTCATAAGTAATACCTAGTCTAGGCACAAAAGCATTGGTTGTAAACTCCTCTTCATTTCCTTCATAGTCAAAAATATCTTTAAACCATTCATATCGTAAGTTTACCAAAGCTGAAAATCTTCCGATCTTAAATTGATTCTGAATATATACACCATTAGATGTAGTTAAGTTTGCAGGAATTTCAAATTGCGAAAGCACATAGTTACTAGTGTTTCTAATTCCAGTAAAAGGGTTTGTTAAGTCTAAATGAGGTACTGCAGGTACCAATAGCCCATCAGCAGTTTGCTGGAAATCATTAGGGTCACTCGTTCCGGGTCTAAATCGTGCAGTAGATCCATCGTTTAATAAATAATCTCTGGAACTATTGGCTCCACCAGTTCTTCTTTCCCAACGAGAAGCATCATATCCTACTAAAATTTTGTTGGTTATATTTCCTTTTTCTATATCGTAATTAAAAAAACCACTGAAATTATCGGTATTCCAGTTTTGTTGTCTTTCTGCATATCTCATTGCCACAAGATTAGGAACAACGTCTCCATTAATATCATATGCCTGACGAAAAGCATCTGCTCTATGTTCTTGTAAATCTTCATCCCAAGTTTGCTTCATATATTGAGCATTGAAACCAAAGTTTTTCGTAAACTTTTTACTAAAGCTTGTCATGAATATGAATTCTTTAGTTTTATAGAAGTCGTTAATTGCTCCTGGATTTAAAGTGGTTGGTGTACTGTTTGGGTTATAATTATCATCCACAGCATCAAAAATGGGTTGACCTCGATCTAGATTCCCTTCAGCATTGTTATAAATCATCTCGACATTAAGCGAAGTACTCTCATTAGGAATATAACTTAAAGATGGTGAAATTAAAATAGCATTGTTATTTACGATATCTCGAAAAGAATCCGCTTCCTGAATTGCTGTATTGAAACGATATAATAGCGTTTTAGAGTCGTTTAGCGGACTTGTAAAATCAGCCGTAGCTCTCAATGTTCCAAAACTACCTGCAGAGACAGAAACTTCATTGCGATTTTCAGTTAATGGCTTTTTGGTTACCATATTTACAGTTCCTCCAGGATCTGCGCTCGAAAATGTTACAGAAGATGGACCTTTAATAACTTCAACTCGCTCAAGATGAGAAGTTATAGGTTGCAAAAAGTAGTATTGACGCGTACGCATTCCATTAAGTACTTGTCCATCATCTGCTTGAGTAATACCACGGATGTTATAATGATTGTATAAACCGGTAATCGAAACGTTACTTACTGTTTTTACAGCATCTGGTAATTGAAATGCTTGTCGGTCTGCAATAAGTTCTTTAGTTACTGCAGCTACTACCTGCGGTAATTCTTTGTTTTTAATAGCTACTTTAGTCGCGGAAAAAGAATAATCACTATTGTAATCTTTTCTTACACGACCTACAACTTCTACAGTTTGTAATTGTTCTGTTCCTTCTTCTAATTGAATAGTCCCTATATCATAGGTCGAACTGTTTTCAATTTCTAAAGTACTGGTATGAGGTTGAAAACCTAAATAACGAACTTGAATAGTATATGTGCCAGATGGCGCATCAATTTCAAATTTTCCAGATCCATCCGTAAGTTTTCCAAAAGTATTGGCATTGCTTTCTAAAGAAATCGTGGCGCCTACAATTGGAGTATTTTGAGCATCCACGATGGTTCCTGTAACTTGTATTTGCGCAAAAGCAGCACAACTACAAATCAGTAGTAGTATAGGTAGTGGTTTTAAGAGTTTCATTGTGTGAATTAGTTTGTTTACGTTTAGATTGTTTTTAAGTATAATTCTTGTAGTTCTTCTGCAGTGATAGCATCAGTTTCTGAGGTATGTATCAATTTCCCTTCTTTCATAATACCAATTTTAGTTCCTACATTAACAGCGTTAAAGATGTCATGAGTAGCCATAAAAATAGCCTTGCCATCGTTGCTTAGCTCTTTACATATTTTAGTAAATTCTAGAGTAGCTTTAGGGTCTAAACCAGAAATCGGTTCATCCATAAAAATATAATCTGCATTTTTAGAAAGTGCAATGGCAATACCAACTTTTTGCCTCATTCCTTTAGAATAAGAAGACAGTTTATTTTGATGAGCACTTTCTTGTAGGCCAGCTTTTACTAGAAATTCAGATAATTCTGAATTTGTGTATTTAAATCCAGCTAATCTGCTAAAAAAGTCAAGGTTTTCAATACCAGAAAGGTTTTCGTAAAGCTGAACTACTTCTGGAATATAGGCGATCATTTGTGTGGTCTTATTACTATTTGGAGTAACTGTGATACCATTCACTTGAGCTTCACCACTGGTGGCTTCAATTAAGCCCAGAAACAGATTAATTGTAGTGGTTTTACCGGCTCCATTTTGACCTAATAGACAAAAAATTTCGCCTTTATCGACGGATAAATTTAATTGATTGAGAGCTTGGTGTTTACCATAAGTTTTAGTGAGGTTTATTGCTTTGAGCATAGTATAGAGTAGTATAGGTTAGACGATTTTTGTGTGAATTCGTTTTTCAATAATTAGCTGGTAATTCAACAGAAAATTAAAGCTAAATTAAGTTGGAGTGGGGTTGTTGATAAAATCACAAGATCCACAAGAAAGCGAGCTGTACTTTACTTGTGAATTTTGTGATCTATACTTGTTGAATACTTGAAGAAATATAGAATGTAATGTGAATCGTAAATTTCTATATTTCTTTAGTATTGATTTCATAAGGATTTAACTGTTACTTTTTCCAATGATTCCTAAAAATTCATTTCGATAAAGTGGATCTGCAAATTTTCCTCCAAACTCAATGGTAGTGGTAAAACTATTTTTATCTTTTATACCTCTAGAAGATACACACAGATGTTTTGCATTTACGACAACAATAACATCTTCTGTTCCTAAGGTAGTCTGTAAATCTTCTAAAATTTGAAGACATAGCCTTTCTTGCACCTGTGGGCGATGAGAGTAATAGTCTACTAATCTATTAATTTTAGATAATCCAATTACTTTATCTTTTGGAATATAACCTACACTGGCTGTACCTACTATTGGTAGGAAGTGATGTTCACAAGCAGAGTCAATATTAATGTTTTGTTCTACAAGGATTTTTTGATACTTGTAGTTGTTTTGGAATGTAGATGTTTTTGGACGATTCTTAGGATTAAGACCATAAAAGAGTTCCTTTACATACATCTTAGCAAATCTGTAAGGTGTCCCTGATAAACTATCATCTGTAAGATCAAGACCAAGTTCTTTCATGATCTCTCCAAAATGATATTGTATATTCTTTATTTTTTCATCATCAGATTTTTCAAAAGCATCAGCTCGTAAGGGTGTTTTCGTAGCACTGGAAATATGTGCATCACCCATCAATTCTATTTCTTCTTTATTCATTGTGCCTATTATAAATTAATTTTTATTACATTCTTCATTGTCACATCTGCAGTACTTTTGATTATAAAAATGTAAACCAACTAAGGAAATTGCAATTACATAAATAACTCCTTCTCCTAAGTGAATCAGTTCAAGTTTTTCATTCATTATACAGATAAATAGAAGAGACCATAGAATCCAAAACATATATTTTACAACAGGTTTAGTTGTATGCTTCGTAGTCCAATAAATTGCTATGAATGACAATCCTAAAAAGATATAATCCATGGATTTCCACCAAAAAGGATTTTCACTTTCAGCACTATGAGATTCTGCATGTGCAAGGAAAAGAAAAGGAGTAGCAACACAATGTAATAAACATAGGCTACTTGCTATCATTCCTAATATATCCGAGTTGCCATCTTTGTTCAGTATATTCAATGAAAACGCATTTTTAAATCCCGGCAAATATACCACTATTTTTACAATTGCAATCTTGTTGCATTAATAATATTTCTATACTTTTGACAAAACATTTCAATGRTACGAACAGCGTCTCTTGAGTTTGCTTACAAGCATTCTGAAGATCAAATTTTAAACTTTCCAAATATTGATTTGCCTCCCCAAGAGAACCTGCTGATTTTAGGAGCGTCTGGAGTAGGTAAAACGACTTTGTTACACTTGCTTGCGGGGCTTTTGCCAATCCATAAAGGAGATATTTTTATTTCTAATACTCATATGAATAAGCTGTCTAGAACGCAATTAGACCAGTTTAGAGGCGAGCATATTGGGCTTATTTTTCAAAGGACTTATTTTATAAGATCTTTAACAGTTTTAGAAAATTTAACAATCCGAGATAAATTTTTAAGAAGAAAAAGTGATCGATATCGCAGAGAAGAGCTAATTATGCAATTGGGATTGTCTGATCAGATTCATAAGAGAGTTTATCAGTTAAGTGAAGGACAACAACAACGACTTTCTATAGCCTTAGGGGTGATACATAAACCTAAGATTATATTAGCGGATGAACCAACTTCAAATTTGGATGATGCCAATTGTGAAAAAGTAGTTTCACTACTAAAAAAAGAAGCCCAGGTATGTAATAGTAATTTGGTGATTATAACGCACGATCAAAGAGTAAAATCACATTTTAGTAATCATATAATCTTATAAAATTGTTATACCTAGCGTACAAAAATCTAATCTCCAAACCGCTAAATACGGCATTAAGTGTATTATTACTAATACTAAGTATTTCATTAGCTACATTTATTTTACAGGTAAAGGAACAACTTCATCAACACTTAGAAGGAAATACTAAGCATTTTGATATGGTTATTGGAGCTAAAGGTAGCCCTTTGCAACTTGTTTTGTCTTCTATTCTTCATATAGATAATCCAACGGGTAATATTTCATTTAAAGAAGCTAAGGAAATGGGTAAAAAAGCATCGGTAAAATATACGGTGCCAGTTTCGTATGGAGATAATTATAAAGGATATAGAATTTTAGGAACTACTCATAAGTACTTAGATGTTTATCAAGCAGTTTTGCAAAGTGGTAGATTGTATACAAAATCCTTTGAAGCAGTTATCGGTAGTCAAGTTGTTAAGTCCACAAATCTACAATTGGGTGATACTTTTGTTAGTAGTCATGGTTTAGGAGAAAGTGGGGTAGAAACTCATGATGAAAAACCTTTTACTGTTACAGGAATATTAAAACCAACAGGAACAATTATTGATAATTTAGTTATTACAAATCTCGAAAGTATATGGGAAGTACATGATCACTCGGATGAAGAAGGTCATGAAGAAGGAGAGCATGATGATCACAAGAAGGAAGAGCACCATCATGAAGAAACAGAAGGTCACTCAGAAGAAGATCATGATAACCATGATAAGGAAGAGCACGATCACGATCATGATAAAGAACATTCGCACGATAATCATTCTTCAGCAGAGAATTATACATTAATCATGGAAGAAGGTCCACAACAAAATGATCATGTAAAAGAGAAGGAACATAATCATGCTGAGGAAGATCATGGTCATGCCGATGAAGAAACTGGTAAAGAAAAAGAACATGATCATTCAAAGGAACATCATGATGAGGAAAAAGAGATTACTTCATTACTGGTTAAATTTAGAAATCCAATAGGAGCGTTGCAAACTACTAGATTTATTAATGAAAAATCTACGATGCAAGCTGCAATTCCTAAATTTGAAATTGATCGTTTGATGAAATTTCTAGGAATTGGTTTTCAGACAATTAATGGGATTTCGATAGCAATATTGTTAATAGCTTCTCTTAGTATTTTTATTAACGTTATAAAAACTGTAAGAGAAAGAAAACAAGAATTAGCATTATTGCGTACTTATGGGATTAGTACTTTTCAACTTATAAAGCTTGTGTTTTTTGAAGCATTGATTTTAACAATATTAAGTGCTATTTTTGGTTGGTTACTCGGAAGGGTTGGTGTTTGGTTATTTTCAGTGTTTTCAGATACCTATGGATACGATTTCGTATTCAATATGCCCAATACAGAAGAAATTTATATGTTGATCTTAGTTTTGCTTGCAACATTACCCGCAGCTATTATTGCTTCTTTATCGTTATTAAAATTAAATGTTTCTAAAATATTAGCGGATGCGTAAATTAGTTTTCTTGATTGTTATATTCTTAGGTGCAAAATCGGCTCTCTTTTCTCAGCAAAAAATATCTTGGAATGATTTGACTGATGTGCAATTTAGCAACGTTTACAATGCAAATTATGATGAATATTTTCTTAAACCTGCATTTGGAACCTCTTTAGCATCGCTGGAAGGAAAGAAAGTAAGCCTTAGAGGATATTTTTTAGATTTTTCTTCTGATGAGGACCCATTTTTTATGGTGTCTAGAAACCCAATGGCTTCTTGTTTTTTTTGTGGTGGATCAGGTCCCGAATCTATCGTAGAGGTTATGTTTATAAAAAGGCCTAAATATAAGACAGACCAAATAGTAGAAGTTATAGGTATTCTTGAACTAAATGATGACGATGTAGATCATTGTAATTATATTCTGAAAGAAGCAACTGGTAGACTAATAGAATAAATTTTAGCAAAACTATACCATAGTTTTTAGATCGAATTACTTAAGTTTGACAACAAATTAATCAAGAAAACTTACTACTCATTTTCTAATGAAAAAGATAATTCAAAAAGGGTGTTTCCTATCTGTATTCTTACTAGTTTTTTTCTCTTGTAAGAAAAACAATTACCTACAAAAAGTAGAAGGTGTAAGAATTGAAATCAATGATACAATTCCAGATAACCCAGAAATAGAAGCTTTTATTAAGCCTTATCGAGCACATGTAAATAAAATGCTAGATAGTGCACTTGCGTATGCTCCAAAATCTTATTCTAAAGGAGATGGTGATCTAAACACCGCGATAGGTAATTTGATGGCGGATATTGTATTAGAACAGGCAAATCCTGTTTTTAAGTCTAGAACTGGAAAAACGGTGGATATGGTGTTATTGAATTATGGAGGAATACGAGCACCAATTTCAAAAGGAGCTGTAAGTGCCAGAACAGCATATCAAGTTATGCCTTTTGAGAATAGCATTATAGTTGCTGAAATGAAAGGAACTCAAATCAGAGAACTTATCCAGTACCTGCAAAAGGCAAAAAGAGCGCATCCAATTTCGGGATTACAACTCACATTGGATAGTAATTATGATGTGGTAAGTGCATTAATAAATGATAAAGAGATCGATGATAATATCTCTTATTTTGTAGCAACGAATGATTACTTGTATAACGGAGGTAGTAAAATGTATTTTTTCAAGGAGTCTGTTAATTCACATGTTTTGAATTATAAGATTCGTAATGCAATGATTGATTATTTCAAGAAAGTAGATACTATTAAACCAATGATCGATAATCGATTTATACAGATTAATAAATAAGACATAATGATGAAGCGTAGAGAATTTGTAAAAAATACAGCAATAACTACTGGTTTAGTTGCTCTAGGTGGTACAGGTTTATCGTCTTTTACAGGAAATTATACGAAAAAGATAACCATATTACATACCAACGATGTCCATAGTCATATAGATCCTTTTGGCCCGGAAGATGGTAGAAATGCTAATAAAGGTGGTGTGGCAAGAAGAGCAACCATTATAGAAAATATTAAAAAAGAGAATCCCAATACTTTACTGCTGGATGCAGGAGATATTTTTCAAGGGACTCCATATTTTAACTTTTATGGAGGTGAGTTAGAATTTAAGCTTATGAGCATGCTTAAATATGATGTAGCTACCATTGGTAATCACGATTTTGACAATGGTATTGAAGGATTACATGCACAGCTTCCTTATGCTGGATTTAAATTTGTCTCTGCTAATTATGATTTTTCGAATACGGTAATGGATACGTTTGTAAAGCCATATGAAATTCTTATCAAGGATGGTATCAAGATTGGAATATTTGGTCTTGGGATTGCTTTAGAAGGATTAGTGATGAAAGAGTTATATAAGGAAACAAAATATTTGGATCCTATTGAGATTGCTCAGGATATAACAGCAAAACTTAGAAATGAAGAAAAATGTGATCTAGTGATATGCTTGTCACATTTAGGTTATGATTATAAGAAAGAACCTAACAAAGTTGGAGATATAGGTTTGGCTGGAGCTACAGAAGATATTGATCTTATCATTGGTGGGCATACACATACATTTCTTAAAGAACCTACTATAGTAAAAAATAGAAAAGACAAAGATGTACTCGTAAATCAAGTAGGTTGTTTTGGACTGTATTTAGGAAGAATTGATTTTTATTTTGATCATCAAAAAGAAAAAATCTCTAAAGCAAGTACAATAGCAGTATAGTTAATTCAAATTATTATAAAATAAAAAAATCCAGTATTCATTCAATACTGGATTTTAATTATAATTGGTATTTATATAAAAACCTATTCTTTTAACGTTACTGTTCGATTTACTTTGTTAAAAGGTCCTGGAATTAGGTTACCTTGAGCATCAACAAGCTCTAGTTGAATAGAAACTTCTCCTAACGGAAGTCCCTTTATTACATGTGGAACCCACTCAGTAATCGTAAATTCTTTATCATTAATTTTTGCACGAACCTTGTTTCCATCAGCAGAAAGTGTGGTGTTTAAAACAAAGAAATCTAATAAAACTTGTTCCGTACCCTTTCCAGAATATTCACCTTTAGGTCTGCTGTAAATTAGTGTAGGAGCTTCCATATCTAATCCTAACTTATCCTCAGGATTTTCTCCAACTACTAGTTTACGAACCACTACTGAATTCTCATTTTTTACGGATTCATGAAAAGAACGGCTTAAGAAAGCTACTAAATGATGCACACCATCAGGAACTTCCTTTTTAAAACTTGGTTCATAATGTGCAGAGTATGGCTGATTGTTCAGAATAAAATGAATGTGTTGCCCTTTACCAGAATTTGCTAACTTTTCAGGATTTGGACCTGTCGTTTGAGCTCCCAATTCGTAATTTTCTACTTTGAAAGAAAAATCCATTTCTCCGGATTTCTTAGCAACTATTTCATTTGGAGAGTCTAGAACAAGTGCAGCATCTGCATATGCAGGAGATCCTTCTAGTTTTTCCAATGTAATTTCTGGTTTTGCTACTTCTTCAGTAACTTCGGTTTCAACTTCATCGGTTGTTTCTGCTTCCTTTTTTTCTTGTTTACAAGCAGTAAAGGTTATTGCCAGAATAAACATTTTAAGGAATAAATGTTTTGTGTGAAATTTCATTTTTTTGATTTTCAAGGGTTATTAATGTGAAATTAGTTAATTTTTTGATATATATCTGGTATATCAATAGTCACCATAATTTTAGCTCAAAAAATACAAATTATCCAAAGATTTTCATCATATCTATCGATCTTTTATTAGATTTTATTTATCATGATTTACCTTTTGCAGCAAAGTAACCGGTTTAGGTCTTTTAATCATTAAATGATCCAAGCTCTTAAGGAATGCTATAAAGAGCATTTAAAAAAATAGTAGCGGCAATACCAAAACCGGCTCCTGAAATGAAAAGATTCCATTTCAGATGTTCTCCCTTGATAAATTTAGTATATAACCAAAGAGAAAACATGAATAAAAAGACAATAAATAATTGACCAACTTCTATACCCACGTTAAAAGCAAATAACGGCATAAGAATGCTATCGGTAAATAGCATAACCTTGAAATTACTAGCAAATGCCAATCCATGAATTAAGCCAAAAACGAGGGCAATGGTATATTTTATTTTGGTGTCAGAAAATTTGCCTTCCTTCCCGTAATTAATAATATTGGCAATTGCTGTGATCATTATGGTAAAAGGAATGAGTGTGTCTATAAGTTTTGAATTGGCTGGAATTACATCTAATGCACTTAGGATTAGTGTTCCACTATGACCGATGGTAAAAGCAGTAATTATAACTAATATTTGTTTCCATTGCTCTAGTTTAAAAGCAGCACATAATGTCATAACAAATAATAAATGATCATATGCTTTAATATCTACGATATGATCCCATCCATTTATAAAAAAAGAACTTAAATTATCCATTGAGTTTTACTTATTGTAAGTTTAATATTGTTATTCTAGGTTTAGTGTTATTGGTTTGTCTAAAGAAGTAACCTCAAAGTATTTCTCAGAAATAAAAGGAGGTATTCTAACGGTCATTTTATTAGATTGTAAATACCCGAAATCTTCAAAAAACAATGTGTTTTTTATACATATTTGATCTCCTTTTTTGATAGTTGGCACCTTCTTTAAAAATTTTATAGAGAGTACATTTTGTTTTTCAAAAACCTCCGAAGAGATATAAGTAAGGGCGTATATCTCGTTATTGATAATGATTTTATAATATCTTTCAAAATATTTTTCCATTCCTCTTATGTGTTCAGGAGATAGTTCACTTGCATTAAAATCTTTAGTGAAAGTGTCATTCATACTAAAAGTAAAATCATCAATAAAAACTCTGCATTCAACCATTAAAACATTGTCCTCAGGAAAAATTTGGATTAGTGAGGAGGTTAGTTTGATAGGGTGGGAATTACTAAATGAGGTTGACAATAGTAGTAACACCCCAAGAAATACTATTTTAAAAAACTTCATAGCTTTAATATTTTGAGTTATATGTATAGGGTATTTATTACGTTAGTTTTTCTTTTGTTATTCTGAGATTTTCACTAGAATTTTCTTAGCAAGAACCTGTGATAAACTTGATTTATTCAAAAGAAAATAACTGATCGAAATATGTTAGCATAAAGGTGGGGGCTTATTATAGAGCCCTTTGGGTAAGGTTATGCAATAGTGAGATGTATAATAATCAAGATTATTCTTAAGCTTCGTGATAGAAATAAAATCATTAGATACAGCTTTGGTAAATGTGTTATCTAAAGGGAAAGTATTTTGATCAGAATTAATTATAAATTCACATAACTCACAATTCGAATGATCTTTATCATCTATGGAATGAGAAAGGGCATGTAAATTCGATATTTTTAAGAGTAAAAACATCGCAACAAATAAGAAAGAGATTGTGTTTTTATAAGAATTCCATCTCATCTTGTAAATATAGTGATTAATCCGAAGTAACGATTGTCTTTATACTATTGTAAGAAAATTATTTCATTGAGTTCAAGGTTGACTATTTTTGTTTAAAGCATCTGTTTAAGACTTAAACAGTGAAGGGATCAATTTGAATTCGAAAACGTTAATTTTAAGTTAAATTAAGCTAATTAAAAGTTAAATATTTTTGATAAATTGATTTGATTTTGTGGTGTTTTGAATAAGATTATTTTCTACCGATTGTTGTCTCAGCAGCGAGAAACACTAATGCAATAGTGTTGCAATAAAATAATAATTTTAGCTTTTTTCCCTTCAATGTTTTAATTGTTAATAGTTTTGGTTGCGGTTTTACCATAGCATTTTTTTCATTTGAATTTTTAATTTTGGGCACTAACACAAATTTAACTCATATGAAAACTTTTAGTAAACTGGCTGCGGGCGCCATGCTCTCGGCTTTGATGATCACTTCATGTCAAAATGAAAACTTTTCAGAAGGAACGGTAGAAACTATCGTTGAACCAACTAGTACGGAAGGTGAGATCATACCAGGAAAGTACATTGTTCTTTTCAAAGATTCCAAATTAGTGCCAGCTTCAAAAATTTTAGAAAAAAGATCTTTCACAAGCAGAGAGGATAAAGCTAGTGCTGTTCGAGATATCTCTGAAGTATTGGAGAAGCAAATGAACACAATTTTATCAGATAATGGTTTAGATCAGTCAAAAGTATCTGATTACTACACGACGAAAATTTCTGGAATGGCAATCAATCTTGGTGATGAAGAATTTCAAAAATTATCGAAGGATCCAAATGTTGCTGCAATCGAGTATGATAGAGTAGTGAATCTTCCAAAAGTAGAAATCGAAGAAGTGATTTCTGGAGAAACGCGTATGGCTCAAACAACTCCTTGTGGAATTACTAGAGCTGGAGGTGCTGCCAATGGTTCTGGTAGACAAGAATGGATTTGGATAATCGATTCTGGTATTGATTTAGATCACCCAGATCTTAATGTAGTTACCAATACTACGTATTCAAGATCTTTTGTAGGTGGTTCTGCAAATGACTGTAATGGTCATGGAACACACGTAGCAGGTACTGCTGCAGCTATCAGTAATGGAATTGGTGTTGTAGGTGTTTCTGCAGGTGCTCCAGTAGTATCAGTAAGAGTATTTGGATGTAGTGGTGGATCAAGTACTTCTACTATCTTATCAGGAATCAATCACGTTGGTAGATATGACTTAGCTGGTGATGTTGCAAACCTTAGTTTAGGAGGTTTCTTTGGATCTGGTTGTTCAAGTAATTCATCTTACAGAAGTGCATTATTAGCACTTGGAAATGGTGGAACAAGAGTTGCAATTGCAGCAGGAAATAGTAGTGCTAATGCTGCAAGCTATCAACCAGCATGTGTAAATGGAAATAATATATATACTGTTGCTTCAATGACTTGTAACGGTGGATTCTCTGGGTTCTCTAACTTCAATATGAATCCTATTGATGTAATCGCTACAGGAAGTAGTGTAAGAAGTACTTACTTAAATGGAGGATATGCTACTTTAAGTGGAACTTCTATGGCATCACCTCACGTAGCAGGAATCATGCATGCTAGAAATAACGGACCAAGAACATCTGGTTCAGTAAGCAATAGAGGAGAAAACTATCCTATCGCTGTAAGATAAAAAATATCATTTTATTTTATCGTTGGGATGTGTAGTTACGAAACCATTAGCTGGAGAGCTGATGGTTTCATTTTTTACATTTATTACAAATGCCAATTACCAAGAACTGAGTTTCCTGAATTGTAAATCCATCTAAATTAGGTATATGAAGTGTATTTGGCTGACAAGTAATTTCATTACATACCTGACATTCAAAATGGATGTGGTTATGAATTTTGTGAGAAGTTCCACAGCTATTACAAAGCGCATAATATGCTTTCCCGTTTTTACCAGTAATAAAATGAACTTCTCCTTTTTCGGTAAAACGATCTAAAATTCGGTATATAGTTGTTTTATTTACCTTAATAGGCATCGCTTCCATAATATCCTCTGCCGATAAAGTGTGTTCCGCTTTAGATAATATATCCTTTACTAGGTTCTGTTTCTCTGTATTCCTAGTTTTTTTTAATTCCATAATATTCTTTCATACTACTTTTAACGAGGTTAAATTAATGATTTTTTGGCCAGATTGATATAATTTTCTACATTATATCTAAAGAATTCGTTACAGTATAAAGATATTTTATAAGACATAAAAGGGAAAATTTCGTTAAAAATGTCATTTTATATACTTTTGAAACTGTAACACTAACTACATATTATGAAAACACTTAGTAAAGTAACAGTACTTGTATCAATTATTTTTTTTGTTTCCTGTAAACAAAATCCAGCAGAGACACCAGAGCATAAAGCAATGGTAGAACAGCATAATGCTATGGAAACTTCTCATGAAGCTATGGCTAAAGAGCATAGTGCGATGAAGGATGATCATCAAAATATGCTGAATAATCATAAAGACTTAGAAAATGATTCTATTCATGTTATTACAGAAAAGAAGCATATGGCTTTATTGGCAAAACATGGAGAGCTTATTGAGGCTCATAAAACTTTAATTGAGAAGCATGCAACGCTTGAAGCTAATCATGCATCTGG
>NZ_WEKL01000026.1 GCF_019295435.1 Aquimarina litoralis
ACGCTTTCAAATGGAGCTGCATATGCCGATTTAGATCTAGATGGAGACTTAGATATTGTGGTCAACAATCTTAATGATTATGCATCTGTATACGAAAACAATTCTAGTTCTTTGAATAATCATAAAAGCATTTCCATAACACTTAATTACAAAGACAAAAACCTAAGAGGCATTGGATCAAAAGTATACGTTCATACTGAAAAAACCGTACAATACAAACAACTCTTCTCTTCCAGAGGATTCATTTCATCTATCGAACCCAAACTTCATTTCGGGTTATCCGAAAACAACAATATAGACTCAATTATAGTTGTATGGCCGGATCAAGTCAAACAAAAGATCCAAACAAAAATCACTGACAAGGAAATTGTAATAGATTACAAAAACACTGACCTATTAGCAACTTCAGACAAACACAACCTACATCCTCCTCTATTCGAAAAAGTAAATCTAATTTCGCATAAACATACAGAAGACAATTACAACGATTTTGATATTCAAAAATTAATTCCATATAAAGTATCAACTCAAGGCCCAGCAGTTGCCATTGAAGATATCAATAATGATGGTATTGATGACATATATATAGGAAGTGCATCTTATAAGAAATCTAAATTATTTATTGGAACATCTGATGGATATCGAGAAATTGCTATTCCTGAAATAGAAAAGGACTCGATTAGTGAAGATATTGATGCAATTTTTGTAGACATTGATAATGACAATGATTTAGATTTAGTAGTTGGCTCAGGAACTATTTCTAAAAAAGACTCTTTATATTTAAATGACAGAGTCTATATCAATAAAAGAAACAACACATTTACAAAAATGAACGACTTTCCTCAAAATAGACTTAACACAGCTGTACTATCTCCTTATGATTATGATGATGATGGGGACACTGATATTTTTGTTGGTAACAGATCAAATCCAAGCAACTTTGGTGAAAAAGTAAATTCTTATATACTGAAAAACATTGGAAATGGAAGATTTGAAAAAGATCCTAATTTCTCACTTAACTCTATGGTCACAAATGCAATATGGAGTGATATAAACAATGACAATATCAAAGACTTATTGGTTGCAACAGAATGGGATTACCCAAGAGTATACATTAACAACAATGGTAACATGTCAGAAATCAAAGGACTAGAATCCCTTTTAGGACTTTGGCAATCCATAACCTCTTATGATATAGATAATGATGGAGATAAAGATATAATTTTAGGAAACTGGGGACTAAACACAAAGTTTAGAGCCACTCCAAGCAAACCAATCAAAATGTATTATTCCGATTTTGATCAAAATGGTCAAACAGAATCAATACTTTCACATTACAAACAGAATCAATACTATACTATTAACTCCAAAGACGAGTTAGCTTCTCAACTACCTATTATCAACAAACTATATCCTGATTATTTAAGTTTTTCAGAAGAAACAACAGATAATTTTATAAAAAAATTAAACCCATCATCTGTTGAAATAAGCGAAGTAAATACTCTTGCTAGCGGATATATTTTAAACAATGAAAATACTTTCAATAATTTCATTGAGTTTCCTAAACAACTTCAATTAACAACAATAAACTGTTTTCTCGAATATGATTTTAACAAAATAGGAAAAGAACAACTACTCACCGCGGGTAATTTTAATGGTTTAAATACTTACCATGGTGCTTTTAACTCGAAATCATTGTTCTTAATAAGCCCTATTACCAACCAAAAAAAACCAATTTATCAAATAACACCAGAATTAAACTCTGATTTTTATGGAAAGCAAATAGAGAAAAACTACCTGTTAAAACGTAAGAAAGAAACGTATTTATTAACCATTCCTAATAATGATAGCATAAAAATTTACAAAATAAATTCTACCAAAATAAATTAGCAAAACAACAAGAAACGTAATTGTTTAAAAACTAAGCAGTTCCGACATTCAAATATTTCAAATAATTCAATTCATGTCTTATTTAAATAACTAAAAAAGTCAAATAATTAAAACATCAAAATCGTCAAAACCCCTCTACTATAACGTTGTAGAAGAGTTTAAGTTTTTCATATAACTATTTAACAATTATTTAAAATTTAGGATTAAAAAGTTGTTTTATAAAGATATTATTGTGATTTTTGGCATTGGCTAATTCAAATAAATTATAAAATGAGAACAAAGTTTAGAGGAATTCTAACGCTATTGCTGGCGTTTGTAGTGCAACTAACGTTTGCACAAGAAAAAACGGTCTCAGGTAATGTAACCGACGATAGTGGGTTGCCTTTACCAGGGGTTAACATCGTTGTAAAGGGTACGAGTAAAGGTACGCAATCTGACTTTGATGGTAACTATACCATTGAAGTAAACAGAGGTGCTGTTCTTTCCTTTAGCTATCTTGGTTTTACAACAAAAGAAGTTGCTGTTGGTGATGAAAGCACAATCAACATTCAACTTGCTGAAGACGCTGCTACTTTAGAAGAAGTAGTTGTAACAGCACAAGGTATTAAAAGAGAGAAAAAATCTCTTGGTTATGCCGTAACTGTAGTACAAAGTGATGACATTGAACAAAAACCTGAAGCTGATTTAAACAGAGCATTAACTGGTAAAATCGCCGGTGTTGCTATTACAGGTTCTGGTGGAGCAACAGGTAGTGCTACAAATATTCAAATTAGAACAAATGTTTCTATTAATGGTACTAACCAGCCGCTTTATATTGTGGATGGTGTACCTTTCGCATCTGATCCAAATAACGTAGATGGTTTTACTACGGGTGGTACAAATGTTAGTAACCGTACTTTAGATTTGAATCCAGATAACATTGAAAGTATTAGTGTACTGAAAGGTCTTAGTGCTGCTAACTTATATGGATCTAGAGGTAGAAACGGTGTAATATTGATCACTACGAAAGCAGGTAGTAGTAGCCAAGCAAACAAAAAGTTTGAGATTAATTTTGCAAACACAAACTATATTACTCAAATCTCTAACCTTCCTGACTTCCAAAACAGATATGGACAAGGAGCAGATCAGGCTTTCAATCCTGGATTTGTTGGAAACTGGGGAGCAGCGTTTGATTCTATAGACACTGTAATACATCCATATGCAAATGGTCGAAATGCAGGTTTTGATGAGGTATTCCCTCAATTTTTCGGAATCGAAATACCTTATGAAGCAGCTGAAAACAATGTATCTGATTTCTTTAGAACAGGATTAGGTAGAACAACTTCAGTTAACATTTCTAATTCATTCCAAAACGGAAATATTAATTTTAGCTATAACAACACTGAAGAAGATGGATATATCCCATCAAATAACTTATCTAAGAATAGCTTTAGTATTGGTGGTAATTTAAAATTAAGCAACAAGTTTAATGTAGGTGGTACTATTAACTACGTAAACACAAAGTTAACAACACCTCCTATTTCTGCAGCTAACGCTGGAGGTACTATCTCAATCTTTGAAAGATTATTATTTATACCTAGAAATATTGATTTAACGAATTTACCATTCCAAAATCCAGTTACTGGAGGTAGTGCTTACTACAGACCAGATCTTGAAAACCCATATTGGTTATTAGAAAATAGTGGTAACATATCTGATACTAGAAGGGTTTACGGTTCTTTTAATGCTGGTTATACTTTTACTGATCATATTAATTTACAGTATACATATGGATATGACACATACTCTGATAGACAAAGATTCTTTGTTAATAGAGGTGGTGTTGCAAGAACTGAATACCAACTTGGTTACTTAAGAACGGTAAGAGGAACAAATGAAATTCAGAATCACAGATTAATATTAAACTTATCTGACTATAAAGCTGGAAAATTTGACTTCAACTTCTTAGCTGGTTTTGAAAGTAGAGCTGATGATTACAATCAAGATGGTATCGCAAGTACAAATCAAATCGTATTTGGAAGATTAAATCATGATAACTATGTTGATCATGTAAATAATGACCCTGTAACTGGAGGTGACTTACAATTTGAAACTTTCAGAAATGTAGTTGGTTTATTTGGTCAGTTAAATATTGACTATGACAACTATCTTTATTTTACACTTTCTGGAAGAAACGATTGGGTATCTAATATCCAGTCTGAAAACAGATCATTATTTTATCCTAGTGCATCGCTTTCGATTATCCCAACTACTGCGATCCCAGGACTTAAATCTGATGTACTTAATTTCTTAAAAATTAGAGGATCTTATGCTACATCTGCTGGTTTCCCACAAGGATTCCCAACAGTTCAGCAGTTAACTTCTAACGGTAGTGCATTTATCAATACTAATGGTACGGTAACTACAAACTCTCTTAGTTTAGCACAGGCAAATCCAAACTTAAAGCCTGAATTACATACTGAGATTGAAGTGGGTGTTGAAGCAAACTTCTTCTCTAACAGACTTAACTTAGATGCGAGTGTATATACAAGAAAATCTGAAGATCAAATCTTAACAGCAAATCTTGCTCCATCTACAGGATTTACGCAAACACAGATAAATGCTGGTAGAATTGACGGTGAAGGTATCGAGATTGGATTAAATATAGTTCCAGTTAAGACAAATGACTTTACTTGGAGTATCCAAAACAACTTCAACGCAGCTGAAACCACAGTAGTTGAAATTCCTGAAGAAAGAATTGTATTTACTGGATTTACTAACCTTGGTAACGCAGCAATCGCTGGACAACCATTAGGTGTTATAGTTGGTAGTTACTACATAAGAGATGACAATGGAAACATTCTTGTTGATGCTGCTAACACAACTACAGAAGGAAGATATATTACTAGTAATGATATCCCTGKTGTTGATCCAATTGGAATTATCGGAGATCCGAATCCAGACTGGACTTTAACGACAATCAACTCTTTTTCTTATAAAGGTTTATCGTTATCAGCTCAGTTAGAATATACTCATGGAGGTGATATTTACTCAAATACAGCTACCAACTTATTATTAAGAGGTGTTACTAGAGATACAGAAGATAGAGAGTCTACTACAGTTCTTCCAGGTGTTGTTGGTAACCCTGTAACTGGAGAGCCTGTTTTAGATGCAAACGGACAGCCAATTCAAAATACAGTTCAAATTGGTGCAAATGATATTTATTTCCAAAATGTATTTAGAGCGAATGAAGCTGCAGTGTTTGATGGAACTACTTTAAGATTACGTGACGTAACTATAGGTTATAAGTTACCAGAATCATTCTTAGCACAGACTCCTTTTGGATCAATGTCATTTAGTTTATCTGGACAAAACTTATGGTACAAAGCCTATAATTTCCCAGAGCACTTGAATTTTGACCCTGAAGTATTAAGTACAGGTGTTGGTAATGGTCGTGGTTTAGATTTCCAAACAGCACCTACCGCTAGAAGATTTTCTTTTAGTATAAAAGCTACTTTCTAAATAAAAAATTAATAAAATGAAAAAAATAAGATATATACAGCTTGCAATCATTGCCTGTGCTATGCTCGTCTTCAATTCTTGTGAGACAACAGACCTTGATTTAGCAGAATCGCCTAATACATTAACTCCAGGTAGTGCAGATCCTAATTTTGTTCTAAACCAAGTACAATTAGATCTTTCTTTCATGTTTGGAGAAATGAGTGATCGTTCATCAGAAATAACTAGACTTTTATACATGTTCGATGGATATGCTGGTAATGTAACTAATACTACGTTACAAACCGGTGCAAACATCTGGACTAGAGCATATAGAATTAATAACAGTAGATTGTTATTAAATACACTAGCAGAATCTAATCCTGATTTAGTGAAGCATAGAGGTATTGCAAGCTTAATTACTGCCTACACTTTTGTTTCTTTAACGGATATGGTAGGTGATGTTCCTTTTAGCCAAGCTAACAACCCTCAAGAATTTCCTAATCCTGAATTAGATGATGATGCAGCGGTTTATGATGCAATGTTTGACTTAATCGATGCTGGTATCGCTGATTTATCTGGTAGTACTGCAAATACAGTTACTCAAGATTTATTTTATGACGGTAATCTTACTCAATGGATAAGATTTGGTAACACTTTAAAACTGAAGATGTATAACCAAATTAGAAACGTTGATGCTGCTAGAGCTACAACTGGAATCAATCAATTAATTGCTCAAGGAAACTTAATTGAAACAATTGGTGATGATTTCCAATTTCAATTTAGTACAAATGGTTCTCCAGTAGAAAGTAGACACAGATTTTTCACGAACCCTTATTTAGGTGGTGGTGCTAGTGTAGTATTATATATGAACAATGGATTTATGAGACTTCTTAAAGATTCTCAACCAATGCCTGATCCAAGATTACGCTACTATTTCTACAGACAATCATTAACTGATCCAATGGGTGATGATTTACCTTGTACTACAACTTTAACTGAATGTTATATTGGAGATTTTTACTGGGGTAGACAGCACGGTGATTCTCAAGGGGTACCTGCAGATAACTTAGCAAGAACTATTTATGGAGTATATCCAGGTGGTGGAGCTTTCGATAATGATAATGGAGTACCTGGTATCAACAGTACAAACAACTTAGGTGGAGCTGGAATAAACCCAATCTACTTATCAAGTTTTACAAAGTTTACACTTGCTGAAGCTGCATTAATGTTAGGAACTACAGGAGATGCAAGAACATTATTTGAAGAAGGTGTTAGAAATTCATTATCTAAAGTAACTGGATTCGGTGCTGCAGTAGCTGGAAATTTAGCTCCTAGTGCTACAGACATTGAGGATTATGTTACTGAAGTTTTAAGTGATTATGATGCTGAAACTACTAACGATGGTCGTTTAAACATCATCTTAAGAGAATTCTATATCGCATCTTACGGAAATGGATTAGAGTCTTATAACTTCTATAGAAAGACTGGTTTACCGAATGTATTACAAGCTTCGATATCTCCATCTCCATTCCCAAGATCTTTTATCCTTCCTACGGATGAGACTTTAGTGAATCCTAATATAGATTCTAATTTCTTAACAGATCAAGTTTTCTGGGATGATAATCCTGCAAACTTTATCGATTAATTTAATTTTCGAAAGACATGAAAAATTTAAATAAAATATTCGCTTTATTGTTTCTGGTAACAATAATCTCTTGTGAAGATGAGAGCAAAAATCCATTACCAGACTTTGCAGCATCACAGGGTTCTTTTATTAGATTCGTTAATGAAGTAGCACCTGCAACACTTAGTTACGAAGATCCAACAGCAGCTGGTTTTTCTTTACCTATTGAAGATGTTAATGAAAACACAAGTTCTTATACATTAGACATGGTAGCTACCATAGGAGGAAATGTAAGTACTGTAGAGAATTTTTTAACTATCGATAGTTTTCCTACTACATTAACTATAAATGCTCAAATGATTGCTGATGCATTAAATCTTGAACTAACAGATTTAAACTTTGGTGACAACTTCGCATTCATTGCTGAGGCAGTAAGAAATGATGGTGTAGCATTTACTGGACAAGTTCCAGCTTTCGATCCTGACACAGGTATCTTATCAGGAGGAAACACTTCTTCTAATTTATTAGGAGGTGTTTATAGAAATGCGATGAACTTCAATTTCACTTTTGCTTGTCCTGCATTTGATATAGCTGAGTTAGCTGGAACTTATGACGTGACAACTAACTTATTAGCACCTGGTCTTGGATTAACAGACCCAGATCCAACAAGAGAAGTGATCGTTGGTCCTGGAGCAAGCCAAATTACAATCGTTGGTGGTTCTGTAGGATTTGCTGGTGGTGATGACCTTGTTTTAGATGTTGATACTTCTTTCGGAGGTTTAACTTTAGGTGCAGACGGAGTAGCTTTCCCTGTTGGAGCAGGTGGACTTACTTTCGATTCTGATTATGGACCTCTTGCTGGTTCTCCTGCAGCATTAGCTTTAACTTGTACTGCTGATACTACATTAACAATACCAGTAACATTAACTTGTTGTGGAGGAGTTTGGACTCTAGTTTTAACTAAACAATAAAAAAAGATCATGAAAAATTATAAGTATATACTTTCACTATCTATCCTCCTAGCTGCATTTGCATCTTGTGATGATGAAGATAATGAACTAAATAATGTGGTACTTCCACCGGCGCCAACTACAAATGTTACAGCCACTATAACTCCAGAATTTACTTTCGCTACAATTGAAAGTGACTTAAATTTTGACATTTCTGTTCCTTCTGGTTTTGCAAGTGATGCAATCATTCAAGTAGAATCTAGTTCACCTGCTGTTACTACAATAGAACAGGTTAGATTAGTAGATGGCGCAACTACCGCAACAGGTTCTATAACTGCATTAGACGTGGACGCAGGTGTTGGTTTTAGACCACAAACTGTTCAGATCGCTGCTTCTGGTGTAAGATTAGTAAATATTGAAGTTGATGAAGATATGGAGGAAACAATTACTCCTATTGAAAATGACAATACGGCTTTAAGTTCAGAACCAGTAACTATTGATATTTATAACCGTTTACCTGCAGTTTCTGCAGCCGGTGATGCAAATTTATTGGTAGACTGGAGTGGAGCTCCTGCTAATGACCTTGATTTTAGAGCTAACTTAGTAGGTGTTGGTCAGGTAACTGGTCAGACTGGAACTAGATATGAAGCTATTACACTAGCAGCTGGTTTCCCTGATGGAGAGTTTGTTATTTCAGTTCAGGTATTTAACACAACTGAAACTCAAACAACTGAAGATATCGATTACACTTTCTTCTATGCACTTCCTGATGGAACTGTTCAGATTGTAAATGGAACTTTACCTGCAGGATCTGAAACTTGGGATGGATCTGGAGCTGATTTTGACTCTGCTTCTATTGAAATCGGAAGAGTTGTAAAAGCTGGTACTACATATACCGTTACAACTAATTAATTGACTTAACAAAGTTAATATTATTATATACTGTAAAGGTTGTCTATTTTTAGGCAACCTTTACTATTTAAAACATCATCTTCGTTTATGAAAAAAGAGTCTCAAATTTTTGGTATACGAGCTGTCATAGAAGCTATCAACGCTGGAAAAACAATTGATAAACTTTTCATTCAAAAAGGCCTTCAAGGAGAATTATCAAAAGAGCTAATCAACTTACTAAAAAAAGAAAATATATCTTTTTCATCAGTTCCTATTGAAAAACTCAATAGACTAACTCGTAAGAATCATCAAGGTGTTGTGGGCTATATTTCTCCCATCGAATTTCAAGATTTAGAAAACCTAACACTACAGATAATTGAATCTGGCAAAACTCCTTTGTTTTTAATTCTTGATCAGTTATCAGATGTTCGTAACTTTGGAGCCATCATAAGAACCGCTGAATGTACCGGAGTACATGGTATTATCATTCAGAAAAAAGGAGGTGCTCCTGTGAGTGCAGATACCGTTAAAACTTCTGCAGGAGCAATTTTCAAAATACCAATTTGCAAAGTTGATCATATTAAAGATGCCATGTATTATCTACAAGCCTCTGGAATACAAATAGTGGCAGCCAGCGAAAAGGCAACTTCTCCAATCTACGATATTGATTTAACAGCTCCTATCGCAATTGTTATGGGTAGCGAAGGAAAAGGAATTTCCAATTCCGTCTTAAAAATTGTTGATCATAAGGCTAAACTCCCTATGTATGGAGACATAGCCTCTTTAAACGTTTCTGTTGCTTGTGGTGTATTTCTATATGAAACTATTAGACAACGATTATAAACCTTCAAAAAGAGATCACAAATCACTCTTCTTCATTAGTCTCTGAAGCTTTATAAGTATAAACAATCTCTATACCTTCTGGAGAATTACTTTCAGGTAAATTTTCTATGAAATTACCGTTTTCATCAAAATGTTTTAAAAACTCATCTTCCTCAGGATTATAATCATCTGCCTCCCATTTATATTTTTTAGGTATAGCGATCCCTTTTTTTATCAAAAAAGCTAAACAAATTCCTACTATAAGTCCTGACAAATGCCCTTCCCATGAAATTTTTGGATCTACAGGAAGTGTATACCAAATCATACTCCCATAAATAAACACCACGACAAAGGATAATGCAATTAACCTATAATGTTTGGCAATGATCCCTTTAAAAAATAAAAATCCAAAAAGCATATRTATAATTCCACTAGCGCCAATGTGGTTTGCTGTACGTCCTAAAACCCACGTTAGAATTCCTGTTAGAATACCACCCACAAGAATTACCTTCCACGAATTATTAGGATAAAAGAAAAAAAGCGCCATGGATAAAATCAGTAAAGGCAAGGTATTATGCCATAAGTGAGCTAAATCTCCATGAATAAAAGGAGAAAAGAGAACTCCTCGGAGTCCTTTTAATGTTCTGGGATATATACCGAAATGATTAAAATCAAAGTTAAATCTTATTTCGAACCAGAAAACTATCCAAATCAATAACACAAATAACAATGGATATCCAACAACTCCAGTTTTAAAGCTAAAATGATCTTTTTGTCTCATAATTAAAGTTTACTGATCAAAAAGCCATCCAAAAATAAAACACCGCTAAAATGTCAGTTATTTAATTTCTACTGTCTTTATATCAAAATAAACGTCATTTAGTACATTTGTAAATATGAATAAACCGCTAGCTGAAAGAATACGACCTCAATCCTTAGAAGAATATTTAAGTCAAGAACACTTGATTGGTATTGATGGTTCGTTAACGAAGCAAATAAAAAATGGGATCATCCCTTCTCTTATCTTTTGGGGCCCTCCAGGAGTTGGAAAAACGACGCTTGCTAATATTATAGCAAGTGAATCAGAACGACCGTTTTATACACTTAGCGCTATCAATAGCGGAGTAAAAGAAGTTAGAGAGGTTATTGACAAAGCAAAACAAAGTGGAGGCTTATTTACTGCTAAGAATCCTATCCTTTTTATAGATGAAATTCATCGTTTTAGTAAATCACAACAAGATTCATTACTTGGTGCCGTAGAAAAAGGTTGGATAACCCTAATTGGTGCTACTACGGAAAATCCGAGTTTTGAAGTAATTCCTGCATTACTTTCAAGATGTCAAGTATATGTTTTAAATCCATTTGGAAAGAATGAACTAGAAGCTTTATTAGCTAGAGCAATGAAACAAGACGAATATTTATCATCTAAAAACATTGAACTCAAAGAAACCGAAGCATTGTTAAGATTAAGCGGTGGAGATGCAAGAAAATTGTTAAATATTTTTGAGCTCATTGTAAATAGTCAGGAAAATGATCAGGTTATTATAACGAATGACTTAGTTCTAAAGCTTGTACAACAAAACACCGTTAGATACGACAAAACTGGTGAACAACATTATGATATTATTTCGGCATTCATAAAATCTGTTAGAGGCAGTGATCCAAATGCTTCTGTATATTGGTTAGCAAGAATGATTGAAGGTGGCGAAGATCTTAAATTCTTGGCACGTAGAATGATCATTTTAGCATCGGAAGATATTGGAAATGCTAATCCCACTGCTCTAATAATGGCAAATAATACGTTTCAGGCTGTAACAACTGTTGGATATCCGGAAGCCAGAATTATTTTAAGTCAATGTGCAGTATACTTAGCAACTTCTCCTAAAAGCAATGCTTCTTATATGGCAATCAACAAAGCACAACAATTAGTCAGACAAACTGGAGATTTGTCAGTACCATTACATATTAGAAATGCTCCTACTAAACTTATGAAAGAATTAGGATATGGAGAAGATTACAAATACGCACACGATCATGAAAGCAACTTTGTTCATCAAGAATTTCTTCCGGAATCCTTAGAAAACACAAAGTTATATGAACCTGGTAATAATCAACGTGAGAATGCTTTTAGATCATTTCTTAAATCACGTTGGGGAGATAAATACAACTATTAATTTATTGACGGGCAAAAGTATCTGTAATTAACTTATCTGTTGCCGGATTAATTCTATCCAAAATAAAATTTCCATAAGAATCAAAATAACCGCTACCGCTTAACTCACCAGCACGAACGATAAAATCATTCTTTCGACTAGACTTTAAGACTTTCCCAAGGGATACAAAAGAATTATCTTTCTTAACCGATAACTCATAACCATATGCCTTTTTGTTTAAAACATATGTTTCTTCATTATAACTATAACTAATAGATTTTTCAGCAACTATTTCTTTTTCCTTATTAACCTTAGGTTTTTGATCAACCGCAACTGTTTTAGGTGCATTAGCTTTTGTATTGGCCTTAGGCTTATCTTTTTTTAGCTTTTCAGAGTCATTTGATATATTCGATTGAACGGCAACACCACTTTCATTACTAGCAACATCACCTTCTTTTTTCCCATTATACTTATAATTAAGAGTTTTAAAATCCTTAAAAGCATTTCTTAAAGCTTCATGATATGATTTCTTAAACTCCTTTTCTCTACTAACTCCTTCTCTTGTACTAAATATTATGGTACCGTTACAATCTATTAAATCTACAATCAACTTTGTTCTCAACAAACTTGGTTTTTTTCGCACATCTGCTCTTAACCCCTTACAACCATTCAATTTTAGATCTCTAGGCAAGTCTTCACCACGAATAAAAGCAGTAAATCCATACTTCTTAAATAAAAACTTGGTTAATGAATTCATTTGATATGCATCATTTTCTGCCAAAAACACATAACCTTCTGGCACGATTACATATTTATAATCATTCACAGAGTTTTGTGCTGAAAAGTTAATTGTAAATAAAAAAGAAAGCCCAAAAAAGAAAATACGTGTTATACTCATTACATTATTACATTAAATCCTAACTGAATGGATGCTCCTCTAGCATCCGCGAGATTAGAATATTCTAAAAGATTATTCGCCGAAATATAAAAATTAATTTTATTAATATGCGTAGACATTAAAAAACCTATGTTTTTAAAAGAATAATCATCGACAGTATATGTCAATTTTGTTCTTAGAAAACTAGACAATCGTTTATAATAAAACAATGAGGCTGCATATTGCGGTCTTTTGGGTCTAAATTGAGTAAACACTTGTAAACCAAAAGCATCTTGATACAAAGGCCCTTCTCCTTCTATAGCACAATTACAGGTACCATCATCATATCTGTTGAACGAATATTTTATCGAGCTATTGAGCTTTAATGGTCTTAATGCAGCATAACTCGTACTCAATGTATCTATTGGAATTGCTTCTTCTAATTCATCCAAAACGTCTTGCCCATTTTCATCCGTAATTGGTGTTTCTAATCCTTCAAAAACAAAATTACCTCTAGCTCTATATGTCTCAACATCTTTAGTATAAAAAATCATCCCCAGATCGGTCATACTACCGGTTACGGTCCATTGATCTTCTAATTTATAACTAAATCCTAAATCTACACCAATTCCCAAATTTCCACCTAAGAAAGCTCTACCTAAAAACTTATTTATTACTTGTTTGGCACCATCCGCGTTATCCTCTGATTCAATATCACGCAACGAAGCATACCCAGATGTTTGTAAACTCACATCTGCATTACTAATTACATGTTGATAAATATTATTCCCCTGTGGAGTTTCAAAAGTGGTAAATGTTCCTCTATTTTTTGTACTCCTGAAATTGAACATACTAGAATACAACTTCGCTCGAGCACCGAAAGTTAATTTTTTATTTACCTTTTTATTATATCCAAAATGATAAACTGTAAGTAATTCTCCCGTTGCACTTACATTAGAAAATCTAAATGGTACATTAATAAAATCCTGATTTCCTTGGTATGCTAACACTGCAAAATCTTTAGGGAAATAAACTATTAAATCTAGTTCTTGATATAACCCGCCAGAATAATATAGATCTTTATTACGTTTACTACGCCAGCCAAAACTTAGCAGTTCTAATTGCTGAGTTAGTGTAAAATAATCATTACTAGTAAGTGTATTAATTGTATTTTCAATTTTCTGATTAATATCTCTACCATCATCTGCAAAAACATCATAAATGGAAGCACCTTTAAATCCAACGTTTACATGTATTTGTGAAAGAAAAGGAACCCCTGCATGATAATTAAAGTTCACTTCAGCACCAGGATTTAATAAAAGTGATTGCGGTAGATCCGTAAAATCGTATAAGGTTTCTTTATTTTGAGAATATAATGAGCATCCCAATAAACCTAAAAAAAGGCATAATAAGATTCTCATAATTCGTAATTTACATAATAACTGGCTTTTGATCTAATATTCAGAACACCTCTTAAATCAGTATTCAACGAAGTAACAATAATTTCTGTCGCTATTTTTTGTGCTGAAGACAACTGATTTAAAGTTGCATTATCTAAAACTATAGGATTAGGATCTGAAAAAGAAATTACCGGTTGAGTACCCGCTCCCATTCCCGCTTGTACAGGAACGCTATATAACTGACCTAGCGGTTGTTCATTTTGTGTTAAAAATTGAAACTGAATTAAAAAAGGCCTTTCTATTGTATTACGCACTTCAATAGTCAATTCGACTCTATCTAAATTATCTACAGCAAAATCCGTTCCTACCAAATCATAATTTACCGTATCTCTTAGAACTTCTGGAGGTAATGTAAACTCTGTATCGGGAGGAAGTCCATCGGGAATATATTCCTCGATATCAAATTCGGAATAAATAAAATCTGCCTCAAATACTGGCGTGAGAACAACATCATCAAGCTGTTCAAAATCTAGTTCCTTGACACAGGAAACTGTTGACATTATTGCGCTAAAAAATAGCAGCAATGCATAGGTTTTCTTTGTTTTCATCTGGGGGAGTTGTTTTAGTATGTAACGAAAATATACAAATAATTATTACTAAATGTACTTTTTTATTTCATTTAATGAAGAAACTTGTAATTTATCCGCAGGTATTTGTTCTTTATGATAATTAAAACATATTGCTCTGATCCCCAAAGATTCTGCACCTAAAATATCTGCTTCATAGTTATCTCCAATCATTAAACTATTATCAATATTCGCGCCAGAAATCTTGATAGCATGTTCAAAAATAATTGGATTAGGTTTCTTAACTCCAACATCTTCACTATTAGTTACAGTTGTAAAGTATTGAGCAATTTTAGCGTTGATTAGCTTAGTGTTTTGCACTTCTCTGAAGCCATTTGTGATTATATGTAGTTTATATTTTGGCTGCAAATAATTCAACAACTCAAGTGTTCCTTCTATCAAATAATTGTTTAGAGGTAGAAAGTTTATATAATCTTCAGATAAGGCATCAATTGTTTCTATCGAAAACTGTTTATCAAAACCCGCAAAAGCTTCTATTAATCGTCCTCTACGAAGCTCCTTCTTTGTAACTTTCTCTTCTCTGTATAATTTCCAATAATGTAAATTAATTGGTTGATAAACTTTCAAAAACTGATGGATATCAATTTCTATCTCAAACTTATCAAACATCATTTGAAAGGCTAGAATAGAATTTCTATCAAAATCCCATAAGGTATGGTCTAAATCAAAAAAAATATGATCAATCTTTGTCAATTTCATCTTTATTCCAAATAAATTTAAATATCGATTTCCAAAAGGTTTGTTCATTAAGATCACTAAACAAACCATTACTAAAAACAGGTATAAACAATCCGTTTACTTTTTGAATTTTTTCTATATAATCAATAATTTCTTGTTTCACCACATACTCGTTATCTGCATCTTCAAAACTTTTAGGAGTGCAACAAAAAGAATGAACTACCAAAGGTGTCTGAACTTCATAGTCTAAATCATAAAACATAAAAGGAGTACAGGTTCCTGCTCTAAAACCTGCATGCCCTGGATATCCCATAGAAAAATCCTCTTGTATTTCTAATTCTATAAAATTTCGATATGCTTCTGGCAGCTTTATCTTATAAAAAGAGCATAAAGAAAATTGCAATTGCCTATTTACAATATTCTCTATTCTTGACTTCTCTTTTTTTAACATCTCTAGATCGGAGATTGCATCGTATGAAACTTTAAGACCTATATCCAGATAGTCTGATACATGTTTAATAACCTTTCTATGCTGTGGGTTGCTATGATTAATATTCTTCTCATAATTCGTGTAGTCTCCTAAACCAAAAAACAAAAGACATTTTCTATTCATTTTTTTTTGTAAATCAATTACAAAATCAAATGTATTGTAGGGATCTTTTTTAAGCCCTAAAACCACTTTTATCCTATCGGTAACTTCATTTATTTTTAGTTGCCACAAATCTCGAATCCCTCCACCTATAGATCTTAAAATCCCCTTTTGCCAGTATGCAAAAGTTTGATTAACATAAATTATGGGTTGAACCTTAAATTCTCTTTCTAAAAAAACAATATCTGGATACTTTTCTTTTAAAATGCTTTTAAATTTATAAGACCAAATATCAACCACAGGATCTTGTAAAAAACCATTTTGATAAGCAATACTTTCTGTGGCAGTAAATCGACCTAATTCATCTTTTACATGTGGCAAATACTCTTCATATCGAGTTAGCAGATAAAAAGTGGCTGCGAATATATCAAAAGGCAATGCTGTATTAGGATGCTTTACTTGAAAAAAACATTTTGTCTCTTCCCAAGAAACAACTTGCACTTCTACTTCATTAAACCCGTGCTCAAACAACAACTCTACGCTTTGAAAATAAAGTTCTTTTCCTAGCGGTTGTTTTCCATAAGATAATTTTGGACCATCATGCGCAATAAATGTTTCTATTTTAGAGGTAAAACCCATTTCTAAACCTAAAACTCTCTTGCAGATATGCTTAAAAGCATAAGAAACTCTTGGCGTTATTTCCTGAACATAGATTAATAGCATATTGATTATAGTATCGCTTGATCTGCAAAGCTAAAATAATCCTTTTCTGTAATTATTAGATGATCCAATAATTTAATATCTAAGGTAACACCAGCTTGTTTCAATTTTTGTGTTAGCGTCTTATCGGATTGACTAGGAGCCAAAGAACCACTAGGATGGTTATGAGCTAGGATTATTGCTGTGGCTCCAAATTCTATTGCAAATCTAAATACTATCCGTGGATCTACTAATGTTCCTGTCTTACCTCCTACACTTATTTGTTTTTTTTGTAATACTTTATTGGAGTTATTAAGATATAACACCCAAAACTCTTCGTGTTCTAAATCTCCAATTAACGGGTTCATAAGATCGAAAACATCTTTACTGGAACTAATTTTAGAAATTACAGGTACCCCTTCTTCTTTCCTCCTTTTACCTAATTCTAAACCTGCTACAATTGTAATTGCCTTTGCCTCTCCAATTCCTTTAAAATTCATCAATTGTTTTACAGAAAGTTTACCTAATGAATGTATTTGATGATCTACACTAGCTAAAATTCTTTTACTTAAAGCCACAGCGCTTTCTTCTTTATTACCTGAACCAATTAAAATAGCTATTAACTCAGAATCAGTCAAAGCATTCTTCCCTTTAACCAATAATTTTTCTCTTGGACGATCATTTTCATTCCATTTCCTGATAGAAAATGAAGTATTATTTTCGCTCATATATGTTTTTTCCTAAGTTTTATTCCCTAAACTTTTTACTATGTAATAATAAACTATTTATCTCAAAAACAAGATATTATTCTATAATTTACGAAAATAAAAAACACCAATTTAGTTGACTCTCAAACATTCATTATATATATATTTGTTTGAAAATGAAAGTTTTACTATATTTGACCACCCATAATCTAAAAACAAAGAATTTAACAACTTCAAATTAACCTATTTATGAAGAACATTTTTACCTTCGCATTATTATTGGCCACCATTAGTTTTTATGGACAAGACAAGAAACGAATCAGTTTTTTAAACCTAGTAGGAAATCACATACAAGTACCAAGAGGATGTCAAGCACAATCAGAATTTGAATTACAAGCTTGTAATGGAACTTCAATAAAATGGGATTACTATAGTGATGATATGTTAACTGCAGTTTTTGATGCTACTATTGATGCTTTTGGAGCAGATAATAGTTCTAAAACAGCTGTTACCTTTACTTCTTTTGGATCTCAATTAAAAGGTTTTAAATTTAAATCAGGTACTACTTTCCAATATTTCTTGATGGGAAAAATTAAGGATCAACCGTTGATGATAAATCTTGGTACTCCATCAGATATTTCTGCAAATGGAGATCTTGAAGGCATCCTTAAACTAGTATTCGAAAAAGTAGGTTAAACCACATTACCTTTTCAGTTATTCATCAAAAGGCTATTTTAATAATAGCTTAGCATTTTGTGTATCCCAWTTTAAAATAATTCTGTTATTTTTGGTGATGTAAGCATAAAATATCTAAGATGAAATCTCTTTTTGATGAACCTGCCAGAAACGAAATAGAAGGTCGTATTCACAAATTATCTAATTCTAGCGATCCCGCTTGGGGTAAAATGGATGTTTCGCAGATGCTTTTTCATTGTCAGTTTCCTCTTAAAATTGCTCTGAAAAAAGATCACCCTGCAATGAAACCCAGTTTTTTTGCGAAGCTGCTTTTTAAAAAATCTATGTACAATGACAAACCTTGGAAGAAAAATTTACCTACTCATCCAAAGTTAAAAGTAGTAGATAGTAAGGTTTTTGAAGAAGAAAGAAAACAGTTATTAGATTTGGTTAATGAATTCTTTGAAAAAAGAATTGTTTCTGAATGGGATCCACATCCTATGTTCGGAAAATTCACAAAAGATCAATGGGGAAAAATGCAATACAAGCATTTAGATCATCATTTACAACAATTTAACGTATAGCCTGTGTATCCACCAAAACATCACCAGGACTATAATGCAGAAAATATTAAAAGCGTGGCAGAAGCTTACCCTTTTGCCGTTTTAGTATCTGCAGATAACAATATTCCTTTTATCACACATGCTCCTTTAATTCTAAAAGAGGAGAAACTTATAGGTCATATAGATGCAAACAATCCGCATGTTAAGTTATTAAAAAACAACTATCCTATCACAGCTGTTTTTCAAGGACCACAGACTTATATCTCACCAACTATTTATACTACCAAACAATTACCAACTTGGAATTATATAATTTCACATGCAAAAGGAATCGTAAAAGAAATAACAGATCCCGATATAATTAAAAAATCCATGGTAGATATGACCGATTTTTTAGAAAACGTCGATCATGGTTTTAGATTATCGGTGGATGACCCAAGAATGGATCGTTTAGTTCCCTATATACATTGTTTTGAAATTGAAGTAGAACATTGGGAAGGTAAATTCAAATTAAGTCAAGACAAGATACCCGATGATATAGAGAATGCTAAACAGGAGCTTATCAGGAATAATCAAAAAAACGTTGCCGATTTCGTAAATGGATTATTTGAACGTCATTTTTAGGCTATCAACTCTTTCACTTCATCAAAATCCAATCCGCCATAGTTACCACTACTCATAAGTAATAGTGCTGAATTCGCAAAGTTTTTTTGATGTAAATATGTTTTAAACTCTTCTGGATTTGTATAAATGATTAAGTCATCTCTATTAAATGCAGTAGCTATTTGTTCTTCAGACACTTCTTCTAACTGTTTTATCTTCACCGCATGAGGAGAATAAAAAACAACAGCCTGATCCGCAGCATCTAAAGCTCCTTCATACTCTTTTAAAAATTCAGCGTTTAAACTACTATATGTGTGTAGTTCTAAACAAGCTACCAATTGTCTATCAGCATATTGCTCTTTAACCGCTTTGGTTGTAGCACTAACTTTAGAAGGACTGTGTGCAAAATCTTTATAAGCAACTGCCGAATTACTTTCGGCTATTTTTTCTAATCTCTTAGAAGCTCCTGTAAACGATGCGATTGCTTCATAGAATTCATCCTCATCAATTCCCATATGCTGACAAATCCATTTCGCACCAGCAAGATTACTTAGATTATGCGCTCCAAAAACTTCAATTGGCATTTCACCTTCAGGTGTGTTTAATAAAGTTTCTCCATCTTCTACCCTATATTCTGGAGTTGTATAGGGTATTTTTCTGATTTGATTTTCAGAATTTTCCACAACCTTAACCACTTCTGGATCTTCTGAGTTGTAATTAATACTACCTCCACGAACAATTCCATCTACAAAAATTTGGAACTGCTCTACATAATTATCAAATGTAGGAAACACATTGATATGATCCCATGCAATTCCGCTCAACAATGCTATATTAGGTTGGTACAAATGAAATTTTGGTCTTCTATCAATTGGAGAGGATAAATACTCATCTCCTTCTAAAACAATAAAATCATTATCCTCCGTAAGATGAACCATAGTATCAAAACCTTCTAATTGAGCACCAACCATATAATCCACTTCTTTTTCATGATAATGCAACACATGCAAAATCATAGAGGTAATTGTAGTTTTACCATGAGAACCTCCGATAACCACACGAGTTTTATTTTTTGATTGTTCGTATAAGAACTCCGGATAGGAATAAATTTTCAATCCTAATTCCTGAGCCTTCAACAATTCTGGATTATCTTCTTTAGCGTGCATTCCTAAAATAATAGCATCAATTTCTTCAGTAATTCTTTCTGGAAACCAACCAAAACTTTTTGGAAGTAAACCATATCTGTCTAATCTAGATTTTGATGGTTCAAAAATCACATCATCACTTCCAGTTACCTCATATTTTTTTTGATGCAATGCCATAGCTAGATTGTGCATAGCACTACCTCCTATTGCAATAAAATGTACGCGCATATTTTTATACTTAATTCTAAAAAGTAAAGATACAATCTACTTTTAATTAATAACGAAAGTAAACTTAAAATAAGTATGGTAATTAGGCTTTCTTTTTGTAATTGTTATTGTGTAGCCAACAAAGGCTTTGTGGTTTCCTTTGGTAATTTTAAAAGTTCACGAAGTGTTAAAGCATCTAATATACCATCTGGGTACAATTGATTTTTAAACTCAAAATCCTTTAGAGCAGTTTCTGTTTCTATCCTAAAATTCCCATCAACAGCTATCGTATATCCATTTGTCGTAAGGTACTTTTGCATTTCATATACCCAAGGTCCTCGATCACCAGTTTTTAATGTTTTTTGTAAAACTACTTTTTGGAAAAGATCGTAAAACTCTTCTTTTTGCATATTCTCCGCTATCTCTTCTTGTGATAACTGATTCTGTTCTAATAATTTTATATCATCATTAGATAATCCCTTTGATTTATAAACGGTAGACTGCATCAATATTGCCTCATAATATTTTACTTTACCTAATTTCTTTTGATATTCATTAACCGCATAACGTGTTGTCGAATTATCTTTTTTTGGATTTCTAACATCAATACGATTCGTAGACCATTGAGATATTACATACCCATTAAGCATTTCGATTGCTTCGTAATAATTCATTACAACTTTAGGATCATGATAAGAATTATCTACAGTGTCTTTAGATACATAATTGACCGTTTTAGGATGAAATCTTTGATACTTATTATATTGATTATATCCCATTATTAAAGTAATAATAACTAATAGAAAAATAATAATGCCCTTCATAATTGAAAATTTGGTTTATAGTAATTGAAATAAATTAGTATCCGTAGTAGTAAGTCTTTACCATCGACAGTTTTATGTAAACTAAATAGTAATTTTAAAGATTTTAGGGAAAAAATCGCTGCATCATCTATCTAAAGATACTCATAAATTCGGAAATTACAGAATTGACTTCCAGCATTTTGAGGGAACTCGTCTTATAATCTTTTCAATAGACAGCAATTTTCCGAAACCCAAACAAAAGAATTTAAAAATTATGTAAGCTTACATTTCATTTTACTTTCGAAACAAACTTTATTATTTGATTTTAAACTCAATGAATAAAATAGTACACTAATCAGAATAAGCTTTTCCCTAATTTATCGTTGCAATTATGTAGCTTTATAAAGTTATTTACTTTCAGCAAGTTTTTGTACTCAAAATTAAATGGTATGAGACTTGTATTATCGTTTTAACAAACACAAAAAATCAAACAGATGAAAAAGCGAATCATTCTTGTTTTCGTACTCTTTATTATAAACCTAAATTATACGATGGCTCAGAACAATTATAATTATCAAGATGATTGGAAAAAAGTAGAAGACTTTGATAGAGAAGGACTTCCTAAATCCGCATTAGAAATTGTAGAAGCTATCTATACAAAGGCAAGAAAAGCTGATAATACCAATCAAATTACAAAAGCTTTAATCTATAAAGCTAAATATCTTTTGGTTTTAGAAGAAAATGCACAACTTACAATAATCAATGAATTTAAAAACGAAATATCAAACAGTAAGTTTCCAAGTAAAAATATTTTAGAGAGTATCTTGGCAAATCTTTATTGGCAATATTTCCAAGAACATAGGTGGCAATTTTACAATCGTACAAAAACTGCAGAAAAAGTAGATAAAGAAGATTTTAGAACTTGGGATTTAGAAACCTTGTTTGCCGAAATTCATTTCTACTATCAAAAATCATTAGATAATGGTTTATTAGCGCAACAAACAGATTTAGCAAAATTTAATGACATCCTTGATGAAGAATATGATTCTAAAAAGTACAGACCTACTCTTTTTGATTTCTTATCTCATAATGCGTTAGCTTTTTATAAAACTTCAGAAACTAGTATTACAAGACCTGCATACGCTTTTGAGATTGATTTACCTAATTATCTCGGTAACCATCAACAATTTTCTTTACTTCAACTTAAAACAAAAGATTCTTTATCATTACAATTTCATGCTTTAAAGATTTATCAAACCCTAATTAATTTCCATAAAAGAGATCAACAACCGGACGCATTGATCGAAGTAAATATTGAACGTTTAAAATTCATTTATGAAAATGCTATTTTTAACAATAAACAAGAACTCTTTTTAGAAACACTACTTGCTGAAAAAGAAACGTACGGAAATTCTGCTGCATCTACTCTTTACGATTATGAAATAGCAAACCTATATAAAACGCAAGCGACAACGTACATTCCAAAGGAGAACGAAACACATAGATGGACACTACAAAAAGCCTTGAAAATCTGTGATGAAGCTATTTCTAAATATCCGAAATCTAGAGGTGCAACCAATTGCGCATATCTAAAAGAGCAAATACTACATCCAAATATTAACAGTATTAAACTAGAAACTTATGTGCCAATTAATACTTCATCTAGGCTTTTGGTAAATTACAAAAACATGAATCTGATCTATTTTAAAGCACTTAAAATTACTCAGAGTCAATTAAAGTCCTATCAAAAATTATATGAGCTCGAAAAACAAATAGCTTTTTTAAACAAACTATCTGTTGCTAGTTCTTGGGAAGCAAAACTTATCGATGAAAAAGACTATCAAAATCATGGTATAGAAGTTACCGTTCCAACCTTATCTCAAGGATCTTATATTATTGTAGGATCGACTTCTAAAGATCTTAGTATTAATCAYACGTTCTCTTTTGGTAATCTACAGGTAACAAACCTAACCCTTGTTGAGAATAAAACCAATAAAACGACAAAGTTTCAGATAATTGACAGAAATAATGGAATTCCTATTCCTAAAGCTTCTATCAGACTTACTTCTGATAGAAGAAACAACAAGTTAAATAAGACACTTACTACAAATGACAAAGGGGAAGCTTCTTTTTCGCAAGAAGGATATTATTATAATGTATTAGCCAAAGTTACTAAAGGAAATGATACTGCTTACTTTAACGGATTATATCTAAATCAATATGGAGGCAATTCAGAACCAGATAATAGTACTAGATATACTACATTTCTCTTTACCGATAGAAGTATCTATAGACCTGGACAAACGGTGTATTTTAAGGGAATCATGATGTCTGCAAATGGAAATGAAAATCATAAAGTAGTTCCAAAAAGAGCAACATTTGCTAAACTTATCGATATGAATGGTCAGGAAGTAAAACTTCTTAATTTCACTACGAATGAATATGGATCATTTGCAGGTGAGTTCATTTTACCTTCTTCTGGACTAACAGGTAATTACACCATTCAAACAGATAATTACAATAGTGTTTACATCACTGTTGAGGAATACAAAAGACCAAAATTTGAAACAAAATTTAATCCTATCACAGATACTTATAAAGTAAATGATGAAATACAATTAATGGGAACTGCTACCGCATATGCTGGTAGCAATATTACGGATGCAAAAGTAGTATATCGTGTCTATAGACAAGTACAATATCCACGTTGGTGTTATTGGCTTCCGATCTATGGATCAGAAGAACAAGAAATTACTCATGGCGAAACAAAAACAGATGACGCAGGTACCTATAAAATAACATTTGTTGCACTTCCTGACAAAAGTGTTTCTAAAGAGAACCAACCTACTTTTACGTATAAAGTAATAGCAGATGTTACGGATATAAATGGAGAAACAAGAAGTACAACATCTTATGTCAATGTGGGATATCATTCATTAATTGCCTCTATTGGAATTAGTTCTGAAATTGATAAAACCAAAAAAGACAATGTGTTATCCATAACTACTAGAAATCTCAATAATGAACTTGTTGAGAATAGCGGAGCCATAAAAATATACAAACTACGAGCTCCAGAATGTCCATTAAGAGTTCGCCCATGGAAAACTCCAGATTACAAAAGTAGTACTAAAGAAGCGTTCAAAAAGTTATTCCCTCATGATGCATATGACAATGAAGATGATTTTAGAAACTGGGAAAAAAGCAATGCTGTTCTAGAAAAAAACTACAATACAAAGGAAACAAAAGAAAATTCTAAAGGAATCGCTGAGATCCAACTTAGTTCTCTAAAAAAATGGGAAACTGGTAAATATGTTATAGAATTAAACACTAAAGACAAGTTTGGGCAAGAAGTAAAAGATGTTGCCTACTTCAATGTATTTGATCAGTCGGAAAAATCCATTGCAGATAATAAATTGTTCGAAATCACAACTGATAAAAACTCTTACACTATTGGTGATAACGTTTTGCTAAAATTAAGTTCTGCTTCTGAAGATATTGTAGTCACCTTAGACATTGAAAAAAACAAAGAAGAATTAGAAACTAGAATCATTAGACTTTCTAATGATAGTAAAAGCATTAAAATTCCAGTTAACAAAACAGATCTCGGAGGATTTGCGATCACCTATAGTTTCGCTAATTATAATGGATACCAAAGTGGTACCGTTTCTATTCCCGTTCCTTATGAACCTACACAATTATCTATTGAGACCAAAACGTTTAGAGACAAGTTACAACCAGGACAGCAAGAAACTTGGAGTTTTACTGTAAAAGGTCCGAAAGGAGATAAAGTATCTGCAGAATTGCTAGCTAGTATGTATGATGCATCATTGGATCAGTTTAAGCCTCATCAATGGTATTTCAGCCCTATTAATAGACCTACGTACTATGCTTATTCACAACGAAATGCTGGCAGAAGTTTCACTCAAGGAAATTTCAATATATATGATCAAACCACATGGAAAACCAGTTTTTCAAGTCAATATTATGATCAGCTAAATTGGTTTGGCTTATATTTTGGAAGGTCTTATAACTATAGATTAGTTAAATCGCAAAAAAGAAGTAGAATGGCTAACTTAAGTGCTCCTGCGCCTGCAGCCTCTATGGAAATGGTTGCAGACGAAGCAGAATTTGAAGAAGTTGCTATAGCAGGTGGCATCGCTAAAGAAGAGAACAAAGACGATTCATTAAGTAGAGATGAAGACAAAAGCCAAGGAAAAAAGATAGAAGATGACTCTTCATTAGAAGGAGTGAAAATTCGAAAAAACTTGCAGGAAACAGCATTTTTCTTTCCACAATTAACTACAGATAATGAAGGAAACATAAGTTTCAATTTCACCACTCCTGAAGCGTTAACCAAATGGAAAGTGCAGCTATTAGCTCATACTAAAACGTTAAATGCAGGAACACAATTATTAGAAACTGTGACTCAAAAAGAGTTGATGATCCTACCAAATCCACCAAGATTTTTACGAGAAGGTGACAAGATCATTCTAAGTTCTAAAGTATCTAATATTTCTACTAAAGATCTTACAGGAATTATAGAACTACAACTTACTGATGCATTAACTGGAAAATCAATTGATGTTGACTTACAAAATAAAAATATACGTCAGGAATTTGCTGTGAAAGCAGCTGGCAACACCAATATTTCTTGGGAATTACAAATTCCAGACAATGTACAAACCGTTCAATACAAAATAATAGCAAAAGCCGGTGATTTCTCAGATGGAGAACAAAATGTATTACCAGTACTATCTAATCGAATGTTAGTTACCGAAACACTACCGATGTGGATTCGATCTGACCAGACCAAAACATTTACTTTAGACAAATTAAAAGATAACTCTTCTAGCACCTTAAAAAATCATAAGCTTACGTTAGAAATGACTTCTAATCCAGCTTGGTATGCAGTACAGGCACTACCCTATTTAATGGAATATCCTTATKAATGTGCAGAGCAGACTTTCTCTAGGTATTACGCAAATTCTTTGGCTAGTCATATCGCTAATTCTAATCCTAGAATTCAGGAGGTGTTTAACCAATGGAAAAATACGGATGCTTTAGAAAGTAATTTAGAAAAGAATCAGGAATTAAAATCATTAATCATTCAAGAAACACCTTGGCTTCGTGATGCACAAAGTGAAAGTGAACAAAAGAAGCGAATTGCCTTACTTTTTGACCTGAATAAAATGAACAATGAGTTGCAAAGCGCTATCAATAAACTACAGCAAATGCAATATGGTTCTGGTGCTTTCCCTTGGTTCAAAGGCGGTAGAGAAAACAGATTTATCACTCAACATATCGCTTCAGGGTTTGGGCATCTCAAAAAGTTAGGAGTCAACCAATATGACGGCAAAACCAAAGGAATGATGCAAAAAGCAGTTCGCTATTTGGATCAAGAATTTGTAAAAGAATATGAAGAACTAAAAAGATATTGCAAGCGCAATAAGATTAATATCAATGATGATCATTTAAGCTATACTCAAATGCATTACCTCTATATGCGTAGTTTCTTTTCGGATATCAAAAGAAACAATAACACTAATGAAGCTTGGGAATATTATTTAGGACAGTCCAAAAAATACTGGTTAAAAAGAGGTTTATATGCTCAGGGATTATTGGCTTTGATTTTACATAGAAATAATGATATTACTACCGCTACTAAAATCATAAGATCCTTAGATGAAAAAAGTATAACTAGTGAAGAGTTAGGAATGTATTGGAAATCCAATGTGGGTAGCTGGTATTGGTATCAAGCACCAATCGAAACCCAAGCATTGATGATCGAGGTCTTTTCTGAAATAGAACAAGAACCTAAAAAGACAGCAATCGTAGATAACCTAAAAGTTTGGTTGTTAAAGAATAAACAAACGAATCAGTGGAAAACTACCAAGGCAACTACCGAAGCTGTATACGCTTTACTATTACAAGGGAGCGACTGGTTATCAGTAACAGATATGGTAGAAATCGTACTCGGAAATCAAAAAATTGACCCTAGTAAAATTGAAGATGTAAAAGTAGAAGCTGGGACAGGATATTTTAAAACTTCCTGGAATGGAGGTGACATCCAAAAAGATATGGCTACTGCCAAAATTACCAAAAAAGGAAAAGGAATTGCTTGGGGAGCTTTATATTGGCAGTACTTTGAAAATCTTGATAAAATCACCTCAGCTGAAACACCATTAAAACTTAAGAAAAAGTTATTCTTAAAGAAAAATACGGATCGCGGTGAAGAGATTACAGAGATTACTGAAAAGACACAACTACAACTTGGTGATTTAATAAGAGTTCGCATTGAGTTACGATCAGATCGAGCGATGGAATTTGTACATATGAAAGATATGCGCGCTTCTGGATTGGAGCCTATTAATGTATTATCACAGTACAAGTATCAGGATGGATTAGGATATTATGAAAGTACGAAAGATGCATCTACCAATTTCTTCTTTGATTATTTGCCTAAAGGAGTCTATGTATTTGAGTACGACTTACGAGTAAATAATAAAGGAAACTTCTCTAATGGTATCACTACTATTCAAAGTATGTATGCGCCTGAGTTTAGCAGCCATTCTGAAGGGGTTCGAGTTCAAGTAGATTAGTAAGTTTTTTTTTCAAAAATGAAAAATGACATAAAGCATATAAAATTTGACAATAAAACAAATCCAAAATCGTATTTCGAGATTGTTCAAATAGAGGAACTATTAACTAGAAAACTAGATCATGATGTCTGCAAAAACCACTTAGTAAAATTCTATATCATTTTGTTTATAACAGAAGGAGAAGGATATCATACTGTTGACTTTGTGGACTACCCATACGAGAAAGGTACCATACTCTTAATTAGAAAAGATCAGATCCAAAAGTTTTTTAAAAGCAATAATGTAAAAGGTTATTTATTAATATTTACAGAAGAATTTGTAATCAGTCATCTTAGTAAGTTAGAAGCTATCAAATCATTCCAATTATTCAATGAACTGCTTAGTTTTCCTAAAATTCAATTAGATACTAGCACAGAAGTGTTTTCCGATTTTTCCACTTTGATCAAGCAAATGCGATTAGAGTATAAGATTAAAGATGAATATTCTATAAGTATTACTCGAAGTGCTTTGCATATGGTGATGACCAAACTATCTAGAATTAAATTCAAAAACGACCAGCTATCAGAAAAGAAAAAATATTTAGCCGAGTTTTTATCCTTTCAAAAACTAGTTGAAGAACATTGTTTTCAGCATAAAAAAGTAATGTACTATGCTGATATAATGGGATGTTCTACCAAAACCATTAATAATATTGTTCATACTATACTTAACAAATCTGCCAAAACTTTTATTGATGAGATTGCTATAATCCAAATTAAAAGATTACTTATTGGTTCTGATGAAGCAATTAAAGAAATTGCTTATACATCAGGTTTTGATGACCCTGCTAATTTCTTCAAGTACTTTAAAAAACATGTAGGAACCTCACCAGAAACCTTTAGAAAATCACATCGTTAACATTTTCCGATTTTGACACTATTTAGGATCATATTCACCATCTAATTCTTGTGTGTGTAAATTAATTTTGATGATAACTTTTAATTATGATCAAATACAGTAACATGAAACACACAACAAACCTTACCGTAATAGTTCTAATGGCTATTCTATTTAGTCATTGTTCAGAAAAAAAAGGTGCATCAACAGAAGTAAAAACCATTATGGAAGTAACTACTTTCGGAATTAACGGAACCGTAGATCCTTTAGATTTTAAGAAGAGAGATGCACAAATAGAAGCAAATTTTACCAGTAAACAACCTGGTTTTATAAAAAGGCAAAGTGGAATCAATGAAAAAGGAGAATATGTTGTTATCGTTTTTTGGGAAAAACTAACAGATGCAGATGCTTCTATGAATAAATTTATGAGCGATCCTTCCGTTGCCGATTATGCTAAAATGATCAACAGCTCGACAATGAAAATGGAACGCTATGCTATGGATAAAACTTTTGATGCCAATAAAAGCGAGTTTGTAGAAGTGATGACATTCAATCTTAAACCAGATACCGATTTAGATAGTTTTGACACTCTAAACCAGAAAGTAGAAACTGATTTTACTGGAAAAAGAGAAGGTTTTTTACAAAGACTTACAGGAATTGATGAAATGGGTAAACAAGCTGTAGCGGTATATTGGACTACTAAAAAAGCTTCTGATGCTTCTATAAATGATTTTATGGCAGATCCAACCGCTAGAGACTTCATGTCCAAAATGGATCAATCCAGCATGTTTATGGGGCGTTATGAATCTTTACCAGTTCATATCAGTAATAAAGAAAAAGTAATCGCGCTATTAAATAGCTTTAATACTGGTGATCAAACACCTATTTCTTATATCAATCCACAAAAATATATTCAGCACAATCTGTATGTTGCCGACGGACTAGCAGGTTTTGGTGAAGTAATGAAAAATGCTCCCGAAGGTGGATTTAAAGCGAAGGTAATTAGAGCTTTTGAAGATGGTGACTATGTATTCACCCATACAGAATATGACTTTTTTGGGCCAAAAGTAGGTTTTGATATTTTCAAATTTGAAAATGGTCTTATCGTAGAACATTGGGATAACCTTACGCCTATTACTCCAGCGAATCCAAGTGGTAGAACACAATTAGACGGAACAGCAGAAATCAGCGATAGAGATAAAACAGAAGCTAATAAAACAATCGTAAAAAACTTTATCTATGATGTTCTACTGAATCATCAAAATGACAAAATAACTTCTTATATAAATCCTAAAAAATATTTACAGCATAATTCTGTGGTAGCGGATGGATTAGACGGATTTGGTGAAGCCATGCAATACTTTGCTAAGAACGGGTTAGTGATGGAATACAACAAAGTACATATGACTTTGGCGGAAGGTGATTTCGTGCTAGCCGTTAGCGAAGGTAAATTTGGTAAGGGAGATCCAACAGCCTTTTATGACTTATTCAGACTAGAAAATGGTCTTATCGTTGAACATTGGGATGTAATTACTACCATACCGCCAAAATCCGAGTGGAAAAATGAAAATGGAAAATTCTAAATCAATAGTTCCAATACATAATAGATAATGTAAATCTTTAAAACCAATTTTAAGTTTACATCAGAATACATTTTACCCCTAACTCTCAATTAGTTTAGAACTTTAACTTAATGTGTTAGTATGTACTCAACTACTAAAGACAACCTTTAAACAGTCTTTATCCTTTAAAATTAAATGAAAATGAATTTGAATATGAGCAAAGAAAAAACCAACCTGATATTAAATGAACTATTTAATGATTCAAGAGGTGATTTTTTCAAAATGATAAAGGCTGTTTCTAAAGGCGTTCTTCGTCCATTACAACCAGAAGATTTTAAAGATCTGTACCTATCTATTTCTAAGGAACAAGGAGAAGATCTTACCGAATTAATTATCAAAAACAATTACAAAAACATAGTTGAATTTGGCACTTCATTCGGAATATCAACTTTGTATTTGGCATTAGGTGTTATGGAGACCAATGGCACAATCATTACCACAGAATTGATTGAGTCGAAGGCTGAAAAAGCTATCGAAACTTTTAAAAAAGCCGAACTAGACCATTTAATAGAGGTTAGAATTGGAGATGCCATGAAAACATTAAAAAATCATGATACCTCTATAGACCTTTTGGTTTTGGATGGTTGGAAAGATCTATATCTTCCACTATTCCAAATGCTAGAACCAAATTTCCATAACCATACTATGATTTACGTTGATAATGCCGATATGAAAGAAACCCAACACTTTTTAGATGTTATTGGTCAAAATCCAAGATATAGATTAAACCCTCTGAATAGTGGTAAGGTTTTTATAATAAGTATTCTTCAATCTTAAATCCAGAATCATGTAATCATCATTTTCGAAATTTAGTTTAACTTAATATGATGCGATATCAGCATTAATAAAACATACACAAATGACAAGAAAGGAAATCATTAGAAACGGAGAAGGAGAAAATTACAATTATTCTCAGGATCATTGTTTTATCAAACTTTCTTCAGATAACACAAATGGTGAATTGTGTTTTGTAGAAGACACCTTAAAACCAGGTTTCTACTTAGCAAGACATCATCATAAAATTATGACAGAAGTATTTTATATACTTGAGGGAGAAGTAGAGTTAATTTTCGACGATGAAACGATCACAGCAAAAACTGGAGATACGATTACAGTTCCTCCAAACATCTGGCATGCAGCTAGCTGCAAAGAAGGTGGTAAGATGCTTACCATTTTCAAGAATGGGCAATTTGATCTGTACTTAGAAAAGTTATCTAAAATGGCTGATAGTGATTTTGAGAATACTGAGTTAATGAAAGCTATTTCTGCCGAATTTGATATCTACGAAGAATAAAAGCCTTACTCCTCTTTTATGTCATCTATAATCTCTAAAAGAGTTTATTTTAAATGATGATACTTTGAGCATCCTACCTCTAGGATGCTCAACTTTTATCGCAAAACTTTAGGTTAATTTTAAAACTTAGCGCAAAAAATTAAAGTAACTTGATGAGCTACAATCATATAAAAACAACAAATGAGTTACTTTATACGAATATCTTGCTGTATGCTCCTCCTATTACTCTTCTCCTGCAATTCTCCACAAAAATCAAATGAAGGTTGGCAAAAGGTATTTCAGAACGATGAAAAAGGACAAGTTATTTTTGGTGAAAAATCTAAACTTATCGATGCAGTACGATTAGGGTATCCTGTTAGAATTGGCTGGGGCAGTAATCGAGTAGAACATGTTGCTGATGCAGCATTCTTAACCATTTTCGAAGGAGAAGAGGTTTTTGCCCAAATCAATACCATCGTCGGTCAAGCTCCTGCAATTGATAATGATTCTCTTAAACTTCGATTCAGAACACAGAATCATTGGACAAAAATCTCAGGAACCAATGGGTATGCAACTGGTTTCATGACCAATTATCTTAAAGATACAATCGTTGGCGGTGGTACAGATCGATATACTCCTACTACATGGTATGTATTGTATCCAGCACATCAATTAGATATCCAAGCAAAACCGTTATGGCGAAAAGAATCTAAAAATTGGGAAAAGTGGAATCAAAAAAACAAACAATAAGTTTATCTAAACACACATTTTTTCTAACAAGAAATCAAAAATCATGAGTAAAATCAAGTTATTATCCATTCTGTTCGTATTTAGTCTATTGAACTGTACAAATAAAGCCACTTATGAAATTGCAGGTAAAAAAAGTAAGGTAATTGTTTCTATGATTGCTGCCGTAAATGAAAAGAATGCAGAAAAATATGTTGCAGAATTTGCCGAAAATGTAAAAGTGTTTGTAGAATCCGAAATAAAAGTAAATGGTAGAGAAAGTTTAAAAGCAAATCGAGCTAACCATTTTAAAAACCACCCAAACGTTACATCCGAAATTCAACATTTAGTTGAGATAGATGATAAAGTAATTCTACATGATAAAGTTTGGCTTGATGAATCTGATAAAGCTGGTCAAAATATTGTTGAAATTTTCACCTTCAAAAATGACAAAGTCATTAGAGTTGATGTCATTCAACCAAAAGATTTATTCAAGAAATAAAAACAGAAACTAAGAACAATCATTTAAAACCCATTATAAATCCTTTAAAATCATTCTTTGGAAAACCTATACATTTGTTATCTCTAATAATAGAACTAGGTATTTAAATGAATTATCAGTAAAAACTTGATGAATAGAAGAAAGTTTGTAAAAAAAGGAATATTAGGAGCTGCAGGAATTTCTTTAGCAACGGGTTTGTATACATGGCAAATAGAGCCTTTTTGGTTAGAGTTCGTTCTAAGAAAAATGCCTGTAAAAAATTTACCTAATCACCTTATTGGAAAAACACTGATACAAATTAGCGATGTTCATATAGGAAATGGATTTGATTATCAATACATCATTGATTCTTTCATCAAAGCACAAAAGCTTAACCCTGATTTTGTAGTATATACTGGTGATTATGTTAGTTATGAAAATGAACAACAATTTACACAACTAGATGAAGTTTTGCAGTATACAGTTCGAGGAAAAATAGGCACTTATGGAGTTCTTGGAAATCATGATTATGGAAATGAATGGTCTGAACAAGATGTTGCCAACCAAATTACCAAACAATTAGAGCAAGCTGGAATTCAAATTTTAAGTAATGACTCAGAAAAAACAGATGGATTAAACATCATTGGAATTGACGATTATTGGGGTCTAAATTTTAATCCAAAACAAATATTATCTCAACAAAATAAAGACGAAGCTAATATTACACTTTGTCATAATCCCGATGTTTGTGATCTAGATGTTTGGAATGAGTATGAAGGCTGGATATTATCAGGACATACACATGGAGGACAATGTAAACCTCCTTTTCTAAATCCTCCACTGCTTCCAGTTAAAAATAAAAAGTATTCTGCAGGAGAAATTGATCTCAATGATGGAAGAACATTATATATAAATCGTGCAATTGGACATTTATACCAGGTAAGATTTAACGTGCGACCAGAAATTACTGTTTTTGAATTAACTCAAGCGTAATAATGTCAAGTTGAGATCAATCACAAATTATTTAAGGTAATACTACGATTGATCCTAAGGTTTTATTGGTTTATGTATAGATAGATCGGATTTTATTTATTAAAGTAAAGTGAAGTCGAACTAAATAAAATAGCGATTCAAGTTTGTACTTAAATCGCTATTCTTTGTATGAAGATACTATGGAGTTATTATCTATAGTCTGAAGAAAAACCTTCTAGGCCTTCAGCAAAAGGTTGAATTGGCTCATCTATTTCATTAATAGCTAATTGATTTGCTAAGTTTGACAATACTTTAGCCGAAATATTTGTAATTACGTCCAAAGCTTGAGCATTGTTGTAACCTGCGTTTCTAAAGTTTTCGAGCACCGTATCACTCACACGACCATTTGTATTGTAGACAGCCTTAGTAAACTCATGTAATGCATTAAATTTTGTATTACTTAATAATGTTCTACTCCGCAATGCATCTAGATCTTCCTTAGCTGAACCAAAAAGAACCTTACCTGCAAGTGTATGTCCAGCAGTACAATACTTACATTCATTTTCTATAGCGATAGTTAATTGTACAATATTGTTTTCTTCCGGTGTTAGGTTTCCTAATTTCTCTAGATGCCATTGCATATGTGTATATGATAACAATGCTGCATCTGAGTTACTCAATAACTTCCCTAAATTAGGAACGAATTGAAAGATTTCATTATACCAATCATATACAGCTTGTACTTCTTTTGATGGGGTTTCTTGTAATTCTAAATTAAAACCTCTTACTGTTTTTTTCTTTTCTAATGTTTCCATTTGTCTATTGTTTACTGTTTTAAATATTAATTATAGTATTGGAACGATGTGAAAAACATCGATGTAAGGTGCTCCTGCACTTCGTTTTGCAACATTATCCTTGAAAACTCTTGTTTTTTCAAAGCGCTCTTGAGAATCTAATCCGCCTTTCCATTCCGCAAATGCAATTACTGAGGGATGATAATTTTGGTCATTTGCCCCTTGATACGGATTTAAGTTTACAATGGGTGTGTATCCAAATTCTGGTTTTGAAGCTGTTGGTAAAACTGCTTGAAAGTATTCTTGTAGTAAATTAGCTTTTTCAGGATTGATAAAAATACCCGCAAAATCATATGTTTTATCCGATGCTACATTTACCGTTACATCCTTTTCCACTTGGAAATAACCTTGACTTAAAAAAGAAAGTGCATTATCTCTAATATTTCTAAGTTTTAAATACTCAGGATTTCTTTCAAAAGCGCGTTTTTGTTCTAAACTTTCCCATTCAAAGAAAACTACCATTTGGCTGGGTTTATTCCCCATAACGGTTTTTGTAACCGCAAAACTTGCAATAGGTCTTGCTCCATAAGGTATAGCCACAGGCATTACTTTAGGAAAGTACTCTTCCATAAAGGCTTTTTGCCCATTTGGTTTTACAGTAAGTAACGCTACTTCAATAAGCTTACCTGCTTTGAAAGTAATATCTGCTTTTTTTGCTTCATTTTTTACTGTTTCTGTAGTATTTTCTGTAAATACTTTCGTTTTTCTATTGTTCTCTTTACAGGAAGCAAAAGCCGCAAAAGAAGCGAACAATAATGTTACTGTTAACAATTTAATACGTGTCATCTTTCTATATTTTTAAGTTATTAATAATTACAGAGCAAAGATGTTCACATAGTTTACCTTCTCCATTTTTGTGTAGTAAACAGGAAAGGAAAACAGAAATAATGTTATTTTATGAAGTAAATGGGAAAGGCTTATACATTCATATTACAAAAATTAGGGATAAGCCTTCCTAATTTTATGATTTTGCAAAAGCAGATACATTAAAACTTCGACTCACTGGAATTTCTATATCATGATGATTTTGTGTAACATACCTTGTCTTGGCATTACCAAAGACTTTAAACGGTTGATGCATATTGATGATATACGATTTGTGAATACGAGAGAAATGTTCTGGTAACTGTGACGATACTGTTTTCATAGTAGCACGGATTAACTTCTCTTCAAGTCGAAAATTTTGAAAAAAATAGAGTCGGGTATAATTATCCTCTGCCTTTACAAAAAGTAATGTATTTAGATTAATCCGAAATGTTTCTTTAATATCAGTATATAACGTGACGTAGTTATTATCTTCTACATCTTTCGGTAATTTTATTTCAGAAACTAATTGTTGGTATCGCTTCCATTTATAAAGTGGAGTCAATTGTGGATCAGTAATTATAAATAAAATACCACTTCTTGCTTTCCAACCGCGCTCAATGTGATTCATTACTTGCTCCCAATCATTACGACCAGAATAAACTTGGGCAAAATAATTATGAAGTACTCTTTTAGGTTCCTTTTGGGCTAGGTCTTTAAAATATCTTAAATACAATTCAGCTTCCTTATCCATTCCAAATCTTCCATAGAGATACCCCATTCTTGGCGTAAATTCCAACTTACTAGGAAGTGCCTTTTTTAATTTATTATAATAGGTAATAGCCTTACGTTCATTACCTTGTAATGCTGCTATATACATAAGATTTTCTAAAGATGAGTTATCATTAGGAATCATCTTTAAAATAGAAAGAAAGGTTTTTTCGGAATCATCATAGCGCTTTGCACTTAATTGTACATCACCTATCATATTAAGAATACTAGTAGATATAGGATCGAACTCCAGTGCCGAATATAAAGCATCTAATGATGCATCATATTCTTTTAAACCATACCAAAAAAATGATAATTGCTGATAAGCTTCACTAGCATCTACATAATTCTCTAAACCTTTTTCAATACTATTATAAATATTAGTCCAATCTAATTCATAGAAAAAATCAATGAGATTTTTATCAATAATCGCTTCTCCAGAGTTGGGATTGATTTCAAGTGCTTTATTAATCCATGCTCTTGCTTTGGGGTATACACTTTTTGGTAGTTCATAACCACGACCTGCCTGAAAAACTAAACATTTTGCTAATTTTAGATACGCAGGCGCAAAGTCTGGCACAGCAGTAATTACTTTTTCATAATACTCAACCGCCAAACTTACATTCCCTTGTGTCCATCTGTTAAAGTGATAGTTTCCTAAAACATATAGCTGATGAATCTCAGGATTTTGAATTTTTGAATTGACTTTAATTGTAACCTCATCTACAGAAATACGAAGCATTTTCTTAAGATGCATTAGTGAAATCTCTCCTAATTTGAATAAATTACTTTTATCTACTTCAAATGTTACCTCTCTTTGTTTTCCCTTTTTTAGATTCTGATATTCCAATTTTACAATAATGAAATCATCATCTTCAATAAGATTTCCAGTAACAAGAGAATTCACCTTAAGTTGCTTCGCTATAATATTTAAATCTGAACTAGCTTCTGAGCTTACATTTGCAGAATCTTTAGAGATAACTACATATGAAGCTTCAGCACTGATATTGGATATGAATACCTCTTGAATAATAGGAACCAGAAACTTAATATTCGTGCTTCTGGTTTGAAGAGGCAATATGGCAAGCCTTTTAGTCATTCATACAAATGTAATTAGAATAGAGATAATTAATTAATTTTTGTAGTGAATGGGAACGTAAAGTCCAAAAATCAATTTAGCTTTGAAAAAAGAAAGTATGATTCCTCACGAATTTATATTAGACTTACTATGTCCTTTACCAATTAGAACAAAAAAAATGTTTGGTAATTTGGCAATTTATTATGGTGATAAAATAGTCTTAGCTACGAGGCAAAAAGAAGAAAACAAAATAGATAATGGTATTTGGATAGGTACTAAAATTGAACATCATGATGCCCTAAAGAATCTTGTTCCAGAATTAAGACATTTAGAAACCTATAAAATAAAAAAATGGCTTTTGCTTCATGAAGATGAGTCTAATTTTGAAGAACGTGCACAACAAATAGTACAACTTATTAAAGAACATAGTGAGTTAATAGGAATCATTCCGAAACCACGAAAAAAGAAACAACTATGATACCAGAACATATTAAAAACAGAAAAGGTGCACGAAGTTTAAAAGACCTTAATTCTGAAGTGATTGAATATTTAAATAAAGGTTTGATTGAAACCAGAAACTTAATGGAATGGTTAGCCACCGATCAATTAGCCCTTTTAAAACTTGTACTAAAAGACTTAGGAAAAGAATCTTGGTATATTGATTTTGAAACTGCTGTAAATGCTCAAAAGAAACCCACAGCCAATAGTAACACCAAAGTGATAGGTCAAACACTAGGGTTACTTACTAGAGATAAATCAATTTTTGACACATTAAAAGCACATACCTCTGATTTAGTACGTTGTTGGGCTTGTTGGGCAGAGAGCACACATCATGACGATATTTCTGATTTAATTAGTGCTATGAAACCTTATGTCTCAGACAAGCATTTTGGTGTAAGAGAAGTAGTAATTTTTGCTAGTAAAGATAGAATGATTGAGGATTTAGACTCATCTATTGATATTTTATCAAAGTGGACTAAGGATAAAGACGAGAATATAAGACGTTTTACAGTAGAATCATTGCGCCCTATAGGTGTTTGGACTAAGAAGATACCAGATTTTCAAAAGTCTCCGGAGAAAGGTATTCCTTTATTAGAACCTTTAAAATCAGACACATCAAAATATGTCCGTGATTCGGTAGGTAACTGGCTTAATGATGCAAGTAAATCTCAACCAGATTGGGTAAAATCTATTTGTAACAAATGGGAGAAAGAATCATCCACAAAAGAGACGGCATATATTATAAAAAAAGGATTACGCACGATAAACAAATAAACCGAAGGTCATTTCAATTACTGTAAACAATTCATAATCCTTTAAAAAATTAGAAATCATTTTGTGCAATAAAGTATAAATGAGTAACATTTTATCTTGTTTGTATACTTATAAGTAAAACCTACAACGTACTAAATGAAAACAATGGAGCCCATATATATTGGTATGTTAATCATAGCATTAATACTGATTTATTTCGCAATCAAAAACTATAATACTACCAAAAACTTAATAACTAATGGTGTAAAAACCCAAGCAACCGTTATCGATCTGATTAAAGTAAAAAGTGATGACGGGTATAACTATAAACCGGTATTTGAGTACAATGACAAAGCTAAAAATATCTTTACTTTTAAAAGCGAGATAAGTTCTAGTCCTGCACCTTACGCTATAGGTGATAATGTATCTATCATTTATTCAACCGATAATAAAAACAGAAAAATTGTTTCCTTCTGGGGATTGTATCGATGGACATTGATATTATTATCGATAGCTTCTCCATTGCTAATCATCGGTGGTGGATATCTGTTATATACCAGAGGATAATGTATTATTAAAAAGTTATTAGAGTACAATTCATGGAAAGCATTGTTGAGTTATTAATCATTTATATCTTCTCCTATCCAGGAGCAAGCATCGTATGGTTTATCTCAAGATTATGGAAATCGAAAAAAACTTACAAGGAAATTTTACATGATAATATAGAAATTAATGGTGTTATTGGTTTATTTGTAATTGCTATACCTGTTATTCTATTCTTTTACATCTTTACTATTTTAGTATCGATTCAACCGACTGATTACTTGAAATAGCAATGATTTTACTTCAAAAAGAAGTAATTTTATATATCTATGATTATTAACATACAACGATTAATCACTTTTTTTAAAAAGCATCCTAAACAGCTATTTTTTGTGGATGGCCTTGGAGCATTACTTACGTTTCTTAGTCTTTCAGTAATTCTTCCCTTACTACATAACGAAATCGGCTTGCCTATTAAAATACTTTATTATTTATCAGCAATTGCATTCGGTTTTCTTCTATATTCTATGAGTTGCTACTTCATAAATTCTAATAGATGGAGAATTTTACTTAGAATCATAGCCATTGCTAACCTTACCTATTGCTTTATTACCATTGGTTTATTGTTTTCTTATTACAATGATCTCACTATTTGGGGATTGCTTTATTTTAGTGGAGAAATTTTAGTGATTCTTGTATTAGTAATTATAGAATTAATAGTAGCAAACACGAAGACTTTCTTATGAAATGGCTTAGTTTTAGAGATAAAAAAAACCTCACAACTCTATCTATTGTGAGGTTTCCCGGTTTTTAAACAAACACATTTAAATTATGGTCTTTCTATTTTTTTGGTAACATTACTGTTTCAAGGGTATGAATCATTCCGTTAGTCGCTTCAATATCTGTTTTCATTAATCTGCCTGCATTACCATTCTTATCTATCAAATAAATCTTACCTCTTTTTCTACTAGCGATCAACCTAGTCCCTCCTAGTGTTCTCAGTTTTACACTTCCACCACCTTCATTAATTGCTTTGATAATATCCTGCTCGTTAATAGTACCTGGTATAATATGACAATTTAGAATCGCAGAAAGACTTTCTTTGTTTTCTTCTTTCGTTAAACTTTCAAGAGTTGCCTTTGGTAGTTTAGAGAAAGCTCCGTTTAGTGGAGCAAAAACTGTATATGATTTCTTTCCTTCAAATTTTTCTGCAAACTCCGAAGATTTTATTATTTCATTTAATTTCGAAAATGCGATATCATAAGATAACACCTCACTAATTGTTAAATTCTTATTTTCTTCAACAGGTATATCAGCCTGCGCAATAAGCTTATCATTTTTCCCAGCGTTAGGATTTTTCTTTACAACTAAATTATCACAGGATACAAATGTTATAATGATAATAAATGCTAAAAAATTAAATGGGGTTTTAATCTTCATTTTAAAATTGATTTTACTATTAATTTTCAACTATGAATAACAATTTTATAATCAATGTATTACTTGATGTTGGGTTAAAACTATTGTAATTAACGTTAAGAAATGTTAACAAATGAGTATTCGTAAGTACTCAATTAGTAATCGTATTTACCCTTGTACGGTTGTCCCGTAAGCATAGTAAGAAAGAAGTTAAAATGCTAAAAACTGTTTGAAAGAATATTTTTGACAGCAATTTTCATCCTAAAAAAAATCTTATTTTTATAACACACATCAAAAGCAAACTCATTCAATTCAAATTCTAATGAAATCAACGAACCTTATAAATTTATTTTTTAGTTTTTTCTTAGTATTTCTTCCTATACATAGTCAAAAAAAGCTATCAAGTACTAAACAGGCAATCATAGCATCTGTAGAGAAGCATCAAACAGAACTAATTAAGATTAGTGATCAAATTTGGGCTCTTGCTGAAACAGCATTCGAAGAAAACCAATCCGCTAAACTATTAGCTGATTATGCAGAAAAACAAGGTTTTAAAGTAGAACGTGGTGTAGCAGGAATGCCAACTGCTTTTGTTGCTACCTACGGTTCTGGCAAACCTATTATTAGTGTATTAGGTGAGTTTGACGCACTACCTGGAATCTCTCAAAAAGCACAACCCACAAAGTCTCCTTTAACGGAAGGAGCTGCAGGACATGGATGTGGACACAATCTCTTTGGAGCAGGTAGTTTAGGTGCTGCAATCGCTGTAAAAGAACTTATAGAATCAGGAAAAATTAAAGGAACAGTCAAATTTTTCGGCACTCCTAGTGAAGAAAAATATTTTGGAAAAATCTGGATGGTTCGTGAAGGGTTAWGGAATAATGTGGATGCAAATATCAGTTGGCATCCAGCTGCTTCCACAAAAGCAGATGTACAAAGTTCTTTAGCATTAGTAGATTTTAAAGTTGAGTTCTTTGGCCAAGCTGCGCATGCTTCTGCAGATCCTTGGAACGGCAGAAGTGCTTCAGATGCTCTTGAACTATATACTACAGGTATCAATTATTACCGAGAACATGTAAAACCAACCGTTCGAATGCATTATCACATTCAAGATGGTGGCCAGGTAGTAAATGTGGTACCTGATTACTCCAGATTATGGATGAGAGTTAGAGACACAAAACGTGCTGGAATGATGCCTGTTTATGAACGTGTAAAAAAAATGGCGGAAGGAGCAGCTATAATGGCCAATGTAGATTATAAAATATCTTTAATATCTGGTATTTATGAAGTATTAGTAAATCGTGAAGGTGGAAAACTAATGCAAAATAATTTGGAACTTTTAGGACCTATTACCTACACTGATGAAGAAATTGCTTTTGGCAAAAAAATTCAAGAAGTTACCCAGAAAGAACAAGTTGGTATGGATAGCACTATTAATCCGCTAGAAGAAACGAAAGAGCATCCTGGAGGTGGTTCTACAGATGTTGGTGACGTAAGTTGGAATGTACCAAATATTAATCTTGGAGTAACAACCGCTCCAAAAGACACTCCCTGGCATTCTTGGGCAGTAGTAGCCTGTGGTGGAATGAGCATAGGACATAAAGGAATGCTGTATGCATCAAAAGCCATGGCAATGACCATGACTGATCTTTATGAAAATCCAGAAGCATTAGAAAAAGTAAAAACAGAATATAAAGAACGAAAAGGAGATGAAGTTTATGAAGCTATTATCCCAGAAGGACCTCCACCAATTCCAAGCAATTCACAGAAATAATAGCATTTATACATAGAGAAGAGCGTCTACTAAAAAAGCTTCTTTTCATTTTTTAAGTAAATTTTCGTAGAAATTTCATTATAAACCCCCAGCAGATTTGTTTTTTAGATTAGGTTTGCAGTTTTAACCAACATAAACCCAAATAATAGGATCGTAAAGTAGACGTTATGACTACCGAAACTATTATTCCACAAACTCAAACTCTTAACCTCATGAAAAAGAGATTAACCTATCTATTAGTCTTTATTGCATCTACTACTTATTTAAACGGACAAATATCTGGAACTATAAAAGACCAAGAAGGAAACCCAATTGAAAATGCTTTAGTCTGTGAAGCTAATAACGTAAGTAACTATACAAAGACAGATGAAAACGGAAATTTCAATTTGGCTTCAGGAAATAGTAGCACTCAACTAAGAATTGGTGCACTTACATATGAAACTATAAAGTTTACAACGGAAAGAAATATCGTATTAGCACCTGATCCTTTATTAGAAAATGATGAGTATCATATAAGTTTTGATCATTTAAGAGTCGGAAACACCTATACTGAAGACGAACTAAAAAAAGACTTCCCAACCTCTAACGGAATTGGTTTTTATGATGGACAAACTGTAAATGGCCAAAAAGATGATACTCAGGATAGAGCATCTGTAGATTATCAAAACAGTATTGATCCTGGAGGTGTTTCCCTGAAAGTAAAATATCCTAAAGGCTTACTCAAAACCGGCGATTCAGGAATCGATACCAGAATACCGCTTATGAATACCTTTAAAGACAATTATTATGAATCTTCTGATTTATACCTTTCCTACTGGATAAAGTTTAGTGATGATTTTGATTTTAGCCTATGTGGCGGCAAACTACCAAGTCTGGGAGGATCTGACCCTAATACTCCTGATGGAGAAAGAGATAGAAACAGATGGAAAGGAAGAATCATGTTTAGAAAAGGAGGAGGAATTCAGTTTTATATGGAACTTCCTGGCGAACAAGAACCAGCTGATGATGCTGCTAATGAAGATGAAAACGAACTTCGTTTTTGGGGAAATCGTGTGGTAGATGGTGATAACATTTGTTCATTTGAATATGAAAACTATCTCAGAGCTCAAGGATGGCATAATATAGAGCTGCATTATGTTTTAGAAAGCTCTCCAAATGGTAATGATGGACTTTTTGAAGGCTGGGTTGATGGAGTAAATTATGATTTTGTAGGATCTGATTATTTCAATTATTACAGAAACCCTTCGGAAAACAGAGAAAACATTACTATTAATCATATTTTAATCTCTACCTTTTTAGGAGGGTCTGATATTGATGATTACGCACCTAAGGATAAAGATTATTATGTCTGGTTTGATGAATTTAGAGTTTCTGAACAACGAATCAATGAATGGGATTTTTATACGAACCCTCTATCTATAGAAGATCATAACACCATAGCAACTAAAATTTTTCCTAACCCAAGTAAAGGACTATATAACTTACCTGAAAAAACAAATTGGGTAGTATACGATATAGCAGGAAGGAAAATTAAGAATGGTTCAAGCAAGATCATTGATCTTACAGGGTATTCAAAAGGTATATACTTTCTTAAAACAGAAAAATTTGATGTTGCTTCAAAATTAATCTTACAATAGATTATTTCAAGGAGTGTAAAATGATATTGAAATTTACAATTACTTTAATTAAGCATTTGCCATAACCTATCCTTTAGTTCTTGCAACCCCTGTTGCGCAACTGATGAAATGAATAGATAAGGAATTGTTAACTGCTCATCTAGTTCTGCCGCAAGCTCTGTCTTTAATTCATCATCGAGCATATCACATTTAGATATAGCAATGAGACGCTCTTTGTCCAACAAATCAGGATTGTATCTTCGGAGCTCATCCAATAAGATTTCATATTGTTCCTTAATATCTTTTGCATMTGCCGGAATTAGAAATAGCAATGTAGAATTACGTTCAATATGTCTAAGAAAACGATGTCCGATACCTTTTCCTTCTGCAGCGCCTTCAATAATCCCTGGGATATCAGCCATCACAAACGTCTGAAAATCTCTATATTCAACTATCCCCAAATTTGGTTTTAGAGTAGTAAATTCATAATCTGCAATTTTAGGTTTTGCAGAAGTAACAACAGATAACAAAGTTGATTTTCCCGCATTTGGAAACCCTACCAACCCAACGTCAGCTAATATTTTTAACTCAAGAGTTATATCATGTTGCTGTCCTTCTACGCCTGGTTGTGCATATCGTGGAGTTTGATTTACTGAACTTTTAAAATGCCAGTTTCCTCTTCCACCCATTCCGCCTTCAGCAATGATAATTTCTTGTCCAACTTCAGTGATCTCATGAAGAATATTTTGTGTCTCTGTATCTCGTATAACAGTACCTAACGGAACATCTATAAAAATGTCTTCACCATCGGCTCCTGTACTTCTATTTTTACTTCCATGACCTCCGTGTTCTGCTCTGAAATGTCTTTTAAATTTCAAGTGGTATAAGGTCCACATATTAGCATTTGCCCGAATGACAATATGACCTCCACGACCTCCGTCTCCACCATCTGGGCCACCTTTGGTGATATACTTTTCTCTATGCAAATGCACAGATCCTTTACCTCCATTTCCGGAAGTAACATGCAACTTTACATAATCTACAAAATTTCCTTCTGTCATCGTATCCTATATCTTTTAGTATTTCAATTTGGTTCAAAAAATCATTTGCGAACTTACTTATTCCTATTTACGGCTTTCATTACCTCCAAATTCAATTCGTCTATAATAGAAATCCATTCAGATTCACCTTTTCGTTTACCATATATCTTATAATCAGCAATATTCTTGTCTGAATTAAGATCTACATGAATTTCCATTCGATCGTACATATCACTAACAATAGTAAGTTTATATTTAAATCGTTTAACATTAGCTTTTAACCGATGTACCTTATACAAACTATCAATAGCTATCTCATTAACCTCATTTTCATAAATGTAGCAAACTAAGAGATGTTTACCTGTTTTTAGATGTAGAAAAGACTTTAGAGAAGAGCGTAATTTAAATTTTTCAAACGCTTCTGGATCATCACAAAACTTTACAATATGATTTGCTGTCTCATCCGCTATACTTTTCAGATCCTTTGGAAGTTCATCTAATGGTATTTCTTGATACTTATTTGAACAGGCCAAAAAACTAAACAGTACCAAAAACCACGTTAATTTTTTGACCATAACCTATCTTAGATTAATTATAAAGTATCGATTACTGAACTTAAACGCTCCGTAATTTCACTAATATCTCCTACTCCATCAACACCGTAGTACTTGTCTTGCTTCTGATAATAATTCTTTAGGATAGCAGTTTCATCATAATACACTTTAATACGGTTTCTGATTACACCTTCATCTGCATCATCAGGACGCCCTGATGTTTTTCCTCGCTCTAACAAACGTTGCACTAATACTTCATCATCAACTTCTAAAGCTACCATTGCACTTACTGTTGATCCTTTTGAAGACAATAACTCGGCTAAAGAATCTGCCTGAGCTTCTGTTCTCGGGAAACCATCAAAAATAAAACCTTTTGCTTCTGGATTTTTATCTACTTCTGCATTTAGCATGTTAATGGTAACCTCATCTGGAACTAATTGTCCTTTATCTATATATGATTTTGCTAAAGTACCTAATTCAGTAGCATTTTTTATATTATACCTAAACACATCTCCCGTAGAAATGTGTACTAGATCGTATTTTTGTTTTAAAACTTCTGCTTGTGTTCCTTTTCCTGCTCCTGGAGGTCCGAATAACACTAAATTTGTCATGTTGTCTTGCTTTAATTGGTAAACTTCCGTAAGATTTCGACCTAAACCATTATAATCTAAACCGTATCCTACTATAAATCTGTTTGGGATTTTCATCCCTATATAATCTAACTTAATATCTTTAGTATAAGCTTCTGGCTTAAAAAATAAGGTGGCGATTTTTACTTCACTACAACCCTTATCTTTAAAAATTGTTATTAATTCTTCAATCGTATTGCCTGTATCCACAATATCTTCTAAAATAACAACAGTTCTACCAGAAACATCTTCTTGTAGCCCTATAAGCTTTGTAACATTTGAGGTGGTTTCAGTTCCATCATAAGAAGCCAATTTCACAAAACTCACTTCGCACTCATGATGAAATCGCTTCATCACTTCAGAAACAAACATAAACGCACCATTTAGAACACCTATAAAAATTGGATTACTATCTGACAAATCTTTGGTAAGATTACTAGATAATTCATCTATAGCTGCTGATATTTTATCTTCAGCAATAAATGGTATAAATTTTAAATCATGCAGTGTAATCATCATATTATTAGATTATCACAGTGTCCATTTTGTTTTTAAAGGCGCAAAGATAATGATTACAAACTACACTTATCATAGTATTCTACTGCATTTACTGTATAATATTAAGGTTTTTACTTATTAAAAATTTATTTTTGTTGCCTAAGGCAATTATTAGATACTCCAAAACATGACAAACTATTTTTCGTCAGAATTTAAGTTAGGTATTCTGGGTGGTGGCCAATTAGGCAAAATGATGCTTTATGAAACCCGAAAATATGATATCTGCACTTACGTTCTGGACCCCAACCCCGATGCCCCTTGTAGAATTGCTTGTGATCATTTCCAACAAGGTGATTTAATGGACTTTGACACCGTATATAACTTTGGAAAAAAGGTAGACATACTTACTTTTGAGATTGAAACTGTGAATACAGAAGCATTAGCAAAACTAGAGGAAGAAGGAAAAAAGGTATACCCAAACGCTAGTACTTTACAAAAAATCCAAAACAAGGGTCGACAAAAACTTTTCTATAAGAAAAAAGATATCCCAACAGCGCCATTCATACAATTTTCTAACAAAGCACATTTAGCTGAAGGAATTACAAATCGTAAAGTAAAATTACCTTTTGTATGGAAAAGTACTCAAGGAGGGTATGATGGTAAAGGAGTTTCAATTATTCGAACCGGTGCAGATATAGCTAAACTTCCAGACACAGAATGCATTGCAGAAAAGCTTATTGATTTCAAAAATGAGCTGGCAGTAATTGTTGTTAGAAATCCTAAAGGTGAAATTAAAACATATCCGGTTGTAGAAATGGAGTTTCATCCTGAAGCTAATCAGGTGGAATATGTGATTTGTCCGGCAAGGATCGAAAATAGTGTCGCCGAAAAAGCCAGAGCTATCGCCGAACAAGTTTCAGAAGCTTTTGAACATGTTGGTCTATTAGCAGTAGAAATGTTTCAGACAAAAGAGGATGAAATTTTAGTAAATGAAGTAGCTCCTAGACCTCATAATAGTGGCCACTACAGCATTGAAGCTAGTTATACCAATCAATTTGAACAACATATAAGAGCTATTTTAGATTTACCACTTGGTGCAACCGAAAGCAAAGTAGCAGGAATTATGGTTAACCTCGTTGGTGCCGAAGGCTATTCTGGTAATGTGGTGTATGAAAACATAGAAACTATCATGAAAATGAAAGGAGTTACTCCACACATTTATGGTAAAAACAAGACACGTCCATTTAGAAAAATGGGACATGTTACCATTGTAAATGAGGATATTTCTGAAGCTCGTAGAATTGCCGAGAAAGTAAAAAAAACGATACGAGTGGTAAGTGAATAGCCAATCCATAAACAATATAGTTTAAACACATATTAGCTAATCTAAATTTAGAACGTTACAACTATTAAAATTAATTAAAGACAATATATATGAGTAAGGTAGGAATCATCATGGGAAGTACCAGTGATATGCCAGTAATGGAAAAAGCTATAGACATTTTAAAAGGTTTTGATATCGAAGTAGAAGTAGATATTGTTTCTGCTCATCGTACTCCAGAAAAATTATTTGATTATGGTAAAAATGCTCATACCCGTGGAATAAATGTCATTATTGCTGGAGCTGGTGGAGCTGCTCATCTTCCTGGAATGGTAGCCTCTTTATCTCCACTACCCGTAATTGGAGTTCCTGTTAAGTCGAGAAATTCAATTGATGGTTGGGATTCTGTTTTATCAATCCTTCAGATGCCAGGAGGTGTTCCTGTGGCAACTGTTGCACTTGATGGTGCTATGAACGCAGGAATCCTTGCTGCTCAAATTATAGGAGCATCTGATAAATGCGTATTAGACAAAGTTCTTGTTTATAAAGAAGGGCTAAAACAAAAGGTAATTGAAGGAGCTAAGCAAATAAAACAGTAACTTAAATAGTATCCAAAAAAAAGAGCCGCTCCTCAGCGACTCTTTCCAATATCAGGTCTTACGGTAGAATATAACAATATTTATTAACCAACTTAAATATATTACACAAAAAATTCATCGTAAGACCATACTCTTAAAACCTGATACAAAGGTAATCCCTTACTTTAATTACGCAATAATTATCTTTCAAAACTTATTAACAATTTCGATAAATTACATATTTTACCGACAAAAAGCTTAAATATTATTTTTTTTTCAATTTTTTTCATATAAAAACTACACATTTTCAAGAATTCTCTATTAAAACAGTAGATTTTAAAACAAATTCGGAATTAAAAGACATAAAAAAGAGCTACAATTGATGTAACTCTTTTCATTTTTGATCTTTACAAAGAATATTATTGATATCCATACCCCTGATTACAATAATGTGTTTATTACTTTGTTCAGACCATTACTAATAAACCTAGACAAATCTAATTCTATACTCTATCTTTGTATCAAAAGTAGATTGAATTATAAAGGCTTTTATCGATAACTGACACAGTTTTTCGACAAAAGCACTCTTTATTTTTGAACATAGTAGTAGATCATAAAACGAACAATGACATTTTTTCGATATACAGTAGAATGTTCACTAGTGAGTTCCATCTGATCTCTAAACAATATTATAAATAGATGAAAAACCCATTATTAGAATCTTTTGATCTTGCTCCTTTTTCTCAAATACAACCGGAGCACTTTTTACCAGCTATTAAAAATGCTATAACGATTGCCAAAAAAGAGGTACAAAACATTGTTACAAATACAGTAACTCCTTCTTTTTCCAATACAATAGAAAATCTAGAGTATAGCGGGGAACTGTTAGATCGTGTAACCAGTGTATTTTTTAATTTAAATAGTGCAGAGACTAATGAAGAAATTCAAAAAATTGCACAAGAAGCTTCTCCTCTATTAGCAGAGTTTAGAAATGACATTGCACTAAATACAGATCTCTTTAAAAAAATTGAAACTGTATATCTTGATAAAGAAAATCTAAAACTTACTACAGAACAAGCTACACTACTAGAAAAACGATATAAATCCTTTTCCAGAAATGGCGCCAATCTTTCGGATGATAAAAAAGAACAACTAAGAGAAATTGATAAGGAACTTTCTCAATTAAGTTTAAAATTTGGTGAAAATGTCTTGGCAGAAACCAATAAGTTTGAAATGTTATTGACTGATGAGACAGATTTAGCTGGTTTACCTGAAGGTGCCAAAGAAGCTGCTAAAGCACTTGCACAAAGTAAAGATAAAGATGGATGGATGATAACTTTAGATTATCCTAGTTATATTCCTTTTATGACTTATGCAGATAATAGAGAATTGAGAAAAAAGTTATCATTAGCATTTGCTTCAAAAGGATTTCATAATGACGAATTGGATAATCAAGAGATCGTTCTAAAAATCGTAAAATTAAGACATCAACGAGCACAAATACTCGGATATACATCTCATGCTGCTTATGTGTTAGAAGAACGTATGGCAGAAACTCCGGAAAAAGTATTTTCTTTTTTGAATGAAATTTTAGATAAAGCTAAGCCTGCTGCCGAAAGAGAATTTAAACAATTAGAAAATTTCGCAAAAGAGCTAGATAACATTGATCAATTACAGAAATGGGATGGAGCCTATTATTCTGAAAAATTAAAACAAAAACTTTTTGATTTGGATGATGAACAATTGAAACCTTATTTCAAATTAGAAAATGTAATTGATGGAGTATTTAAGGTAGCTTCGAATTTATTTGGATTACAATTTGAAGAAACTAATGAAATTGATAAATACCATGAAGAAGTAAAAACCTATCACGTAAAAGATACTACAGGGAATTTTATAGCTGTTTTCTACGCAGATTTTCATCCAAGAGCAGGGAAAAGAAACGGTGCCTGGATGACATCATATAAATCACAGATGCAAAAGGATGGAGCAAATGTAAGACCACACATCTCGATTGTTTGCAATTTTACCAAACCAACTCCAAGCAAACCATCGTTATTAACCTTTAATGAAGTGACTACTTTATTCCATGAGTTTGGGCACGCGCTTCATGGAATGTTAGCTAATACCATATATCCGGGATTATCAGGAACAAGTGTATACTGGGATTTCGTTGAACTACCAAGTCAAGTGTTAGAAAATTGGTGTTATGAAAAAGAAGCTTTAGAATTATTCGCTAAACATTATGAAACTGGAGAAGTAATTCCGATGGAGCTTGTTCAGAAAATTAAAGAATCTTCTACTTTTATGGAAGGAATGGCCACCTTACGACAACTAAGCTTTGGCTTACTAGATATGTCTTGGCATGCAAACGATCCGAATGAGATCAAAGAGGTAAAAGCACATGAAAAAAATGCTTTTGCTGGTACTTCTTTATATCCCGATGTAGCAGAAAACTGTATGAGTACTGCTTTTTCGCATATCTTTCAAGGTGGATATTCGGCAGGATACTATTCCTATAAATGGGCAGAAGTATTAGATGCAGATGCTTTTGAATATTTTAAAGAACAAGGAATCTTTGATAAAGAAGTAGCTACAAAATTTAAAGATCATATATTGTCTAAAGGAGGTACCGAAAATCCAATGACATTATATAAACGCTTTAGAGGACAAGAACCTAAACCTGAAGCGTTATTGAAACGTGCTGGATTAATTAAGTAATCATCCAAAAAAAACAAAAAAAAGGAGCTTCAATAGTATATTGAGGCTCTTTTTTTTGATATATATCAGAAATTATCATCTACAAAATAAAAAAACATCCTCTCGAGCCTTACATTTTTCGGTGATTTTTCAATATTCTAAAAATTAAACTTTCAAAAATTACTGAAAGTTTAAAATTTTATATATATTTGTCCTATGAATTACAACGAAGCAAAAGATAAATTTATTTCCACATGGGGAGCATTAGGCACACTTTGGGGTATTAACAAAGCGATGGCACAAATTCATGCGTTGTTATGGATATCTCCAGAACCACTGTCGATGGAAGATATTATGGAGGAATTACATATCTCTAGAGGAAATACTAGCATGAACTTACGTCAATTAATGGATTGGGGTATTGTTTTTAAAGAAAGTAAACCTGGAGAACGAAAAGAATATTTTGTCTCTGAAAAAGATGTACAGGAACTTGCCAGACAGGTAGCCAAAGAACGAAGCAGACGAGAAATAAAACCTGTAATTAAAGTATTAAGAGAAGTGTCTGGAATTGAAAATGATGGTTCTAAAAAAACGGAAGAACTCATCAAACAAACTAAATCATTATACGAATTAGCTGATAGTGCAGATACTATGATGAATAAAATAGTAAATCAAGAATCCAATTGGATTACAAAAACATTAATGAAATTGATTAAATAGTAAAACTGAAACATACTGTATAAGAAGAAGGAAGAAATTCCTTTTCTTTTTCAAAATATGTTTCAAAAATTATTGAAACTTTAAAATTATTAGAATTATGAAAACAATACATAACATCAACAAATGGAGTTTTATTATCACACTTTTACTGTATGTGACCATTTATCTAGGATTATTAGCTCAAATTCCATTGGGTTTTATTCAGTTCGTACTAGCATTTTCTATTCTAGCACATTGGAAAAAACTTAACAACCTATCTAAAAAATTGATCGTTGGGTATTGGTCCTTATTTGTTTTGTATTGGATAACATTCTTTATACTAAACCAAAACCTTGAAAGCATGTTTGGGTTGTTTTTCTTTTCAATAATTCCAATGAGTATTGCTTCATATTTTGTATATGTCACTTATAGAATAAAGAAGTATCAAGAGCAAATAGAATTAAAACCGTCATACTGTAATTAGTAAAGCTCCAAACGTGAATTTAAATCTAATTACATACAGCATATACCTATTAATTACGGTGTTTATCATTATAAAGGTAGGATTAATTTGTTATAGAAACGGAAACATTTTTGTAGCACATTTAGTTCCTAATGACAAAGATTTCTGCTTGCGAGTTAACAATATACTTTTACTAGGATATTACCTTATAAACATCGGATATGCAGTAATTACATTATCAGATTGGACTATAGTGAAATCTTCATCACAAATGATTGAAAGCTTGTCTAAAAACACTGCAATCATAGTTTGCATATTAGCTGTCTTGCATTATTTCAACCTGTTTTGGATTACAAAATTTATTAAAAACATTAAATAATTATAAATATAACTTTATGGAAACTTCTAAAATTTTTATTGGATACATCATCTATTTACCTATTGCCATTGCACTTACCTATTTTGTATCCAAAACCCTTTTTAGGAATGGAAAAACATTTATGATCGATATTTTTAAAGGGAAAGACGATATCGCTCTTGCTACTAATCGCCTTTTTGAAGTTGGGTTTTACTTACTAAATATTGGTTGGGCACTACTAATTTTAAAAGTTGACAGCTACCGTTTTAATGATACGTATCAAAACTTAGTAGAAATACTAAGCTTTAAGATTGGTGGATTCTCTATTTATTTAGGGTTAATGTTATTCTTAAATATGTATCTATTCTTTAGAGGAAGAAAAAAATCAAGACAAAACAAACCCGTAGTAAGCCAAGTTATCAGGCCTCAAAGTCCGAAAGTATAACCCTTAAAATTTTCATTATGAATACTACAATCCCTCTTTTACATAAAATTAGATTTCAAAAATCAAACAAAGAACAACTTATTGAGCTTTACAATGAAGCTACCGAAGATTATGAATTCTGGAGCAAAGATTTCAATATGCATTTTGGGTATTATATTCCTTTTAAGACTACACTTTTTAAAAGAGATACCATGCTTAATGAGATGAATAATCAAATCTTTAATCGATTAAAATTTAATAAACAAAAGGGTCTTGTAGCAGATCTTGGTTGTGGTATTGGTGGTACTATGAAATATGGGCTTAGAAAATATCCAAGACTTCATATGTTAGGTGTTACGCTATCCTCTTTTCAGGTAACCGAAGGAAATAAAAGGCTTAAGAATATGAATGGACTTATCTTACAGGAGAATTATAATCATACCTCTTTTTCAGATAATAGTTTTGATAGTGCCTATGCCATAGAAAGCTTTTGTCATTCTGGCCATAGTGATACTGCTCTAAAAGAAGCTTATAGAATTATAAAACCAGGTGGTAAATTGGTTATTGCAGATGCATTTCTAAAAAAAGAAGAGAAAGAATTATGTTCTGGAAGTACATATTGCTACCAACAACTTTGTAAAGGATGGAGCTTAGAAGGTTTAGGAAGTATTCAAAATGTAAAGAAATCTTTAGCACGTATTGGGTACAAAAACGTAACGATTGAAGATATCTCTTTCAGAGTAGCTCCTTCCGTATTACATGTTCCTTTTGCTATTACTGGATTTATATTCAAAAAACTGTTTAAAAAAGAAAGCTTAAAAATACAAAGCTGGAAAAACCTAAAAGGATCCCTATTTGCATTGCTATCAGGATTACACATGCAAAGTTTTGGATACTATATAGTAACAGCAGAAAAATAATGTCAATTACTTATGACTACCAAACTTACATACCAATGGAGTTATATTATCATAGCTACGATGATATCAACGATTGTGTTGTTCTACTACACCAAAGAACTTCCAGAGTTAATTGCTAATGATAGATTATCGAAAGAAATAACAATGTGTTCAGGGCAATTGGTGTGGCAAGGTGGAATTATCTTATTATTTATAAAAAGAAAAATTCATACCTATTTATGTCATATGATTACGGTTTCTTTATTAGGATCTTTAGCACTAATACCGTTATTACTTTTGTACAAAGTAACGCTTATAGATCTGGAAGTTAAAATCTTTTTATTTCTATTAGTTGTAAGTATAATGATTATTGAACACGCAAGGAGAGTAAAGAAACTACAACTACCCTCCTATCTAACTGTAACTTGGATGCTGTACAGAATAGCCTGGTTACCCATTTTATTATATTAAAAACAAATGCATATGAAAAAAATAGTAATAGCAGCAGGAACAGGTTTCTTAGGAGATATTTTGGTGCAATATTTTAAAAATAAAGTAGAAACCATTACAATTCTAACTCGTGGAGAAAACAGAACCGTCAATAATATCCAATATGTACAATGGGATGCAAAAACAATTAGTACGTGGAAAAACGAATTGGAAGGAGTAGATGCCTTAATTAATATGACAGGGAAGTCAGTTGATTGCAGATATCATCAAAAGAATAAAGACCTTATTCTTTCTTCAAGAGTAGAGTCTACAAATGTTTTAGGAAAAGCTGTAAAAGCTTGTAAAAATTCTCCTAAAGTTTGGTTAAACTCTTCTACTGCTACTATATATAGACATTCTTTGGATATGGAAATGGATGAGATCCATGGTGAAATAGGATCTGGTTTTTCAGTGAATGTAGCTACCAACTGGGAACATGCTTTCTTTTCACATCATACTCCGGAAACTAGAAAAGTAGCATTAAGAACCTCGATCGTCCTTGGAAAAAATGGTGGTGCTTTACAACCCATTCTAAATCTTATAAAAATTGGTTTTGGAGGTAAACAAGGAAAGGGAAATCAAAAATTTAGTTGGATTCATGAAACTGATTTTGCCAGAAGTATAGAATTTATTATCAAAAACCAAGAGATGGAAGGCCCTATCAATATTGTTTCTCCAAAACCATCAGATAATAAAACTCTTATGAAAACACTTCGAAACGTAGCTAACATACATATTGGACTTCCTTTACCAAAATTTCTTTTAGAAATAGGAGCTCGCATGATTAAAACCGAAACAGAATTAATTCTGAAAAGCAGAAATGTAATTCCTAACAAACTGAAAAAAGCAGGTTTTAAATTTACTTATCCAAATCTCATGGAAGCTAGTAAAGATTTAATTTCAAGCTCATGACCACTATTAGACTACACACGATTATCGATGCTCCAATAACAATGGTTTTTGATGCTGCTAGAAATATTGATCTGCATATGAAATCAGCACATAAAAGTAAAGAGAAAGCAATTGCAGGAAAAACATCAGGATTGATTGACCTCTATGAAACTATAACTTGGAAAGGAAAACATTTTGGTTTGTATTTAAAACATCAAAGTAAGATCACCTCACTTCGATATCCCACTTACTTTATAGATGAGATGATCAAAGGGCATTTCAAAAGTTTTAAACACCAGCACATTTTCAAAGAAAATACATCAAAAACTGAAATGATAGATATCTTAAAATACCAGACTCCATATGGTTTTATAGGTAAAATATTTGATCTATTGATTTTAGAAAAACATCTCATAAAATTCCTAAAAATGAGAAATGAACATATCAAAAGAGAAACTGAAAAAGTATCTATACACAAAAAGTAAACTTAAAAAATGCTAAAAAAAATTAACTTTTAGAAATAAAACCTATATACATTAAACTATAAACTAAATTATGTTTTTGCTCCTAGGGAGAACAAAAAAGCTTAAACTTACTCATCCATTTTTACTTTTTCGTTTGTTTGTCAAATGATTTTATAAATTATTAATTTCTCAAATACATACATCGTAATTTCAGAATATCACAAAAGACGGATTTATAATAAATAATTTAAACAATTTTGATAAGCTATTAATATCCATAAAACATAGAGTACTACATATATTATGCACTACTAACTATTCCCTGCAGGAATTCAAAAGGGTAAACTTGTTTGAGATTCAACTTTTTATCCTATTTTTGAAAAAAAGAGTCGATATACTATGCCTACAAACACGATAGACCCTAATACGTGGATTGATAAATACAGTGATTATCTATTTAATTATACTATAGTAAGGGTTGACGATAGAGAGATTGCACAAGATTTAGTGCAAGAGACCTTTTTTGCAGGTCTTAAATCAATGAAAAACTTTAAGGGTGAAGCTAGTGAACGCACTTGGCTTATTTCCATTCTAAAAAGAAAAATCATTGATCATTACAGAAAAATTAATAGTAATAAAGGAAAGGCAGAAGTTCGAATCAATTATACTAATGACGGAGAAACTGAAGGTGATTGGCTCGAAGAAAGAGTAGCAGATCCTTTCGACCAAAACGCTGAAGGTAAAATAGAAAATACAGAACTAGGTATTGCTATCCATAATTGTATTGGCAAATTACCAGAAAAACAAGCTCGTATTTTTTCCATGAAAACAATTCAAGGATTTGATACAGAAGCCATCTGTAATGAATTTGATATCACGGCGTCTAATCTTTGGGTAATTATTCATAGAGCACGTACTGCAATGGCGGAATGCTTAGAAAAAAACTGGTTTTAATAGATAATGAGTACTGGGAACAAAATATTTGTAAGTTGTGAGAACGCAAATCATATTTGCGATAAAAATCAATACAAAGAAGCCTCTTTTTGGGAAAAAGTAAAATTAAACATTCATTTAATTTATTGTAAGGCTTGTAGAAAGTATTCGTCTAAGAACACGAAACTAACAAAACTATTTAAAGATCCTAAAGTCATTAGTATTAATCAATCGGCTAAGGATGCTATGAAAGAGCAGTTAAAGAAAAAAATGTCTGAGTTGGAATAAAATAAGTTAATAACGCCCCAAAAAATTAGTTTAAAATTGTAATGAAAACAAGTAACAGTTTATTTGTATCCTGCGAACAAGCAAAGTACATATGTGACAAAAACCAGTATGGTGAAGCTTCCTTTATGGAAATCATCAAACTCAATATCAGATTGATATATTGCAAAGTAACCAGAGCGTATTCTAAAAGGAATACCAAACTTACTAAAGCAATGAAAAAGTCTAATGTTCAAGTTTTAGAATCTTCTATGAAGGAGAAGATGAAAGAGCAACTAAGAAAAAAATTAGCCGAATAGGCTTTGCATCAGAACCAATAATAACAACCATATAATCGGAATACTTTCGACCCAAAAGGAGCAAAAGTATTCCGATTGTTTTTTATCAGTACCCCACAAAAACAACAATGTTATTATAGTAACAAATACAGTGCTTAAAATTTCGGTAGAAGTAAGCTCCACTCTAAAAGCCGTAAGCAATAGAAATACTACCAACACTATACTTCCAAAAACTTTTGTTCTCGTAACCCCAATTTTTTGTGGAATTGTTTCTAATTCTTTATCATCAAATTGTAAATCTCTTATTTCAAAAGGTAACATAATCACTACAATAAATAGAAAGCGCTGAACCATTTCAATGATCATATCAAAATCTATACTTCCTTCAGTGTAGAGAACCGGAACTAGTACAGTAATTCCCATCCATGTTGCCCCAATAATAAAGATTTTAATCCCCGCTACACTTCTCAGGTTTTTCTTATTCGGAAAAATGGGGACCGTATATAATATAGTGAGTAATACAAATGGTAACATATATACGATGGTATCAAAAGAAACTTGATAGCCAAAATAAGCAAAAGCAATAGCACTAATACCTGTTAAAACTTTAATTCCGGTCATCGATTTTGTCAACCTTCGATGATATAATTTTGAAATTGTAGCATATTTCACAAAATTATATGCTACTATAGTTCCGGCGAAGCTAAAATATATGTACGTATTTGCGCCTAAGATTTCGAATTTCAAAAAAGTTATTTTCACAAGTGCTGCCACAGCTAAAGCCACATGTATACTGCTGTTTATATAAAAATCGAATATACTTTTAATGGTTTTCACGTTCTAAATTTAGGGGAATCTGTTAATAACCATCTAAGTTGGTTAAAAACTTGATAGTGTTAGGTTAATTAATTGTGAAATTTTTATGGATTAAATATGTACTTTTGCGCTTTCAATCTCAACTGTTTTTTTGCTATGAAAACTGACTCGTTTAAACTACGTCATATAGGTCCTTCAGAAAAAGATTTAAATGACATGTTACATATGATCAAGGCAGACTCCATAGATCAGCTTATCTATGAAACTGTTCCTGATGATATTTTATTAAAAGCTCCATTGCAATTGGATGAAGCTATGAGCGAACAAGAGTATTCTGCTCATATTCAGAAATTAGCTTCTAAAAACGAAGTATTTAAAACTTATATTGGTTTAGGATATCATGAAGCTTGTTTACCTGCAGTAATACAACGTAACATCCTAGAAAATCCAGGATGGTATACGGCTTATACTCCTTACCAAGCTGAAATTGCACAAGGAAGATTAGAAGCTTTGCTTAACTATCAAACCATGGTTTGCGATCTAACCGGAATGGAGTTGGCAAATGCATCTTTACTGGATGAAAGTACAGCTGCAGCAGAAGCTATGACAATGCTATTTGCTGTTAGATCTAGAACTCAGAAAAAAAATAATGTCCACAAGTTTTTTGTTTCTGAAGAGATTTTACCGCAAACAATTTCTTTACTAAAAACAAGAGCTATTCCATTAGGAATTGAATTAGTAATTGGAGACCATACAACTTTTGATTTTTCTACAGATTATTATGGAGCCATACTACAATATCCAGGAGTATCTGGTCAGGTGTTTGACTATGCCTCTTTTGTAGAAAACGCTCATCAATCTGAAATTAAAGTTGCAGTAGCAGCAGATATTTTAAGTCTCGTTTCTCTCAAATCTCCAGGAAGTTTTGATGTAGATGTTGTTGTTGGTACAACACAGCGATTTGGAATTCCTCTAGGATATGGAGGACCGCACGCTGCTTATTTTGCTACCAGAGAAGCTTACAAAAGAAACATTCCTGGTAGAATTATTGGAGTTACCCAAGATATGAATGGTAATAGAGCCTTGCGTATGGCTTTACAAACTCGCGAGCAACATATCAAACGTGATAAGGCTACTTCTAATATTTGTACGGCGCAGGTTTTACTAGCGGTAATGGCAGGTATGTATGCTGTATATCATGGAAAAGAAGGACTACAATATATTGCAAATAAAGTAAATAGTGCTGCTATAAACCTTGCAGACACTATAACCAAACTTGGTTATAAACAACTAAATACAGCTTTCTTTGATACCATTAGAATTGAAGCAAATGCAACAAAAATCAAAGAAATAGCAGAAGCTCAAAAAATCAATTTCTATTACCCTGATACAAATACTGTATCTATTTCTTTAAACGAAGCCACTACGCTTGCAGATCTTAAAGAGATTGTTTCCATTTTTGCAAAAGCTTCTGGTAAAGAAACAATTGATATTGTATCAAGTAATAGTGATAACAATATCCCTAATAACGTAAAAAGAAATACTCCATTTTTAACAAATGATGTATTCAATACGTATCATTCTGAAACGGAATTGATGCGTTATATCAAAAAGCTTGAACGCAAAGATCTTTCATTAAATCACTCAATGATTCCACTTGGTTCTTGCACGATGAAATTGAATGCAGCTTCTGAAATGCTTCCATTAAGCAATCCGCAATGGGGTAATATGCATCCATTAGTTCCAGTGCAACAAGCACAAGGATATCAGGAAGTATTAAAAAAATTAGAAGATCAATTAACTGAGATAACTGGTTTTGCTGCTACTTCTTTACAACCTAATTCAGGGGCTCAAGGAGAATTTGCAGGACTGATGGTAATTCGTGCATATCACGAATCCAGAGACGATCATCATAGAAATATTTGCTTAATACCATCTTCTGCGCATGGAACGAATCCAGCATCTGCTGTTATGGCAGGAATGAAAGTAGTGGTAACAAAAGCTACTGAAGAAGGAAACATTGATGTAGAAGATTTAAGAGAAAAGGCAGAAAAATATAAAGACAATCTTTCTGCTTTGATGGTTACCTACCCTTCTACGCATGGAGTTTACGAGTCTGCTATTCGCGAAATTACTCAGATTGTCCATGATAATGGCGGACAAGTATATATGGACGGAGCTAATATGAATGCTCAGGTTGGACTAACGAATCCAGGAGCAATTGGCGCAGACGTTTGTCACTTAAACTTGCATAAAACTTTTGCGATTCCGCATGGAGGTGGAGGACCTGGAGTAGGACCTATTTGTGTTGCTAAACAATTAGTACCATTTTTACCAGGTAATCCACTTATTACTACTGGTGGGGAAAAAGCAATTACAGCTATTTCAGCAGCTCCTTGGGGGTCGGCTTTAGCTTGTTTAATATCTTATGGATATATTACTATGCTTGGATCTAAAGGACTTAGAGAAGCTACAGAGTATGCAATACTCAATGCAAATTATATCAAAGAACGATTGGATGGTCATTATAGCACTTTATATTCTGGTGAACGAGGACGTGCGGCTCATGAAATGATCGTAGACTGTCGCCCCTTTAAAGCTCATGGAATCGAAGTAACTGATATCGCAAAACGTCTAATGGATTATGGATTCCATGCTCCAACAGTATCATTCCCAGTAGCGGGAACTATTATGATAGAACCAACAGAAAGCGAAAGTAAAGCTGAATTAGATCGTTTTTGTGATGCCATGATTAGCATACGTCAAGAGATTGCCGAAGCTAGCTCTGATGATACTAATAATGTAATGAAAAATGCTCCACATACATTAGCTATGTTGACAGCCGATTCATGGGATTTCCCTTATACAAGAGAGCAAGCCGCATATCCTTTGGCATATGTAGCAGATAATAAATTCTGGCCAACAGTAAGACGTGTAGATGATGCGTATGGAGATCGAAACCTAATCTGTACTTGCGCTCCAATTGAAGAATATATGGAAGAAGTGTAGACAGTAATCTATATATAAAGTAAAATGCCTGATATTTATTTAGTATCAGGCATTTTTTATTTACATTAAATAGTTTCCAGAAAACTTGTTACTGCTTTCCAATAGCTCTTATTATCAGAAAATCGATCCCAAAGAGCTCTAGACCCATGATTTCCTTCTGTTTTTGGAAGAAAGAATTGCTTTTTATCTGATGTTATTGCATCATAAATACCAGACCAATTCTTTTTTTCTTTTTTTGCCGAAGTAACAAATACTGGAACTTTAATATTAGCTGCACTGGAAGTAATAAAATTCTTTTTTCCAAAGTACTCTCCTGGAGAAAAAGATAATACACCATTCACTGCATTTGGATTATCTCCAGCATATTTTAGAACTAATGACGAAGAATACGAGCTTCCCCAGATAATTATTTTTTTCGGGTTATAGGTCTTTTTCACATAAGCAATCGCTGCTTCTACATCTTGATACGCATCGATATATTCTGTTTTTTTACCTTTCTTCTTTGCTTCTCTCGAAGTGTGATTGAGCCTATCATTAATAATCATACCAGATCTTTGATCCACTGCAAGGCAATTATATCCCATCTTGATAAGCTTAGGAGCTATTTCCATATATTCACCTCTACTCCATCCTGCTTGGTGAAAAAGAATGATAAACGAATCTTTTCCTGCTGCTTCATACAAGTCGGCGGTCATCATAAGGCCATCTTTAGAAGGAAAATCAATAGTTTTTTGACTATGGATGGATATTGTTACAAAACAAATAAGAATCAAATAAATATTTTTCATGGGTAATTTAAAATTAGTAAGTAGTTCAAAATACTAAATTACTCAATAGAGATATGCTATTGTTTTGTTATAATTTACAAAAAATAAAGTAGCTTAAATAAGTACAATATTTCGATCCCCATTTTTGCGTAAATAACTTTTTATGATTTTGGTAGTATGGTATGTATGTTTTTGAAGTTGTAGAAAATTATCAAAATCTTCAGAATTGACAATTTGTTCATCCTCTTGTATGTACCCAAAACCTTTATAAATACCATCCTCAATCATTACAAAACTTTGCTCGTTAAAAGTCCTACCTTTCTCTTTAATAAAATAACTTTTCTGATCTTTTTTTAGTGAGGATAATGCCTGTTGAGCTCTCATATTATAAAGAGCAACGGATTCATCTCCAACACAAATCCCTTTACAATTCTTTATTTTGTAATGAGAACAACGTTGTGTAGTGGTTTGTAAACTACAATATCGCGGACATAACTGAAAACTCGCACATAACTGTTCTAATTTTTCAATAGCTTCAGCTCTTGTATAAAATACTTCTACGGAATGATCAAAATTATGGGATCTATCTATTGCCAATTGAATTACTCCTTTTCTATTTGTATAATACATAATACAATAAGGAGCTACTGGTTTTTTCTGTGCTCTATTAAATTTAGGATAGTGTTTTCTTATTTTTTCAGCCTCTAGTAATAATGCAACTAATTCATTACCTGTTACTTCATAATCAATTGTATAAGTTTCTTGGCCTAACGCGTATTCTTTATTCTTTTTATCATAAAAATGACTGATGACTCTTTGTTTTATATTCTTTGCTTTTCCGGCATAGATTACTTTTCCTTTTTGATCTTTAAATAAATATATCCCCGTTTCTTCAGGTAAACGATCGATATTTTCAGCTTTTAAATGTGGTGGTAATGTTGCTTCTTTAGAGCGAACATTTAAAAATTTATCAATCACCTTGAGGTCTGAATCAAGATCTAAGATCTTTTGAAATAAAATAACAGTAGCATCAGTATCTCCTTCGGCCCTATGGCGATCTTCTAAGGGAATATCAAGAGATGAACATAATTTCCCTAAACTGTAGGAAAGCATACCAGGAATCAATTTTCTAGATAACCGAACTGTACATAGTTTTTTACGTACAAAAGAATATCCCAAATTCTTAAATTCTGCTTTGATCACATTATAATCAAAATTGACATTATGCGCTACAAAAATTGCTCCTGTAGTCATTTCAATAATGCGCTGAGCAATCTCATGAAACCTTGGCGCATCTCTCACCATATCATTGTCAATGCCTGTTAGTCCTGTAATGAATTGAGGAATATGACATTCAGGATTTACTAAAGAAGTAAATTTATCGATAATTGTATTACCTTCTAATAAAACTATGCAAATCTCCGTAATACGATTTCCATGAATGCCTTTACCTGTGGTTTCTACATCTATAATAGCATATAGTTTTTCTGACATTGCTTTTCTTTTGGAATACAAATCTAAAAAGAAATATTCGAAATTTGGAATTTTTCCTTCTTTAATGKAATTTTTCCATCAAAGCGCTTTAAAATAGTTATTCCTACTTCATTGATAGATACGCGGCCAGCTTTGTAGCATTTTCTTGATATGCATTATCGTAAGAGACTGGAAGTTCATTCTTTTTATAAAAAGCTGTCAATGTTTGTTTGGAAACAAAAGTTATTTCTGCTTTTGTATAACATTGAATAAGCGCCTCTAACTTAAACGAAACTGCTGCAGCTGCGAATTTCCCCTTTGTTTGCCTACTTATGATCCCTATTTGTAAAGGTGCTACCTCATCAAAAAACGCTTCAATTTTTTTCAAAAAATCTTGTATCTCATAATTGTTATGATCATCCTTTATTTCTATGTATTTAGTCTTACCAGTTACATTCTGATATACTCCATTAGCATCTTTAGACACAATAACACAAATAGCTCTTTTTTTATCTATTTCGATTCCTATAGTTTTCATTTTTCCAAAATTAGTATATAATTTTTAAGTCCTAATCGGTAGCGTCATAAAAAACATAGTTTATGGGAATTGGTAAAAATCTTAAACCACACTTTAAATCTATGATTATTAAGTAAAATGAAACCAAACTTCCCTTCACAATCAACTCCTTAATTATTTAACCTATTTTTTGACACTTCGTAATTTTTAAGGGCAAAAAATTGATATATCTTCTATTTATTTTTAAATTGGTTGACCAATTTAAAAATGATTGTATTCTTTTTGAGAATTAGTCTTTTTAAAACTCTCATAGGAACTAACACCAAACAATTAACTTCTTTATACAGCAACTATCTATTTAACAAATATCACATGAAAAATCACAACTCTTATTATCTATCGAACAAACAAAACAAACGCATTTTAAAGGTTTTATCCCTCAAAAAAAGAAAGTTCAAAGAATTATTAATCATCCTTTTTCTCTTTTCCTCAAATATATTTGCGACGGAATACTTCATTCACTCTATAGACGAATTTAAAAATCTAAGTTTGCTTCCTGGTGATATCGTAATCTGGAAAAACGGGACATATAATTATGATGAAAGATTGGTTTTTAAAGCYAATGGAACTTCGTCTGATCCAATTGTTTTAAAGGCCGAGACTCCTGGTGGAGTCATTTTTAATAATGGGTTACAAATGGATATCGCTGGAGACTTTCTTGTTGTAGAAGGGTTTCACTGGCAAGGAGGTTATGGAACGAGTAATTTCATACAGTTTAGAAACGGAACAACATACGCGCAGAACTCCACTATTCAAAACTGTGTCATTGATGGTTTAGGAGTAGAACCTGGCGACGCTGCAGAAGCCGAACAAGATGGAGCTATTGTAAAACATCGGTGGATAGTTTTATATGGAAATAACAATAATGTATTGCATTGCTCTTTTCTTAACAAATCAACAGCTGGAGCTTTGGTATTAGTGGAATTGGAATACAATGCGGAAAATGATCGTTGCGGTATCGTAGGGCACACTATAAGCCATAATTATTTTTATAATTACGAAAAAATAGATCCTTCATTGTCTAATTCTGGAGATAGCGAAACAATCCGAGTAGGAACTAGTGAATTTCAAAATGTAGATTGTAGAACTATCGTTAGTAATAACTATTTTGTGGAGGCAGATGGTGAAAATGAAATAATTACCAATAAAAGCGATAACAACACTTATCAAAACAATACTTTTAGACGATGTAGAGGGTCTTTAACACTACGTCATGGTTCTGGAGCAACGGTAAAAAACAACTACTTTTTAGGAGAAAATGTTGACGGAACAGGTGGTATTAGAATAGTAGATAGCGACCATGAAATAAGCAACAACTACATTCAGGATTGCATTACCGTAATTGATCAGGCAAAATGGAATAACGGAATTACATTTATGGGAGGTGCTACCAATTCTCAGGATAATTGCAATTCCACAAGTGTATCTAATGGTTATCAAAAATCCGAAGACATTACCGTTTCTAATAACACAATAGTAAACACCAATGCTCCACTATTTTTTAATGGAGACAAAGGCACCAACAGTAATACTGGAATTGTTTCTAATAATGTTATTTTCTTTTCTAATGCTTCACCTAATATTACTGATGTTATAACCGAAGATGATAACGGTGATTTTTCGGCTATTGGCTCCTCTTTATCCTATTCTGGAAATGTGTTTAGCAATACAACTTTAGGAGCATCCATAAGTGAGTTTTCTTCAACAAACTTATCAGCATCCAGCGAAGGAGAAATCTTTAATATTTCTGGAACCAATGCTGGATCCTCTATCTCTCAACCTCCATATACCGATAATGATGTTGCTGCAAATGTTGGTGCTTGTTTTGTTAATGCTAATGGAAATCCTTTAAATTCTTGTGATAACTCTACAACAGATCTATTAATCGTATCTGCTATAGATAATTTCACAGCAAATGCTGGTAGCAAAACTCTTACGATTACATCTAATGTAAATTGGACAGTCTCTGATGACAGCTCGTGGATTTCAATAAGTACAGCTTCCGGAATTAATAATGGCAGTACAGATATTAGCGTAACAGTAAATTCAGAAACATCTACAAGAACAGGTATAGTAACTATTACCGGAGGTTCTATAACCAGAACAATTAATATTACCCAATTAGGTGCAACATCTAATATACCAGTAGATTCAGTAAGTATTGTTCCCATTAATAGTCCGATTGAAGTTGGAAGCACATGGCAATTAACTACTACTATATCACCAACTAATGCCACTAATCAAAATGTAACTTATATTAGTAGTAATGAAGCTATTGCTACTATTAATGCTAGCGGACTAATCAATGCTATCAATGCAGGTGAAGTAACTATCACAGTAACTACAGAAGATGGTCAATTTACGGATACAGCCACCGCAACTATAATTCCCACAACTAATGGAATCAATTTAGCGTTAAACAAACCTGTAACTGCTACTGGAACACCTGATGGAGGTAATATTGCTTCTAATCTTGTTGATGGATCAACTAGTTCTCGTTGGTCCGTTAATGGTTTTCCACAATCTTTTACTGTTGATCTTGGAGATATTTTTAACATTCAGAAAACGGAGCTGATATTTTATCAAGATAGAGCATATCAATACTCCATAGCTACAGCAACTGAATCTAATGGTACTTTTACTGAAATAATTGACAGAAGAAATAATACCACTCCAGGAACAATCTCAGCTCCCGTAACAGATATTGTATCTTCTGTTGAGGCACGTTATATTAGCGTTACTGTTTTTGGAGCAAACGAATATTCTGGGCCATGGATTAGTATATTAGAGTTTAGAGCTTTTGGTAATGAAGTAGATATTCCAAATTGTACTGCTGGAAATAACTTAAGCTTGAGTGGAAGTCTTTCTTCATACAGTGACCAACAAACTACTAATCCTGCAACAAATATCATCGATGATAATACCGAAAACAGATGGTCTGCAGAAAGTTTTCCTCAAAATGCGGTAATAGACTTGGGAGATGAATACTCAGTTGGTGAAATTAATGTTCACCCCTATAATAACAGAGCATATCAGTTTATTGTGG
>NZ_WEKL01000004.1 GCF_019295435.1 Aquimarina litoralis
GCTTAAGAACAGCTGCACTTGCAGAGGCGATATCTTCTTGTTTATGATTTAAAGAAACTGTATATCCACCAAACTTATGTAAAATCGCTGTTTTTCCTTTTCCTACAGCAACATCATACGTTAAACTTGCATACGTTTTATTTGTCTCTACAGACGGGTATACTTCCTGCAATTCTCCATCCAAAAACAATTGATTTAACATTCCAGTACAAACATGGAATTCAGTTTTCATAGTTTTGGAAGATATAAATGCTGCATTTCCTTTATGAGAAACTTCATAAGTATCCCAAAATTTATCATCCCAATTAGTATCTTCATTGGTAATTCCAGCATCTAAATACGGAGTAAAACTAATCTCTGCATCCTTATTTAAAGGAGAAACTTCATACTTAATTGCACCAACTTCATCCAAATCTAAACTTAAAAAACGAGTAGACTTAATAGATACTTCTGTATTATTTCTAAGTACTGCTTTGAAAGAACGCTGATACCAACCTTCTTTCATATTTAATTCTCTTCGAAAATCAGATACTGTTTTGCATCTATGAAGATCTAATTTTTCTCCATTGATTTCTACATTGATTCCAATCCAATTAGGCGCATTTAATACTTTAGCAAAATACTCTGGATATCCATTTTTCCACCAACCAACTTTGGTTTTATCAGGATAATACACTCCTGCAATATAACTCCCCTGAAAAGTAGGGCCTGTATACGTCTCTTCAAAATTTGCACGCTGCCCCATAGCACCGTTACCAATACTAAAAAGACTCTCTGAGGATTTAACTCTTTCTACATCAAATCCTTCTTCAATTATCGACCAGTTATCTGGTTTAATATAATCCTGATTCATCGGTTCTCTTTTTTTAAATTTTAGTTGCTTGAAGAATCTCTAAAGAAGTTTTTACAATACTCCTGAAAACTCTTCAAATTATTCTCATTATTTTTCGGTTGTAACTAATTGGTTAATGAATTCTTCTTTTATTTCGGTAAAATCACTAAATACATAATCCGCTTCATGTAAAACCTCTGGATCTCCAATACCAATACTGATCATATTAGCAATATTTGCCGCTTGAATTCCCGCAACAGAATCTTCAAAAACCACACAATCCTTAGGAGCAACCCCTAGTTTTTGTGCACCTATTAAAAACACTTCTGGATCAGGTTTTGCTTTGGTAACATCAGTTCCGTCAACAATGGCATGAAACTTTTCTTTTAATAACACTTTATCAAGAATAACTCTTGCATTTTTACTGGCAGAACCCAGAGCAATAGCTTGATCTTCGGTTAAAAGATATTCTAAAACTCTAGGAACATCAGGCAGAATTTCCGAAGTATCCATGGTTTCAATGTAATTCAGATATTCTTCATTCTTTTTAGCCATTAACGTGGTAAACTCTTCTTCCGAAATTGTTTTATTTCCCCATTCCAAAATTTTTTCTAAGGATCTTATTCGGCTAACTCCTTTCAATTGTTCATTCTGTTCTTCAGAAAAAGATATACCGAGGGTATTGGCTAAATTTTGCCATGCCAGAAAATGGTATTTTGCGGTGTCTACTATGACACCATCTAGATCAAATATGAATGCTTTTTTAGTCATTCTTTTAATTTTTTGTATTAATTAAAGTATCATCAACATCTTTAACTCTTGCAACTAATATAGCTGCCACAATAAAAGACAAACCACTTATTACCAGAGCATAAATAGGATTTCCTCCATAAAAATACTTAACTACCGGTCCCCCTATAATTGCATTGATAATTTGAGGAAGTACTATAAAGAAATTAAATATCCCCATATAAACCCCCATCTTTTTCGCAGGAATAGATCCAGCTAATATTGCATAAGGCATGGCTAAGATACTTGCCCATGCAATTCCTATACCTATCATAGACAATATTAACCAGTCTTCATTTGGTGCTAAATAAATAGAAATAAGACCCAAACCACCAATCACTAAAGATACTGCATGGGTTAACTTCCTACCTATTTTTAATGCTATGTAAGGCAAAAAGAATGCAAATATTGCTGAAATAGCATTATAGACTCCAAATAATACACCAACCCAATCTCCAGCATTTTGATAAGCTTCACTGCTATGGTCACTGAGTGGCAAACCATAAATATGATGGGCTATAGCTGGTGTCGAAAAAACCCACATTCCAAAAAGACCAAACCAAGAAAAAAATTGAACTCCACTTAACTGTTTCATTGTTAATGGCATTTTTCTAAAATCTGAAAAAATATTCATTAAAGAAGATTTTTCTTCCTCTAAATCTTCTTCATCGTTTTCAAATGCCGCTAACTCCTCTGGAGAATATTCTTTAGTAGTAAAAACTGTCAACAGTATACTACCTATTAATACGATCGCCCCAATAATAAAAGATAATAACAAATGTAATGGAACTTCCCCTATCTCTGCTTCATTAGAAATACCAAACCAATTTGCCATTACATAAGGTAACCATGAACCGATTACAGCCCCAATTCCTATTAAAATGGTTTGCACACTAAAGCCAAGTGTTCTTTGATCCGATGGAAGATTATCCGCTACTAAAGCTCTAAAAGGTTCCATAGCAACATTAAATGATGCATCCATAATCATTAACATACCAGCTCCAACCCACAAAGAAGGCAAAAACGCAGTAAACATGTCCGCATTAGGCATTAATAATAACCCTATCGAAGCTAGAATAGCTCCAGTAAGAAAAAAGGGTCTTCTTCGACCTAAACGAGTCCATGTTTTATCACTATAATATCCAATTATGGGTTGTACAATTAGACCAGTCAAAGGTGCAACCACCCAAAACCATGATAATTCATGTACGTCGGCTCCAAAAATTTGAAGTATTCTACTGGCGTTTGCATTTTGTAAAGCAAAACCCATTTGTATTCCCAAGAAACCGAAACTCATATTCCATATTTCCCAGAAACTTAGCTTACGCTTGTTCATTAAGTAAATCTTTAATAATTACTATGATAAGCGCGTACACTTATCAAAACTTATGCTAGTAGAAAGTGAAAATATAAGTTCTGATAGGGGTCAAATATATTATATTATTTTAAATAAAATAATTTTAGTGTGTTATTTTTTTGTTGATTGTCTTTGGATTAAGCTTGTATCAATAATCACTGTCTTGTATTCTTCTGGCACATCCTCTTCTCCTTCAAGCTTATCTATAAGTAGCTTTGCTGCTCTTATTCCCATCTCTTCTCCATGCTGACTAATAGTAGTTAAACTTGGGATAAAATGTTTAGATAAAATACCATCGGTAAAACCAACTATAGAAACATCATCAGGTACTTTTTTCCCCTCTTCGTTTAGAACTCTTGCAGCCGTAACAGCAAACAATTCATTCACCGCAAAAATAGCATCTACATCTTTATCCTTAAGGAAACTAGATATCTCTGATTCGCAATTATCAATATCTTCTATTTTTAAAATATAATCCTCTCTAGCTGTTATATCATAAGCTCTTAATGCTCTCAGATAACCATTTGTTCTAAGTTTTCCAACGCTTATATAATCAACTGTAGTTAGTATTGCTATCTTTTTACATCCAAGAGAAAGTAAATGATTTGTAGCTGTTTGTGCTCCTTTTCCATCATCAATAATTACTTTATCACAAACAAGTTCATCAATAATTCGATCAAAAAGTACAACTGGCATTCCCTGACTCATTGTTTCTTCGATATGATGGTAATCTTTCTTTTGCTGTGTCTCTTTAGCAACAGATAAAATAAACCCATCTGCACTACCGCTTGCTAACATTTCTAAATTGATGACCTCTTTATCAAAGGAGTTATTTGAAGAACATATGATTACATTATACCCCTTTTCGTTGGCAACCTTCTCTACACCACCAATTACAGTAGTAAAAAAATGATGAACAATTTCCGGAATGATCACTCCTATCGTCTTGGTTTTTCTGTTTTTAAGGCTTAATGCAATGTTGTTAGGTTTGTAATTATACAACTTAGCGAAAGCTTTTACCTTTTGTCGAGTATCAAGACTAATTTCTACGCTATCTTTTAATGCTTTTGACACCGTAGAGATGGATACATCGAGCTCTTTTGCTATTTGTTTTAACGTAACTTTTTGCTTCATTTCCCTTGAATTTTTATTAAAAGTTAAATTTTGTTGCGAAAATATGCGATATGATCATAATTACCCTTAAAATTTTAACAGAATTTTAAAAGTTATCCACACGCAAACGTTTTCGTAAGGTTACGGCTACACCGTACCCGAAATTTAACACAGATTTTACATACATTGGTTCTCAGAAAGTGAAAATATAAGGCTAAAAACAATTAAAAACTAATTTAATATTATATGAAAACATTTACTAAAAGCGCATTGTTTTTATTGTGGTTGATACCAATGAGCTTTTTTGCACAGTCGACAGTTACGGGTACTGTTACTGACGCTGGAAATGGTCAACCGATTCCCGGTGTAAATATTATAGTAAAGGGAACAACAAACGGAACATCGTCAGATTTTGACGGTAATTACGTATTAAACAATGTAAACGATGGAGACATCATTGAATTCTCTTATGTAGGTTTTATTGCTCAGGAATTTACGTATTCAGGAACTAGCAGAATCGATGTTACTTTACAAGAAGACGCTGCTGAACTAGAACAAGTAGTTGTAATTGGATACGGTGCTGCTAGAAAAAAGGATTTAACAGGATCTGTTAGCACTGTAACAGCTGATGATTTTAATAAAGGAAACATTGTATCTCCAGAAAATCTGTTAAATGGTCGTGTGGCTGGTGTTAATATTAATGCTGGTGGAGCTCCAGGTTCGGGTGCGGCTATTAGAATTCGTGGTGGTGGTTCTCTTGCTGCTTCCAATGATCCATTAATTGTTATTGACGGTTTACCTGTTAATAATAATGTAGTAGGTGGCTCACAATCTATTCTTTCCTCTATAAACCCTAACAATATTAAATCTTTTACCGTATTAAAAGATGCATCTGCAGCTGCAATTTATGGTAACAGAGCATCAGCAGGGGTTATCATTATCGAAACAATCAAAGGTAGTAAGGGGTTTCAGGTAGATTATAATTTTCAATCGGGTATTTATACAATTCCCAATACGATAGACGTTTTTTCTGCTAATGAATTTAGAGATTTAGTAAGAGAACAAGCTCTAGTGAACAGCAATATTGACCCTACTTTATTAGGAAATGCTAATACTGATTGGCAAAAAGAAATATATAGAAATGCGGTATCTACAGACAATAATATTTCTATAAGAGGTTCTTTATTTGATGTGCTACCTGTTAGATTATCATTAGGTCATCTTGATCAAGGTGGATTACGTTTAACTAGTGAATTTGAAAGAAGTACTGCCGCATTAGTACTTAATCCAACTTTTTTAAATGGAAGTCTTAAGATAAACTTAAATGCAAACGCTACTTTTGAAAAAAGAAGATTTGCCAATGGTGTTGAAGGTGCAGCTCTTGCATTTGATCCTACTCAACCTGTTAGAGACCCTAACTCCCCTTTTGGAGGTTTTTTCGAATATGACAGCATCAACCCTGACGGATCTTTTAACGATATATTAGCTGTTTCTAACCCTGTGGCATCACTTTTACAAAGAAACAATCGTAGTGAGGTGGATCGTTACTTTGGAAACTTCAAAGTAGATTACTCTTTTTGGTTTTTACCAGAATTAACAGCTACTGTAAATGTAGGTTTTGATGAACAGAATGGTGATGGTTTTAATGAATTATCTAGACAGAATAGTAGTGGACAATTATTAGCTGATGGTAGTTTAGATGGTTCTCTAACTGAATTTGAAAGTTATAGACGAAACACCTTATTTGATTCATATTTGAATTATAAGAAAGATTTCGGAGGTTTCAATTTAGACATAACTGGTGGATATTCTTATCAAAACTTTAGAGTAGAAGATTCTAATACAGGAGAGCTTAGAGGTGATAACGAATCTAATCAGGCAATCAGAGCTTTTGATCCGGATTTAGTATTAGTCGCATTTTTCGGTAGAGCGAATTTCTCTTTAAACGATAAGTATTTATTGACTTTATCCTATAGAAGAGATGGAACATCAAGATTTAGTGAAGATAATCGATGGGGTAATTTTCCATCAGCAGCATTTGCATGGAATATCTCTGATGAAAACTTCTTAGCAGATTCTCAAACCTTGAGTAACTTAAAACTTCGTTTAGGATACGGTGTTACTGGACAGGAAAATATTGGAGCTGGACAATTTAATAAATTACCATATATCGCACAATATCAATTGAGTCAAAATACTTCTCAATATATTTTCGGAGATGCTTCTATTACAGTTGCAAATCCATCTTTAAGAAACGAGGAATTAAAATGGGAAGTTGCTACCCAATATAACATAGGTCTAGACTTTGGATTATTTAGCGACCGAATTAATGGATCTGTAGATGTTTACCGTAGAGAAACAGAAGATCTTTTTATTAGTGGTAGTTTACCTGATGGTGCCAACTTTGGAAACATTGGACAGCAGAATCTTGGAGAGCTATTAACAGAAGGTATAGAACTAAATCTTAATGCAGACATTGTAAGAAATGAAAACTTTTCATGGAATATCAATTATAATGCTGCAATGATTGACCAAGAAGTTCAAAAACTTGTAGGTGGTGAAGACCAATTAGTTGGTGCATCTGTAGGTGGTACAGGTGGTAACGTTCAATTACACAGAGAAGGGTTTGCTCCTTTTTCTTTCTTAGTATTCAAACAATTATATGATGAGAATGGTGCTCCTATAGAAGGTGCTTATGCCGATTTAAATGGTGATAATATTATCAACAGTGATGATAGATACATTTACCGAAATCGTGATGCTGATGTAACCATGGGATTCCAATCGAATATGACTTATAAAGGATTTGATTTCTCATTTAACCTTAGAGCGAGTCTTGGAAACTATGTGTTTAATGCAGTAGAGAATTTAGCGACATTCAATGCTATTAATAACAACGGTACACTAGCAAATATAAATACATCAGTACTAGACACCAATTTTAATGTTTTTGGAGACACCTTCCAATCAGATATTTACGTAGAAAATGCTTCCTTCCTAAAGATGGATAATGTAACTTTAGGATACACCTTTAATAAATTCTTTGGAGATACTTCTTCAATACGATTATGGGGTGGTGTACAAAACGTATTTATATTGACTGAATATTCAGGATTAGATCCTGAAATCTTTTCAGGGATTGATCAAACTATCTTCCCTCGCGCAAGAACATTCCTAATGGGAGCTAATGTAAAATTTTAATTAATTGTTATGAAAATGAATATAAAAACTAATTATTTCAAGTATTTAATGCTAGTGATGGGAATCATAGCTTTAAATTCTTGTACAAGTGATTTAGATCAAGATCCAAGGGATGACAGGGTTTTTATTGATGAAGAATTCTACTCTGAACCTGGAGCTTACGAGCAAGCTATCGCCGGAGTGTATGGAAACTTTTCTCTTACAGGATTAACAGGCCCTACCTCTTCTAACATCGGAGGGTTGGATGCTGGTACGAGTCAATATGGTCGTGGTATTATGAATATGCAAATATTTAGTACTGATGAAATTGTATGGACATATATCAATGATGAAAGTGGATTTATAGATGATTTACAAACTTCTACTTGGACAGGAGCTAATACAATTCTTCGTGGATTCTTTAGTAGAGCTATGTATTCTGTTGCATTATCAAATGAGTTTTTACGTCAAACTACTGATGATAAATTGAACTCTAGAGGAGTTAGCGGAGAATTGAGAACAGAAATCGCAGCTTATAGAGCTGAAGCTAGATTAATTAGATCATTAGCTTATTATCATCTAATGGATTCTTATGGAAGAGCTCCTTTATATACGGAAAACGATGTTGTTGGTAATACTCAAGGACCTGAAATGGATCGTCAAGAATTGTTCGATTTTATAGAGACTGAATTACTGGCTATTGAATCTGAACTTGCAGATCCTAGACAAAACCAGTATGGAAGAGCAGATAAAGGAGTAGCTTGGGCAATCCTTGCCAAAATGTATTTAAATGCAGAAGTATATATTGGAAGCAATAGATACAGTGATTGTATCACTTATTGTGAAAGAATTATTAATGGAGGATACACCTTAGCTAATAATTATAAAGATCTTTTTAGAGGAGACAATGATACGAATCAAGCGGCCAATGAAATTATTTTCCCGCTGATCGCGGATGGGCAATTCGTACAAAATTTCGGTCCAACAACTGTAATGACCAATGGTGCTGTAGGAAGTATTGAACAAAATGGAGAAAACCTAGGTGTATCTGCCGGAGGTTGGGGTGGCGCTATCAGAATATCACCTCAGTTTTCTGAGAAATTTGATGCTGCTGATTTTACAAACGACGAAAGAAACACAATCTTAAAAGAAGACAGAATCGCAGAGATTACCAATGTTACAGATCCTGGAACAGGTTTCGTTTTAGAAAAATATACTAACGTAACCACGGGAGGTGATACTGGAACGGACACTAATAATACATTCTCAGATGTTGATTTCCCTCTTTTCAGGTTAGCTGATTTTTACCTGATGTATGCAGAAGCAAATCTTCGTGGAGGAGGAGGTGATGAAAACACTGCTTTAGGTTATATCAATGACCTTAGAAATAGAAGTAATGCAGGAACAGTTTCTTTAGGTGATGTTGATCTTGATTTTATCATTGATGAGAGAGCAAGAGAATTATATTGGGAAGGACACAGACGACAAGACTTAATACGTTTTGGACTTTTCTCTGGAGGAAGCTATAACTGGGCACTTAAAGGAAATTCTTTAAATGGTATTTCTATACCAGCATTTAGAGACCTATTCCCTGTTCCTGACGCGGCAAGAGCTGCTAACCAAAATCTAGGCCAGAACCCTGGTTATTAATCATTAAACTCAATTCTTAAAAATAAAAGCAAAATGAAAAAAGTACTAATATTAATTCTTGCACTTGTAGGTATTGTTACCTTCAATGCTTGTACCGATGATGACGCTCTTGTATTTACAGCACAAGATCCTGTTGAAGCAATAACTTTTGTAAATTCTTTTTCTTCAGAATATGTTTTAACAGCTGAAACCTTAGATAATACTGCAGAAAGATTTGTATGGCAATCTCCAGATTTTGGAGTTGAAACAGCAATAAGTTATGAACTTCAAGGGGCTGCTATGTCTTCATTTGACACTTTTGAATCTCTTGGAACTACTTCTGCGAATGATATCTCAATAACGGTAAAACAATTATTTGACCTTGCAGCAATTGCAGGAATAGATAATGACCCAGAAACATCTCAAGTGGATGGAGACGGAAATCCTGTTCTTGATGGTGATGGTAACCCAGTACCAAACAACGCAGGAGAATTGTTCTTTAGAATAGTAGCTTCTGTAGGTACTACAGCTGATGGTCCTTCTACAACTTCTGATGTTTTACCACTAAATGTATTCTTACCAGAGCCTACTGGTGAAGAGCCTATCGTATTATTAAGAGAATTATTTTTAGTTGGAAATGCAACAGCAGCTGACTGGAATAATAACAATAATAATACTCCATTAACTAGAGATCCAGGAAACGAAAATGCTTATAGCTTTACTGGATATTTTGTAGCTAATGAATTTAAGTTACTTGAGACTAAAGGTCAGTGGCAACCACAATGGGGGTTAGACGGAGGATCTTTTACTAGTAGTGATATTCTTGGTGGAGACCCAGGTTCTTTTGTAGTTCCAACAACTGGATATTATACGTTAACGGTTTCTGTTGATCCAGAGAACTTATCTTATACATTTGATCCTTTTGATGCGAGTACTTCTCCAACATATGCTACTATTGGTGTTATCGGTAATGCTACTAATAGTGCTGATGATGATGGTGATGGAACTCCTGATGGATGGCAAAGTGATATGGATTTAACTCAATCAACTTTTGATCCTCATATCTGGTATGTTAATGGAATAACTCTTGAAGTTGGTGAGATCAAATTTAGAGCAGATGATGATTGGGCTGTAAATTGGGGAAATAACACTGAGCTTACTGGTTTTGGTACCATGGGTGGACCAAATATTCCAGTTTCTAGAGAAGGTGTATATGACATTTGGTTTAATGATCTTAACGGAAGTTATGTTCTTATTCCAATAGTAGAATAACATATCATAAATAATCAAAAAGGCTGTTTAATAACAGCCTTTTTGTATTATAAATACAAAACATATAGTCATGAAAAAATTTACTTTATTACTCATATTCTTTTTGGGATTGACCTTAAGTCATGCGCAACAACAAAATGCTACCTTCACAATTGATCCGGCAGCATTTAATGAAGATGATGAGATTACAATTACAGTTTCAGGAATTGATCTTAGCCTTTGGGGAAATACTGATCTTTATTTATGGGCTTGGTATTTCGATAGCCCAACCGCAACAGCTGCTATTAATTCTCCAAATAATGGAGATTGGACCGATTCCTCAAACGCAACAACTCCACAAGTTTTTACTGATAATGGGGATGGCACCTACTCTATCACTTTAACTCCTACCACTTTTTACGGAGCTACAGGAATTGATCGTATAGGAATGCTAGCAAAAGCTCAAGATGGAACTGGAGATAATAAAACACAAGATAATGTTGTCAATGTAGGTATATTTCAACTTACTTTAAATACACCTACAGATGCTGTTAGCATCATTGATAATGGTAGTGATTTAGCTATTTCAGCTACCTCTACAGTCAGTGCGGATTTTGAATTATTTGCTAACGGAGCATCGGTAGACACACAAGCTGGAATTACAAATTACACTACTAATTATACGATCACCGAAGGTGTTGATTTCGAATTAGTAGCAACAGAAACAGGAACAACAAATTCATTATCAGAAACATTTTCTGCTATTACTACTCCTGTGGTTACTGAAGCACCTGTACCAGCAGGTATGCAAGATGGATTAAACTTAGATGGAACTTCAGCGACTTTCGTACTATTTGCTCCTGGAAAAGATTATGTACATCTTAAAGGTAATTTTAACGGTAATGACTGGAGTCTTGACAATACCTATTTACTAAATAAAGATAGTGCACAAGATAAATTCTGGATTACTATTGATAATTTGCCTAATAATGCAGATATATTATATCAGTATGTTGTTGACGCTTCTATTTCTGTAGCAGATCCCTACTCTACTTTAATATTATCTGAGTTTAACGATGGTTTTATTGATGATACAACTTTCCCTAATTTACCAGATTATCCTACAGGGAAAACAAATGATGCTGTTTCTTGGTTCAAAACTGGAGAAGCTGATTATGTATGGCAAACTACCAACTTCCAAAGACCAGCAGTTACGGATCTAGTAATCTACGAATTATTAATCCGTGACTTTGACAACCTACATTCTTTTGATGCTGTAAAAGCAAGATTAGATTATTTAGAGGATTTAGGTGTAAATGCGATTGAGTTACTACCTGTATCAGAATTTGATGGAAATATTAGTTGGGGTTACAATCCTTCTTTCCATATGGCTTTGGACAAATATTATGGTACTCCAACTGCTTTTAAACAATTTGTTGATGAATGTCATGCCAGAGGAATTGCTGTAATTTTAGATGTGGTGTATAACCATGCAACAGGTCAAAATCCATATTATAGAATGTGGAATACATCTGGTGGAGGTTATGGAGGGCAAGCAAGTGCAGATAGCCCCTTCTTCAACCAGACAGCAACGCATTCTTTTAGTGTGTTTAATGATTTTGATCATAGTAAACAGGCTACGCAAGATTATGTAAAAAGAACTGTTGAGTATTGGATTGAAGAATATAACGTTGATGGTTTCAGATGGGATCTAACCAAAGGGTTTACTCAAAACTGCACAGCCTCTAACGATGCTTGTACTAATTCCTTTCAGCAAGATAGAGTTGATATTCTAAAAGAATATGCTGATTATCAATGGGATGTTGATCCTAATTTTTATGTCATTTTTGAACATTTAGGAGGCATTGCCGAGGAAAAGGAATGGGCTGATTATCGAGCTAATGAAGGTAAAGGTATATTACTTTGGAACAAACAAACCGATCCTTACAATGAGTCTACAATGGGTTACCATGATAATGGTAAATCCAATTTTTCAGGAGTATCCTATGCTGTAAAAGGTTTTGATGGTCCTTCTGCAATTTCATACATGGAAAGTCATGATGAAGAGCGATTAATGTATAAAAACGTTCAATTTGGTAATGCTACTAATGCTCCAACGTATGACGTAACAGAATTATCAACTGCATTGGACAGAGTTGAGCTTGCAGGTGCATTTTACTTTACGGTTCCAGGTCCAAAAATGATATGGCAATTTGGAGAACTAGGATATGGTTTTAGCATCAATAGATGCGAAGATGGGTCCATTGATAATGGATGTAGAACAAATCCTAAGCCTATTCGTTGGGATTACTTAAATGTTTCAGACAGAACTGATGTATATGACATATATGCTAAGCTAATTAAATTAAAACTGAATGAGAAGATATTTAAAACCGATAACTTTACCTTATCCGTATCAACTTCGAATAAGAAAATTCAGCTTACAGATGATGCTGCAACTGGTGATGAGATTAGATATGTAACGATTATTGGAAACTTTGGAGTAAATACAATTTCTATGAACCCTACTTTTCAGGAAACTGGTACTTGGTATGATCTATTAGATGATACAGGCGCAAGTATTGAGGTAACAGATGTAAATGCTACGATCAGTTTAGAACCAGGAGAATTTAAAGTATATGCAAATGAGCAAAGAAGTTTAAGCACACCAGATATTACTAATAATCTAACTAGTTTTAATGCATATCCTAATCCTGCAAAAACAGCATTTAGCATTGATGAATCCGTACAAAAAGTATTTGTATATAATATCACAGGAGCACTAGCTAAGAAGTTTGAAGGTAATTTTGAAGCTGGAAGTAGTTTCGAAATAGGAGATCTTGCTAGAGGATTATATCTAGTACAAATCCAAAATGAAAAAGGAATAGCCACCACCAAGTTGAGTTTGCGCTAAAAAGCGGAAAACCGCATGTATTTTAAAAGGAGTGCTGAAAAAGTGCTCCTTTTTTTATCGCTTCTAAAATAGATTGTAAAACAAAATATCGAAATCAATTATATGCTGTAGCCATTAAAATGCTCCTTCTCTTCTTTAGGAAGTTCCAAAATAAACCTGAAAACAATAAAATTCTAATCTAACAAACCAATACATTACTAATTGTWATTTTATTCAAAATACTGTTAAAAACCAATAATTCTCACAACTTATTAACACTACAACGTTGTAGTAAAATTTCTTATAGTAACATTCCCTACTCTTTTTACACTGGATAGTAGTAGTATACTATGATCAATAATTATTAATTTTTAACAAGTAAAATCATGAAAAAAAAGTTTTTATCTAAAATTAAAGATGCTAGATTATTAAACAAAGAAGAAAGTAAAACAATTTCTGGAGGATATGGCAATGGAAATGGCGTTGGTCCATTATGTGGTTTACCTTTATGTAAAAACACCTATTATAATGTATCACTTCCTAATTGTTCTTATGCAAATGGCAAAGTATTTTTTGGGCAAACTCATTTCAATTCGACAGAATATTGTGAGATCTTATGATCTAGGAAATAATTCTAAGTTTTTGCTTCTAAGTTTTTTTTATGGGAAACAATGAAACAAGTACTGGATTTAAAGTAGGTTAGTATCTCACTAACCTGCTTTTTTTTAGAAATCATAGTTGAGCTACTTATTTTAAAGAACATAAAAGATTCATTATCAAATTAAATAGCGGAATATAATCATAACACAAAGGCTTCAATTCATAAAAATCTTAAACTAATTATAAATTATAGAGACTCATAATTTCCCTTTTTCTCAAATTTTGAGCGGACATCAGAATCTCAATCTAACAAAATACTACCCCAAAACCTTATTTCTTGATTGAAATTATGTTAAAACAACAACATATTTCGCAACTTATTAACACTACAACGTTTTAGTAAATTTTCTCCCCGTAACATTTTTCTCTTTACACGTATTATATAAGTATAGTATACTATCAAATCATTATTAATTTAAAATCATTTAAAAATGAAAAAATCGGAAATTTTAGGAAAAATCAAAGATGTTCGACTTCTTAGCAGAGTTGAAAGCAAATCAATCTCTGGAGGATATGGCGGATATGACCTTCCTACTTGTAATTTACCTAGATGTGTACATGGATGGTATCCTTTACCTGACTTAACTTGCGACTTTGCTCCTGCTTATATGGGATCAATTGGCGGAGGTAGATATGGGAAATGTCTTTCATATTAAGTCAATATCTTAAGCACTTATGAGTATAAAAATCATTCAAAGTTTTTGGACTAAACCTTTTTTAGAACAAAACGATGACGAAAGTGCAAGGTTTAAGGCAGGTTGGTCTAGCACCAACCTGTTCTTTTACAGCGCTTTATTGAGTTGTTTAACTTTCAAAAAACATTATGGAAATGTAATTATGTATACGGATAAATATGGAAATGAATTATTAAAAGAAAAATTAGGCATACCATATACAGCAGTTTATAAAGATTTAGAGCAATTGCATGATTACCCTTCAGGCCTATGGGCTTTAGGTAAGATCTTATCATATTCCTTACAAGATAAACCCTTTATCCATGCTGATACTGATGTTTTTATATGGAAACGTTTTCCTGAATCATTCATTAGCAAAGATTTATTTTTCCAAAATGTAGAGTTTAATTTTCCGAGATACAAAGAAGTCTTAGAAGTGATTTTACGTGAGTTTATAAATGTTCCTGAAACATTAATCAAAGAATATCTAAAAAATGGAAATATTAATGCATTTAATGCAGGTGTGATTGGTGGAAATAACACTTCTTTTTTTAAAGAACTGGCAAAACAAGTATTCCCATTCGTGAATGATAATCTTCTTCATTTAAGCAAGGTAGATCAAGGAATCTTTAATATGATATATGAGCAAATGTTGGGCATGAACCTAGCTCTTGAAAACAACTTAAGTACGAATGCTCTTTATAAAGAGATGAGTCCTTCTTTCTCTAAAGTAATGCGCTTTCAACTAATTCCAGAAAAAGAATATTATATTCATACCGTAGGACATGGAAAAAAATCTCCTGTAGTTCAGGAACAAATTGAAGCAAGACTACGGTACGAATTTCATGACGAATATTATAACTTGAAAGAATCATTAGATAAGAATGGATTATCCGATAATGATTTTAAAGGTGTAACTGAAAAACGTTTCCAATATCTAAAAAAACATTTTGATTGGTTAAAAAATACTTCCTGGAATGAAAAAATGAACACTAAATTCATCCTAAACCCAAATATAACTTGTCGGGAAAATGAAAATAATGAGGTAGTGCTGTATTATAATTCTCCACAAGAGTTAAAAGACACATCTTTCATTGTAGAAGATTGGGACTTTTTTCTTTTCTATTTTGAAGAAGCAAATTCGATAAAAAATGCTGCATCCGAAGCATATGCTAATGAATCTATATCCTCTCAAATGAGCAAAGAACAATTAGAAGAACGTTTATTTTCAATGGTAATGGATCGATGTATGTTTAATGAAATTTTGCTATTCTACGAGTCCGTGAAATAAGTAAATACCTTTTAAAGGCACATAACATATCTATAATATTTGAATATCTTCATTTTTAGGATTTACATTATGAAAAACATCAGAATAAAGATTTCAGAATAATAAAACTTTTTACACCTAAAACCTCATCTTTTGTAAACAACTTAATTACAAATATTTACGACCTAAAAATCGTTTAAAGAACCATTTTTAGATAGATCTGATGATACAAAAAGTAATTTTTAAAGGGTAACAAAACACCTACTAAATAAACTAATATATATAGACAATTAAGCAACAAGGATGAGTTTGATAGTAAAATCGAAAAGATTTACTTTTCTTTGTAGAACAACTCATCACTCATAATTAAGACTTTTAATGCCAAAATTTCCTTTTTACAAACAAGCCGAATCTAAAGATTGTGGACCTACTTGTATAAAAATTATCGCCAAACATTACGGAAAAGTATTGAACACTCAAAAACTAAGATCTCTTAGTGAAACTACTAGAGAAGGAAGTTCATTATTGGGTTTAAGCGAAGCCGTAGAGAGCATAGGATTTAGGTCTTTGGGTGTAAAGCTATCTTTGAATCAATTATTAGAGGTTCCTTTACCTTGTATAGTACATTGGAACAAAGTACATTATGTAGTAGTTTATAAAGTAAAAACGACTAAAAAGAAAGGCATGAAAATTTATGTGTCAGATCCTGCACATGGACTGATTACATATACACAAGAAGAATTTATTAAAGCTTGGATTGGTAACAATGCAAATGAAACTACAGAAGAAGGTGTTGCATTATTAGTAGAACCTACTCCTAAGTTTTATAGTGATAATGTGGATGAGGAAGACGAAGAATTTGGATTCAAATTTATTTCAAAGTATCTCTTTAAATACAAAAAGTTCATTTTTCAACTTATTTTAGGACTAACAGCAGGAAGTTTACTGCAATTGATAACTCCTTTCCTTACACAGAGTATTGTTGATGTAGGTATTAAAAATGAAGATATTAATTTCGTATACTTGGTTCTAATAGCACAACTATCCTTATTTATAGGGCGTACATTAATTGATGTACTAAGAAGTTGGATTTTATTGCATTTAAGTACCAGAATTAATATCTCGCTTATATCTGATTTCTTTATCAAATTAATGAATCTTCCTATCTCCTATTTTGATGTAAAAATGACTGGAGATTTATTACAAAGAATAAATGATCATAAAAGAATAGAACAAATACTTACCATGTCATCATTAAATGTGTTGTTCTCCATGGTAAATTTAATCGTTTTTAGTATTGTTCTTATCTACTATAGCTTTTCTATATTCTCCGTTTTTGCAGTTGGTAGTGCCATCTATTTTGCCTGGATACTTATTTTCTTTAAAAAACGTAAAAAATTAGACTACAAGCGTTTCTCTCAGATCAGTGAAGAACAAAGTAAGGTTATTGAATTGGTAAATGGGATGCAGGAAATAAAATTGCATAATGCTGAGAAAAGAAAGCGATGGAATTGGGAATTTGTGCAAGCCAAGCTTTTCAAAATATCTATTGAGAACTTAGCGCTAGAACAATATCAAAGTGTCGGTTCTGCTTTTATTAATGAACTAAAAAATATACTAATCACTATTCTTTCGGCGGTACTAGTTATTGATGGAGATATTACATTGGGTATGATGCTTGCCATCACCTCGATCGTTGGGCAATTAAATGCTCCTATTACTCAATTAATTAATTTCTTAAGAGAGTTGCAAGACGCTCAAATTTCCTTAGAACGTTTAGGAGAAATTCATAACAAAGAAGATGAAGAGAAATCAGGAGATGAAAAAATAAGAGAAGTACCTCAAAATTCAGGGTTTGAAATCAATAATCTTAGTTTTAGATATGTAGGATCAGACAAACCGGTATTACAAAACTTAAATCTTTCTATTCCAGCAAATAAAATTACGGCAGTTGTAGGTGTCAGTGGTAGTGGTAAAACTACGCTAATGAAGCTACTTTTGAAGTTTTACGATCCCGATGAAGGTCAAATTTTTATCGGTTCTCATGATTTACAACACGTATCTCAAAAGGCATGGAGAGATCAGTTTGGAGTTGTAATGCAAGAAGGATATATCTTTAATGACACTATTGCTAATAATATTGCGGTTGGCGAAGACTATGTGGATAAGAAAAAATTAGCACATGCAGTGGATGTGGCGAATATTAAGGAATTTGTAGAGTCCTTACCATTATCTTACAACACAAAAATAGGAATGGAAGGTGTTGGTCTTAGTACTGGTCAAAAACAAAGATTATTCATCGCTCGTGCAGTTTATAAGAATCCAAAATTCCTGTTCTTTGATGAAGCTACTTCTGCATTAGATGCCAACAATGAAAAGGTAATCATGGAAAAACTAGACACCTTTTTTAAAGACAAAACAGTTATGGTTATCGCACATCGATTAAGCACCGTTAAAAATGCTGATCAAATTGTAGTATTGGATAAAGGAGAAATAATTGAAGTTGGAAATCATGAATCTTTAATTAAAGAAAAAGGAAGCTATTATAATTTGGTTAAGAATCAATTAGAACTCGGTAAATAATTTTGAATTAAGAATTACGAATTATAATCTAAATGAAAAAAGACAATATTGTTCAAAAAAAGAGTTATGAATTTGCCTTATTATGTATTCGCTTATTTCAAAAATTAACAAAAGAACAACATGAATATATTTTATCAAAACAGGTTTTACGAAGTGGAACTTCTATAGGAGCAAATATTGAAGAGGCAATTGGAGGTCAAAGTGCTAAAGATTTTTTATCCAAATTGTCTATTTCTTACAAAGAAGCTCGAGAAACCCATTATTGGTTAAGACTACTTAGAGATAGTCATTACATTAGTAATGATGAAAGTAAAAGTTTAATCGAAAAATGTGAAGAATTACTTAGAATTATTGGTTCTATTCAAAAAACCACCAAATTAAAAATTCGTAATTCGTAATTGATAATTTGCAATTTATAATTACATAGTTATAAAAAAATGCCAGATAATTTAGACGACATACAGTTAAGGAGTGAAGAAGTTCAGGAAATTTTAACTCGTGTACCACATTGGATGATTCGATGGGGTAACTTATTAATTTTAGTATTAATATTACTTTTATTGTTTCTTTCTTGGATGCTAAAATATCCTGATACGATTCCTGCACAAGCTATTATCACAACAGATGTACCTTTGCAAAAGGAACAAGCTAATGTAAGCGAAAAAATACAAGCTATCTTTGTAAAAGAAGGAGATACAGTACCAGAGGGAACTCCTTTAGCTATTCTTAGAAACACTGCCAATTATCTTGATGTCTTTAGTCTGAAACGAGTGATTGACACTATTACCATTAATAATCGTCAGATTGAATTTCCTTATGAAAAAATGCCAATATTAGAATTAGGAGATATCCAAACAAGCTACGCAACATTTGAAAATAGTTACATCGAATATATTTTAAATAAAAAATTACAACCTTTTTCTGATGAAAATTTAGCCAATCAAGTGTCTTTAACAGAACTTACCAGAAGACGAGAAAGTATATTAAGTCAAAAAAGATTAGAAGGTGGCGCCCTAAATTTTAGAAAGAAGGATTTTGATAGGCAACAAGAGTTATTTGATAAAGGAAGAATTTCTCAACAAGAATATGAACAAGCAAAGATTGAATATTCTCAATTCGAAAATAATTATAAAAATTACGACACTCAACTTTCTCAAATAAAAGAGCAAATTAGTAATGCACAAAAAACATCTAAAGGGACAGAATTTAATCAACAGCGTGAAGAAATAAGTCTTCGTAATAAAGTAATTCAATCCTTTGATCAATTGAAAAAGAGTATCAAAGATTGGGAACTTCGTTATTTACTACAATCGGATATAGAAGGACGAGTTTCATTTTCAAACTATCAATTTGAAAATGAAAATGTTACTGCTGGAGATGTTGTTTTTATTGTGATTCCTATACAGGAGTCTTTATCTTATGTTGCTAGAATTAAAGCACCGACTCAAAATTCTGGAAAAATAAAAATTGGTCAAAAAGCGAATATTAAGCTTGAAAATTTTCCTGATGATGAATTTGGAATGTTACAAGGTGAAGTAAGTTATATTTCTATGTTACCTGATAAAGATGGATTATACCTTATACGTGTAAAACTGCCTAAGAAATTAATTACTACCTACAACAAAGTGATACCTTTCCAACAGGAAATGAGAGGTTCGGTTGAAATCATTACAGAAGATTTACGTCTTATAGAACGTTTCTTCTATCAGTTTAGAAGTTTAATGGATAAATAAGTTTAGGCTGCTTTAGGTAGCGTAATACAAAATACACTTCCTTTACCCAAGATACTTTCAACTTGAATTTTACCTTGATTCAATTCTATAAGTTCTTTGCATATTTTAAGTCCAAGACCTGTACCCGTTTCATTTTCTGTTCCTTTTGTTGTAAAGGTATCTTCGGCAAATAATTTATTGAGATTGGCTGGATCGATACCTACTCCTGTATCCTCGAAACATATCTCATAATAATCTTCTTTTTCTTTAGCTACTAAAGCTATGGAATCGCCAGGATTACAAAATTTAATTGCATTTGCGATCAGATTCTGTGCTACAATCCCAAACATATCTTTATCGGCAAAGATAATTGTGGGAGCTAATTTATTTATTAATTGAATGTCTTTCTTTTCAGCTTTTGGCTCAAAAAAGGAGAATTTATCAGTTATCACCTCATTGATATCAAAACTTACCGGTTTTGCATTCAGCTCTTTCATTTGGGACTTAGACCAATTCAAAAGGTTATTCAGAAGAATTGAGGTTTGGTGGGTTCTATTAGCTAATAGTGGAATTATTTCTTTAAATTCTTGATTAGAAATTGCATTATCTTTTAAAAGGTTCAGACTACCATCCAACCCTAAAATTTCATTTTTTAGATCATGAGAAATAATAGAGAATAACTTATTTTTTGTCTCATTTGATTGATTCAGTTCTAAAATTAGATTTTTCCGATCTTTTCTAGTTTTAAAAATCATCATCAAAAACGCCAAAACTGCAATTAAAATAGCAATAGAAGCTACGGTAAACGTTTTATATCTAAATAATTTTACTTCACTCTCTCTTTCTTTTCTTTCATTTTCATCTATCATTTTTAGGTGCTCAATTTCTGCTTGATGCCTCTTCTCTGCTCTTTGAATTTTTTCTGCCGAAATTTTCACCCTTTTCTTCTCCGAAAGTTCTTGAGATCTTTTCTGCCAGGCAAGTACCTTGTAGATATTGCCTTGTACGGAATCTAACTTAGCTGCGATTTTATAATTTGCAATTAAATGCTCTGTAGGATCTATATCCTTTAAAGCTAAAAACTCTTCTCTGGCATGCTGTAAGAGGTCTGCTGATTTTTGATATTGTTTAGTTTCTAAAGCTATTTTTGCCATTTGCTGTTTAGAAATTATCAAGGGAATTGTGAGGGCAAAATTTTTAGTTTTAGCTCCTATATTCAATACTGTATCGTAATATTTTTCCGAAATTCTATATTCTTTTTGATGCAATGCAATTTTAGCAAGGATATAATACGAATAGATCGTATATACGGGTAAACTATCATTTCTATTTATATCTAAAGCAACATCAACAATTTCTTTTGCTTTTCGAGGCATTTTATGATTAATATACAGATAGGATAAATTGTTCATAAAAAGACCAATTCCTTTTTCGCCTTTTATATTTTTCATTTGTTCTATAGCCTTCTTGTAGTATTGTTCTGCTAATTCAAAATCTTCTAATTTAGAATATAGATCTCCCAAATAATTATTCACTCGCGCAATACCATTTTTATCACTAATCTCTTTATAATATGTTTGAGATTCTAATAAATACTCTGCAGCTGCGGTTAAATTATCGCTATAATATTCCAGAAAATAAAGGTTTTTGTAGGCAACGGCAAGACGCTTTTTATCTTTTAACTTTTTTAAAATCTTTATTGCCTCTTTATAACTTTGGCCAGCATAGAAATATTCATTTTGTTCACTGTAAGCTTCTCCTTGACTTATAAAAGCATCACTTAATATTAATGAATCTTTATATTTTCTAGCAGCTACAATAATTTTTTTTGAAAGAAAAAGCGCACTATCATTTTTTTTAGCAGCGATTAAATGATCCAGAAACTGTTGTGCTTTCAGCAATTGTTCGGTTCCTTCTATAGTTTCTTGAGCCCATATGTTATTAACACTATTTTGACCGTAAATAACAGATAGGCAACTACTTAAAAAGATAGCTAAGTAAATAATATGTCGGCAAAATGTATTCAATATAGTATTCTAAATATTGTGTAAACATATCAGCCCCTTTTAGATTATCCCTCTAACCTTAAATAATTTTTGACTATGCTGCTTTTGGTAATTGCACGCAGAATGTACTTCCTTTTCCTAAAATACTTTCTACCTGTATTCTCCCTTTATTAAGTTCTATAAGTTCCTTACATATTCTTAAACCAAGACCGGTTCCTGTTTCATTCTCTGTTCCATTAGTAGTAAATGTATCTTCGGCAAATAATTTATTGAGATTAGCTGGATCTATTCCTACTCCAGTATCTTCAAAACAAATCTCATAATGGTCTTCTTTCTCCCTAGAAACCAAGGCAATAGAATCACCAGGATTGCAAAATTTAATAGCATTCGCGATCAAATTTTGTGCTACGATTCCAAACATATCCTTATCGGCAAATATCATAGTCTGATCTAATTTATTAATCAGTTGAATATCCTTTTTCTCCGCTTTTGGTCTAAAAAAGGTGAATTTATTACTTATCACCTCTGTTATATCAAATTTTACTGGTTTAGGGTTCAACTCTTTCATTTGAGATTTAGACCAGTTTAAAAGGTTGTTTAAAAGAATTGAAGTTTGATGGGTTCTATTAGCTAACAAGGGTACTATCTCTTTAAATTCTTCTGCAGAAATTATATCTTCTTTCATCAAATTCAAACTACTTTCTAAACCATGGATTTCATTTTTCAAATCGTGCGAAATAATAGAAAAAAGCTTGTTCTTAACCTGATTTGATTCATTAAGTTCCTGAATATATCTTTTTCTTTCTTTTCTAGTTTTTATAATTAAAAACATAAACACTAAAATCACAGCAATTACGGCTAAACTGATAAATGCCAGAAGTCGATACCTAAATAATTCTTCTTTTGTTTTTTGTTCTCTTTTTTCCTTTTCGTCTATTAATTTAAGTTGTTCTAGCTGTGCTTCGTATCTTGATTTAGTATTTTCAACTTTCTTTGTTGTTAAATCATTCATACGCTTATCAGAAAGCTCTTGATATTTTTTTTGCCATCCAATTGCTCCCAGCAAATTACCTCTTGTAGAATCAAGCTTAAATGAATACTTATAGTTTTTAAGTATTAATGAAGTAACATTTGACTTGATAAGATCTTCTCTTGCCACTTTCAAGTATTCTTCTGCTTTTTTATACTCATTTTGCTCCAAAGCAATGATTCCTAATTGTTGCTTGGCATTCATCACGATGATCTTAAAATTAGCTTGCGTACCTACACATTGGGTAGTATCGTAAAATCTTTTAGCTTTTTCATATTCTTTATTATACATGGCCACTTTTGCCATGATACTATAGGATTGCGCCGTATGTCGTGTATCATTTTCCGCCTTATTGACCACGATAGCTTCTTCTAATAGCTTCTGAGCTTCTTTTAACTTTCCTCCTTCTGTATACAACAAGGCCAAATTATTAATTGTTAAACCAACACCTTTAGTTTTCAGTCTTTTACTCAGATGCATTGATTTCAGATAAAATTTCTCGGCATTTGGAATATCATTCAATTCCTTATAAATAATCGCTAGGTTATTATAAGCAGCGGCAAGTCCAATACTATCTTTTAATTGCTCTCTAAGCAATTTAGCATCCAACAAGTGATCTGCTGCCAGTTCTATATTACCCTTGTTACGCTCTATAATATATCTATCATTACAGACCATAGCCAATCCATTTTTATCTTCTACTTTTTTAAAATAACGTGTAGCTTTTTCAAAGTTTTCATCAGACTCTAGATACTTATTCAGGTCATTATCTATGACTCCTTTTAATCTGTATACAAAGCCTAATCCTTGGGTATATTCGATGTCATTTGCTATTTCGATTAATTGATCAGCTAAAGGTTCCGCTATATCAAAGCGATCCTCGTCTACAAATTGCTGTAGCTTATTTACTTTACTATTAAATAACAAAGAATCTTTTAGTGTCTTAATTTGGGTAAGATCAATTCCAGTGAGTTCGGTTTGCGAATAGCAAAAAGAACTCATGACTGAGAAAATTAATACGGTGACGATTGCTTTATTCATACTATTTACTTTGGGGCTTAAATCAGATGAAATGCGTATTATTTTCAACAAAATACACAAAAATATATCAAAATACAAAATATAGTAATCCTATTCTTACATTTATTTTATTAAAATTAACATCTATATATAAATCAGCCAATATTTATAATCAACTGATGTACAAAAGGTTTAAAAAAAGGCATGTGATTTCTGTATTTTCTTAGTTTATTGCATATTATGCAACTTTGGGAAGCGATATGGAAAACGTACTTCCTTTTCCTAAAGTACTTTCTACTTTAATATTTCCTTTATTAAGTTCTATAAGTTCTTTGCAAATTCTAAGTCCAAGACCAGTTCCTGTTTCATTCTGAGTACCATTTGTTGTAAATGTATCTTCAGAAAACAATTTTTTAAGGTTATCTGGATCTATTCCAACTCCGGTATCTTCAAAACATATCTCGTAATGATCCTCTTTTTCTCTTGAAACTAATGCTATAGAATCGCCAGGATTACAAAACTTTATCGCATTTGCAATAAGGTTTTGAGCTACTATACTTACCATATCCTTATCTGCAAAAATCTTAGTAGTATCTAAGTTATTAATAAGTTTAATATTTTTCTTCGCAGCTTTAGGTCTAAAGAATGCAAATTTATTAGATATGACTTCCGTAATATCAAAAGATATTGGTTTTGCATTTAGCGCCTTCATTTGTGATTTTGACCAATTTAACAAGTTATTCAGCATAATCGATGTTTGATGCGTACGATTGGCAAGTAAAGGAAGTATCTCGTCAAACTCAATCTTAGAAATTGTATTTTCATTTAGTAATTTTAAAATATTATCTAAACCAGAAACTTCATTCTTTAAATCATGAGAGATTATGGAGAATAACTTATTTTTCACCTGATTAGATTCATTTAATTTTTTAATAAGTCTTTTTCTTTCTCTTCTATTTCTTATTATAATTACTAAAATAATCGATATTCCTATCAAAACACCAAGTGTAAGAAAAGTAAACATCCTATACTTAAATAATTCTGTTTTAGTCTGTTGTTCTCTTTTTTCTTGGGCATCAATCATTCTTAAATTTTCAAGTTCGGCTTTATACCTTGTCTCTGCTCTTTCCATCTTCTTTGTGGACAGTTCTATCATTCTCTTATTCGAGAGTTTTTGGTGTTCTTTTTGCCAAGCCAAAGCTCCTGCGAGATTTCCTCGTGCAGAATCTAATTTTGAAGAAAATTGATAATTTTTCATTAACAACTGTACCATTCCATGGTCTTTAGATTCCTTTCTAGCTGCTGTCAATAACTTTTCTGCTTCTTTATAATTCTTCAACAACATTGCTAGGTATCCGAGTTGCTGTTTATTATCTACGGTAAGAAGATCAAAATTCGTATCCTTTGAGATTGATAATGATGTTTCATAATATTCTTTCGATTTTTCATAATCTTTCTCATATAGTTCTACTTCTGCCATAATACTATATGTATGCGCGATAGAAGCATTAATACTGTCTTTCATATTAATTGCTAATGCCTCTGGCAGCATGGCTCTAGCTTTTTTAGGTTTACCATTTTGCAAATAAATGAATGCAAGATTATTCATAACCATTCCAATATTATGAAGCATCCCTATTTTTTTTCTGGTCATAATCGCTTTATCAAAATACCTTTCAGACTCCTCTAGATTATCTAAACCAGCATAATGACTTGCTAGATTATTATATATAATAGCCAAACCAGCACTATCTCTTAATTTTTCATTATACATTTTTGCCTCTAACAAGTAGTCTACACTTTTTTCAACATTACCACGATGACTTTCTAGCACAGATCTAGTATTGAAAACATCTGCCAAGCCTTTTATATTATTGCTTTTTCTAAAACTATTTTCTGCATTTTCATAGCTTCTTATAGCTTTTAGATATTTTTTAGTTCTTTTGAATAACCGACCTTGAATTAAAAATAATTCCCCAAGACCATTATCATAATTTAATTCTTTACCTTTTTCAATTAGACCTTGAGAAAACTTTACCGCCTCATCAATCTTCTTATCTTTAATCAGCTTATTAAGAGAATCAATTTCTTCTCTAAATTGTAACGTATCGATTATATGCTCAAAATTGTGAGAGGGAACATAACCATTCTCTTGGGCAAAAGTGTACCCTTGGAGAAGTATTATAACGATGGATAAACGAATTTTCTGCATAGTCTTGAATTTTGGACGAATCAGACAAAAAATATAATTTAATCCTCAAAGTACACAAAAAAGCATATAAAATCAAAATATTGTAGTTTTATTCTTACAAATTTTTATTGTTTTACCGTAAAATATGATTTATTCTATACAAAAACAGCCTTTCAACTTACGAAAGGCTGTTTTTATCTTATTATTAATATACGCGTCTTATTGTAAACTTTCTGGGAGTTTCTGAACATCCGTCTTAGACTCTATCCATTCATCCACTAATTCTTCTAATATTGTAAGTGGTACAGCTCCATTAGTTAAAATAATATCATGAAACTCTCTAATATCAAATACTTCATTTCCTAATTTAGTTCTAGCTTTTTCTCGTAATTCTAGAATTTTATTCATTCCTATCTTGTAGGCAGTAGCTTGTCCAGGCATTACAATATGACGTTCCACCATTTTCACAGCATCGCTTTCTGCATTTGGTGTATTATCGGTATAATACTTTATTCCTTCTTCTCGTGTCCATTTTTTCGCGTGTATTCCTGTATCCACAACCAATCGACAAGCTCTCCATAATTCCATAGCCAATCTACCGAAATCAGAATACGGATCATTATATAAGCCTATTTCTTTTGGCAAAAACTCATTATACAAGCCCCAACCTTCAATATAAGCAGTATATCCTCCAAATTTTCTAAACTTAGGGATATCCTCTAATTCTTGGGCAATAGAAATTTGCATATGGTGCCCTGGAATACCTTCATGATAGGCAAGCGCTTCCATTTGATATATTGGCATCGCTTCCATATCATACAAATTAGCGTAATAAGTACCTGGCCTAGATCCGTCAGGAGTTCCTTGTTGGTAAAAAGCTTTTCCTGCACTTTTTTCTCTAAAGGGTTCTACAGCTTTCACAACAATATCAGCTTTAGGTTTTGTAATAAAAAGCTCATCCAATCTTGATTTCATATTATTGATTAAACCTGTTGCTCTTTTTAAATATTTAGCTCTTCCTTCTTTATCATTTGGATAATAAAATTTTTCATCCTCTTTCATGAACTTAAAAAAGTCTTGTAAAGAACCTTCATATTTGAGCTCTGTCATAATATCTTTCATTTCCTTATGGATTCTTGCTACTTCATCTAATCCCAATTGATGAATTTCATCTGCTGACATATCTGTAGTGGTAGTTCTCATTAGGGCGTTATTATAGAATGCGGTTCCTTTTGGAAATTTCCAGGCACCATCATCAACAGTAGCTCTTTGCTGCTGATCTTCTAACAAGTGGATCAATTTATCATAAGCAGTTTTTACATCTTCCCTTAATGCATTTTCAGCTTGAGTAATTAAAGCAATTTTGTCTTCTTCAGAAATCTCAATTTTTTCTATTTTTTCTTTAAAATCAGCCAATAACGTGCTCTCATTATTTGATTCATCAAATGGTTTACCTGTAATCAAATTACGACAATCATTCAATACCTTAGGAAAAACAAACTTTGGAGGAACAATACCATTCTTTTCTCTAATCTTGATATTCTCTATTTGCTGCGTAAACAACTCATCTATTCCTTTCAATCTGGAAATGTAAGCTTCTGCATCACTTTTGTTTTCTATTTGATGCATATTGATCAAAAATGCAGGTATTTCAGCCTGCATTCCATACATTTGATTCACTGGATAATCATAAAACCTGTACTGAAAATCTTGTATGCTATTTTCGAGATCCTGTATCATTAAACGATAACTCAAACTAGTTGCCTTATTCAAATACTCTATATCTACAGAGTCCTTCAAATATCGTAACCTCTTTTTTGACTTGTCCATATCATGCACAAGTTTTTTAGAGGAGATATCATCCCATTTTCCATAATCATCAGTTTTTACTCCTAAATATGTCTGCATCATAGGAGAGTCATCAATTTCTTCTTGAAATTGTGTTTCAAACCAATCATTTAGTTTTTTAGAATGTTTTTCTATCTTTTGTTCATCTGAAATTTCTGGTATGATCTCTTTACTTTTATTTTTACAACCAACAATTACAAATAAGAAGGAAAAAAATATCGAAGTGATCGAGGTGATTTTTGTTCTACTCATTTTCTTGGGGATTTAAATGGTTTGGTAGTTTATTTTAACACAGAAAATTCTATCTCAGAATCATTGTAAACCGTATGCGTCTGCTTTTTAAAATCTGATGATTTTGCCTTAAATATATTAGGTACAAATGTTTGAGGGTTTAAATCGATAAATGGAAACCAAGTGCTTTGAATTTGGATCTGCACTTTGTGTCCTTTCAAAAATGTGTGATGTACATCTTGTAATTTAATCGTTACATCCGTCTTTGTATTAGGAGTAAAAGCTTCAGGTTTACTAAAACTGTTTCTAAATCTTCCACGTAATACTTCACTTCTCACCATCATATGATAGTTAGACATTTTCAGATACGCTTGGGTTTCTTCAGTATCCTCAGCATCTGGAGGATATACATCTACTAATTTTACCACCCAATCAGCTGATGTTCCTGTTGTTGCAACTTTTAATTTAGCCAAGATTTCACCTGATAATGTCATATCTTCTGTAAGCACAGGCGTTTCATATACTAATACATCTGGTCTTCTTGCAGCAAAACGCTGATCATCTGTCATATATTTCCTAGGAGTAAAAACCATCTTTATATCCTCTGTGTATGGAACTGGTTTTTTAGGATCACTTACAAATGCCAAATCACCATCTCCCTTATCTGCTGTTAAAGCATTATTATTTAGGTAAAAAGTTTTCTTTTCTGCATTTTTAGGTGGCCAGCTATCGAATGTATTCCATTCTTTTTTTCCAGTATCAAAAATCTGAATTTCTGCTAAGCCTGATTTAGCATCTCCTGCTCCTTTAAGAAAATGATTAAAGAATTTTGTTTCTACATTTTGTTGAAAATTTAAAGATAAGTCATCACCAAAATATACGTTTCCTATTGCTTGGCGCTTTTTATTTCTGGCCCAATCTCCATGACTCCAAGGACCAAATACCATAATGTTATAATTATCACTGTTATTTTCGATTTTTTCATACGTTTCGAAAGGACCATACAAATCTTCAGCGTCAAATAATCCTCCTACCACCATCACGGCTGGTTTTATATCTTTTAGATGTTGGATGATTCCTCTTTTTTGCCAGAACTCATCATAATTTGGATGTTCTTTAAGCTGTGTCCAGAAAACATTATCTTCTTTATAATATTGATCCAGTGTGCTCAAAGGTCCAGCATCTAGAAAAAATTGATACTGATCTTTTGAATTAAGTTCTGGAAACGTATACCAACTTTCCTTTACTGGTTCTGTTTTTTCATATCCAAAAACTGCTGTTGCTCTCCAATAACTTAATAAATATGCTCCATTATGATGAAAATCGTCAAAAAAGAAATCTCCAATACACGCCTGTGGAGATACTGCTTTTAGTGCTGGATGGGCATCCAATAACGAATAAGTAGCGTAAAAACCAGGATACGAAATTCCCCATATACCTACTTTTCCATTATTATTTTCGACGTTATTGACTAGCCATTCGATAGTATCATAAGTATCGCTAGCTTCATCAAATTCTTTATCTTTTTTATTTGGGATATAAGCTCTCATATTATCATAAACTCCTTCACTCATCCACCTTCCTCGAACATCCTGGTAAACAATAATATTACCTTCTTTCATTAAAAACTCATTAGGACCTATTTTAGATCTAAATCCATCTTCTCCATAAGGTCTAGAACTATAAGGAGTTCTTTGCATTAAAATTGGATATTTCTTACTAGTATCTTTCGGAGAATAGATGGTAGTATGAAGTTTGGTACCATCTCTCATCACAATATCTACTTCTTTTTTAGTGTAATTATCTTTTACTTGATATTGATCTTCTTTTTTAGTGACAGTTTCGTCCTTATTACTTTTATCAGCTTTTGAATCTGTTTGTTGTGTACAAGATGTGACAAAAAATAAAACGCTTAGAAGAAATAAAAATGGTATTCTAGTTGACCGCATATGCTTGAGTTTAGTTGAAGGTGGAAGATAAAAAATTGGAATGCTGGCAAACTCCTTTTTAAGGAGATTTTAACAATCAATTTATTCATATAAACCAATGAGCCTCCAGTTATTACTGAAGGCTCATCTACTAAGAACTTACTTTATCCCCAAATACAGTGTTCTTAGTTTTTTATTGTGGCTGGATATTAATCTCTATGATATTATATCCTCCTCGCGAATCTCCTAACCATGTTACTCCTGGAGGGCTACTAATCACCCCTTTTCCAAATTGTACATCTTCCAAATCAGATACTCTTCTAACAATAGTATTTGCATCTTCATTACCAGTATTAGGTCCAGATTGATTCATTACTTGATCCATTCCAAAACCTACAGGTTGATCTTCTTCTGTACCCGCATCATATAAATAGGTTTTAGTACTTAAATCTGTTCCCGAATATGGTGTCACTCCATCTTCTAAGAATAATGGCAATCCTGCGTTGTTATAACTTACTACCCAATCATTTGACTTTACAAACATAGTCCCGAAACCAAATTTATAATCTTGTCCTCTTGGCACTTCTATTGTAAAAGTTTGTGATCCACCTGGCATAATTGGTCCCATTTCATTACTTAATGCTACTGGAATTCCAAAATCTTTCATGTAATTGTAAGCAATTGATCTATCTCCATCTTCTGCGATCTCTTCTAAACCATTTTCCGCATTTGTCGCCTCTCCTTGTACAAACCAAGGATCTCTATCTGTATTAAATGCATATATAAAAGCTGGTGAAAATGGAGTTAACGATGAAGAAAGTCGTAAAGGTGTTCCTTGAGAACCTGTCTCTGTAAACCAGTTGTACAGTGCACCTGGCATACCATCTTCAGCAATTCCTTCTAACCCAACTCCTCTATCTTCTTCTCCGATAGTAAATAATGGTTCTGGTTGTGCATGCAAAACAACTATTCCTGGTGTTATCACAAAACCGTTATCCGAACTTGGATCCATAGCAGGATTTGGTGTATTAATAGCGGTAATAGTTAATGTAAAGGTTCCAGCAGAATTACCATCTCCATTTGTATAATCCAGAATGGCTGTCATATAAATATCTCCAGTATCTCTACCGTCAACCAATCGAACTAATGGATTTGCATCAGCTGGCCCTACATTAGCTCCTGCTGGAGGAAAAGTTGCTGGATCATTATCCGCTTCAGTTCCCAAATCATATAAAGATAATTGACTAGCAATATCAACACCATTTAAGGCTTGTCCATTCGGGAATAAATCTATTCCATTAAGATCTGTTGGTGCCAAGAACCAATCATTACTATTCCCCATCATGGTAACAGGTGTAAACTTTGTTCCAGGAACTGCCTGGAATGACACCTGATATTGCGCTCCATTAGTAGTTAAAGGTCCTGGAGTAGATGATCCTACAGGAGTTGTAAAGGTATGTACATTCAAATAATTAATTGTATTCGTAATTGTTACTGAAAATGTAGTTGTTTCAATAACGGTAGCATTTCCCAACCCAAATGTAGGATTTACTCTTTCTTCCCAATCACTCGCTGCATCTCCTTCTCCATCATAAGCAATACTATAACTAGGTAATCTCACTTCTGGTACAAAATCTCCAGCTGTCCAGATACCAGCAGTTACTGCAACATTTTCTCTAGCACTTCCTGCTGCTCCCCATTGCACAAAATCCATAATCGCATCAGGATTTGTGAAAGAATTATTAGCGTATAAACCTAATCCTTCACTATTTGTTAATTCGTCCCAATTTACGACAACAAATTCTCCTGGATCTAGGTTTGTATCTCCACTAGTGATTGTAGCATTTTGCATCTGAAGATATTGTCCTGGTCCTAAACATAGCCAATAGGAAGAGATATCTACGGCTACTGTTCCATTATTCCACAACTCTATCAATTTGTCTTCTGCATAATTCACTTCATTAATCACTATGGAGCGTACACCATTATCTGGCATTGTTAATACATTTTCTGCTCCAAAAGTTACAGTAGAAGTTTCCGCCCAATTTGCAGAACCATTACCTTCTCCATCAAATACAATACTATTATCAGCATTAGAGATTGTAGGTATAAAGTCTCCTGCTGTCCAAATACCCGCTGCTACAGCGACATTTTCTCTGGCTGTTCCTCCTTCACCGTATTGTACAAAGTCTACCAATGCATCTGCTTCTGTGAATTCATTAGAAGAATACAATCCTAAACCTCCTGAATTATCTGGAAGATCATACGATAAAACCAAATATCCGCCAGCAGGAATAGTAATAGAACCGCTTTCCGGAGTTAGAGCTCCAATTCTTTCATAAGTTCCAGGGCCAAGACATAACCAATAGTCACTTAAATCCGCTTCTTGACTGCCTTGATTAAAGATTTCGATCAAGTCTGTACCCTGATAACTAATCTCATTAAAAACCACCTGAATGTTCTCGTCATCAGTTCCTCCATCTGGAGGAAGAATAATATCATCGTCTTCACTACAAGAGATGAAAGTAAATAAACCAATAATTAAATAGATAAAATTTCTTTTCATGATATAAATTTTTTTGTTCATCATTCTGAAGCAAATATATAATCACACCAAAGTCGATAACGGTGATAAAAGTCACTGTTAACTGTTAAATAAATGTTATTTAAATAATTGAAAATCAAATGATTACAAAACAAAATGCCAGCACTAAAACATCGCTTAATAGCGATGTTTTAGTGCTGGCATTTTGTAGGACTATCTTTTAGTTTTGACAATAAATCCCTTTTGTCAATTCTATATGTCGTTTATGTTGAACTAACATATTTTGAGCCTGCAATTTTTTTGTTATTCTAGAGACTACTTCTCTCGAAGTTCCTAAATCAGCAGCAATTTCTTTATGAGACATTAGTATCATATTACAATTCTGAAACTTTGCTTTTTCGTTTAGATAGTTTATCAGGCGTTCTTCTATCTTATAACATACTACCTGTTTTGTTGTATGTAAGAGATCTTCATAATTACGTTGAAAATCTTTTAAAATAATTTGCGTAAATGAAGGGTACTGTACAAACCATTCTTTTACCTTATTCATAGGAATACAAAGAACGGTAGTATCTTCTTCTGTTTTTGCAGAAAAACGAACTGCTTCTTGTTTAAACAAATGATTAAAACTTAAAATACAACAGTGATTAGGATGTATATAATATAACAGAAATTCAACTTCATCTTCTTCCGCGTACATCTTTATCAAACCATCTAAGATGATGGGCAAAAAATTAAGATAACTTCCCTGCCGAACAACATACTCTCCTTTTGGGATACTTTTAAAATGTCCATAGGACATGATTTGCTCTTCAAGCTCTTTTTCAATAAAAGGGAAACACTGAGATAAGTTGATATTTTCCATAGACCTGTTAGTTACACTTTGTTCTACAATAAAGTCGATAACTAACAGTATCCTTACAATCTTCCTATAATAATTATTTATAACACTATAAGAAATCTATTTTTTTGCAAAATTAGCAATGCCATCTTTTAACCATTTTAAGTATTCATTTTCATCGGGAGTGTATCCAATTGGCTTTGCTAGATTTTCTTCACTTTTGTTGACTAAAACATAATAAGGTTGGGCATTCGCCTTATATCTTGTAATTTGGAAATCACTCCATTTATTTCCTACAGTCTTAATTTTTTTGCCTGTAGTTTCAGAAACATATTGTTCTGATTTTGGAAGTTCTTTCTTATAGTCCACGTATAAGGAAATCAATACGACATCGTTCTTTAACGTTTTTAAAACTGATGGTTTTGACCAAACATACTCTTCCATTTTTCTACAATTTACACAAGCATATCCTGTAAAATCAATTAGTACAGGTTTGTTCACTTTTTTAGCATACGCTAAACCTTTTTCGTAATCAGTAAATGAAATAATATCATGCTCTCCATACTTTGCTCCTTCCGGCAATTCAGAAGTGGATACTCCTGCATTGGTAGTACCTCCAAAACCTCTTGGAGATTCACTATATGTTTGCGGTGGCGGAAACCCACTAACTATTTTCAGTGGAGCTCCCCATAATCCAGGAATTAAATATATAGTAAATGCCAATGTTAAAAGTGCAATTGATAGTCGGCCAACGGAAATATGTTCTGTAGGCGAATCATGAGGAAGTTTAATTTTTCCTAATAGATATAATGCTAATGTACCAAAAACCGCAATCCAAATGGCTAAAAAGACTTCTCTTTGTAATAGTTCTAATTGTAATACCAAATCTACATTTGATAAAAACTTAAAGGCAAAAGCTATTTCTAAGAAACCAAGAAAAACCTTTACTGTATTTAGCCAACCACCACTTTTAGGAAGTGAATTTAACCAGCCTGGAAACATAGCAAAAAGAGCAAAAGGCAGCGCAATTGCTAATGAAAATCCTAGCATTCCAATGATTGGAGCCATTCCACCTTGTGATGCTGCTTGCACTAATAAAGTTCCTACAATTGGACCTGTACAACTAAATGAAACTATAGCTAAGGCTAAAGCCATAAAAAATATACCTAAAAATCCTCCTTTATCAGCTTGTCGATCTACTTTATTAGCCCATGAATTTGGTAACATTATCTCGAAAGCTCCTAAAAAGGATAAACCAAAAACAATCAATAATACAAAGAAGATCAGATTAAACCAGACATTTGTAGATAATGCATTTAAAGCATCTGCTCCAAAAATTGCAGTAACTACCGATCCCAATCCTACATAGATTACGATAATAAAAATTCCGTAAAAAACAGCATTTCTAATTCCAGTAGCTCTAGTTTTACTTTGTTTTGTAAAAAAACTTACTGTCATAGGAATCATTGGAAATACACATGGTGTTAGAAGTGCTGCAAAACCTGACAAAAAGGCTAAAATAAATGTTGCCCATAATCCTTTTTGTTCTTCTGTTCCTTCTATAGTATTAGTACTTGCTACTATACTAGATACTTCAGAACTATTTTCAGTATTTCTTGTTTCCGTTTTTGTATCTGTAGTTTGTCCTGATAAACTCAAATTAAACTCTACCACATCAGGTGCTAAACATCTTTCATCATCACATATACCAAAAAACACCTCAGCTTTGACTGTTTCTAATGAAGGATCCAAGCGTTTTATTTTTTGAGTAAACAATACTTTTTCTTCAAAGTATTTGATCTCCATCTCAAACACTTTATCATATTTCTGTATACCTTCTGGTTCTGTAGTTTCTCCTATTAATTCATATTTCTTTTCTTCATTATAAAATGTAAACTCTGTAGCAGTTGGAGCTATATCATCAGTTTCCACCTCTTTTTGTGAGTAGATATGCCATCCTTTATCTAAAGTAGCTTCAAACTGTAATACATAAACATTTTCAGATTCTTCTTCTACACTACTTTTCCACTTGATAGGTTCAAAAATCTGAGAAAATAGTGTTGTTGAAAATAATAGTGTCGTAAATAGTAATAGAATATTCCTCATTAGGTAATCGTTACTTTTAGTAATTGTTTCGTTTTAGGGCTTATCTTAAATCTGTTATCTGCTCTATAGTTGATAATCCATATAATATCTTCTCCAGAACATAATAACCAGACTCTTTCTTTGGCTAGTAAAGATAATTTTTCGTCTTTAAAATACTTACTCAACTTCTTTTTACCTTTCATACCCAAAGGGTAAAAATAGTCGCCTTCTTTCCATTTTCTTACAATCAAAGGGTACTTTAACGTTTCTTTATCTACATAAATCGTTTTAAAATCAGTGTTCGAAAGATCGGAAACTTCTTTTAAATGTATCATTCCTGAAGGAATCATTATCATATTTTCTTCTTCTGGTATGTGATAGATACGATCAGGAACATCTTCTACAATAGGACAAAGCAATAGGTACTCTCGATTTTTAACCAATCGATGTGTAGACGAAAAAATCTGCTTCCCTGATTGCGCATTTAACATTTTAACAATATCGTCCCAGGCGGTAAAACCATATTCTTTTAGTAGGAAGTATAAATATTTTTTAGGATCATTATACTTTTGAAGCTTATGTATGGCAATTTTTATCGTATCCAATTCTCCATATTCAAACACTTCTTTTCGAATAAGATAAACTTGACTTCTGATAAAAGCTTGTGCATGTTTTAAATAATCCAAAGTATTCTCGAAATTGTTCAAAAAATTTGGATTTATAGAAGTTAACTCTGGAATAACCTGATGTCGTAATTTATTTCGTAGGTATTTTGTATCACTATTACTACTATCTTCTCTCCAATCGATATTATTTTTAATAGCAAATTCATGAATTTGATTTCGAGAAAATGGTAGTAATGGTCTCATGTAAATACCATTGATTTCTGGAATACCTGTAAGTCCGTCAATTCCTGTTCCTCTGGAAAGATTTATCAAAAAAGTCTCAAGATTATCATCTTTATGATGAGCTGTTAATACGTAATCATATTTTTGGTTTATCAATATTTCTTCAAACCATTTGTATCTCAAACCTCTCGCCGCCATCTGGATGGAAAGCTTATTTTCTTTTGCATATGAGTTTGTCTCAAAATTGGTTACAAAGAAAGGGACGTCCAATTCTTCTGCTACTTTAGAGACAAAAATCTCATCCTTATCACTTTCGGTGCCTCTTAATTTAAAATTGCAATGTGCAATCCCTATTTCATAATTATTTAAATAGCATAAATGGGTTAGTACCATACTATCTAGTCCTCCACTACTGGCAATAAGCAATTTCTTTTTTTGTAGAAAAGGTAATCGATTTTTGATATGATCTTTGAATTTTTGCTTCAAGAATTTATTGGGTTATTGTTGACCTTAGATAGTGTATTTTAAAAGAAATGTTTTAGAGATTTCAAAAAAACTCATCTTTTAACTCATATCAAATATACGATTTTGAAAATGTTAAGCAACCATTCAAAAACACTTCTTTAACTACTGAAATTCAGAGTTTTAACATATTTTACCATTACTTTTTACTATTTTTAAGGAACTCTTAAATACACAAATCATGAATAGGATAGATGAAATACCCGAATATTATGAAGATGCTCAATCGAAGGAGTTTGGTAAAAAAATATTATCTGTGGTACCTCATCTTCATCCATATGTAAAACATCGCATATATATTGCAGAAAGTACTGGCATCCTGCCCAGAAATATGTATTGTTCTAATGGACTCATCGATGATGCTATTGTAAAGCTTTACAATGATGATCATCTGGACATTGCCATGGATAAGCTTTCTTTAGAGTTAAAATTATTCAGAATTGCCGATCATCTAATTGATGAGTTATATAGTAAAGAAGGTTGGCATCAACGCTGTATTAGTACCAACTCTTTTTTAAAAGAAGAATTAAGCAAATTAGAAGAGCATTATACTTCTGAAGGTGATAGTGGACTGATCATGAATGAGGATTTAAACGATATTTCATATCATCAAAATCCTGAAAACAAGCAACTATTTATTTATGATGATGCAGATTCTGCCATTTTAAAACTAATTGAATCTGAGGAATCATCTGATAACAAAAAACAAAAATTGTTAGGTAAATTTTATAGTTGGTTACCTTTAGAAACTTCTAAGATTATTGATTTGTTTGTTTTTGGGAAACTTAATTTTGAAGAAATCGCAAAAATTAAGGATATTAGTGCTAACGAAGTGAAAGAAATCATTATTGATGTAAGAAAGAGTTTTAGAAAAAATCTTATTTAATTATCCAGAAACCACTTACTACACACCTTCTAATACTTCACGCATTGCTTTCGCTTTTAGTAAGCATTCTTCATATTCTTTATCTGGATCAGATTTTGCTGTAATTGCACCACCCACAGTATAAGAAATATACTGATTCTCTTCATTATACAGAATACTTCGTATGACTACATTAAAATCAAAATCATTTTCTGGTGTAAAGTACCCAACCGCACCACTATAGAGTCCTCTTTTGGATTCTTCTAACTCTTCAATAATTTTCATCGCAGAGATCTTTGGCGCACCTGTCATGCTTCCCATTGGAAATGTTGTTCTAATCACATCCACTGGAGAAGTATTAACTTCAACATTAGAAACTACAGTAGATATCATTTGATGTACCTGCGGAAATGTATAAATTTTACACAACTCTTCGACTTTTACCGAACCTTTTAGTGCAGTTCTGGAAAGGTCATTCCTAACTAGATCGACAATCATAACATTCTCTGAACGCTCTTTTGGGTCATTCTCTAATGTCTTAATCAATCGCCTGTCTTTTTCGATATCTTTTGCTCTTTTTGCAGTACCCTTGATGGGTTGCGAAATGATTCTATTTCCTTCTTTTTTCAGATACCTTTCTGGAGAGGCAGAAAGCAAATATTGCTGATTTCTTCTAAAAAATGTTGCAAAGGGCGGTTCAGAAATTTGATTCAAATGATGATATGTTTCTAAGGGAGCAATACAACTATTTTCTGCAAAAAATTCCTGACAAAAGTTTGCTTCATAAATATCTCCTCGATGTATATGCTGAAGCATCTGTTCTATCTTTTGGCGATATACATCCTTAGTAATTCTTAAACTAATTTTGATCTTTCCGCATGGATTATCCTCATCAGAAACTTTAATTGTAGTAGAAAATGTGTCTATTAGTTTTTGATCCTCTTCTATTTCATCATCTACCATCCTCAAATACTCAATCCTTAAAACATTACCTTTTAAGAAAAATATTTTTTTAGGTTGAAAAAAATATAAGTCAGGAAAGTCCAACCTGTCAAAATTCTTGGATACTAAATTCTCAGTATCATTTTTCAGATCATAAGATAAATAACCAAAGATCCAATCCTTAGTTTGCTCTTGATATTCTTTTAATTTATCAAAACAAGAATAATAATCGGTTTGTATTGAAGTAAAGGCATCTACTGCTAAAATAGCATCATAACTAGCATATTTCTGCTTATAATCATTGGAATCTAACCAGATAATTTCATCAAACTGCTGAGCCCATTGTAATAGTTTAACCTTAAACTGAGATGGATTATCTAAAATATATGTTTTGGTAGTTCGCACTAATTATTAATCTGATGCGCAAAAGTACTCAGAACTTCTTTCAATCCCAACAAAAGTGTTTCATCCTTAACAGTATTATCTTCTGCAGAAAAATTAGCATGGAATGAAGGAAAACTAAAACTTTCTACAATCTCACCACCAAATCTGGGAAATACATTTTTCGCATATTCTAAAGCGGTTAAACCACCTCGTTGTCCTGGTGATGTACTCATTAATAATATCTTTTTTCCTGCTAAAAAATTACGATCTATTCTAGATAGCCAATCGACAGTATTTTTAAAAAAAGCACTTAAGCTACCATTATGTTCATTGACGGATATAATCAATGCGTCTGCTTCAGAAATCTCTTGTTTTAGACCAAGCGCCATTCCAGGAAATCCATTCTCTTTTTCTTCATCTTCGCTATACATAGGTACAGGATAATTAACCAATTTTAATATTTTAATTTTGTGTTCCGTAATTTCGGAAGATACATACTCTATAAGCTTTTGATTAATAGAAGTACTGCTGTTAGAACCAGCAAATGCGAGAATATTTTTCATCTGTTATATTTTACTATTTCTTTAATTATCAGATGGAATCACTATATAATTACATTGGTAGATATCAATCTAATCGATATAGCTTATTTCATTGATGATTTATGTTTTGGTTCAAAAATAGTCAAAAACAATAGGGTTACAAAACCTAGAAAACACAAGTCTTTTTACTACTTCTACATAATAAAACTGAAGGCTATTTCTAATAAAGATGATCATTTAAAATTTAATTTCTTCAAATAATAAATTTAAAATTTCTTCATCACCTTCGAACTGTTTTTTAAAATTATAAGATACTCTCTTGTAAGGATTATAGCCTAATTCAACTAACTTTCTATTACGAAATTCATTTACAAATCTATAGATCATAAATTGACGCTTTCCTTGAGTATCTTTAAGGTATTCTTGTATTTGAGAAGACAGTGGTTTTCTCCATTGCATGGCGGTTAATAGATCTGCTCTTTTTAACTCATCTAATCCTGGTGAGTTTTTAAGTTGTTTGATATATTTTTCAGAATACCAATCTTTTTCAAATAAACCTATCCATGCGGGCAATTTATTACCTTGAAAATCTTTTTCTAAAGATTCGATTGAATCTCCTTTCAAAACTGTGGTTATTTTCAAAACATTAGCATTGGATTGTGCGATATGTAGGATCGCATATTGTGGTTTCCTAAGTTTATTATATACGACAAAATGATCTTTATCAAGTTTTTTCCGAATCCATAAGGTAGAAACATTTTTAGCATCATCTGAATTGAACGGTGATCTATAAACTATTTTATCTTCTAAGAGTTCACAACTTATCATTTCTCCTTCTGTAGTATATGAATACCATATGCTACTATCATTAGTATTGTTTCCTTCTTGCGCGTTTATGAATAGGGAGAAACAAATCAAAACTGCAACCATTAAAAATTTAATTTTACTCATCATTTCTATTTTTGAATGTATTCATGATATATCTCAATTGTTAGTTAACATAGGAACGCTATAGTAAACATTTTATATTACTTTTTCGTCCTTGCGTAGTAATGGAACTATTTTTATACATCAAAAAAGATTACCCATTCTAAGTTTATGGCAACTTAAAACAGGTAATCTTCGCGGTAAAAAAATACGATGAATATAATTTTTATCAGTAAATCATAAAACTGCCGACATATCTAGTTGATTGGTCTCCGATAATAATATATCTATATACTCCTGGACTTAAATTCTTAGGTCTAAAAGTTATCGTGTTGCCTGCATTTACCTGAACTTCTTGTTCTTCTTGCACTACTTTTCCAAGTACATCTATAACTGATATTTTAACTTTACCTGTTAATGTCTCAGGAAGTTTAATCGATGTTGTTGTGCGGAATGGATTTGGATAGTTCATAACGCTATTAGCTACTTCAACTTCTTCCTGAATCTCATGTTCTTCAACACCTAATACTTCTGCATTCGTAAAGGCTACATTTGTAATATTTATCTCAAACGACTCGAAGTTTTGATAATTTCCTTGTACGGAGAACACTACACTTCTTAAATCTGTTACCTCTACACTATTTCCTTGTCCATTTACAAAATCAGAGAAAGCAATAGTATGTGTACCGTTTGCATCGCCTGCATTGATTGTATATCTCAATCTATCATTCCAATCAATAAGATCCTTAGTTACTAAAACTACTTCAATATTGTTATCGACATTCATCTCAAATTGTAATGCATTATAAGATGTTACATTTAGTGTGCGATCTCCACCTAGAATATTTCTGAAGATATTCATGGTCTCTTTCACTTCTCCTGTAACTGAAATACCTCTTTCTACAGCGTAGTTTTCAGTATCTTCTGTACTATCAGCTTGAGCAATGTTAAATTGGCTAACACTAGCTCCATTTGGATCATAGTCTAATCCCCAAGGACCATCTGCTAAGTATAAAGCATCTGATTTATCATTTACAGTAATTTCAAATCCAATATCAAACAAATGTCCGGTATCTATGGTTACTCTTTCATTATAAGCTCCTGATAAGGATACTGAAGTTATCATTAATTCTTCTTCAGACAATTCTGTTGCTCTTCTATTTCCTCTGAAATCAAACGTGGTAACCTGATTTTTGTTGATAATATCTAATACTATTTTTCCATCTTTATAAGATCCTTGTTGAACAAATACCTCAGGAATATCTGCAGAAATGAATGTTTTTCCTAAGCCCTTCTCTTCTCTTAGTCTATCTATAATAGTATTTGCAATATTCACTACTTGTGGGATTGAACCTCCCCAGATTTGGAAGTTTAAATAATCTCCTGAAGGGTATTGATCTATATTCCAAAGGCTATATAACTCATTCTGAAATTCATCCAAACGAACTGAAAAATGTAATGCTTGTTCTAATTCACCAGTAGCTCTTCGTATTTTAGTATTCACTAATTCAAAGTCTCGAACACTTATCGTTCTGATATCTTCTAAAATTGAACCATTAAGTCGATCACAAATTATTTTAGAATGGTCATAGATAGAACCTTTTGTAGCTGTTGCTAAACCTACTCCTACTCTACTTTCATCAATATAGTAATCAATAGAAAATACTGAAGATGCATTTGTAATCCCAATTAAATCATCTGGAGTAGACACATAAGAACTTTCAACACCTGTTGCTCCTGTTTCAGGAAAATAAACACTTAAGTCTACATCACTTTTAGCTATCTTATAAGAACGTCCTTTCTTAAACTTTTTCTGTAATTCCTTTTTATTGTAAACTCTGTTCGTTTTTGATCTTGTAAAATTTCTTTTGGCTATTAAACTGGCTAGATCTCCATTACTTTCAAGACCTCCATCATTCCCTGAAGAAACTTCTCCTTCTTCTTCTAAGTCAGGAATATTATTTGTTCTGATTGATGAATATTGACCTACTGTAATACAGAATAACAAATCATTAAAGTCATTATCTGATGCTGGATAGTCTCTTCTTACGTCTTCAAAGCCTAGGATTACAACCTCTTTTTCGTCATCTTTTAATAGTACATTTTGTGGTCTTAATGACTCGTCACATGAAGGATTAAACTCTGATTGAGAATACAATTGCCATAATCCTTCATTTACTACATCTGTATTCCAAGCATCTGCTAATATCACCCATCCAATACCTGTATTGGCTGAAAAAGTTCCTAAATCCACAGTATTTCCACTAGCTAATCCACCACCACTTCCGGTTGCAGAAGTATTAGGTACGATCACCGTAATATCTTCTGGATCAGGCGCTTCTGTTAAAGGGCTATTAATATCATACGTATAATATCCTAAAACGTTATTATAGCCTGTATTTTCGCTTATGAAAGTTATAGCTACATTGGTTGATTGCTCTACAATGATATCAGTGTCATACCCTCCATAAATATAATTTGGATTTCTCTCAGCTACTGAATTCCCCTCTGGTAAGGCATTATCTATTTTGGTTAAAATATCAGCATCTACATTAATATCTGCTACTAAATAGTCTGGAACTCCAAACACATCGTAAGTACCTTGGTATTGATATCTTTCTACGATACTAGCGATTGGGAAACTACTAGAATTTTGGCCTCCGTTTGAAGAATCAAAAACTGTATCTGTAATATCGAAATTATCATCTAATCCATCCTGATCCGTATCACTATTCGCAGGTAGTGTATTAGCTATTCCATCATTGTTTGTATCATAAGCGTCAACCGTATCTAATATTCCATCATTGTTAGAATCTGTATCTAGGAAATCAGGAGTATCCGTATTATCTGTATTCTGGTATCCTTGAGGAGTTCCTCCCTGATCAGGATCAAACGCATCATCAATACCGTCTCTATCCTGATCCAAACCTGATAAACTTATAAAGTTTTGACTATCCTGACCTTCTATAAGATCAATAATCCCATCTTGATCAGAGTCTATATCAAATGGATCATAAATTAAGTCTCCATCTGCATCATCTGGATAAAAAATAACGCCAGTTTGATCTACATCTACGATATCTGCAATTCCATCTAAATCAGAATCTTGAAAACCTGTATCTTCATTATTAAATAATCCATCACCATTTGTATCATAACTTCCTAAACCTGCTTCAACAATATCATAGATCCCGTCATTGTCACTATCCAAATCCAATACATTTGGAATACCATCTCTGTCTATATCAAATGCTACCGAAACACCACCGTTACAAGTACTACCAAAATCTTCATCTAAGTAATTAAAAATACCATCTCCGTCATCATCTCCATAAGGATCAATTCCTCCACCTTCTACTAAATCAGGGATACCATCACCATCAGTATCCTTATCAAATGGATCTAGTACTTCGTCACCATCCGCATCAATTGGAGAAACTCCAGCAGCACATTTAAATCCATCATTTTGATTGGTTACATCTGTATTATTAAGTAAAGTTGCATATGGTGCTGCTCCTTCATAGTCATTCACCAAATGTAAACCTCCTTTATTACTAGACACGTATAATCTATTGCTTGTATCTGTATAACAAGCTCCAAATGTATCATTAGGTAAATCAGTTACATCTTTAGAACTAAAAACAGGTGTTGAAGTAGATAAGTCCCATTTATATACATCACCTCTACTACCTCCATATAGGTTTCCATTGATAAAAACGATATCTGCACATGTATTAGGTGATGCCTGATTTGCTACTACAATCTCGAAAGTTGGTGCAGAAGATCCATCATAACTTTGAAGATTTACGATTTTATGGAAAGATTGTCTTCCTTGATTATTCTGAAAAACCCACAAATTACCTTGGTCATCGACATCTGCTGCATAACCACCTCCAAAATCAACTCCTCCATTAGGTGCTACTGCTCCAAGATCAACAACTTGATCTGTTCCAATTCTTAATAGATGCCTATCGCTACTTCGTATAGCATATAAGAAATCATCTACAGTATTATATCCTCCAGCGTTATAGCTTGGAGTAGTATGTAAAGGATCCGAATAGGTTCCTGTAACAGGATCATATGATCTCAGAGATCCTGAGATTACTTGGTAAAATTTTGCTTCATTACAGTCAAAAGGTTGCTGACCATAAGCGAAGTTCATCGCAACAAATGATAATATAAATAGTAATATTTTTTTCATGGAAAATAGGGGATTATATCATCGATTTCTTAGTATATCGTACATACTATGTACCAACTTCATCGATGGATAAAATATTTATTAGTTTATAAGAATATATTGTTATTGGTTTACTAAAGGTTTATTCCAAACCCATCAGTAATTTTTGGAAATAAAGTAGTTATTTAGCCATAGACATTTGAGGTTGAGGGATAAATGTTGGTTCTGTAACAGCCTCCATTGGCTTTTTGGTTGTCTTAAGGCTGAAGTAATTCATCCATATCAACATTAAGTTCATTGGGATTAAAATAGAATCTTTTAAGGTTATCTTAGATCCTTCAACTTCTACCCAATTATCAAGAGGTTCTTCACTAATCGAATTTAAAAGGTTTTTAACACCGACTTGTTTTTTTAACCTTAGAAAGATCTCGATATCAAATAACCATCTGCTAATAAATTTTTTGTTGTAGATATTCCCAATGATTTCCTTCTTAAAAACTTTAGCACCACATTGGGTATCTTTAATAGGTAATTGTAGAATAAACTGTATGAAAAAACCCACAAAATTAGATAATAAATTTCTAACAAAACTTCTTTCAATTCCGTCTGATTTTTCGGCCTTTCTAGAGCCGAAAACCATTGTTAAATTATTATGTTTATTCAATTTTTGGGTTAAATTGTCTAATTCTTCTAATGAAGTAGATAAATCTGCATCTAAAAATGCTACATTATCGATAAATGATAAAGAATTTAAAAAGTTCGCTCCTGTTTGAACTGCCGTAGCTTTTCCCTGATTTTCTTCTAAATCAATTACGTAAATTTTCTCTTCGTTTGTTTCTTTAAGTTGATGTAGCATCTCTGAAGTCTTGTCTGTGCTACCATCGTTCACAAAGCATAAATAATAGTTGTTGTTTTTGTTTAAAAAGTTGCTAAATTTTTCTGTTTCCAGCCTGTTGTACTCATTGTAAGCTGGGATAATAATTCCAGTTCTTTTAATCATCGTATTTTAGTTTTGATATACTCTATAAATCTTTGTTTAAATAAGATTCATAAAGCTAAGAGAACAGTTGTTGTTTATATTGATATAAAGTTCTCTGTGGTTCATAATTTCTTCTGGGGCTTTCCTGAAGATTAAATCACTTTTTTGCTAGTATTGAGCTCTGATTACCAGCACATTGTAAAAGTACTTCAAACTTAAGTTAGTAGAATACGGTAAAACCGCAATTGTTTTACGCTATGTTAAAAAAATGTGCATTTCATCGGATTTTTATGCATTTAACGGTTTTTTTAACACGCTTTAACACGAAAAAAAAGTTTTCACATCACAACGATATTGAAATATACTAGTAATAAAATTTATAATTTTTAAAAATTAAGGGGAAAAAGCCCCATTAAAACACAATTTAATTGAGGGAAAAATCCACTTTTTTACTTTTTTCTACTCACAAAAGGAAAAAATCATACTATTTCTGAAAATTATTACCTAATAATGACCTTCTAATTCATACGTTTTTGAATAAATAAAAACCTGCATAACACATTAAGGGTTTTTATACCAGAACATTAAAGCTTCAGATACGAAAAAAGGAATATAAAAAAATGACTATACAGTATTTATTTATTGAAGATGATATCTTTTTAAAGATAGATTACCAAATACATTTACTTATATCGTAGCATAAAAAAATCCAACTACATGCTGTAGTTGGATTTTGTCGGGGTGGCAGGATTCGAACCTGCGACCTCCGCGTCCCAAACGCGGCGCGATAACCGGGCTACGCTACACCCCGATAAGGTTACCCTTTTGCGGGTGCAAATATAAATAAACTCTTTTATTAAAACCTACTATTTTTTTAGTTTTATTTCAATAATCGCTTTAACTGTAGTGATAGTAGATACCCAAGCTTATTATAGCATTCTCTTATTCGTTCGATATCTCCAAATTCTCCATAAGCATAATTCCCTATAACCTTTGGAGCTTGAGTCGCGTATATTTCAGTGTTCTGATCTGACGTTTTTACAAATCGCAATGTCGTTTCGAGTTTCCCTTCTTCTCGTCCTACACTCGCAGACCCTCCATATCCTGTATATATCCAATCGGCTTCAACAATTAATGTATAGTCTGTTTCTTCCTCAGTGGCTACAAACTTCAAATCACTATATTTTTCAACTCTTTCATTTAATCCTGTAAGAAAGGCATCTCTCCAAGTTTCTTTTTTGGCTATTTGATATGTTTGGTACCACTTATCGCCATTACCATTATCTTTTCGATCATATTTCTTTTTCATATTCTCTATAAACTCTTTTTCAGGATGTAAACTATATATAATAAGGTCTTCAGGAAATGTAAGTTTTACGGCCACCTTAGTTTCTTCTTTTAAAAAAGCAAGTTTCTTTTTATCTATTTTAATTCGCTGTCCAAATGAAGTTGTTGTTGATATTACTATTAGTAATAGGAATAATACTTTTCTGTGCATTTAATAATCTGTTTTTTGATTTACGTTTTTTGATTCTCGTGCAATTATAAGTTATTTTTAAGAACCCCTACATAATTTGTTTCCGATATTTGATCAAAACTTTGTCTTTTGAAAAACATACTTGTACCGCTTCTTATTCTATTTACTGGTTTCCTTCAAGCTCAATTTAACATTTCAGGTATAATTAGAGATGAAACATCACTAACTCCAATTAGTAATACTACAATTTTGGATCTAAAAACAGGAGAAACTTTTAGATCTGATGACCAAGGTAAATTCGATATAACTTGTCATAGAATTATCGAATTCTCACATGCTGGTTATAAGAATAAACAAATTACAATTACCAAAAATGAAATAATTACAGTACTGCTTTCTTCTGAAATCAATCAATTACAAGAGGTACTTATTAATAGTCTCTCCATCCCTACAGAGCAAAGAGCTGCAACAGATGCTGTAGCTATTATAACTAAACAAAACATTAATCGAGCTAATACAATTGAACTACATCCTGTACTTAACAAAGTGCCTGGAGTATTCATGCAACATGCAACCTTAAATACAAATAGAATTACAATTAGAGGAATTGGTGCCAGAAATCTATTTGGTACTGCTAATATTAGAACCTATTTTGGTGATATTCCATTAACTGACGGTAATGGAGAATCATCTATCGAAGATTTAGAGTTAGGAGCTATTTCTAGAATCGATATTCATAAAGGTCCGTCATCCAGTAGTTATGGAGTGGGATTGGGAGGTACCATTTTATTGCGTCCCGATTTTTCTTTAAATTCTCCTTTAGAATCCTCTATTTCTTCTTCAGTAGGAAGTTATGGATTAATAAGGAATGTGGCCAAAGTTAAATTTGGCGGAAAAACTACTAATACTAATATTATATATAGTAACAATAATTCCGATGGATATCGTGATAACAATACTTATAACCGGAATACGCTAACAGTTACATCAACATTACAAGCAGGAAAAAATAATAGCTTTTCTCTAATTGCAAGTTATATTGATTTAAAAGCAGGTATCCCAAGCTCATTGAATCAAGAAGATTTTAACAATACCCCAAGACAAGCAGCCTTTACATGGGGAAGATCAGAAGCTTTTGAAGATGTTGCTTATGGAATTTTTGGAGCAACATGGACACATGATTACAATAACTCTATTTCTCATCACACGAGTATTTTCACTTCGTTTAGGAACAATTTTGAACCAAGACCTTTTAATATATTAAAGGAAAGATCAAATACATTTGGGCTTCGAACACGAATTATAGGTAATTCTGACATTGCTAACAAACAATGGAACTGGAACATTGGTGGTGAGTTATTTTTGGATTATTACAATAGTAAAACATTTGATAACCTATACGAAGACTTTCCAGTTGGTACAGGTAGTGTATTCGGAGAGCAACTTTCAGACCTAGATGAAAGAAGAAATTATTACAATCTATTTATAGAATCTAATCTTCAACTAACGAATCGACTAAAAATCAATCTTGGTGTTCATTTAAATCAAACCTTTTTCGATATAGATGACAATTTTTTACAAAATGGAGATAGTTCGGGAAAATTTGATTTCGATCCCATTATATCACCAAAATTGGGAGCCAACTATACTTTAAATAATAGCTTCATTCTTTTTGGAAATATTGCTCATGGATTTTCTACACCTACAAGTGCTGAAACCCTATTACCAGATGGTGACTTTAATCCCGATATAAAACCAGAAGTAGGTTGGAATTATGAAATAGGAACTCGTTACCAATTGCTAAATAACAAATTATATGGATCATTTTCAATCTATTCGTTGCGTGTTAAAGACTTATTAGTTTCCAGAAGAACAGAAGAAGATAATTTCTTTGCTATTAATGCTGGTAGAACAGAACATAACGGAATAGAAGGAATACTGAATTATCAATTACTTACATCAGAAAACAAACAGCTGCTTCTAATACTAAATGGAACACTAAATGACTACAAATTCGATGATTTTGTAGATCTCGATAATGATTTTTCAGGAAATGATCTAACCGGAGTACCATCACATATAATTAATGTAGGGCTAGATTACGTAACTCAAAAAGGACTGTACGGAAACCTTAATTTCCAACAAGTAGGCACCATGCCAGCAAATGATGATAATACCGTCTATAGCGATAGCTACGAATTACTTCATGGCAAAATTGGATATAGAAATGAGATTGGTGCTCATATAGTTTACGATATCTTTTTAGGAGCTAATAATATATTTGATACTAATTACATTGCTCAATTACAAATCAATGCCCGTGGATTTGGAGGTACTGCTCCGAGATATTTTTATCCAGGATTACCATTTAATATGTATGGTGGCATTAACATAAAATATAGATTATAGCAAAAAATTATTTGTACTTTTCTAATGTAAACGCAACTCATTCTAATGAAACATTTTCTTTTATTTAAAACAGTAATATTATCGGCTCTTCTCTCCTGCGCTCAGGAAAAGAAAAACGATATTCCAATTGATTCTGATCCTAAAAATTATACTACCGAAGTTGTGGTTCCTGACTTACAAATTCCTTGGGGTATGGTTTGGTTACCAGATGGTAGCATGCTAATTACAGAAAAAAAAGGTGAGCTAATTCATTATAAAGATGGGGTAAAAACAAATGTTGAAAATGTACCCGCAGTATATAATCGAAACCAAGGAGGATTATTGGATATAGAATTACATCCTAAATACAGTGAAAACGGATGGTTGTACATCACATATTCCTCAAAAGAAGGATCGGAAAAAGGTGGTCATACAGCACTAATTAGGGCTCAACTGAAAAATAACCAATTGACCTCTATAGAACCTTTATATAAAGGATCTCCCAATACCACACGAGGACATCATTTTGGTTCCAGAATAGAGTTCGATAATGATGGTTATGTTTACTTTAGTATTGGAGATAGAGGAAATCGAGATGGGAATCCTCAGGATATCACTAAAGATGGTGGAAAAATCTACAGACTACAAGATGACGGAAGTATTCCGAAAGACAATCCTTTTATAAATGACACTTCATCAAAAAAAGCAATATTTTCTTATGGACATAGAAATCCTCAGGGAATGGCAATTCATCCTTCTACAGGAAAAATATGGGTACACGAACATGGACCTCGCGGAGGTGATGAAATCAATATCATTAAAAAAGGTATTAATTACGGATGGCCAGTCATTACCTACGGGATTAACTATAGTGGTTCTTCTATTACAGATATGACACATAAAGAAGGTATGGAACAACCCATATATTATTGGGTTCCATCCATTGCACCAAGCGGTATGGATTTTGTAACAAGTGATAAATATCCAGATTGGAAAAATGATCTATTAGTTGGATCCCTTAAATTTCAGTACTTAGAACTTGTTGAATTAGATAATAATAAAGTAATCGGAAGAAAAAAAATAGTAGATGGTATCGGCCGTGTTCGAAATGTACGCCAAGGTCCTGATGGTTATATATATGTGGCTGTAGAAAACAAAGGAATCATAAAAATTATACCTAATTAATCTAATTTTATAAGATATATATTAGTAAAATGAAAAAACGAATCAAACAAATCATAATTCTAGAAATAATCGCATTGGTATGTTGCATCTCAATTTTTGCAAAACAACATAGAAATACTGGAAACTATGATTTAATTATAGCTGATCAAGAAACAGATCTTTCAAAGAGTATTACTAGAGGTGAAGAAATTTATACCGACTTCTGCATGCAATGCCATCTTCCTGATGGAAAAGGTACTCCAAAAGTATTTCCACCTCTTGCGGGATCTGATTGGTTAATAAACAAAAGGACAGAGAGCATCCATTCTATAAAATATGGTTTAAATGGACCTATTAAAGTAAATGGTGAGTCCTATAATAGTGCCATGACATCCTTAGGATTAGAAGATGAAGAAATTGCTGATGTAATGAACTATATCATGAATAGCTGGGGAAACAAACAGAATAAAATGGTTACCGTACAGGAAGTTGCAGCTATCAAAAAATAATCCGAAATTATTTATTCGGATCCTTTTCTTCTATTTCAATATAAAAAGATAACAAACTTAATTAAGTTAACGTTACTATCTTTGTAATATATAAAAGCATTAAATTAAGCTTTTATACATTGAAATGATGAATCACTAAATAAGATTGATAACAAATATTACTTTAGATATTCATCTCTGAAAGAAAATGATTAAAAAAGATTAGATGAGACCTTCTTTATTTTTTATAATACTTTTTATAAGCATGACCGCTTATAATCAGGATTTAGAAGATCTTTCTCCAAATCGATATCGGTTTAAATACAAATCACAAGTATTTAAAGGAACTCGTTTACAAATCACAGAACAACTTCGAACTATTAAAAATGGCCCCAAATTCTCAGGAATACCTGAAGAAATACAAACAGGGCTTAACGAACTTTTTAAAGAAGCTAAAAGTCAAGCATTTCCAAGAGTGTATAAAAAAAAGGCTATCATATTTCTTGATGCCTTATATGACTATGAAGAGTTCGTTATCATGTATAACGGAGCTCTGTATGATGTAGCCGAAAAACTTAAAAGAGATATGAAACGAATTGACTTTAAACTAGAAAGGCAATTCATCAAAGCTAAAACCTCAGTAGATAAAGTCAAAAAAGCAGACGCTGATAATACGGAAGAAATAGAATATCTAAGTGGTGAACGTCAAAAAAGTCTCATCAGATTAGCCTGCCACAGATGGATGAAAGAAAAATTTGATGCTTATAAAGGAATTAATGTGGTAGAGAATCCCGATGATCTCATCACAGAATTTAAGAAAACAGAAGCTGGATATATATTTTCTATTTTTAGAAAAAAAAGTGTAGATGAAATCAAAAGATATTTAGAAAGTGAAATAATTGATTTCTATTATCAAAAGGCTATTTTAGAAATCAACACAGAAGAATTAAATCTTCAATATGTAAATAAATACAACTAAGTAAAATAAAATATTACCATAAATATTCTATTTTGCATTCTTAAATGTCTTCGATTCCTAAAAAATATAAAGTAATTGGGTTAATGTCTGGAACCTCATTAGATGGTCTTGATATAGCATATTGCCATTTCAAACTAGATAAAAATGGATGGACTTTTTCTATTGAAAAAACTTTGGATATCTCTTATACTAAAGAACTAAAACAAAAACTTAAAAACTCAATAAATTTAAATCCCGTAGAACTTTTAGCTTTTCATAATGAATATGGTACTTGGTTAGSGAAACAGATTAAAACATTTATGAACGACTACCCCATCAAGGTAGATTTTATTTCCAGTCATGGACATACTGTCTTTCATCAACCAGAAATGGGATTAACATATCAAATAGGGTCAGGGCAACATATTGCGAATCAGTGTAAGAAAAGGGTAATCTGTGATTTTAGAACTAATGATGTAGCACTTGGTGGTCAAGGTGCGCCTTTAGTGCCCGTTGGAGATAGATTATTATTTAAACAGTATGATTTCTGTCTTAATTTAGGAGGCATTGCCAATATATCTTATGATATCAATCAAGAAAGAATTGCTTATGATATTGCTCCTGCAAACATGTTATTAAATCATATCTGTGCATCTATACAACTTGAATATGATGATGGAGGTAGGTTAGCAAAAAGTGGATCTTTAAATCATGAATTATTAAACACGCTTAATCAATTAGATTATTATAAATCTGCATACCCGAAGTCACTTGGATTTGAATGGTTTCAGGAAAAAATTCTTCCCATATTAAAAAATACCGAAGATAGTGTTGAAAATCTATTGCATACTGCTACACATCATATCGCAGAGCAAATTTCCAATTCTATAGAACAAACTCGCAAACAAAAAACTTCACTTCTTGTTACTGGTGGTGGTGCCAAAAACAATTTCTTATTAGAAATTCTAGAGAATAAAATTGGTACATTTTGCAAAGTAATCATTCCTTCTAAAGACATTATAGACTATAAAGAAGCACTAATATTTGCTTTTATGGGTGTGCTACGAGAACGAAATGAGATGAATTGCTTGAAGTCTGTTACCGGAGCCACCAAGGATTCTTCTTCTGGCGTGATATACAATCCCTCTTAAAATCAAGTCTGAATTAATTCAAAAAAACTCTGTAGGTTAAACTTATAATAACTCAATAACTATTTCTAAATTTGTCAAAAAAATATTGGGAATGTTAATTATTGGTATTGCAGGAGGAACTGGCTGCGGAAAAACAACCGTTGTAAAACAAATAGTAAATGAACTCCCTGAAAACGAAGTTTGTGTGATTTCTCAGGATTCCTATTATAAGGACACTAGTCACCTTAGATATGAAGAACGTACTAAAATCAACTTTGATCACCCTCAATCTATTGACTTTGAATTATTAGGAGAACACCTTACAGCTTTAAGAAAAGGAGAAACTATTGAACAACCTGTCTATTCTTTTGTAGAACATAATAGAACTAAAGACACTGTTCTTACAAAACCTAGTAAAGTAATTATTGTTGAAGGTATCTTGATTCTTACCAACCCTAAAATCCGCGAGATGTTTGATATTAAAATATATGTTCAGACAGATAGTGATGAGCGTTTGATAAGACGTTTGAAAAGAGATATCGCAGAAAGAGGTCGTGATATGAATGAAGTTTTAGATAGATATCAAAACACACTAAAACCAATGCATCAGCAGTTTATCGATCCTACCAAAGAATTTGCGGATCTTATCATTCCAAATAATAATTATAATAATGTTGCCATAGATATTGTACGCACAATTGTAAAAGAACGCTTGAATTAACTTTTGTACCTTTATAACTAATAAATTATTTAATCTAAATTGAAGCTAAAGCAATATTTCGAAAAGCTTAGGAATACACCTGCCTTGATACCGGTATTTGCCATATTTTTCAATAAATATGTGCTAATTATTCTGGTATTTGTAATCTGGATATTGTTTTTAGACGCAAATTCTTGGTTAACACATCGAGAATTGGACCAAGAAATTAAAGAATTAAAAGGAAATAAGAAGTATTATAAAAAGGAAATCATTAAAGATCAAAAGGATATTAAAATTCTTAAAGACAGTACGGAGCTTGAAAAATTTGCAAGAGAAGAGTATTTTATGAAAAAAGATAACGAAGAAATCTATATCATTGAATACGAAGATAGTATCCCTAAAAAAAAGAAAGATGACTAAAACTTTATTCGAAAAGTTTGATGAAGTTTCCGCAAAAGAATGGAAACAAAAAATCCAATTTGACTTAAAAGGAGCTGATTATAACGAGGCTTTGATCTATAAATCATATGAAGGTATTGATATCAAACCTTTTTATAATGAAGAGGATATTGATTCAATAGAAATTAATAATCTACACCCTTCCTCTTGGAAAAACTCTCAAAAAATCGATGTCAATAATGCCATCTCCGGAAACCAAAATGCATTAAAGGCTATACAAAAAGGAGCAGAGAGTATTCATTTCGCTATTCAATCTGAAAATGTTAATTTACGTGAGCTACTCACGGATATTCCCTCAGAAACATTCTTGTATATAGAAACGACTTTTTTATCTGTTTCCTATATTGAAGAGCTAAATACAATTGCAACTAGCTTAAAACTTTCAGCTTATATACTTACAGACATTATAGGGAATTTAGCAAAAACTGGAAATTGGTACAACAATCTAAATGAAGACTTTCTTTCCTTAGAAAAATCAATTTCGAAAAGCTCCTCACTAAAAAGTGTGATTAGCGTTGATCTCAGTATACTTCAAAATGCTGGCGCTTCTATGATTCAACAATTAGCATACGGTTTAGCACATGCGAATGAGTATTTAAATTATTTTAAAGACAAAAATGATAATCCATTTATAAATACCCCTATTCTCTTTAAGGTTTCCGTAGGAGGAAATTACTTTTTTGAAATAGCCAAATTAAAGGCTTTAAGGATTTTATGGGATTCTTTATCGGGTGAATATAATATGTTAAAAAAATGTTATATATTCGCGCATCCTTCACACAGAAATAAAACAATTTTAGATTATAATGTCAATATGCTTCGCACTACTACTGAGTGCATGAGTGCTATCTTAGGAGGAGCTGATACGGTTTCTAATTTACGGTATGATGACATTTATAACCTAGAAAATGATTTTGGAACGAGAATTGCGATAAATCAGTTGTTGATTTTGAAGAATGAAAGTTATTTTGATATTGTTAGTAATCCGGCTTCCGGTTCTTATTATATCGAAAGTTTAACAAATCAACTAGCTGAAAAAGCTCTGAATTTGTTCAAGAATATTGAAACTGGTGGTGGTTATTTGCAACAGTTAAAAAATGGAACAATTCAGAAGAAAATAAAAGAAAGTGCAGATAAGGAACAGGAACTTTTTGACAAAGAGGAAATAACACTAACGGGTGCGAACATGTATAAAAACCCAGAAGAAATATTACCTACATTTCAAAAAGAAGTGTTCCCAGAAAAAAACATAAGAAAAACTTTAATAAACCCAGTTATAAGCAGAAGATTGTGTGAAAAAATTGAGAAAAACATGATATAACGCTAATAATTAATAATTTATTGTTAACTTACGTTAATTTTAACACTAAACTGACAAACAATTAACAAAACTAAATCTTAATCGATGCCCCAAATGATTAGATCTAGAATCGCTATAATAGCATTTTTATTATTCGCTATAGTCGGTCGTTCGCAAAGCAATATCAATTGTTTAAGTGTGGATGCCAGTGGTCTCTACTCCAAAGCCTTTAATTCTTTTGAAAAAGATTTATTCCAACATTATCAATTTGGAAATGATTCTATCAAAACATATAGGACGTTTCTTGCAGAAGTAGCGAGTTTATCACTAGACTTAAGAAAATTACCTTCTAATAATTCTATTCAATTAGCCCGAGTTTTTAAGAAAAAATCGAGTGATCCAAATTCTATTTGGGTAAAGTTAAGTGAATACGAAAATCATGAAGCAACCAAAAAGGCATCTCCTTATACCCACCCTTCTAAAAAAGGAGAAGAAGAAATTCTCATATTTAATTATAGAGGTGGTTTAATTCAATGTCTCAAAAACAGTAGTGATAGTGATGACTTTCAAAATATCATCAGAACTTTAGAAGAAGATGCTAACGTAAGTACTTCATTAATTGCACAAAGGATCTATTATATTCCAGATGATAAGTTCAATGCGGACGAAATAAAGAAGTTCATTGCCTTTGATATCTATTACTCTATACTAATGGTAATCGAAAAAGCATTTGGTTAATTTTCTTTGACAGATTCGTTTGTAATCCTATAATAAATTTCACTTTTTTCAAAAAAGATCGTTAATAAAACCGTAATTTTACATTTTTATTAATGGCTCCCTTTAATGAAATCAAGGCGGTATTTTCTAATACATATATTGTTAATTTTTGCTTCTTGTAATACAATAATACAAGCAGTACGAAATTGGATAGAAAATTCGAATCCTAATAAATTAAAAGGTTTTAAAGGAATTTATTACTCAGTAAAAAAAAGACTTATAAAAGTATTTCATCTCGAAAGCTTAAAAAAACAAACAGCAATACCTATTGAAAATCAAACCGCTAGAATGTTTCGATCAATTTATCAAATTGATAATTGTAAAGAAAACTTTCAAATTTTTAGTACTTTTTATACAACAATAGCCAATAAGCAGACACTTATTATCGATCTTACTACTCCGTTTGAAGTAAATTTTGATGAATATATTGAAAAAATGAAATTTTAATATGGAAAGAAAGAATATTCAACATATTACTATAGATAAAAAAAATACTATTACTAATTCAACAACTGATGACGTTAGATTCACAACTGCTGAAGGAGTTGAGATAAAGCCAATATATGCTAAAGATGACATTGAAAATCTTGAACATCTTAATTTTGTAGCAGGTATTCCTCCATATCTACGAGGTCCTTATTCTACTATGTATGTAAGAAGACCTTGGACGATTAGGCAATACGCTGGATTTTCTACTGCAGAAGAAAGTAATGCATTTTATCGTAGAAATTTAGCTGCTGGACAAAAGGGATTATCCGTGGCATTTGATTTGGCGACTCATAGAGGATACGACAGTGATCACGAAAGAGTTTTTGGTGATGTTGGAATGGCAGGTGTTGCCATCGATACCGTGGAAGACATGAAGGTTCTTTTTGATCAAATTCCGTTAGATAAAATGTCGGTCTCTATGACCATGAACGGAGCTGTACTTCCTATTATGGCATTCTATATTGTTGCTGCAGAGGAACAAGGAGTAGAACAAAAATTATTATCAGGAACTATTCAAAATGATATCCTGAAGGAGTTTATGGTTAGAAACACATATATCTACCCTCCCACTCCATCCATGAGAATTATCAGTGATATTTTTAAGTATTGTTCCAAAAACATGCCTAAATTTAATCCTATTAGTATTTCAGGATACCATATGCAAGAAGCTGGAGCTACTTGTGATATTGAATTAGCATATACTTTAGCAGATGGATTAGAATATATTAGAAAARGAATTGAAGCAGGATTAGATGTGGATTCTTTTGCTCCTAGACTATCTTTCTTTTGGGCAATAGGAATGAATCATTTTATGGAAATTGCCAAAATGAGAGCAGCTAGAATGCTTTGGGCCAAACTAATCGAACAATTCAATCCTAAAAACCCAAAATCATTAATGCTTCGTACTCATTGTCAAACTAGTGGATGGAGCCTTACTGCTCAAGATCCTTTTAACAATGTTGCTAGAACCTGTATAGAAGCTAGTGCTGCGGCCTTTGGAGGAACACAAAGTCTACATACAAATGCTTTAGACGAAGCTATCGCATTGCCAACAGACTTTTCTGCCAGAATTGCAAGAAACACCCAAATATTTCTACAGGAAGAAACTCAAATTAACAGAACTGTAGATCCATGGGCAGGAAGTTATTATGTGGAATCTTTAACCAATGACATTGCTGAAAAAGCATGGAAACTTATAGAAGAAGTAGAAGAATTAGGTGGTATGACTAAAGCTATTGAAGCTGGAATTCCGAAAATGCGCATTGAAGAAGCTGCAGCTCGTAAACAAGCAAAGATTGATAGTCAACAAGATGTCATTGTAGGAGTAAATAAATATCAACTGGAAGAAGAAGAACATATTGCTACTTTAAAAGTGGATAACAATGCTGTGAGAAATCAGCAAATAGAAGGACTTAAAAAAGTCAAAAGTGTTAGAGATGAAAAAGCTGTACAGGAAGCCTTAATTAAATTGACTGAAGCAGCTAAAGATCATAATCAAAATTTATTAGCTTTAGCCGTAAATGCTGCTCGATTAAGAGCTACCTTAGGAGAAATCAGTGACGCTTTAGAAAAAGAATTTGGAAGATACAAAGCAGAAATAAAATCGTTTACAGGAGTGTATGCAAAGGAAATAAAAGATGATGAATCTTTCAACAAAGCAAGAAAATTAGCAGATCAGTTTTCTGAGTTAGAAGGACGAAGACCAAGAATTATGATTGCCAAAATGGGACAAGATGGTCATGATCGTGGAGCTAAAGTTGTAGCTACGAGTTACGCAGACGTTGGTTTTGATGTGGATATCGGTCCTTTATTTCAAACCCCAATTGAAGCAGCTAAACAAGCAGTGGAAAATGATGTTCATATCGTCGGAGTATCTTCTCTTGCAGGTGGTCATAAAACACTGGTTCCGCAAATTATATCTGAATTGAAGAACCTTGGTCGCGAAGATATCATGGTAATTGTAGGAGGCGTTATTCCTCCAGACGACTATGACTTCCTGTTTCAAGAAGGTGCTGTGGCTATTTTTGGACCCGGAACCAAAATTAGTGATGCCGCAATTACTATACTAGATATACTTATTTCAACCTTTGAATAACGCTAAAAATACTATGCAAGCATAATATTTTAAATATAAATCGTAACTTTCAGCAAAATAATGATACAATAATTCAAAAATATATGAGCTATACTGATAAAATGCTTCGTGATGGAGCACTAGAAGGAAAAAATATTGTTGTTACCGGTGGTGGTAGTGGTCTTGGAAAATCAATGACCAAATACTTCATGGAACTTGGAGCTAAAGTAGCTATTACATCACGTAATCTTGAAAAATTACAAGGTACAGCAAAAGAGCTCGAAGCAGAAACTGGTGGGACTTGTTTACCATTACAATGTGATGTAAGACATTATGATCAAGTGGAAAACATGAAAAATCAAGTTCTGGAAGCATTTGGAACAGTTGACATTTTGTTGAATAATGCAGCAGGAAATTTCATCTCTCCTACCGAACGTCTATCAGCAAATGCCTTTGACACTATCATTGATATCGTATTAAAAGGAACTAAAAACTGTACACTTGCATTTGGTAAACATTGGATCGATACAAAATATCAAAACACTAATGTATTAAATATTGTGACTACCTATGCTTGGACAGGATCCGCTTATGTAGTACCTAGCGCAACTGCCAAAGCTGGTGTATTGGCTATGACAAGATCACTGGCTGTAGAATGGGCAAAATATGGAATGCGATTTAATGCAATTGCACCAGGACCATTCCCTACAAAAGGTGCTTGGGATCGCTTATTACCAGGTGATATGAAAGATAAGTTTGATTTATCTAAAAAAGTACCTTTACAACGTTTAGGAGAACATCAAGAATTAGCAAACCTTGCCGCGTATCTGGTTTCAGATTTTTCTGCTTATGTAAATGGAGAAGTAATAACTTTGGATGGTGGAGAATGGTTAAAAGGAGCAGGACAATTTAATTTACTTGATCAGGTTCCTGAACAAATGTGGGATATGCTAGAAGCGGCCATAAGAGCGAAAAAGAACAAATAAAACACTAAATGTTTGAAATTATTGATAAACTGGGTATCGCAAAACGATATCCAGTTTTTATTTTTGAAAATTAGGGTAACAAATCAATTGATAATGACACTTACCTGTAGAACCGGTTTAATCTTAAAACTATAAAGCTCCCTTCAGCGAATATTTTGAACACTTAATGATTAGCTTTAAAAACAAAGATTCAACTAAAAAAATAGTTGAGTTATAAAAGTTTTGTTATTTTTAGACAGTTCCAAAAAAAAAATTAATTCACATTTTACAAATCATCGATGACTAGAAAAAAAATCTTTAATGCATTCTTAGGAGTTTTTTTATGGTATTTACCTCTCTTAGGAACCGCACAGACCACTGCAAACAAAGAGCTCAAAACTTCAACTCAACTTAATAGCGATACCAAAATACCTATTGATCCTAATATAAAGGTTGGTAAATTAGAAAACGGTTTAACGTATTACATAAGAAACAACGGAAAACCAGAAGACAAAGTAGAATTACGACTCGTTGTAAATGCAGGATCTATTTTAGAAACTGAAAAACAATTAGGATTAGCACATTTCATGGAACACATGAACTTTAATGGTACTAAAAACTTCAAGAAAAATGATTTAGTAGATTATCTACAAACAATTGGAGTTAAATTTGGTGCAGATCTCAATGCATATACCAGTTTTGATCAAACAGTATATATCTTGCCTATTCCAAGTGATGATCCGGAAAAGTTAGAAAAAGGTTTTCAAATTCTAGAAGACTGGGCGCACAATGCCGAACTTACTGAAGAAGGAATTGATGGAGAAAGAGGTGTTGTATTAGAAGAATATAGAATCGGGAAAGGCGCTAATGAACGTATGTTACAAAAATACCTACCTATTATAGCGTATAATTCCAAATATTCAGAACGTTTGCCAATTGGTAAAAAGGAAGTCATTGAAAATTTCAAATACGATGATATTCGAAGTTTTTATAAAGATTGGTATCGCCCGGATCTAATGGCAGTAGTTGCTGTTGGAGATCTGGACGTTGCCACTTTAGAACAAAAGATTAAAGAACATTTTGGTCGTATTAAAATGCCTGAAAATCCTAAAAAACGAGAAGCATTTGATACTCCCAATCATACCGAGACATTAATCGCTATTGCATCAGACAAAGAAGCTTCTAACTCTATAGTTAGGTTAATTTATAAAGACCGTGAGGTATCTAAACCTATGCAAACCACTATAGATTATAGGAATTCTCTCGTAGAAAGATTATTTACCCAAATGATGAATAATCGTTTAAACGAATTACGAAATAAACCAAACCCACCTTTTGTATTTGCAGGAAGTAGCCACAGTGGTACTTTTGCCCGTAATCGAGATGCATATCAATCATTTGCGTTAACTTCGGAAACTGGACAATTAAATGCTTTAAAGGTTATTCTTCAGGAAAATAAAAGAGTACAACAATATGGTTTTAAAGCAAGTGAGCTAAAACGTGCTAAAAAAGAAATTACTGCAAATTGGGAAAAACAATTTAAGGATAAGGATAAAAGAGAATCTTCTCGAATCCTTGGAGAATATATAAACAATTATTTAGAACAAGAACCAATTCCAGGAATCGAATGGGAATACCAATTCACCATGTCGCAATTACCAGGAATTACCTTAGAAGAAGTAAATGTATTGATCAAAGATTTTCTTCATGAAGACAATCGAGCTGTCGTTATGACTGGTCCTGAAAAAGAAGGGTTAAAACTGGTAACTAAAGATGAAATATTAGGCCTTCTAGAAGAGGTTAAAAATAGCCCTTTAGAGGATTATAAAGATGAAAAAGTTAGAGAAAACCTACTAGAAAAAATTCCTTCTCCAGGAAAAATAGTTTCTGAAGAAAAAGATGATAAATTAGGAATTACTACTTTAAAACTAAGCAATGGAGCAAAAATAACTTACAAAAAGACAGACTTTAAAAATGATGAGATATTATTTTCTGCTTTTAGTTATGGAGGCAGTTCACTATTCTCTTTAGAAGATTTTAAACAGGTTTCTTTTGGATTAGGAGGTATTGCACAAACTGGTTTAGGAGGATTATCATTAAATGATATGAATAAAGTAATGGCCGGTAAGATTGCCAGTGTTAGACCATACATTAATAGCATGTCCGAAGGGTTTAATGGTTTTACTACACCAAAAGATTTGGAAATTTTATTCCAGCAAGTACACCTGTATTTTACAGATGTAAATAAAGATGAAAAAGCCTTTAGATCAGATCAAGCCAAAACAAAAGGTTTTTTAGCAAATTACTTATCGAATCCTCAAAACTATTTTAGAGAGGAGTTTAACAAGTTTCAGTTTGGCAAAAATCCGAGATATACCGGATTTCCAACGGCTGAAAAATTAGATGCCGTAAACTATGATCTTGCACATCAAAAGTTCAAGGAGCGATTTGCAGGAGCTGGAGACTTTAATTTTTATTTTGTTGGAAATATTGACGAAGAAAAATTGAAGGCATATGCTCAAAAGTATATCGCAAGTTTACCGGATACTGGAAAAGGTGAAAACTATAAAACAGATGACTTCAGACCATTGTCTGGTTCTCATGAAAAAACAATTTATAAAGGTAAAGACCCTAAAAGCTCTGTTAGTATTATTTGGAGAGGTGAAACGACTTATGACACCAATGAAGCGCTTCAAATAGAGGCTTTAGGAGAGATTTTATCCATTAAATTAATCGAAAAGTTAAGAGAAGAAGAAGGTGGAGTTTATGGTGTTGGCGCTCGAGGCGGTATGTACAAAATAGGACCATCTGGTGGTTATAGCGGCTATCGTTTCTCAATAGGTTTCCCTTGCGGACCTGAAAATGTAAAAAAACTTACAGATGCTGCAATTGCTGAATTAAAAACAATTATTGCAAATGGACCAACGGAAAAAGATTTAAACAAAATTAAAGAATCTAGATTATTAGACTACAAGGAAAAAAGCAAACAAAATTCTTTTTGGTTAAGTAATTTACAAAACGCCGATTATAATCAGATTCCTATGAAGAGTAAAGAAAGTTATACAGAAGCTGTTGAAAAACTATCTGTAAAAAACATTCAGGATATCGCAAAAAAGTATGTCGATAGCGGCTATATTCTTGGAATCCTAATGCCAGAAAAAGAATAAATTTAACCTATTAATATTGTCAAAGCCCATAAGTTACAACTGATGGGCTTTTTTTATTAAAGACTGTTAACATTTTTCATTTTTATAATGTATAATTAATTGTATTTTTATCGCTTAAAATCCAAATCTCCCCCTATGGGTAAAATAATAGCAATTGCCAATCAAAAGGGTGGTGTTGGTAAAACAACCACCTCTGTAAATTTAGCAGCTTCTCTAGGAGTATTAGAGAAAAAAGTATTACTAATAGACGCTGATCCACAAGCGAACGCTACTTCTGGATTAGGGTTGGATGTAGAAAGTATCGAAAAAGGAACGTATCAAATCCTAGAACATACTATCCAACCGAAAGAAGCCATATTAGAAACTTCTTCTCCTAATGTAGATATTATACCAGCTCATATAGATCTGGTAGCAATAGAAATTGAGTTGGTGGATAAGGATTCGCGGGAATACATGTTGAAAAATGCAATTAGTGATCTGAAATCTGAATACGATTATATTTTAATTGACTGTGCACCTTCTCTGGGGCTTTTAACCTTGAATGCGCTAACAGCTTCAGATTCTGTAATTATTCCGATTCAATGTGAGTATTTTGCGCTGGAGGGATTAGGTAAATTATTAAACACTATTAAAAGTGTTCAAAAAATTCATAACCAACAACTAGACATTGAAGGGTTACTGTTAACCATGTATGATTCTAGATTACGTTTATCGAATCAGGTAGTTGAAGAAGTTCAGAAGCATTTCAATGAAATGGTTTTTAAAACAATCATTCAGAGAAATATACGTTTAAGTGAAGCGCCTAGTTATGGAGAGAGTATAATTAATTACGACGCCGCTAGTAAAGGAGCTAGTAATTATTTAAGTTTGGCGCACGAGATTATCAAGAAAAATAGTTAAGGATTTATGGCGAAGGCAACAAAAAAGCAAGCTTTAGGAAGAGGGTTATCAGCTTTACTGAAAGACCCAGAAAACGATATAAAATCAGCAGAAGATAAAAATGCAGATAAGGTTGTTGGAAATATTATTGAACTAGATCTGGAGAGTATTGAAGTAAATCCATTTCAACCACGTACAAGCTTCAATGACGAAACACTTCAAGAACTTGCAACTTCTATTAAAGAAATTGGTGTAATTCAACCAATAACTGTTCGTAAATTAGATTTTGACAAATATCAGCTAGTTAGTGGTGAAAGACGTTTTCGAGCTTCTAAATTAGTAGGTTTAAAAACGATTCCAGCATATATCCGTATTGCCGATGATCAGGAATCTTTGACGATGGCATTGGTTGAGAATATTCAGCGTCAGGATTTAGATCCTATAGAAATTGCATTATCCTATCAGCGACTAATCGATGAAATCAAATTAACGCAAGAACAGTTAAGTGATCGTGTAGGTAAAAAGAGATCTACCATTGCTAATTATTTGAGGTTACTAAAACTAGACCCTATTGTACAAACTGGAATCAGAGATGGTTTTATTTCAATGGGACATGGAAGAGCATTAATAAATGTTGACAGCAAACAACAACAGTTAGATATTTACGAGAAAATTATCGGAGATTCTTTATCAGTGCGTAACACTGAGAAATTAGTTAGGTCTTTAAATAATAAAGAAGAAAAACCAACTGCTGAGAAAACAGAAACTAAAGCTCCTCAATATATATTAAAAGGAATCAAAGATTTCTCTGAATATTTTGGAGCCAAAATAGACGTAAAAGTTTCCAGTAATGGACGAGGGAAGTTAATTATCCCATTTTCTTCTGAAGAAGATTTTAAACGCCTAAAGAAACTTATAGATAGTGAAAGCTAAATCCATTTATATCGCTCTATTATTATGCTTTTGTGTTCATATCGTTTTTGCCCAAGAAGAAGAGGAAAAACAAAATAATGAACTAAAAGTTGTTACCGAAGAAGTTGCTGTCAAAAAAAAGAGGAAAAGAAATAAAAAACTTAGACCATATGAACCTCTTGCTCCAGCAAGAGCTGCGTTTTATTCTGCAATAGTACCAGGATTAGGTCAAGCGTACACTGGTAAATATTGGAAGATACCTATTGTATATGGAGCATTAGGAGCAGGAATTTACTTCTATCTGGATAACAATAGAACATACAATGATTTAAGAGATGCTTATAAAGGCAGATTAGCTGGTATCGATCCTAGTAGATTAGAATTTCCGAATTTCACAGATGAACAATTAATTGATCTGCAACGAAGATTTCGAAGAGATCAAGAATTAGCTTTATTGATTACAGCCGGTTTATACGTCTTAAATATTATCGACGCCAATGTTACGGCCCATTTGCAACAGTTTAACGTCTCAAAAGATTTAACTTTTAAACCCAAAATAAACTTTAATGAGTTTGATGCCAAACCTAATTATGGAATGTCATTGAATTATAGTTTTTAAATTTTTATTAGCATACAACCACCAAAAAATATGAATATTGCTCTGTTAGGATACGGTAAAATGGGTAAAACCATAGAAAAAATTGCAACAGAAAGAGGTCACAAAATTGTACTTACTGTAGATAAAGATGATAAAGAATATGATGTTTCGGTAGCAGATATTGCTATCGATTTTAGTATTCCTTCAGCAGCGGTCAATAACATTACAAAATGTTTCAATGCTGGTGTTCCGATTGTATCTGGAACAACAGGTTGGTTAGATCATTATGACCAGATTATCGAACTATGCAAAGAAAAAAAAGGAGGTTTTATTTATGCTTCTAACTATAGTCTTGGAGTAAATCTTTTTTTCGAATTAAATAAAAAGCTTGCTCAAATGATGAATCCTATTGAAGGATATGATATTCATATGGAAGAAATTCATCATACCCAAAAGCTTGATGCACCTAGTGGCACAGCAATAACACTAGCAGAAGGTATTATAGAGAATAGTACTAAAACGGCTTGGCAATTAGATCAAGGAGATACTCAAACGATTCCTATTAACGCAAAAAGAATAGAAAATGTTCCTGGAACCCATACGGTAACCTATACATCACCGGTGGATGATATAGAAATTAAACATACTGCTCACAATAGACAAGGATTTGCACTTGGCGCTGTTATAGCAGCAGAGTGGTTGGTAGGTAAAACAGGTATTTACGGAATGAAAGATGTTCTAGGATTATAACAAAATGACAAAAAGTGTAACACTTTTCAGGTTACCAATACTTATACTAAAAAAATATATAGAATGACACTATCAGAATGGTTTATTTTTTTCCTTGCTATACAGGTGATACATTTTCTTGGAACTTGGAAATTATATGTTAAAGCTGGAAGAAAAGCATGGGAAGCAGCAGTACCAGTTTATAATGCCGTTGTATTAATGAAAATAATCAACCGTCCTTGGTGGTGGGTGATTCTTCTATTTATTCCTGTGATTAATGTAATCATGCTTCCAGTAATTTGGGTCGAAACCATTAGGAGTTTTGGAAAAAATAGCACATCTGATACAATACTTGTCATCGTTACATTAGGTTTTTACATCTATTATGTAAACTATATGCTTGATGTAAATCACATTCCAGAAAGGGATCTTAAGCCTAAAACCGGAACAGGAGAATGGATTAGCTCTATTCTTTTTGCGGTAGTTGCAGCTACTTTGGTACACACCTATTTTATGCAACCTTATACAATACCTACTGGTTCTTTAGAAAGAACATTATTAGTAGGAGACTTTTTATTTGTTAGTAAGTTTCATTATGGTGCTAGAACACCTATGACTTCTGTTTCGTTTCCAATGGTACATGATACGATACCATTAGTAAAAACAAAATCTTATAACAGCGACATTCAATATCCTTATTTCAGATTGCCCGGTTTCCAAAATATCAAACGTAATGACATTGTCGTCTTTAGCTGGCCAGTAGATACTGTTCGTTTCTTTAGAGATCCATCAGGAATCCATGTATACAAACCAATTGATAAAAAATCTAATTACGTAAAACGATGTGTAGGTGTGCCAGGTGATTCTCTATCTGTAGTAGATGGCTATGTACATATAAATGGTCTACAAACAGAATTGCCAGACAGAGCAGATATTCAGTTTACATATACTTTCAAGAAAAAAGGCGGTGATTTTACGCAAGATGTATTATATGATCGTTATAGGATTAAACCTGGAGAAATTGGTTTTGACCCAGAACTAAAAAGACCTTTTGTATTTCTAACTAAGGAAAATGCAGAGAAGTTTAAAAACAAACCTGGAGTTTCTGAGCTAAAAAGAAGAATACAGCCTAAAGGAGAAAAAGACCCTAACATCTTTCCTAATAATGGCAAGGTAAATTGGAATAATGATAATTTTGGCCCTATTTATATACCTGAAGAAGGAAAAACTGTCAAAATGGACTTAAAAAGCTTTTCTCTATATCGAAGAATTATTGAAGTCTATGAAGGTTCAGAAATGGGAATTGATAATAAGCTATCTGTAAAAGACTCCCAAGTATTACTCAATGGAAATCCTATAGAAAGTTACACGTTCAAACAAGACTACTATTGGATGATGGGTGATAATCGCCACAATAGTGAAGACAGTAGAACATGGGGATATGTTCCCGCTAATCACGTGGTTGGAAAACCAGTATTCATATGGATGAGTTATGATACGAATGCCAAAGGTTTTTTCAATAAAATACGATGGGAAAGATTATTCACAACAGTAGGAGGAAGTGGCGAACCCGTTTCTTATTTCTATTATTTCCTAATTGCATTAGTAGGTTGGATTGGTTTTAGTCAATATAGAAAAAGAAAAAAAGCAGAGTAATATCAGATTAATGATATTATAATTGATCAGAAAAAAACGAAATTAATACATTGAAACCTACCCTACTCCATCCGATGTATTTTGGATCGATTGCACAATATGTAGCCATCGTAAAAAGTGATACTATTATTTTTGAAAACCACGATAATTACCAAAAGCAAACATATCGCAATAGAGCCTATATCTATGGAGCTAATGGAAAACTACTGTTAACCATACCCATTAAGCATACCGGAAAAGAAAATAACGGGAAACAACTATATAGAGATGTTCGAATAGAAAATGAATTTCAATGGCAATCACTGCATTGGAAATCCATACAATCAGCCTATCGAACCTCTCCATTTTTTGAGTATTATGAAGATGAACTTGTGCCTCTTTTTGAAAAAAGAAAAGATTATCTGCTAGATTTCAATTATGAATGTATGGAGGCAATTCATGATTGTTTACAATTGGATATTCCTCATACTAAAACCGAAACTTTTCATAAAGAATATCAAGACATAAATGATAAAAGAATCTTGATAAATGCAAAAAAAGAAGAAAAGCATCCACTTTCTTCATATATCCAAGTATTTTCAGATAAACACGGATTTATCCCAAATCTCTCTATTTTGGATTTGCTATTCAATGAAGGAACAAATGCTATTTCTTACCTAGAGAATCAAATGATTTTTTGATGTATCGTCCTATTATACACTATGGATTTCATTTTTTAATACCACTAGGTATTGCTGTTTTATTTTTTCCAAAAAAATGGAAAACAGCTTACATTGTTTTCTTAAGCGCCATGCTTATCGACCTAGATCATTTAGCGGCAGATCCAATTTTTGATCCTAATCGATGTAGTGTTGGATATCATTTTTTACATAGTATCTATGCAATTATAGCGTATTTTATTTTACTCTTCCCTAAAAGAACAAGAGTTATAGCGATAGCTTTGCTATGGCACATTGTTACCGACTGGGTTGATTGTCAGATGATATAATGGGTTAATTAGAAAATATTTTTTAATTTTAATACAGAATAATTGTTATCAATATTTTTTAACCCCCATTTTACCTATGAATAAATTTTTACTAGTTGTTACAATACTCTTTATTCTTTCTTGTGGAGATAAGAAAAAAGAAGCTGATAAAGATTCCCCTAATACTAATGCTACAGAAGCGGCAGACGCTCTTCCAATCCAAAAGCACATTTCTATTCCAATAGACACTTTTCTAGTCAGAAAACTCTCTAAAAAGGAAATGAATACCATATTTGACGATAATAGACAAATTCAATTAGGTATTTCTAATGATGTATATCAGGTATATGCTTATAATGACAAATCTGGAGTATACTACCTATTGTTAACAGACCATAGAAATGGAATAAGCGAAGAAAAAGACACTTTATATGATAACGTCTACGGAATGAGCGTTAGAGTGGACAAAAACAAATTTAAAAAACGATCTACTATCAAAGGAGAAATCGATGGTGACTGGGAGTCCTCTATTGGGTTCTGGAATCAATATTCGCAATTATTTGATTTTGATGGAGATGGATCGGTAGACCCTATAATTGTTTATGGTACCACTACTCAAAACAATTATGTTGATGGTAGAATAAGAATTATTGCATATCATAATAAAAGTAGAATAACCATAAAACATCAGAACAGCGAAATCCCTGATGGAAGACTCACAAAAATTAATAAGAAGTTTTACACTTTCCCAAAATCGATACAAGAAGCTGTAAAAGAAACTATGAGAGCAATGTCTAAAAACGGACATGCAGTATTTGCAGATGATTGGGAAAAAAGTATGGAAAACAAGGCTGTACGTTTAGAGAATTGATAAGACAGAATAATCTCATGTATCTTCAAAATAAATTACAATACATCGTTTAAAGCTCGATTACGGAGTAAATTGGATAATGATCAGAAAGTTCTACGTTGTAACTTTTAAAATCCATTACTTCAGCATCATCAGGCACTAAAATAAAATCAATTCTAGCTGGAAATAGTTCAAAATTAAAAGTTTTACCGAATCCTCTTCCAGCCTCTTTAAAAGTATCTTGCAGGTCTTCTGATTTAATTTTATCGTATATATAAGAATACGCAGTATTATTAAAATCCCCCATCACTATGTTTCTGTATGGAGAGGATTTAAGATGGTCCACCAGCTGTTCTACTTGACTTTGTTGTTTTTTAAACGATGTTTGTATACGTTTTAATAACTTCTGAGAATCTGCTTTTGTAAGATCATCTGTCTTGGAGCTAATACCATGAGACTGCAAATGAACATTATAAACCCTTACAGTATCACTATGAGTAACTACATCCGCAAAAATTACATTATTAGCAGTATTCTCGAAGTTTAAAGATCCTTTTTTTACAAAAGGATACTTAGAAAATATGACCAACGCTAGTTCTTGACTACGATGATGAAAATAATCATATTTGTAGGGATATTGTTTAAAATCTATATCGGGATTGTTATAAAATTCTTGTACGCAAAAAATATCTGGATCCTCTTTTTTTATAAACGCAGAAATATCTTTGGGTATTTCTTCTGAATCTATCCATTTAAACCTATTAAATACGTGTACATTATAGGTTAGTAATGAAAGTGAGTTCTCGCTTTTTTCTTCCAAAGTTTTCCCTCTTAATCGATATAAAGAGGTAACATGTGAAATCCCTAATAACAAAACTATTAATGACAAAAGCATCTTACGTTTGAACAAAATTGCCCAATATAAAAAGAACAATACATTCACTACTATTAAAATAGGTACTGCAAGACTCAGCACAGATAATAAAGGGAATGTTTGTGGAGAAACGTAAGGAAGTAAATAAGACATCAGTAGAGCAAACGCTACCAAAGAATTAATAAAGAATATAATCTTATTAACTACCTTTCTCATAACTAATCTTTCCCCGCTTTAAACAAGAAATCTTTTTCTTGTTTAGTCAGGCTATCATAACCGCTTTTACTTATTTTATCAAGTATAGCATCAATTTCAGCCTGATTAGGGTTTTTAACTTTTGATGATGAATTTGTTCCTTTCGTCTTTGTGTTTTTAGGCTTTTTAGCTTTATGTACAGTTTTTAATGGACTTTTCTTTTTGGGCTTAAACATAGACACTACAGCATCCATAAATTTTTCGAAACCACTTCCAATATCATTGCCTTTTTTAAGTTGCACTGCATACAAATAACCATATAAAGCACCTCCCAAATGAGCTATCAATCCACCTGCATTACCCGTTTCAGGAGACTGGCCTGACAATTGTATTAAATCCATTAAAACAACAAAAACTCCAATATGCCATAGTTTTACATTAACAAAAATCAATCTAACTTCAGTATTTGGAATGTAAGCAGCGATAAATATCATAATAGCTCTAACAGCTGCAGATGCTCCAATAAGATATGCTAATTGTCCTTGTAAAACAGGAATTACATTATAAGCCAAGACGAATAGTAAACCTCCAGATATTGCTCCTACTAAATATATAGTAAGAAATCTTTTCTCGGTAAATAAGTTAAGAACAAACTGACCAAATAAGTACAAAACAAACATATTCCAAAAAATATGCATGAAATCAAAATGTAAAAAACTGTAAGTTAATAGTCCCCAAACTTGAAGGATTAAGGATTCTAATTTTGCAGGTAAAACAAACCATTCCATAAGTGCAGATGGTTGAGTACCGATGACCCAAGCTCCCAATCTAGCAAACAAAAATAGTATGGCATTAATTACTATTAATTTAACTACAATATTAGCAGTCCTAAATTTTAGTTTTAAATCGTCTATCTGTGACATCAATTCCAACGATTTTGATTAAACGAATTCTTTTTCCAATACCAAACCATCAAAAACCCAAATAAAGCACCACCTAAATGTGCCAAATACGCTGTGTTTGAAGGACTAAACAGTGAGTACCCTGATAACATTGAAAACAAATCTATTAAGAGAATTCCGGGAATAAAATATTTTGCTTTAATAGGTATCGGCAGGAACAATAACATTAAAGGAGTTTCAGGAAACAAAACACCAAATGCTACTAAAACTCCCATCAAAGCACCAGATGCCCCTACTAAAGTTCCAAAGAAATTTCTTCCTAACGTCTGAAATCCATCATCTCCCAAAACTGCAACCCATTTACTATATTCAGGATGTTTTAAACGACCTTCATTTAAAATTTGCAAAATTGACTCCTTATCAAACCCTACACTGATTAGCTTTGACAGCTCTGTTTGAAACTGAAAGTAATCCCATCCGGCATGAATAAAAAGTGCTCCTAGACCTGCAGAAATATAAAAAAACACAAATCTTTTTGTTCCCAGAAATCGTTCTACAGGAGTCCCAAACATCCACAACCCAAACATATTGAATAAAATATGTTGAAAATATATTGTTTCTCCTCCACCAGGAGTATCAACATATCCCGCATGCATAAACATATGCGTAAAAATCTGCCAAGGTTTAAACAAATCACTGGTAACAAAATGATAAGCAAAAAGATTCTCAAAAAGAGTTCCTCTTGCAATTGATAGTGTCCCTATCCAAAAAATCACATTAATGATCAATATATGTTTTACCGCTGGTGATATTCCCCTCATATACTCTTAAAATTTTTTATCTATATCATCTACTGTTAACGTGATGAAAGTTGGCTTATTATCTGGTGTAATCGTAGGTTCTGTGCAAGCAAAAAGACTATTCACAATATGTTGCTGCTGCTCTTTTGCTAGGTCAATTCCTGTTTTCACGGCAATACTACCCGAAATAGATCTTGCCAGAAGATCCGTTAATGAAAAACCACTATCTGGAACTTCTTGTTCTATATCATTTATTAACTTTTCTAACAATACCGAAACTTCACTTTCTGTGGTTGCTGTTGGTATTCCAGAGATCGATACATCCGTATCGGTGATATCACCAAATACAAAACCTGTATTTTCTAGATGTTCCTGTACTTCTTTTAAAATTCGAATCTCTTGGCTAGAAAAAGATAATTTCAAAGGAAATAATAACTGCTGACTTACTGCACTGGCCATGGTTATATTTCGTAACACTTCTTCATAAAGCACTCTATGATGTGCTCTATTTTGGTGTATAATGACCATACCACTCTTTATAGTAGTAATTATATATTTCCTTCTAAGTTGATATGTAGTGTGATGTTCAAGTTCAGCTTCCTGATCAGCTGTAAATAAAGAACCTGTAACTTCAGAACTTTCAAACTCTATAGAAGAAAAGTCATTTTCTATAGGTTTAGAAGATATTTCTGAAGTATCTAAACCTGCATACAGATTTTCCCAACTTCCAGCAGATTCCTTTTTAAAATCGGTATAATTCTTAGACGTGGAAGGAATATTGTCCTTTTTATCTTCTTTAAAAGGATTGAAACTTCGATCTACCTCTATAGTTGGCGTTTTCACCATTTTGCTTTTATACTCATAAGGAGTATCCATAGATGCATCTCTATTGAAATCCAATATTGGCGCAACATTAAACTGCCCTAAACTATGTTTAATCGTAGAACGTAGCATAGCATACAATGCATGTTCATCATCAAATTTTATTTCGGTCTTTGTCGGATGAATATTAATATCAATAGATTTTGGATCTACAGTGAGATATATAAAATAACTAGGATGTGTTTTCTCTTTCAATAAACCTTCGAAAGCAGAATTTACTCCATGATTCAAATAAGCACTTTTGATAAACCGATTGTTCACAAAGAAAAATTGTTCACCTCTGGTACGTTTTGCAAATTCAGGCTTACAAACAAAACCAATAATTTTCACTAAATCTGTTTCCTCATCAATCGGAACTAATTTTTCATTTGTTTTGGCTCCAAAAATATGTACTATTCGTTGACGATGATTTGCAACAGGTAAACTAAAGATCTCGCTCCCATTATGATACATATCGAATTTGATATCTTCATGAACCATAGCAACTCTATGAAATTCATCGATGATATGACGTAATTCTACCGAATTTGATTTCAAGAAATTCCTGCGTGCAGGAATATTATAAAACAAGTTCTTTACACTTATAGAAGTACCTTTTGGTGTGACGCATACCTCTTGAGAAATAACATCACTACCTTCGATTTTTATTTCAGTTCCTACTTCGTCTTTTTCTTGTTTTGTTTTTAGTTCGACATGTGCAATTGCTGCAATAGAAGCTAATGCTTCTCCTCTAAAACCTTTGGTATTTAACTGAAAAAGATCTTCGGCATTTTTTATTTTGGAAGTAGCATGTCTTTCAAAACTTAATCTAGCATCGGTAACACTCATTCCTATACCATCATCAATCACCTGAATAAGCGTTTTCCCAGCTTCTTTAATGATGAGTTTGATATGAGTAGCCTTGGCATCAATGGCATTTTCCAATAATTCTTTGACTACGGAGGCTGGTCGTTGTACTACTTCGCCGGCAGCTATTTGGTTGGCTACGTGATCCGGTAATAGTTGGATAATATCTGACATTTATTGTCCTGCAGTAAATATGGATAAATCAAAATCAATTATATATAAAAAGATAAAAGTCAAAACCAAAGCTATAAGAATAACTCTTTTATTGAATTCTCTATTCCCTCGATTTCTACTGGCTTTTCTATCTTCACTCCATTGAGAACCAAAGTCTATAGCGTTTCTGGTATCGCGATATTTAGTAATTCTATTTTCAAAATCATAAATATTACCTTCACTCTTTCCTTTATAATATCTTGGAGTGTAGTTATATCTACGATTTACTTTTCTTTTAGGGATACTTAATTTCACGTGTTACTCCTTTCTTTTTATATTATCCAAATATACTTAAAATGCATAGTAATCTAAAGCTTTTAGCATTACAATAACATTGAATAATTATCAGCAAGTATAATGCCGTTTTTAAATTTAGAAAAGAATATTAAAATCGTCTATGAGGTATTGAGCTTAAAATTTAGMTTCTTTACGTAGCTGAGCCATCTTGATAGCAGCTATAGCAGCTTCGGTACCTTTATTACCATGTTTACCACCAGATCGATCAATAGACTGTTGCATATTATTATCAGTTAAAACGCAAAATATAACCGGAATATCACTCTGAATATTAAGATCTTTAATCCCTTGAGTCACCCCTTCACAAACAAAATCAAAATGTTTTGTTTCTCCTTGAATAACACTTCCAATTGCTATCACTGCATCCAACATATCATAAGACTGCTGCATTTTTTTACATCCATAAATAAGCTCGAAACTACCTGGCACATTCCATCTAACGATATTCTCTTTGATAGCACCACAATCGATCAGTGCATCAAAAGCTCCTTGAAAAAGGCCTTCGGTAATTGTATTGTTCCATTCTGAAACAACAATCCCAAACCGAAAGTTTTTCGCGTTTGGGATTGTAGCTTTATCGTATTGTGATAAATTTTTATTTTCTGTAGCCATTGTTTTGTTAATGGTTTATTGTTATTAGTTAATAGCTTGTATACTTTACAATATAAGGAAGCCTATCAACTAAAAACTATGACCTACTTACTTTAGCATTCCTTGAGCTCTTCCCAAGTGTACATCTGCTTGATTTGCTTCTACACTCTTAGAAAACTCCTCTTTAATTCTTTCTAAATAAGGGATTGCAACATCAGGCTTCCCTAAAGAGATTGCAGTAATTGCAGATTTTAATAAAAACTTAGGAGTTGTAAATTCATTGGTCTTAGCATTCGCCGCTTTTTCATAATAAGAWAATGCTTCACCCATTTGATCTAATTGTGCAAATGCATCTCCAATTCCTCCTAATGCTAAAGGACCTAACATTTCATCATCACTCTTAAACTTATCTAGATGATCAATTGCTTCTTGATATTTTTTCATATTAAGATATGAAAAACCAGCATAGTAATTCGCAAGATTTGCAGCTTTTGTACCACCATAGTTTTCTATAATTTCTAGAAAACCATATTTACCTTCTCCACCGTTTAAGGCTAATGTATATAAAGAGTCACTTACTGTTGTATTACCAGTTACTGCATTATCAAAATATTGCTGAGCTTTAAACATTTCATTAGAAGCTTCTATTTCCTTTGGCTCTTGTATATATTTTTGATACCCTAAGTATCCTAATACTACAACAGCGATAGCCCCAACAATGATAAATATATATTTTTGATTGGCAGCAACCCATTCTTCAGTTCGGGAAGCACCTTCGTCAAGCGTATTGAATACTTCAGCAGTTGTAGAATTGTCTTCTATTTGCTCTACCTCTTCTGCTTTATTTTTTGGTTTGTATCCTCGTTTCTTATAAGTTGCCATAAATATTATTTAATGAAGGGCAAAAATAAAATTTTTATTCATAATTAAAAGCGAAAATATTTGTTATTTTTTAATATTTTGCACTTCTTATTTGAGAATTTCAAAAAAGTCACTACTTGCTGACGATCAGTAGTTTATGATCCTAAAATCTCTTTCTTTAATTAATTATAAAAATTTTGAATCCATTAATTTCGATTTTGATGCTAAGATTAATTGCTTAGTTGGACATAATGGAGTTGGAAAAACGAATATCCTCGATGCAATATATCATTTGTCATTTGGCAAAAGTTATTTTAATCCCATAACAAGTCAAAATATAAAGCATGGTACTGATTTTTTTGTTGTAGAAGGTTTGTATGAAAAAACAGATCGAGAAGAAAAAGTAATTGTTAGTGCAAAAAGGGGGCAAAAGAAAGTTATCAAGCGAAACGGAAAAGCGTATGATACTTTCAGTGAACACATAGGCTTTTTACCTTTAGTCATTATATCTCCAGCAGATCGAGACCTAATTACTGAAGGAAGTGATACGCGACGGAAATTTATTGATGGGGTGATATCTCAAAGTGATAAAGAATACCTATCTATTTTACTTAAATATTCTAAAGTAGTTTCTCAACGAAATTCCCTTTTGAAATATTTTGCTGCTAATAATACGTTTGACCCCACAACGCTAGAGATATATAATCAACAATTACATGAATTAGGCAGTGTTATTTATCAAAAGAGAACTACTTTTTTAGAAACGTTTATTCCTATATTCATTAATAGATATGAAGCTATAAGTTCTGGAAAAGAATCGGTTTCTTTGCGATATCAAAGTAAATTAGCAGAACATGATTTACTTACACTTTTAGAACAACAACTAGCAAAAGACAGAATGTTGCAATATACCAGTGTAGGCGTTCATAAAGATGATTTGATTTTTGAAATAGAAGGACATCCGATAAAAAAATTTGGAAGTCAAGGACAACAAAAATCATTTTTAATTGCATTGAAGCTAGCGCAATTTGATTTTATCAAAAAGCAAAGTAAAGTTAATCCTCTACTTCTCTTAGATGATATCTTTGATAAGTTGGACGAAAAACGTGTAGAACATATTATACAATTAGTTGATGATCAAAATTTTGGTCAGCTATTTATTAGTGACACTCATGCTGATCGTACAGAAAATGTGGTAAAAAAAATATCACAATCCTACAAAATTATAAAGCTAGAAGCGTAATCTCAAATTAGAAAAGTCAATGTTCAAAAACAGTTTATACCTATTTATCCTAGTATTCGTTTCTTGTGCGAAACAAGATCCTGAAGAAACTATATCTTTTATTTCTGGATACTGGGAAATTGAAAAGGTTATTACCGTAGAAGGAATAGAAAAACAGTATAACTTTAATCAAACCATTGATTTTTTTGAGGTAACAGATAAAAAAGGGATCCGCAAAAAGCTACAACCTCAACTAAGTGGTAATTTTATCTCAACTAAAGACAGTGAATTCTTTACTATATCCATAGAAAATGATAGTATTTGGATGTATTACAAAACGCCTTTGTCGACTTGGAAGGAAGCACTAATTTTGGCAAAAGAAAATCAGATGATTATCCAAAACGAATCAGGAAATCGTTATTTTTATAAATCGTATACAAAGATTGAATTATAATGGCCAGAAGACAGAATGATCATCTTAGCATTAGTGATGTACTAAAAGAGTTTGTTAGCGAAAATAAGCTTCAAAAAGGTTTAGACAAAGTTGAAGTACGTGATATTTGGGAACAAATCATGGGTCCTGCTATTACAAAATATACCAATCAGATAAAACTAGATCGCGAAACTTTGTATATAGAACTGACTTCTTCTGTTCTAAGGGAAGAATTGAGCTACGGAAAAGAAAAAATTATTTCAAATTTGAATGAAGCTCTTGGACGCCCACTTATTAAGAAACTCGTACTTAGATAATTGAAAAATTAGTGAGAAATTAGTGTACTGCTAATCGATCTCTTACATATTCAATTTTTGTTTTTCCATGTGGAGCAGGTTTTCCATTTTCATCTAAATACACCATCGTAATATTATCTACTTGTATGATGGTCTTGCGAGTTAACTTGTTTCTTACTTCACACTTTAGCACTAAAGAAGAACGCCCAAATTTAACAACATCCATTCCAATTTCAACAATATCTCCTTGTACTGCTGAACTTACAAAATTAATTTCGGACATGTATTTAGTAACCACTCTATTACTCTCCAATTGAATAACTGCGTATAAGGCAGCTTCTTCATCAATCCATTCCAATAGCCTTCCTCCAAACAGGGTATTATTTGGATTTAAATCGCCTGGTTTGACGACCTTTCTTGTATGATATCTCATTCCTTTACTTTTTTACAAAGTTAGATAAATAGTCCCTATTTATGGGCTCTGAGACACTATCACACAAAGAATTATCTATTTCGAAAATTGAATATAAGAATACTATGGTATTCTAAATTTTTGGATTACTTTTTTACGGTTTTAAAATAGCTTCTAGCTATAATAAACAGCTACTGCACCACTATTTCTTCACAAAACTGTGTTCCTTCAGGGCACGTATCCGTTACTGCTCTAATACATACCAAATAGCTTCCTGGATCAAACTGAAAAAAGAACATATTATCTCCCGTTTGTCCTCCATCTTGTTCCTGAATTTGCCCATCGATCTCCCATTGATAATTTATAGTACCAATATCCTGAAAATCTGCAATAAAATTGTAACCATTAGTGTTTCCTTCTTGTTCGAAACTAAAAAATAAATTTGGACAGATAGGTTCAACTACAATTTCTTTACATTCTTCTGTTCCATTAGGACATGAAGGCGTAGTTGTTTTTATACAAACCTGATGTACTCCAGGAGTTAGTTCTGTTATATAAACATTATCGCCATTAGGACCTCCATCTTCTTCGGTTATTTCATTATCAACAAACCATTCATATGAGAGTTCTTCTATTCCAGAAAAACTTGCTGTAAAAGTATATTGCAAAGTACCTTGTTGCTGTTCGAAACTGAAATCTAAATTCGGACAGGACTCAGCGACAACAATACTTTTACAAACCTCTATACCTTCAGGGCATTCTGGTGTTTCTGCTTTGATACAAACTACATAAGTTCCTGGTGCATCAAAATCACGTAATAATAAATTATCTCCTTGAACACTTGGACCATCACTTTCTATAAATTGCCCATCAATAAACCATTCATATGTGCCGATAGTTTCTATTTCCGGAAAATCTGCTTCAAATCTATAACCCAAATTAAACATATCGGTAAGCTCCGAAGTAAAATCTAATTGCGGACAACGAGTCTCACAAAAAGCTATAATTCTATAAAAACCAAAGTACGTATCTATAGTAGTAGTTTCAAGATTTGCTCCTACCAAAAGGTTTATTGGAAATTTAAAATTAGGTTGGTATAATGTACCTTGACTCTGATAAAATGATTGAAACATCTCGTCTGAAGATAACTCCGTTTCGACTCCATTATTATCCAACAAAGTTACTGGATATTCAAACTTAAAACACCCGTTAAAAAATTCATCAAACTCATCTCGAATCGAATTAAACTCACATTGTTCTAAAATATTAAGAAAAGAAGATTCATCGTTAATTGTAATTTCAGTATCTGTATTTCTAAAAATTATATTTATAGGAAACTGTAACCCTGTAACATTAAAATTCGGACCTTGACTTGAAATTACATCAACCAATCCTTCATAATTATCTATTCTAATAGTCGAATCTGTATTGTATCCTAAAGTTATTGGATATACAAATCTAAAGCACTGCTCATTTTCAGAGATAAAAGCATTGTCAGAACCAAAATTATTAAGAACAGTTACTAGAGCAGGACTCGAGGTAACATTGTCTGTATTTTCCTCAGGAAAAAATGAATCATCATTTACACAACTACTAAATAATACAGATAGCAGTAATACAAATGTTCGTAAGTGAGTGTTGAAATATTTCAAAATATATTGCTTTTATATAAACTAAAACGCCTGAGAATCAGTCTACCCTACCCTAAAATAAAATAATTTTTCCAAACCTATTAGGTTCACAATCTAATACATCTCGCTGGTATAAACAAAATTCCCTGGAAGAATGGCAATGCTTCCAGGGAATTAACCTAATTAATCTAACCTAACCAACTTAATTTATTCTACCACTAATGTTTTACAAAATATAACTCCATTAGGGCAATCTGGTGTTTCTGCTATAATACATATCTCATATGTTCCTGCACCAAACTGATAATATAAATAATCATCTCTTTCATTACTATCCAAGATTTCACTATCTACAACATCTCCATTAATTGTCCATTCGTAAGAAATATCATTCATTCCTTCAAACTCTGCCCAGAAATTATATCCTGGAGTGTCTCCCTCTTGTTCTATATTGAAGTATAATTCTGGACAACTAGTTCCTGTTTCTTCTATTTCAATTACTTTACAAAAAGTAACTCCTTGTGGGCAATCTGGTGTTTCTACAGATAGACAAACCTCATAAGATCCTGGAGCAAACTGATAGTAGAAAGGTTCATTATGTCCCGTACTAGTCCCTACAAAATCTCCATTTACAGACCATTCTAAAGTAACATCATCGATACCTTCAAATGCACTAGGATAGAAATAGTAAGCAGGATTATCACCATCTTGTTCTGCTTCAAAAAATAGTTCTGGACAAGCCGTAGCCCCTTCTATTTCAATAACTTTACAATATGAAGTTCCTTGTGGACAATCTGGTGTTTCTGTTTTTAAACACACTTCATATCTTCCTGGTTCGAATTGATAATAAAATCTATTATTATCTCCATTATTTGAATCTTCAACTAATTCTCCATTAATGAACCATCCTAACCATTCTACTTGATCGGCATTCGGGAATTCTACCTGAAAGTAATATGCTGGATTATCTCCATCTTGTTCTGCAAGGAAAAATAGCTCTGGACAATTTCCATCCACTTCTTCTACTTCAATTACTTTACAATAAGAAGTCCCTTCCGGACAATCAGGCGTTTCTGTTTTGATACATACTTCATATGTTCCAGCTTCTGAGAATTCCCAGAACAAATAGTTATCTGCATTTTGATTATCTGTTTCTACTACTTCTCCATTGATAAACCACTCATATCTTGTTTCTTCAATTCCAGGAAAATCAGCAATAAACTTATAGTGATTTGGTCTATCCAATTGTCTTGTTTCAAAGAACAAATCAGGACAAGGATTTGTTTCATCAATATCTACTACAATTTCCTTACATACTTCAATAGGGCAAGTTTCACTAGCTACGCTAACACATACCGTATATGTTCCTTCTTCAAATTGATATTCAAAAATCTGACTTGCGATATCGTCTAAATTACCTGTAGCAATCTCTTCCCCATCAATCGACCAAGTGAGTCTCACATCTTCTATTCCATTTAATTGAGCAGCAAAACGATACACTGCACTTCCTGCTACATTATCTACATTAATTGTCACGTCAGGACAATTTTCTAATTCTTCAATTTCTTCACATGAGATAAATCCTACGAGTAATGTAAAAATCACTACACACCAAATACTAAGTTTTTTCATTGTTGTAATTTTAGGGGTTATTTATAATTAATTGTTTAGAAGCTTTTTAAATGCTTTACAATAATGAAACGCGGTAAGAAAACGATACCCTACCCCTACTACAAAAAAAAACTTAAAATCTGACATTTAATATGCTAACAAAACAAATTTAACCCTTAATTTACAAGGCTTTAAACAAAAAAAAGAGACTGCAAAAATACAGTCTCTTTTAAAGATAAGTAATTACTAATTCAACTGACCGAACTTAATAAACCTATCTTAATTTTATTTAGCTTAAAGCCCTTGGAAATCTATTTCTATACAGTCTTGTAAGCTTCCACATTCAGAAGATTCTGCTTTATAACAAATCTCATATCTTCCTGTTTGTGTAAGGTGATCTTGTAGGATTAAGAAATGTCCTGTGGCTGTTGTAGGTGTAACTTGGTTCCCGTCGATTTCCCAAACTACAGAAGCATTATCTAAACCAAATAGAATTACACCATTAGCATTTACGAATTCTGCTGTATTCGTTGAAAAATATTCTAATTTAAAAACAGAACAGTCTACAGGTGTAGGCTCTGGAATTACTACATCTCTACAGAATTCTGTACCATTAGGACACTCATTAGTCTCTGCTTTGATACAAACTCTATACGTTCCTGGGTTGTATGAAGATAAATCAAGTTGATCATCCCTATCTTGGCTTTGTAAATCTTCAGTTTCTACTAAAACACCATCTACAAACCACTCATACACATCTAACTGGTTAATTCCTGAAAAACTTGCAAACATAATCGTTCCTTCTTCGATAAAAGAAAGATCTGGACAACCGTCATCTCCTCCTCCATTATTATCTTCTGTTACCTGAACTGAAACACAAGCTTCTATTCCTTGAGCACAATCATTGGACTCAAACTTCACACATACTTCGTAAGTCCCAGGATTATAGTCGCTAAGATCTAACGTTACCGTGCTTCCTTGAATTTGTAGATCGGAAGCTGCTAAAGGCTGATTATTTACAAACCAATTAAATGCTTCAACATCATTTGTTCCACTAATGTTAGCAATTACAATACTTCCCTCAGAGCTCAACGAAAGATCTGGGCATGATCCTCCTTGTCCATCACCATCAATTGTAATATCTTCACAATATTCTGTACTAGTACAAGTTGGACTTTCTGAAATTAAACAAACCGTGTAAGTTCCTTCTGCTAAGTTTGCTAGAGAAAACTTATTATCTCCTTGATTATTGGTTCCTTCGTTTTCAATGATTTCTTCATTATCCAGATTTTCTCCTGTTACTCTCCATGCATAAAATTCTAAGGTTTCGATACCTTCAAAATCTGCATATAAATAGTCTCCATCTCTGGTGAACTTTAGATCTGGACATCCTTCCATCTCTTCTTCGATGGTTATTTCCTTACAGAACTCTGTTCCTTCAGGACAATCAGGTGTTTCTGCCTTTATACAAACATTATAAGTTCCTGGATTGTACGAAGAAAGATCTAGTGTATTATCTCTTTCATTTTGCTGACTTTCGGTCTCTACCAGTTCTCCATCTACAAACCATTCGTATGTATCAAGATCTTCCATTCCTTCAAAATCAGCAACTAATTTTTTCCCATCCTGTCCAAAAGATAACTGTGGACATTCAGTGTTCTGATCGTCATCTTCTTGTTCACAAGAAGAAAAAGCAATCATAAGCCCTAACATAAGTAAGCTAAAAATTCTAAGATTTTTCATTTTAATTTTTTAATTAAGATTAAGTAAAACTCAATTGAGATGTTTGTATGTTATAACAGTAGTAAAACGCCAGATGCTAAAACTACCCCACCCCCCTTTTTTTATTTTTTTTATAATTTCTTTTTTTTGATACCAGAAAAAAATCTAGTTTTGACACCAAATAGATCCCCAAATGTCTGATAGTAAAAACTCTACTTGTGATGAACAAGCATTTGATAATTTTTTCAAAAGTCACGCAAAACTTTTGAGAAGCTATCTGTATTATAAATTTGGAGATCTTGATCAGGCAGAAGATATTGTACAGGATTCCTTTATCAAATTATGGAGCAATTGTGCAAAAGTACCTTTAGATAAAGCTAAGAGTTATATATATACTGTAGCGACCAATCTTGGAATTAGTATTGCGCGCCATCAACAGGTAAAGTTTAAGCATCAAAATTATATTACACAACGAAAGAGTGATGTAACAAATGAATCTCCAGAATTTGTTATGTTAGAAAAAGAATATATGGAGAAACTAAAAAATGCTATAGCAGATTTACCCGAAAGACAACGAGAAGTTTTTCTATTAAGTAGAATCGATAAAAAAACGTACCGCGAAATTGCAGAGTTATCAAATGTATCCGTAAAAGCTATTGAAAAATTAATGCATAAGGCATTATTAAGTTTACGCAAAAAGATAGGTAACATATAAATCCAACGCTTTTTTGCCTCTGAAACAAAGAGGTTTTGTAAAAAAATAAAAAAAATTACAGTAAGAGGTAGGGTAAATAGAAAGTAGAACGTTTTTTATATATAAAGGCAGATTATGTTAGATAATAAAAATGACGATATATTCTTATCCAGATGGATTAACGGAGAACTCTCTCCAGAGGAACTTGATGAGTTTCAATCACATCCAGAATATAAGCATTTCGCAAAAATTAAAGCGGGTTCTGATGCCTTAGACTTGTCTGATTATGACATAGATACTGCATTAAGTAATATTAAATCGGCCAAATCAAATTCTATAGAAAATCATAAAAAACCTGTCATTAAACTTTGGCCTTATGCAGCTGTAGCTGCCTCTATTGCCATAATATTTGGTCTTTTCTTTTTTAATACCAATGATTCCTTTACCAGCTCTTATGGAGAAAAATTAGCTGTTACTTTGCCTGATGGCTCTGAAATGATTCTAAATGCAAAGTCAGAAGCTAGTTTTGATAAGGATAATTGGGAAAACAATAGAACAGTTTCGTTAGATGGGGAAGCCTATTTTAAAGTAAAGAAAGGCAGCAGATTTACTGTAACTACAAAAAATGGAGAAGTGACAGTTTTGGGAACTGAATTTAATGTACAATCACAGTCTGATTATTTTGCAGCTGTTTGTTACGAAGGAAAAGTAAGTGTTTCGAATACTAATGAAGAGACGATTCTTACTGCTGGAAAAGGATATCAAAAAATTGCAAAATCTTCTTCTGTAAGTTGGACTTTTGAGGCATTAGAACCCTCTTGGATCAATAATATTAGCTCTTTCAGAAGTGTGCCAGTAAAATACATTTTCAAAGAATTAGAAGAACAATACAACATTACCATCGATACGAAAGGCATAGATACCTCTATCATTTATACCGGAACTTTTCCTAATAATGATATCGATGTTGCTCTTAAAACAGTTTTTAGTACCTTAGGTTTGCAATACCAACTGCAAGACGATAAAACCGTGGTATTAGATAAGTAAGAGCATGATTAGACTTTTTTGCGTTTACATACTTTTATGTGGAGTTTCAGCTTTTTCGCAAGAAAAAGCTTCTTACATTATTAATGCCAATAATCAACCTCTTTCAGAAGCACTTCTTTCTTTAGAAGATCAATTTCAAGTAAAATTCTCTTATTTAGATGCTACCCTAATTCATAAGAAAGTATCCTTTACAACAGTAGCGAATACGAAAATAGAAGAAGTGATTCGTCTGCTGGAGCAACAGACACAACTAAAATTTGAAATCACTGGCAATAATTTTATAACCATACGTACCTATTCTAAAAAAGATGTTATCAATATATGTGGTTATATCTATGATGAAAACAATACCCCTTTAGAAAAAATTAGGGTATTCATAAAAGCATCAAGAACTAATATTACTACTGATGAAAAGGGTTATTTTGAAAATGCCGAAGTTCCTTTTAATTCACCAGTACTGATTAGTGCTCCTGGATTTCGTCAGAAAGTGCTTAATTCTTCAGAATTTGTTCAAAAAGAATGCAATACCATCTATCTTATCAATTCTGTAGAAACATTAGATGAAGTTATCATTCAGGAATACCTTACTAAAGGAATTACACAGGATAAACGAGTAGTACATATAGATTTACAAGATATTGAGATTTTGCCAGGTCTTACGGAACCTGATATTTTACAAAGCATCCAATTAACACCAGGAGTGAATAGTCCTTTTGAAACCGCATCTGGGTTATTTGTTCGAGGTAGTGCTCCAAACCAAAACTTAGTACTTTGGAATGGGATAAAAACATATCATCAAGGACATTTTTTTGGAATGCTATCAGCCTTTAATCCATATGTAGTAAAAGAAGTCGATTTCTCCAAAAGTGGAGTAAGCGCTCAATATGGTGATCGAATTTCAGGAGTAATTGATATCAAAACCGAAGACAAAGTAGCTGATCGTTTTTCTGGAGGTGCTGGTTTCAATATGATTAATGCTGATGCAGTGATTCATACTCCTATCATAAAAGATAAAGTTTCATTACAAGTTTCAGGAAGAAGATCTTATACGGATATTTTTGAAACATTTACTTACAAACAATTTGCTGATCGTGTATTTCAAAATACCACCATTGCTGAAACAATTGAATTAAACGATGCAAAAAATGATTTTTTCTATGCGGATTACAATGCTAATCTAATAGCTAAGTTTTCAGAAGTAGATAAAATTGAAGCCAATGCTATTTACAGTAAAAATGATCTTGATTTTAAAAGAAGTGATAATACTATGTCTTTTAATGATCATTTGGTCACTGAAAATGAAGGATATAATATTAGCTGGAAACATCAATGGAATCGTAAATTAGCAATGAAAACGAACGGTTATTTTACAAGCTATCTACTGGATTATGATTTTATAACCAGAGACACTGGAACTATTACAGAAACCGAGAGTAAAAAGAATACAGTTAAAGATTTTGGAGCGGCTTTAGATATCAATTATTCTTTATCTGATTATCACAAGCTTCTCGGAGGATATCAGTATTCGAATAATACCGTTAGATATGCATTTGTAACTACAACACCAACTTATGAGTTAATCTTAGATCAAGATAATAGATCTTTAAACACACACAGTATCTATGGTGAGTACAAATATGAGATGCCTAATAGCTTTTATCTATCCGCAGGTATACGATTTAACAATTATTCAGAATTAAATAAGTCTTTTGTAGAGCCTAGAGTTTTTGTACAAAAAAATCTTTCCAAATTCTGGGAAGTAAATGCTACTGCGGAATATCGAAGCCAAGCGGTTAGCCAAATACGAGAATCGGTAGTAAGCGATTTATCACTGGAAAATCAAGTTTGGACTTTAGCAAATACCGAACAATTCCCAATTATCACCAGTTATCAATTTACTTTTGGAAGCAGCTTCAAAAAAAACAAATGGTATTTTGACATTGATACATATTACAAACAAATTGATGATATTACATCCTTAACTGCAGGTTTTATTAATCCTGTTGACAATACATATCATAATGGAGAGAGTAGAGTTTATGGAGTTGATTTTTTCTTAAAAAAGCGTTTTAAGAATTATAAAACTTGGGTAAGTTATTCTTATATCAATACCAAGAATAAATTTGATGATATCAATAATAATGAATCCTTTCCTGGCAATTGGAACATAGAACACACTATAAAATGGTCCCATTTTTATAAGATTCACAATTTCCAGTTTTCACTCGGTTGGCTATGGCATACAGGTAAAGCTTTTACGAATGTTGATGGAGTTGATGAAAGTGGTGATCTAGTCATATTAGATTTTGGAGAAATCAATGGAAACAATTTACCTATTTATCATCGACTGGATTTTTCAGCGATTTATGACTTTAAACTAAAATCATCTTCTAACATTAATTACCGATTAGGACTTTCCGTACTTAACATATATGACCGAGAAAATCTATTAAACCGAGAATTTAGAACTACAAATTCTTTAGACAATCGTTTTATTAATGCCGACATTACATCCTTAGGTATTACTCCTAATCTAAGCTTCAGGGTTTTCTGGTAATTTTTTATTTTTTTGATACATAAAATATTGAACAAATAGATCAATGATTAATACCGTTAGAATAAAAAGTGCTGTAACAAAATATAGGAAAGAATCCCATGGACCAGAACCTGAAAAAAGATATAATCCAATTAGAGATAAAATGATAACAACACAAAATGGGTGGATAAATGTCAATTGATATCTAAACGCTACTGTTCTTTTTAGTTTTGGAACTATCCGGTAACAGGCATAAGCTAAGAAGACTATTGATATAATAAATAACCAGAAACTCATAAATTAATTCAATAACTCATTGTCTAAGTTACTAAAATTCAATCAAAAGTCATGCAATTACGCTTAGGCTCTAAGCCAACCTCTCTTTAAAAAACAACCTTAACTTTTCGGTTTGGTTTTCATCAAGCCGTTCTAATATGGTATCTATCCAATCGGTTTCCATATTTCCAGGATTCCAAAACTCTTCATAATCGAGATCCATAAACCAAATCTCTTTAAACTTGTGTTCATCTTCCAGTTTTTCCAAGAAAAGATCAAAATTTGACTGAATGTAGTCTAAAAAGCCTTCATTTAACATCTCTTCAAATTGTTCTGATCCATGTTGCCCACAAGCACTACAAGTACGAGCAATAGCTAGGCAAAGTGTTTCTTCGCAAACTCCATACTTTTCAATGATATTATTGATATCACCATACTGATCTACTTCGTGATCCATATCATTTGTACGAAGAAAATCTATATATTTATAAACGTACTTTTTTTGTATCAAAGCTAGAGAAGAAGCTATCGTACTTCCTGCTGGTGTTTCACTATCTCTCCAAAAACGAGTATCGTTTTCTTTATAATACGATCGATCTACAAATAGCCATAATGTATCATGAATACCATCAAAAGGTATCGCATGTGTTACAATTTCATCAAAAAAGGAGTATGAACTCTCAGAGGTAATTAATCCATTATTCTTATCATAAAACTTATATTCTAATTCATATACATAGGTATATTCTTCCAAAATTTTAGCTCTAGTCTGCTCTAACAGTTCTAAAATGATATCCAAAATTTGTTTCAGATGGTTTTCTGATAAATTTGTACTTGGTAGATCTGAGGAGGAAATTACTTTCTCTAATTCTAATGATTCCGTACTAGTATTACTAGCACGAACATTCAGTGTGATTTTTGAAATAATACTCATTGAAATAAGTTTTACAATTCTTCAGCAATAGTAGAAAATAAATAAGGTTTTAAAATCCCAGAATTCAGTGAAAATAAAAATCGTTATCATATTTCATATATATTAAAATAATTAACCCGAAATACTTTTAGAAAAAGAAAACGATGAGTACGTCTTGAGCACTGTTAGCCAAATGTTCTCATTATGGATTTATATAAAAAGTCTAATAGAGCGTCATAACATCAATCATTATATATCTATTTTTTAGTAAGAAACATCTATTAAAACAATAAATACTCTATTTTTAGAGTTCGTTTTGGGATGAAAAGAAGCATCACAGTTTTGTTATAGTATTGTAATCTATCCCTCAACAAGAACATTCTATTATTTTTTTGACTAATTTTTATAAAATGCTCCAATTTTCAAAGTTTAGTTTTATAATATTTTTATGTAGTATTTGTCATATTACGAATGCCCAGATCGATACAAAAGAAAAATCTAAAGACATAGATTATGATTATCAATTATTAGAAAAAGCTAGAATTTATTCGAATACTGAAGGAGAAGATAAAAGAAAAGCCTTTTTGATTAGTCATGAAGTTTTAGAGAGAACCCAAAATGATTACCATAAAGTTTTAGCTTATAAAAATCTAAGTCATTACCATTATTATTCATATGTATCTGACTCCGCAATATTTTATGCAAAAAAAGGAGTTACACTAACTGAGAAAAGACAAGATTCTCTAGGAGTATCATTGACTAACTGGTTTTATCTTGTATTGTCAAATGCATCACGAGATAAGGGATTGCTTGATGATAGTAAAAAATGGGCTTTAAAAGGTTTGGAAACAGTAAAGTTGATTGATGATACTGAAATTGAAAAAAAACTTCTTCTAAATCTTGGAATCACCTATAGAATGAAAGGCGACCCTAAAAAGGCATTAGAGATTTATAATTCAATGATCATTGGTGATGAGAATCCAAATCCGGACTTGTATGTTTCGATAGCGATTTGTCATTTGGAAATGGGTAATTTTGAGAAAGCCCTCCAATATCAAAATAAAGCACTGAATATATATAGCCAGGAAACTAATAATAGAAGTGTAGCAATAGCATTACTAAATATTGGAGCTATTTACATAGAAATAGATGAAGCTAATAAAGCATTGGAGTATTTTGAAAAGTCCCTTAAAATAGCTGAAGAATATAAATACCCGCTGATCAAACTCAATAACAAGTTCAATATTGCTGAAGTTTTAATGACCAAAAAGCAATATAAAAAAGCTACAAAAAACTTCGAGGATGTGTTGGTCATTGCTAAAGAAAGAGAATATTTTCAACAACAAATATTAGCATATCAAAAATTAAAAGAGCTAGCTATACTACAAAAGAATTATGAAAATGCATTAGAATATACAGAAAAGAAAAACAAGCTTAATGATTCTGTTAATCAGCTTCAAAAGGATGAAGAACTTTCAAAGCTAGAAGTACAATATGAAACTCTTAAGAAAGAAAATGAAATATCTATTTTAAAAAAAGATCAGGAATTAAGGGAATTAGAAATAAAAAGACAACAATCGCAAAAGTATACCATACTGATAGCATTTATTATTGTCTTAATTCTCTTAATAGGATGGTTTGTATTATACTATCAAAAGTTGAAAAGTCAAAACTTATTGAATAAAAACCAAAAAGAATTAGCAGAACAGAAAATTGAAGCTTTGATAAAAAACCATGGATTAAAACTCATTCAAAACTCTATCAATGTCCAGTTTAAAGAAAGAAAGAGAATTGCGCAGACACTCCATGACAGAATCGGAGGTAATTTGGCCGCTATTAAACTTCAGATAAGTTCAGCAAAAAATGGTTCTTCCAATTTAGCGCAAGTATATAAACAAATTGAAGATACCTATCAGGAAGTAAGAGTGCTTTCTCATGATCTTATTCCTAAAAAAATTGCAGATAGTAACTTTACAGATCTACTAGACGAATACATAGATAAGATCAGCACATCCAGTAATTTGACTATAGATATATCTACCTATCAAGAAGACTACATCAATCAAATGGATGTGAGGTTTCATAACGAATTGTTCTCAGTTTTTCAGGAGCTTATCACCAATACTGTTAAACATGCAAATGCAAGTAAGATCGGAATTCAAATCAATATTATTGAAGATCAGGTAAGTATTATATTTGAGGATAATGGCAAAGGGTTTGATCCTTCAAAAATACCATTAGGAATAGGGTTAACTAATATCGAAAGTCGAATACAAGAATTATCCGGAACTTTACATATAGACTCTCTTGCAAAAAGAGGAACCATTATTACCATTGAAATTCCGGTTATGAATCAACATAAAATGATAAATGCAGAAGAAATATAGTTAAGTTTATAATCAGGTATTTAAATATTTTGAGTACTTCCTTATCTGTTTTACTATATTATTTTATAAAAAGAGCCATTCTGATTCTTCAGAATGGCTCTTTTTATATCTGGTATTCTAAATTTCTTAGAACTGCTCTCTTCCTGAGAAATGGAAAGCTCCTTCGATAGCAGCATTCTCATCACTGTCACTACCATGTACAGCATTTTCACTAATAGAAGTTGCATATTTTTTACGAATAGTACCTTCAGCAGCTTCTTCTGGATTTGTAGCTCCGATTAAAGTTCTAAAATCTTCAACAGCATTTTCTTTCTCTAGAATTGCTGCTACAATTGGACCACTTGTCATATACTCTACTAATTCTCCGTAGAAAGGACGCTCACTATGCACAGCATAAAAAGCTTTTGCATCATCAGTAGTTAATTGTGTTAATTTCATCGCCACAATTCTAAAACCTGAAGCAGTTATTTGTTCAAGGATAGCACCAATGTACCCTTTTCTTACCGCATCCGGCTTAAGCATTGTAAATGTTCTATTTGTTGCCATTTTTTAAGTTTTGTTTTTATCCCATTTCCTAAAAAAGGAAATTTTGATTTCAATTTATTTTGATCGAATGACCAATTATAAAATTTTGTGCAAAAGTATATATAAAAGCTTCAAAAACAAGAAATATTATTATAAAGTAGGAACTTTCCCTTCGTTTACACCATAAATATTACTCCTAAAGCTATTACCAATCTATCTTTAAAGAATCTCGCTGCTTACATCTAGTTCTCTGACAAATGCTACAATCCATTGGTAAAAGTAATTATTCTATTATTACGATATTATTATTTAGAGTATCTTCGCAGACCTATGAACACAAGTGAATTTAAAGAAGTAAAAGCACTTTTAAGTACTTCAAAAGATATAGTAATCATTCCTCACAAAAATCCTGATGGAGATGCCATTGGATCGACATTAGCTCTATATCATTATATATCAGGTTTAGGGCATAATGCTACAGTAATTACTCCTAATGATTATCCTAATTTTCTAAAATGGATTCCTGGCGAGTCCACGATTATTAAGTACGACAATGATACTGAATTGGCTACTGATAAGATTAAAAATGCTGATATCATATTCACTTTAGACTTTAATCATTTTTCTAGAACAGGAAATATGGAACGTCTATTAGCTGATACAGATACTATGTATATTATGATTGATCATCATCAGCAACCCGATGATTATGCTCAATATACATTTAGTGATGTGATGATGAGTTCCACTTGTCAAATGATATATCACTTTATTGAAAACCTAGGAGATGTAGATAAAATTACAGCAGATATAGCTACTTGTATTTATGTAGGCATTATGACGGATACAGGCTCATTTCGTTTTCGATCTACCACAAGTACTACTCATAAAATCGTAGCCGATTTAATAGATCGTGGAGCCAACAATACGGAAATCCATGAACATATATATGATAACAATAGTTATTCAAGATTACAGTTACAAGGAGTTGCTTTAAAGAATCTAAAAGTACTAACAGAATACAATACAGCCTATATTACGTTATCTCAAAAAGAATTAGATGATCATAATTTTAAAAAAGGAGATACAGAAGGCTTTGTAAATATGGGATTATCTATAGAAGGTGTCATTTTTGCACTAATTTTTATAGAAAATAAAGGCGAGAATATCATAAAAATTTCGCTTCGTTCAAAGGGTGATTTTTCTGTSAATGAGTTTTCAAGAAATCACTTTGAAGGTGGAGGGCATCATAATGCAGCTGGAGGAAAAAGTAATCTATCGCTAAACGAAACTGTTGAGAAATTTATTAGTATCTTACCGTCTTATAAAAATGCCCTAAATTCATGAGACATTTTTTTCTTTTCTTAAGCTTTTTAGCTTTGTTTTTCTCTTGTAAGGCGCCAGAAGCTCGAAAACCTGTTAGTGTTTCCTCAGGATCTTTTATAAACGAATCCATTAATAGGAATAAAGAACTTAGTGCTAGAGAAGAAGCTCGAATTCAAAAGATTATCAAACAAGATACTACACATAATTATATCACTTCTGATGGTGGATTTTGGTATTATTATGAAACGAAAGACACCATATCCAATACTACCGCGAAGTTCGGAGATATTGTAAACTTTAATTATGATATCAAAGATTTAAATGGTGATACCATTTATAGCAGAAAAGAATTAGATACTGTAAATTATGCTATCGATCAGGAAGATTTATTTTTTGGATTGAGAGAAGGATTAAAACTCATGAAAGAAGGAGAAACCGTTGTTTTTCTATTCCCTTCCTATCAAGCATATGGATATTATGGTGATGATCATAAGATTGGAACAAATATTCCGTTAGTATCCAGAGTAACACTCAACAAAATCACAAAACAGTCAACAAAAGAAAATTAAACCTTAACTAAAAAAATGAAAAAATTAAGTTTTTTATTGTTAGCGATTATCGCTTTCACTTTTACCAATTGCGAAGAAAAATATCCTGACCTTAGCGATGGACTTTATGCAGAAATTATCACTAATAAAGGTACTGCAGTTGCAAAATTATACTACGACGCAACTCCGATGACAGTTGCGAATTTCGTATCTCTAGCAGAAGGAACGAATACAATGGTAGACAGTCTATACAAAGGAAAGAAATATTACAACGGAATTATATTCCACAGAGTTATTAAAGATTTTATGATCCAAACAGGAGATCCATTAGGTACTGGTACTGGTGATCCAGGATATAAGTTTCCTGATGAGATTGTAGATTCATTAACTCACAAATCAAAAGGAATCTTATCAATGGCAAATTCTGGGCCTGCTACCAATGGAAGTCAGTTTTTTATAACACTAAAAGAAACTCCTTGGTTAAATGGTAAGCATACTGTTTTTGGAGAAATCGTTTCTGGGCAAGAAATTGTGGACAGTATCGGTTCTGTAGAAACAAAAAGACCTGGTGATAAGCCAGTTTCTGAAGTAAAAATGGAGCAAGTAAATATTATAAGAAAAGGTAAAGATGCGAAAGCATTTGATGCTAAAATTGCTTTTGAAGATAAGCTAAAAGTTTTAGAAGAAGAGAAATTAGAAAAGGAGCGCCTTATGAAAGAAAAAAGTGACAAGGCTGCTGCTAAATATGCAGATTTAAGAAAGAAAGCTACCAAACTGGAAAGTGGTTTAGAAATACTATTCCTAAATCAAGGTGATGGCAAGAAACCAACACCTTCAGATGAAGTTATGCTTAACTATGCAGGATACTTTACTGATGGAAATTTATTTGATACTAACATAATTGAGTTAGACAAAGAGATGGGTAAGTATAATCCAAACAGTCGAAAAGCACAACATCCTATGGGATACGCTCCAATCAAAATGACATATTCTCCAGAAGCACAAATGATCGCTGGATTTAAAGAAGGCGTTCAGCAAATGAAAGTTGGTGATAAAGCAGTGATCTTTATTCCTTCTCATTTAGGATACGGAGAGCGTGGAAGAGCTCCAATCCCTCCTAATACAGACTTAATTTTCGAACTAGATTTACTTAGTATCGTTGATAAGTCTGCAACACCTCCAGGTCACTCTAAAGGTGATGGGCACAATCACTAAAAGATAAAAAGTATAAAAAAATCCCATATCGTTTGATATGGGATTTTTTTATTTAGAACAATTTTACTGTAATTACTTAGCAGGAATATTTGCTAATATTTCTTTGACAAATCCCCAATATTTCTGAGCAGAAGAAATACTAGCCCGCTCATCTGGTGAGTGCGCTCCTAAAATAGTTGGGCCAAAAGAAATCATATCCATATCTGGATAATTCTGACCTAAAATACCGCATTCCAAACCTGCATGGCAAGCAGCGACATGTGCCTTTTCTCCATTGATTTTTTGGTACAATTCATCCAAAACTTTTAAGATAGCAGAATCCATATTTGGCGCCCAACCAGGATAGTCTCCGTCGGTTGTTACCTCACAGCCAATTAATTCAAAAGTAGCTTTAAGCTTATTTACCATATCTATCTTAGAAGAGGTAACGCTGCTTCTAGTTAAACATTCGATTTTAATAGTTCCTTCTCCTATAGTAACTTTTGCAATATTATTTGAAGTTTCCACCAAATCTGGTATCGATAAACTCATAGTATATACACCATTATGAGCAGCATAAAGTGATTTTAACACACTTTCTTGAACCCCCAGTTCCATTACTTTACTAGGCAATTCAACCTTTTCTAGATCGATAGACAAATCTGGATCTACTAAAGTGAGTTCTTTTTTTATGGTGGCAATTAATGCTAATGTTTCATTCTCAAAAGTTTCTTCCTGTATCGTATCCACAACCACAGTAGCAAAGCTTTCTCTCGGTATGGCATTTCGTAAGCTTCCTCCTTTAATTTCTTGAATTCTCAATCCAAAATGTTCAAAACCGTCAAAAAGCAGTCTATTCATAATTTTGTTAGCGTTTCCTAATCCTTTATGAATATCCATTCCTGAATGGCCACCATTAAGACCTGTTACCGAAATTTTATAGGCAGTAGTTCCTTCGGGCGTAGCTTCTTCTTTATAGGGTCTTTCGGCAGTAACATCAACTCCTCCAGCACATCCTACTCCAATTTCATCATCTTCTTCTGTGTCTAGATTTAAAAGAATATCACCTTGCAGCCAATTAGGCTGCAATCCCATAGCACCTGTCATTCCTGTTTCTTCATCTATAGTAAATAGTGCTTCAATTCTTGGATGAACAATTTCTTTAGATTCCAAAATAGCCATAATAGTGGCCACTCCCAATCCATTATCAGCTCCTAAAGTAGTTCCTTTTGCACGTACCCAATCACCATCCACATACATTTCAATTCCTTGTGTATCAAAATCAAATGTAGTATCTGCATTTTTTTGGTGTACCATATCCAAATGCGATTGCATCACCACTGTTTTTCTATCTTCCATTCCTGGAGTAGCAGGTTTTGTAATCAAAACATTACCAACCTCATCTATAGCAACAGGAAGTCCTAAAGATTCGCCGAATGCTTTCATAAAAGCAATCACGCGTTCTTCCTTTTTAGAAGGCCTAGGAACCGCATTTAGATCCGCAAATTTATTCCAAAGCTCTTTAGGCTCAAGATTTCGTATTTCTGAATTCATGTGTATTCTGTGTTTTTTTGACAAATGTACATTATGATAATCTTAATTCAAATGATCTATTAAATGTTGTAGATTTACAAACAGATATTTTTATTTCATGCAATCAAAAACAAAATTACTTCTCATCATATTATTACCAGTTCAGATCATCATCATTAAAATTCTTTCTCTTTTCCCTGAATTTATAGATCGATTTTATAGCAACGGATTGTACATATATATTTCTAAGGCGCTACGATTTACTTTTGGTTGGATGCCTTTTTCATTTGGTGATATTGGATATAGTATTTTGATCATTCTTTTGATTCGTTTTTTGTTTAAAAAAGTATTTCGTAGGAAACCACAGTGGAAAACGATTCTTTTAGATATTGGAGCTACCCTATCTATCGTTTATGCTGCTTTTCATTTGCTATGGGGAATTAACTATTATCGCCTGCCCATGCATGAGATTCTAGGTATCGAAGATCAATATACGCAAGAAGAGTTATTAGCTGTTTCTGAAAAACTAATTATACGTGCTAATAATATTCATAAAAGTTTAGAACCTAATGATTCATTATCAATTGTAATGCCTTATAACAAAGCCGAAATATTTGAAAAAACAGTTCCGGCTTACGAGCAAATTAATGAAGTAGTTCCTAACTTGAAATATTCTCCTAAGAGTATTAAAAAATCCTTGTTAAGTGTTCCATTAACTTATATGGGCTTTAGTGGTTATTTGAATCCTATTACGAATGAAGCACAAGTGAATGGACTAATTCTGGATTATAAATCCCCAACTACTAGTTGCCATGAAGAAGCACATCAGCTAGGATTCGCTAAAGAAAACGAAGCTAATTTTCTTGCTGCTTTAACCACCATGAATTATGACGATCCTTATTTTAACTATAGTGGAACCACCTTTGCTTTAAAGTTTTGTCTAAATGATTTATACTTACGTGATGAGCAGAAAGCATTTTGTTTAATCGAAAAATTACGTCCTGGTATCCGAAGAAACTATCAAGAAGTAAATGAATTCTGGTTGCAGTATCAAAATCCTTTAGAGCCTATTTTTAAAAGCACTTATGATAGTTACTTAAAAGCTAATAATCAACCCAAAGGTATTGACACCTATAGTTATGTAGTTGCCTTATTGGTAAATTATTACAAAGACAAATTATAGTTTTTAATACGTCTGAAAAAGGTTATACACTTCCTTTAACTGTTAAAAAAATACTAATTAGTAAGGTCTTTCCGTAGTATCGGTTACTTTTAAACCAATTCATTTATTACGCAAACTCTATGAAAAAACTATTTTTATCACTCTTTGTGATATTTATGGGATCAATTCTGCATGCTCAAGAATATTTCCCGAAAAATGATGGTGTAAAAACATCAAATTCCAATTATACCGTTTTTACAAATGCTACTATTCATACTTCTCCAGAATCAGAGATTAAGAATGGTATGATGATTATCCAAAAAGGAAAAATCAAACAAGTAGGTGCTGGTTTAGCTATTCCGAAAAATAGTATTGTGATTGATCTAAAAGGGAAACATATCTATGCTTCTTTTATGGATCCTTTTACCAATTTTGGAATCAAAAAACCTAAAGGACAAGGCAATCCTTTTGGTGGAAATCCACAATATGATGCTTCTAGAGAAGGATATTATTGGAATGACCATATACGACCAGAAACCAATCCATTGCAAGAATTTAAATACGACCAAAAGAAAGCCAATGAGTTTATCAAAGAAGGTTTTGGAGTGGTCAATACCCATATGCCAGATGGAATTATCAGAGGAACTGGTCTACTCGTTGCTCTTAATAATGATGGAACCGAAGGTGATCGATTATTAAGTGATGCCTCTTCACAATTACTTTCTTTCTCTAAGAGTACAAAAAGCAAGCAAATATATCCTACATCACTAATGGGGTCTATGGCACTACTTAGACAAGTATACTTGGATGCAAAGTGGTATGCAACTAATAATGTGGATTATAAAGATCTTTCAATCGAAGCGCTGAATAAGAATAAAAATCTACCACAGATTTTTGAAGCTGGAAGTAGAATTAATGGTTTCAGAGCGGACAACATTGGTGATGAATTCAACATTCAATATGTAATTGTTGGTGGTGGTGATGAATATGCTAGAATCGATAAGGTAAAGGCTACCAATGCTCAATATATTATTCCTCTTGATTTTCCAGACGCATATGATGTGTCAGATCCATATATGGCGAACTTAGTAAGTCTTGGAGATATGCGCCATTGGAATCAAGCACCTTCTAATCCATCTGTTCTAGCCAAGAATGGAGTTCAGTTTTCATTAACTACCCATAAACTAAAAAAGATTGCTGATCTAAAAACAAGGTTGGCAAAAGCGCTGAAACATGGATTAGATCAAAAAACGGCACTTGCTGCTTTGACTACCGTACCAGCACAAATTTTAGGAAAAGAAAATGTCTTAGGAACCCTTAAAAAAGGTGCTTACGCCAATTTTTTAATTACTAGTCAAGAGTTGTTTTCTAAGGATAATATCATTTATGAGAATTGGGTACAAGGACATAAAAGTGTGATAAACGATATGAATACTACTGATATCAGTGGTAATTATGAATTATCGCTAGCGGGAAAAACATACAATGTTTCTATTACAGGAAAACCTACAAAACCAAAAGCCGAAGTAAAATTGGGGGAAACAAAATTAGGCAGTAAAATCACCTATACCAATGATTGGGTAACGCTGACCTTCACCGATGCTGATACTACCAAAACACAGTACACACGTATCGTAGGCGCTATTAATAAAAATCCAAAGTTTTGGAGTGGAAAAGCAATCCTAGCTAACGGTAGTGAAACCTCTTTTACTGCAAAACAAAAGCCTAAAGAAACTAAGGAAGATGCCAAAAAGAAACCGGAAGCTTCTAAGGATACGCCAAAAGTATTACCTGTTACCTACCCTAATATTGCATATGGTAACCAGGCATTGCCAAAATCTGAAAATATCCTCTTCAAAAACGCAACAGTTTGGACAAATGAAACTGAAGGAATTCTAAAAGAAACAGATGTTCTTATCAAAAATGGAAAGATTGCAGCCATTGGTAAAAATCTAAATGCCGGCAATGCCAAAGTTATTGATGCCACTGGTAAGCATCTGACTAGTGGTATTGTAGACGAACACTCTCATATTGCTGCAGCGGCCATTAATGAAGCAGGACATAACTCTACAGCAGAAGTAACTATCGAAGATGTAGTCTCTCCAGATGATATTAATATCTATAGAAATCTTGCAGGTGGTGTAACTTCTATACAGATATTACACGGATCCGCAAACCCTATCGGAGGTAGATCTGCGATTATCAAATTAAAATGGGGAGAAGATGCAGAAAATCTTATCTACAAAAACTCTCCAAAGTTTATAAAGTTTGCACTTGGTGAAAATGTAAAACAGAGTAATTGGGGAGATGCAGAACGAGTACGTTTTCCACAAACTCGTATGGGTGTAGAACAACTGTATATCGATTATTTTACACGTGCTAAAAGATATGAGCAACAAAAAAATAGTGGAAAACCTTATCGTAAGGATATTGAAATGGATGTACTTCTGGAAGTTCTTAACGGAAAACGTTTTATCAGCTGTCACTCCTATGTACAAAGTGAAATCAATATGCTGATGAAAGTAGCTGAGAAATTTAATTTTAGAATCAACACTTTTACCCATATCCTAGAAGGTTATAAACTCGCTGATAAGATGGCAACTCATGGAGTAGCAGGATCTACTTTTTCAGATTGGTGGGCATATAAATATGAAGTAAATGATGCGATTCCGTACAACGCTACCATTATGCACAATCAAAACGTTCTAGTGGCTATCAATAGTGATGACAATGAGATGTCCAGAAGACTTAACCAGGAAGCTGCAAAATCCGTAAAATACGGAGGTGTGAGTGAAGAAGAAGCTTGGAAGTTTGTGACCTTGAATCCTGCAAAAATGTTACATATTGATGATCGTGTAGGAAGTATCAAAGTTGGAAAAGATGCAGATGTAGTTTTATGGACCGATCACCCACTTTCTATATATGCCAAGGCAGAAAAGACATTGATTGAAGGAGCTACGTATTTTGATTTAGAAAAAGATAAAGCCATGAGAAGATCTATTGCTGACGAACGCAATGAACTTTCTACCATGTTACTGAAAGCAAAAAATAGCGGTTTAAAAACACAACCGCCTAAGAAAAAGGAAAAACAACATTTTCACTGTGATACCGTAGAACACATTCACTAAACACCGATTACAAAATGAAAAATTTATCATATATAGTGTTGTTGCTAATGGTTGCATTTGGAAATGTGACTGCACAACAAACTCCAGCAAAAATCCAAACCGAAGCGATAACTATTACTGGAGCCACAGCTCATATCGGGAATGGAGAACTAATTGCGAATAGCATTATCATTTTTGAAAATGGAAAAATCACAAATGTAGGAACCAATGGCAGCGTTGCTACCAAAGGAAAAATAATTGATGCCACTGGAAAACATGTATATCCAGGATTTATAGCTCCTAATTCTACTTTAGGATTGGTAGAAATTGGAGCTGTAAGAGCTACCGACGATGACAGTGAGATTGGAGGTTTCAATCCACACATCCGAAGTATTATTGCCTATAATGCCGAAAGTAAGATTGTAGAAAGCATGCGCCCAAACGGTGTATTGATTGCGCAAACCACACCACGTGGCGGATGGATTTCTGGTACTTCTTCTATCGTACAATTAGATGCTTGGAACTGGGAAGATGCAGCTATTAAAACAGATGATGGAATCCATATGAATTGGCCAAGTCCTTTTACCAGAGGAAGATGGTGGTTAGGAGAAGACCCTGGTTTTAAACCTAACAAGAAATATCAGGAACAGGTAACTACGCTTACAGATTTTATGAATCAGGCAAAAGCAACCATACAATCTGATATGGGTGAAGAAAACCTACCTCATCTAGCAATGCAACAAGTTTTTGATGGTACGCAAACGCTATTTGTACATGTAGGTACTGAAAAAGCTATTTTGGACGTATTGCGCTTTGCAAAAGAACAACAACTGCTCAAAGTAGTGATTGTAGGCGGAGATGAAGCCTATAAAGTTGCTGCTCAATTAAAACAGCAAAACATTCCAGTACTATTGACCAGAACGCATTCTACGCCAAATTATGAAGATGATGATTATGATTTGCCCTATAAAAATGCAAAGTTATTGGTAGACGCAGGTGTATTGGTAGCATTACAAAACAGTGGTCAAATGGAGCGTGCTAATGCACGTAACTTACCTTTCCAGGCAGGAACAGTTGCTGCTCATGKATTAGACAAGGAAAAAGCGGTTCAGTTAATTACTGGTAATAGCGCCAAAATTTTAGGAATCGATGATATGGTGGGTACACTAGAAGTTGGTAAAGACGCTACCTTATTTATCAGTATTGGTGATGCTTTAGATATGCGTACAAACCAATTAGATAAAGCCTTTATCCAAGGAAGAGATATCAGCTTAGAAAGTCACCAAACCAAACTATGGAAACGTTACAGTGGTAAGTATAGCAAGTAAAGGTTATTATTACTTAAAAATTAATAAACAAAGCCAGTTTCTATTATGGAAACTGGCTTTGTTTATTGGTCGTAGATTGCGAATGCTATTCGAAGTTTGCAACTTCGATATTTAATTTCATTTTAAATAATCTTCAAGGTTTATACTCTTTAGAGTATCCTGTTGAATTTCAAAAAGATCGGCCTGTGTTTTCATAATATCTAAAGTATCATAATATGCCATAATCTGGCCTTTGCAATAATTCTTATCCTCTTCTGAAGAATTATCAATTTCTGTTTTAAACTCCTCCAATTTATCCACAAGAATCAAAACCAAATCATTTAAATAGTTCTTATAATTATTGATATTCATAAAATTATGTGATTTAATAGCTTATGAGATATGTCTTATTATTCCTTTTTTACTTTTAGTATTATCAGACTATTTCTTTTAGCCAATGTATTTAAAAGTTTATAAAAAACACAACTAAAGATGAATATAACTGGTTCTTTTTGCCTGTTCCTAAACCGTATTGCTTCGAAGTTACAAACTCGGAAGAGCTAAGGAAAATAACAAATGAAGATGTTAAACATGTAATCATTCTAAAAACATAAAAAAGGCACTTTAAAAGTGCCTTTTTTATTAAATTCCCATTTTCGTCATACTAAATTGACTCTTATATTTGAGTGCAACTGTAACTCGTACGGACTCATAAATTTCATCTCCTCCTTTAGATCTCCAAAACGCTTTGACACCTTCTTTAACTAACCAAGAAAGAGATGGTGTATAGCTAGGTCTTGGAACCAAATGCATTGCTGCAGAAGCTTCAAGTGCTTCAGCATACATTTCCGCTGCCAAATCCCCCAAACTATTAGTAATATTGTGTTCTGAGATGGTATTTGTAGGATAAAAAAAGTTTAAAATTTCCGCGACCATTTGGTCATCGCTTATAGAACTCATAAATTAAGGTATTAAGAGATTAATATAACTTGTTTACTAAATCATTACTACAAATTTTGTAAATCTCTACCCTAAATAACACCCAGTATTCAGTGAAAACCAACTCCCTGAATCTATGTAAATTAACTTTTAAATTCTTTCATATCCTCTAATGCACTGATGAGCATGTTCACGTGATTAAGCGTACAACTTTCACCCATTATACCTATCCTCCATATTTTACCAGCAAACGCTCCTAAACCGCCTCCAACTTCAATATTGTAATCATTTAATAGTTTTTTTCGAATAAGAGCTTCATCGTTTCCGTCTGGTAAAAAGACAGCATTTAAATTAGGTAATCTGTAGGCTTCATCTACTAAATAAGAGAATCCTAAATTTTCCAATTTTGTTTTTAATACTTGATGTACTTCCTGATGCCTTTTCCATCGATTCTCCAAACCTTCAGCTAAAACAATTCTAAGTGCTTCTCGTAATGCATACACTGAAGAAACTGGTGCTGTATGATGATAGGCTCTTTTGGCACCACCCCAATAATTTTTAACCATACTTAAATCTAGAAACCAACTTTGTACTTTTGTCTTTCTATTTTCTAGAGCTTTTAATGCGTTATCTGAAAAACTCACTGGTGATAATCCTGGTGGAGCACTTAGATTTTTTTGTGTTCCTGTATAGATCGCATCAATATTCCAATCATCTACTTTTAATTCCATCCCGCAATAAGAAGTTACTGCATCCACCATTAATAATCCACCTGCATTGTGCACAAGATCACTAATCTCCTCTAATGGTTGCAAAGTTCCTGTAGAAGTTTCTGCATGTACTAAGGCAACTAATTTTGGTTTTTTGCATATATCTAAAGCCTTTTTAATATCTTCTGGAGTAATCACCGTTCCCCATGCTACTTCTACTTTATGTACTGTCGCTCCGCATCTTTCTGCTATATCTGCCATTCTTCCTCCAAAAACACCATTAATACAAATAATGGCTTCATCTCCTGGCTCTAGTAAATTCACCAAACATGTTTCCATACCTGCACTTCCTGGAGCGGAGACTACAAATGTCATCTGATTTTTTGTCATAAAAGTATCCTGCACCATGGTTTTAACTTCATCCATAATGGTCACAAATTCTGGATCTAAATGACCAATAAGTGGTGTGGACATCGCCTTAAGTACTCTTGGATGAGCATCAGACGGTCCTGGACCCATTAAAATCCTATTACTTGTGGTAAGTTCTTTGTACATAAAAATTAGTTTTGCGTATGTTACTATATCGTTTTCGTAAATCGAATTAGATAAAGAGTATAAAATTAGCTAATTCTAAGAATTGCCGACAAACATCCATATTGCAATCTTGTTAAAATAACGAACAATGTTGAATATTTCGTAATTATATTACGAAATGGAGACAAGAAATTATCAAATTATAAAAATCGCTTTTGAATTTTTATCAAAAAAAGTCTGTGTATCATCAAAAAACTCCGCTGGTTTTATACCAACGGAGTTCTTCTTAATGCTATTTCTAAAGAATTTGATCTTTAGTAAAGTTTCAGGCAAGCCTTAGAGGCATTCTTTAGGAAAAAGCCTAAAAAARTCGAGGCGAGCATTGGAGCATTTTAAGTCTTGATTAACTAGCAATTATTGTTTTGGTTCGCTAAATATAGACGCATCTAACTTTTCTTTACTAGCTGACGCATTTACGAAATTTCTTTCACTTTTAATATCACCAACAACTCCATCTTCATACGCTCTCCATTTTAGAGTTTTAGGTAATAATAATCCATCTACATCATTCCAATCTGAGTATTCTATCAGGCTTATTTTTTCGCTACTTTCTTTACTAAAGAAGGTTACGGTATATCCTAAATATTTCATTTGATGTGATTGCGCATCATAGTATATAAAGTAATTATCTTTTGGAGAATCTCCTACTCCGTCTCCGTAGGAGATTTTATACCCAGGATACACTTTATCTTCGACCTTTAAATCATCTACTTTTTCATAAGAGATTCCATCATCACCTAAAACAAATGGCATTGCATAAAAGTAAAACATCAAATTATGATAAAAACGTGGATTTCCTTTAAAATAGGTAGAATCTTGTTTAATCCAAGCATCCTTTCCATCAAATCCTAATGCAAACTTATCAGTCTCGATACGTGCATGTCTTGTTTTTAAATCTGTGGTATGTTTTTCATTCCCTTCAGGTTTCGAAAGTTCGAAAATCAATGTGTTCTGCGTATCAAACGCTTGGATACCACCATGGGCTTTAAAAATTGCTGCAATATCTTTTGGGAAGTTTGCTGATCGATCAGGAATGATTTCTTCGACTTTTTCTTCGACTACAACTTCTTTTTCTACCCTTTCTTCTTTGGGCGCTTCTTTACAAGAAAATAAAACACCAAGTATCAGTGTGAATAAAGTTATTTTTTTCATTTTTTTGAGTGTAAGGTTATTATAAGTGTACAATAGTCGTCTTTTTATGACAACCTTACAAAAATCAAAAATTACTTTTTGCTTTTTACAATTTTTCCTATTTCATATATATGATTCTTATCGGAAAAAGTATAAGAACTTGTGTTATATCTAAAGGTATTGGTATCCGCACCTTCAATCACTTTACCAAGAAAATAAACAGCATTCTTATCCTTGGTATATCCGGCTTCAATTTCTTCAAAAGTAGCTATATCAGCATTTTCAATAATGTTACTTTGATAATATATCTGGTCATCTATTTTAACAAGTCCTTTATCTTCAAAGAATCCGATATCATTACTATTTTTAAATGGAATTGCTACCACCTGATCAAATCTTTCTGAATTTTTATATCCCACATAAAAATATACGTTCTTATCATCTCGAATATAATAATTCGTTAGAGAAACAATTTCAGTTATATTGGCTTCTTTAATTTTACGCAATGGATCTCCATAAGAATAGTGATACACTCCATTTTTATCTTTGCAAAAGTGACTATTAACTTCCTGAAAAGATGTTACATCTAGGGAATCATTTCTTTTATAATTTTGATACACAAAATCCTTGTCCTTTGCAAAATCAAAACTTATCTGGGTAAAAGTTTTAGCATCTACCCCTTCTAAAATTTTAAAAGCTTTCTTACCATCTTTATTAATATGATAATAACCATCATTTAGTACATATACATGATTTTTATCCATTGGGGTGTACCCTAATTGCACTTGAAATGATGCAAGATCTATTTGGTTATTAATGGGTCTGGATTTAAAATAAGCTTGATCTTTATCTTTAGCGTAGTCTCTGGCTAATACCTGAAATGTTTGCATATCAACTTCCATTTCATTTTTTCCTAATTCAAACCAATTTCCCATAGGACTATAAATGATCCCCTCTTTATCCCTAGTATAATAATATGAATCTGATAATTCCTTATTTACCTCTTTTCCAAAGGGATTGAAAAAACGGTACACTCCATATATACAAAGCGCTCCTATTGTAACGATTACAACTGCAATTATCATGATTACTTTTTTTATCATACATCAAAATTAAACAATAACAGTTTGTGAAATCAACCCTATAAACAGTGATTTCAATTAGTAAGAAAAGTACAAAAAGTAATACTCAGGTTTTTTGTTTTTTCTTCTTTGCTGCTGGAAAGAGTACATTGTTAAGAATCAAACGGTATCCAGGAGAATTGGGATGCAATTCTAATTCTGTTTTCGGGTCACCTACTCTATGCTGATAATCCTCGGGATCATGTCCTCCATAAAACGTAAAAAAACCTTTCCCTTTAATTCCATGAATATATCTTGCTTCATTATTGGTTCTATTCTCTCCAAGTATCAATACATTGGATTTAATCTCAGTAGGATCATAAGCTGTTGTTTGCCCCATAAAACCTTTTACCAACGCCGTATGATTTTGACAAAGCATTGTTGGGATTGGATCCCATTTGGCCGAAAAATCCATTAACGTAAAATAATCTGTTGTCTTAGGGATACGTCGTTTTCTAGTCATATCAATAGAAGAGAATTCGTATACATTAGGACTTCTCTCTAAAGTGAAATTTTTGAAAGCAAAGGTTTTATTAAAATCAATTTTTGCTTGATAACCTGGTTCGCTAGGATCTCCATCAAACATGGGTTCACAGATGTCTACATCTTCTGCTGCCAAGGCAATCTCAAAACTATCGGTAGCACTGCACATTGCAAACATGAATCCTCCACCTACAACATAATCTCTTATCTTTAGGGCTACGGCCAATTTCTCATCAGATACTTTATCATATCCTAAATCAGCGGCTAATTTTTCTGCAGCTGCTTTTTCTTTAATATACCATGGATGTGCTCTATATGTTGCATAAAACTTACCGTATTGCCCTGTAAAATCTTCATGATGTAAATGAAGCCAATCATATAGAATCAAATTATCTTCTAGTACTTCTCTATCATAAACAGTTTCATAAGGAATTTCTGCAAAAGTTAATACCATAGTTACCGCATCATCCCAAGGTTGGTTTCCCTTTGGGGAGTATACTGCAATCTTAGGAGCTTTTTCCAAAACAACAGCTTCCATATTTTTGGAAGGGCTGCTTATTTCTTCTAAAATCTCCTCGGTTTTAGCATTACTCAGAACTTCGTAAGAAACACCGCGTATGGTGCATTCCTTTTTAATGTCTTCTGTATCTGGTAATAAAAAAGAACCACCTCTATAATTGAGAAGCCACTTAACTTTTAGATCTTTACTAAGCGTCCAATAGGTTATACCATAAGCTTTCAAATGGTTTTGCTGACTTTCAGCATCCATTGGGATCAATACATATGAAGCATATGATTGAAAAGCAAAAAAGAAAAGGAAACTGTAAATTAAAAACTTACAATTCCTTTTAGAAAGGAACATCGTCATCATCATTAGAATCATTTATGCTACTCCCAAAAGCTTCGTCGGCACTTGGAAGATGACTTGTACTAAACGGATCATCTTCTTCTTTGCCATCATTCATTTTCGAATGAAACTCAAAAGGAGTACTAAAATCATCTAAGTTATCAAATTTACCTAAGTGACCAATGAATTTTAACCTAATATTTTCTAAACCTCCATTACGGTGTTTCGCAACAATAAATTCTCCTTGACCTTGTGTAGGTGATCTTTCTTCATCATCCCATTCATCAATCTTATAATATTCGGGTCTAAATATAAATGCCACAATATCCGCATCCTGCTCAATCGCTCCAGATTCCCTTAGGTCACTTAATAGTGGGCGTTTACTTCCTCCACGAGTTTCTACAGCACGTGATAACTGGGATAGTGCAATTACCGGAATATTCAATTCCTTAGCCAGTGCTTTAAGGTTTCGAGAAATCGTAGAAATTTCCTGTTCACGATTTCCATTTTTACCACTTCCTCCAGCGGTCATTAATTGCAAATAATCAATAATGATCATTTTGATACCATGCTGAGAGGATAGACGTCTTGCCTTTGCTCTTAAATCAAAGATGGAAAGCGATGGTGTATCATCAATAAAAAGCGGAGCCTTTTCTAAGTCTTTTACCTTTACGTTTAACTGTTCCCACTCATGCTTTTCTAGTTTCCCAGTACGTAATTTTTCAGAAGAAAGTCCTGTTTCGGATGAGATCAAACGAGTAATCAACTGTACCGAGGACATCTCCAGAGAAAAGAATGCTACAGGTATATTAGCTCCGACAGAGATATTTCGGGCCATCGATAATGTCAAAGCGGTTTTACCCATACCAGGACGCGCTGCCACGATTATTAAATCACTAGGCTGCCAACCAGAAGTTAGCTTATCCAATTTATCAAAACCAGAAGGAACACCACTCATCCCTTCTTTATTAGATATTTCCTGAATCTTTTTCTTAGCCTGAATTACTAAACTTTGAGCAGATTCTGTAGATCTTTTGATATTTCCTTGCGTAACTTCATATAATCTAGATTCAGCCATATCCAAAAGATCAAAAACATCTGTGGTCTCATCATAAGATTCTTCGATAATCTCGTTAGATATTTTGATCAAACTTCGTTGAATATATTTCTGCAAAATAATACGAGCATGAAACTCGATATGTGCTGAAGATGCTACCTTTTGAGTAAGTTGGATAAGATAAAATTCCCCACCTGCTAATTCCAATTTCCCATCTTTCTTAAGTTGGGTAGAAACGGTTAATAAGTCAATTGGTTCAGAGTTTTCGAATAGTTTAAATACAGCTTCAAAAATGTATTTATGTGACTCTCTATAAAAGACTTCAGGATTTAAAATATCGATAATTTCATCAACACCTTTCTTATCTATCATCATTGCTCCAAGCACAACTTCCTCTAAATCAGTTGCTTGAGGAGGTATTTTTCCTTTTTCCAGCGGTATAACGTTCCCCCGACCGTAATTAGACTGCTGAGTTTGCTGTACTTTTTCCATAACCACGAATGTAAAAAAATTGTAAAGAGATGGACCTTTTACAAAGGTAATGAATGTCCACCAGTCATCAACAATTGAACTGTTGATAACTTATTAATATTGTTAATAAGCATAAAAAAATCTGAAGTCAGAAACTTCAGATTTAGATGTCAAGTGATTTATTAGGGGTTAGCCTTTAAAGACTCCCATATTGGCATATTTATCCATACGTTTTTCTACCAATTCTTCTGGTGATAAGTTTTTCATTTCCTCAAAAGACGATACTATTTTATCTCGTACAGCTTTAAACGTATTTTCTCGATCGCTATGAGCTCCACCAAGAGGTTCTCTAACAATTTCATCAACTACTTTAAGCTTAGCACTATCTTTTGCTGTTAATTTTAATGCTTCTGCTGCAATTTCTTTTTGTTCCCAACTTCTCCATAGAATAGAAGAACAATTTTCTGGTGAAATAACAGAATACCAAGAGTTTTCCAGCATTAACACCTTATCTCCTACTCCTATTCCTAATGCACCTCCACTAGCACCTTCACCAATAATAATAACGATAATAGGAACTTTAAGACGTGTCATCTCTAATATGTTGCGAGCAATTGCTTCTCCTTGTCCTCTTTCTTCGGCTTCTAAACCTGGATAAGCACCTGGAGTATCAATAAAACTTACTACTGGAATACCAAACTTTTCTGCACTCTTCATTAAACGTAGTGCTTTTCTATATCCTTCGGGATTGGCCATCCCAAAGTTTCTATACTGCCTGGTTTTAGTATTAAATCCTTTTTGTTGACCAATAAACATATAACTCTGATCACCGATTTTTCCTAATCCTCCGATCATTGCTTTGTCATCTTTTACATTGCGATCTCCATGTAGTTCTAAAAAAGAATCTCCGCAGATTGCATTGATATAGTCTAATGTATAAGGTCTAGATGGATGTCTTGACAGTTGTACTCTTTGCCAAGCAGTCAAATTCTTATAAATTTCCTTTTTGGTCTCATTTAACTTCTTCTCAATTTGCTTGCACGTATCTGTTACATCTACATCGCTCTCTTCGCCAATAGCGCATGCTTTTTGAAATTGTTCTTCGAGTTCTTTTATGGGGAGTTCAAATTCTAAATATTCCATAATCAAGAATACATTTTGTTTTTTTTTAACTAGGGTTAGCAGACAAATATAAAACAATACTTCCTAAACTAGTATTAAGACTTTTGTATTTTTATTTTTTTTAGATTTTTAAATATTCCATTTAACACAACAGTGCCCAATATAATAAGTGCTCCGTAGTAAAATCCAGGGTTCATTTTTTCTGAATCACCAAAAATCAAATATGCCAATACAATTCCATACACAGGCTCAAGATTAATGGTTAACATCACTGTATAAGGACTTAAATACTTCATGACCTGCACCGAACCAATAAAAGCATAAGCTGTGCAAACTGAAGCTAAAACAACAAGGTATATCCAATCTGAAGTAGATAACTGAAAGAACGATTTTGAGAATCCTTCATTCTCTACTCCAATAAATGATATTATTAAAAGGTAGATAGTAATACATCCCACACCAGTTAACAATTCATAGAAAGAAATCATTGATGGTGAATATTGCTGTGCTATTTTACCATTGATCAATGAAAAAACTGATGATAAAAATGCAGAACAGATGGCGTACATAATCCCTAGAAAATAACTTCCTTCTACATTAAAAATAATGTACAATCCACAGATAACCATTAACCCGAAAAGAACTTCGTACCAAATCAGTTTTCTCTTATAAAAAATTGGTTCTAAAATTGAGGTAAAAAAAGCACCTGTCGAAAGCACTGCTAATGTGATTGAAACATTCGAAGCCTTTATCGCTGCAAAAAATGTAATCCAATGTAACGCTATCACAACACCTGCAACACTCAATACAATAAATAGTTTCCTAGATATTTTAAGAGAAATTTTTCTAAAAAGAATAAACAAGTAAATAAATCCAGATGCCATTAACATTCTGTACCACACCAATGGTAATGCTTCAATAGTAATTAACTCTCCAAGGATTGCTGTAAATCCCCATATGAATACAATAAAATGTAAATGAAGATAATTCTGAAGTTTAGCGTTTGGCATTATACAATAAATAAATTGCTAATATTCCGAAAGACACATTTGGAAACCATACGGCCACTAATGGTGGAAAATCAGATTGATTTGCCAATGTGCCTAAAACTTTATCAAAGAAGATAAAGATAAAGGCTAATGAGATACCAACGGCAAGATTTACTCCCATTCCTCCTCTTCTTTTCATGGAGGAAACTGCAACGCCTATAACTGTAAGAATAAATGCTGAAACAGGAATACTCCATCTTTTATAGGCCACTACTTTATATCTATTAATATCGGAAGAACCTCTTTTCGTTTCCTTTTCAATAAATTTACTTAGCTCCCTATAATTTAGTGTTTCTGCCACGTATGTTACTGGTGTAAACTCATCTATATTAAAAGGTAGTACGGTATCTTTTTTTCTGGCTTTTTCGATAATATCTTCATTTTCCAAAACTGTCCGTTTTACAAAATCTCGTAGTTCATACAAACTATCTTTTTCTATATAGGTAATTGTTCTTGCCGAAATCTTTGTCTTTAAAGTATTCCCATCAAAATACTCTAATGTAAAATTCGTAGCTTTTTTCTTTAGAGGCTTAAAGTCGTTGGCATACAAAAATATGCTATCATTTAATTGTCGATATACATTTCTTGTTTCCTGGACCTTTTTATGTTTTTTTAGATACGTATATTTAAACTCGTTAAACCCCTGACTTGCTTTAGGTGCTAAGAAAAGTCCCATAGCTAATGCTCCTAAGCAGATGAGAATCGCTCCTATCATATAAGGTCTTAGAAACCGCCAAAAGGATACTCCTGAACTCAAAAAAGCAATAATCTCTGTCTTATTCGCTAGCTTAGAAGTAAACCAAATAACTGATAAGAAAACAAATAATGGAAATAGCAAATTCGCAAAATATATTGTGAAATCCAGATAATAAGAAACTACAGCTCCAAATGGCGCTTCATGCTCTAAAATATTATCAATTTTCTCTGAAAGGTCTACAATAATACCAATAGGGATAAACAAAAGGATCATTGTGAAAAATGTTCCTAAATATCTTTTAAGTATGTACCAGTCTAATATTTTCAAATTATAATCTTTTATCCATTTGTTTCACCATCATGTTTTTCCAGGAATAAAAATCGCCCGCTAAGATATGTTTTCTTGCCTCACGAACCAACCACAAATAGAATCCCAAATTGTGAATAGTAGCTATTTGTCTTCCTAGCATTTCATTTACTGAGAATAAATGTCTTAAATAGGCTTTTGAATACTCTGTATCCACATAGGTAATTCCCATTTCATCAATAGGAGAAAAATCATCTTCCCATTTTTTATTCTTTATATTAATAGTTCCATGTGCCGTAAATAACATTCCATTTCTTCCATTTCGGGTTGGCATCACACAGTCAAACATATCTATCCCCAACGCAATATTTTCAAGGATATTTATAGGTGTTCCTACTCCCATCAAATATCTAGGCTTATCTTCTGGCAATATTTCTGTTACTACCTCGGTCATTGCATACATTTCTTCTGCAGGTTCTCCCACGGACAAACCTCCAATAGCATTTCCTAAAGCTCCAGCATTCGCAATATATTCTGCTGATTGTCTTCTTAGATCTTTATATGTACTTCCCTGAACGATTGGAAAAAAAGTTTGATTATACCCATATTTAACTGGAACTTTTTCTAGATGTTGCATACAACGATCTAACCATCTGTGTGTCATATGCATACTTTTCTTTGCATAATTGTAATCGCAAGGATATGGAGTACATTCATCAAAAGCCATGATGATATCTGCTCCAATAGTACGTTGTATTTCCATCACGTTTTCTGGTGTAAAAACATGATATGAACCATCTATATGTGATTTAAATTTGACTCCTTCTTCTTTAATTTTACGATTTGCAGATAAAGAATACACTTGATACCCTCCACTATCTGTTAAAATATTTCTATCCCAGTTCATGAACTTATGCAAACCACCAGCTTTTTCCAAGATAGAAGTTTGGGGTCTTAAATATAAATGGTAGGTATTTCCTAAAATAATATCTGGATTGATATCATTTTTCAATTCTCTTTGATGTACTCCTTTCACTGTAGCTACTGTTCCTACAGGCATAAAAATAGGAGTTTCAATAACTCCATGATCTGTGGTTATTTTTCCAGCTCTTGCCCTGCTTTCAGGATCTTTAGATAAAAGGTCAAATTGCATAATTTCTATTTCGTAGAGCGCAAAGATAACTAACTAAAACTACTTTGATAAAGTCTCTTTTGCGAAAACTTTTCGTTATTAACAACAGTATCTTAATTAAAAGCTGCATCCACATTTTGCTACGGTAGTCAAAACCTGTATTTTTGGGCCTTAATTAAAAAGCTAATTAGCACAGCAATGCCAAAAACACAACAACTAGAAGATTTTGTGACTCAGGTACGTAGAGATATTCTACGCCAAGTTCACAAGGTAAACTCAGGACATCCTGGAGGTTCTCTTGGATGTACAGAATTTTTTGTCGCTCTTTATCAAGAAATTCTTGATAGAAAAGATGGTTTCGATATGGACGGAAAAGAAGAAGATCTTTTTTTCTTATCAAACGGACATATTTCACCTGTATACTATAGTGTACTAGCACGAAGCGGATATTTTCCTGTAGAAGAGCTAAATACATTTAGATTGATCGATAGTAGATTACAAGGACACCCGACAACTCACGAAGGATTGCCTGGTATCCGAATTGCATCTGGATCTTTAGGTCAAGGAATGTCTGTAGCGATAGGAGCTGCACAAGCTAAAAAACTGAACAATGATGATCATATTGTTTACAGTCTTCACGGAGATGGTGAATTACAAGAAGGTCAGATTTGGGAAGCTGCTATGTATGCTGCTGGAAAAAAGGTAGATAATCTAATTTCTACTATTGACTTAAATGGTCAGCAAATTGATGGATCTACTGATGATGTATTATCCTTAGGAAGTCTTAGAGCTAAGTTTGAAGCGTTTGGCTGGGATGTTATGGAAATCAAAGAAGGAAATAATATCACTGCTGTTATTGAAGGACTACAGGAAGCGAAAAGCAGAACTGGTAAAGGTAAACCTGTTTGTGTCTTAATGCATACTGTGATGGGTAATGGAGTAGACTTTATGATGCATACTCATGCTTGGCACGGGAAAGCTCCAAATGATGAGCAATTAGAAATAGGCTTAGCACAAAACCCTGAAACTTTAGGAGACTATTAAGATATATCAAAGTGATTTCTTTTTTATAGAAATTACGCTAAAAAAATATTCATGAAAAAATATATAGATACAGGAAAAAAAGATACCCGTTCAGGTTTTGGAGCAGGTCTTGAAGTACTTGGAAAAACAAACGAGAATGTTGTTGCACTTTGTGCCGATCTTATTGGTTCTCTAAAAATGGATGCATTTATAGCTAATAATCCCGATCGTTTTTTTCAGATTGGAATTGCTGAAGCGAATATGATGGGAATTGCAGCTGGACTAACTATAGGAGGAAAAATTCCTTTTACTGGAACTTTTGCAAATTTTTCTACAGGTCGTGTATATGATCAAATTAGACAATCCATAGCTTATAGTGGAAAAAACGTTAAAATTTGTGCTTCTCATGCAGGTTTAACTCTTGGTGAAGATGGTGCTACACATCAGATATTAGAAGATATTGGTTTAATGAAAATGCTACCAGGAATGGTAGTTATCAACCCGTGTGATTATAATCAAACCAAAGCAGCTACTATTGCTATTGCTGATTATGAAGGCCCTGTTTATTTACGTTTTGGAAGACCTAAAGTAGCAAACTTTACTCCGGAAGATCAAAAATTTGAAATAGGAAAAGCGGTACACTTGCAAGAAGGTAGCGATGTTACTATCGTTGCTACAGGTCATCTTGTATGGGAGTCTTTACTAGCGGCAGAAACGCTTGAAGCAAAAGGCATTAGTACTGAAGTGATCAACATTCACACAATCAAACCTCTTGATAACGAAGCAATTTTAAACTCCGTTAAAAAAACAGGTTGCATCGTTACTGCAGAAGAACACAATTACTTAGGTGGACTTGGCGAAAGTGTATCTAGAGTATTAGCTCAAAATTATCCTGTTCCTCAAGAGTTTATTGCTACGAATGATACTTTTGGAGAAAGTGGAACTCCTGATCAACTTATGGCTAAATATGGCTTAAATGCTGAATCTATCGTAAAAGCTGTTGAAAAAGTAGTTAAAAGAAAATAGATAAACTATTTTTAAAATATTTTAACCAATAAAAGCCTTCCATTAAAAAATGGAAGGCTTTTTGATTGTATAGTAGAAATAATACGTTTCTATTTACGTTATATTAGAAACACTGACCACAACCAAAAAAAGTAATCAATTATTTATTCATCTTTTAAAACTCATTTAAATGAAAAATGTATTAGTGTTGTTAATCCTGTGTAGTTCGTTTACAATTGTTGGTCAGAACAAAGGATTAAATTTTGGGGTAAAAGCTGGTCTCAATTACGGAGATAATGGCAAAATTGAATTTTCAGATGTTACGAATGCCGGAAACAATCTGCTTTCAGAAAATGCTGATGATCGAGTAGGATATCATATTGGGGTATTCCTTAGAGGAGATATTACTGATAATTTTTATCTAAAACCAGAGCTACAATATACACAGAATAGGAGTTCTTATTCTTTTAATAACCGAGAATTAGATTATGATATTAAGAAATTAGATTTACCTATTTTGGCTGGTGTCTATTTGCTAGGGCCTCTTCATGTTTTTGGTGGTCCTTCTTTACAATATATAGTAGATAATAGTCTGCAGGATGTCCGCTTAAGTGATGTTAAAAATGAATTTACCGTTGGTGTTCAATTTGGAGTTGGCTTACAGATAAGTCGTCTTAACATCGATCTGAGATATGAACGAGGCATTTCTGAAAATCAAGCACAATCGATTGATGAAAACACAGGACAAACTATAAGAGTAGATTCTCGTCCAAATCAATTTATACTTAGTTTGGCTTTGGATTTATAGTTTGGTAAAATATAAGCATAAAAAAACTCCGGTAAGAACCGGAGTTTTTTTATAAAGTTTTAATCATCTTTCGAAGCGGTATCATCCGTATCTAAATAATTCGGAACTCCATCACCATCCGTATCATCATCTGTAGGGTCTCCATTATCATTTAAATCTTCATCGATAGTTAAAGTACCATCTCCATCATCATCTGTATCTACATAATTAGGAAGTGTATCTCCATCTGTATTATCATCAGTATCGAATACCAATCGATCACCATCTAAATCTTCTAAATAGGACGGAACTCCATCATTATCATGATCAGACTCTACACTTCCATACAATTGAATGCTAAAAATTAATGATTTATACAATCCAATTCCAGTTCCACCAGGCGGTGAATCAAAATATGCTAATCCCGAAGGCATAAAGACTGTAAAATTACCAAAATTCGAATCGAAACTAATAGTTCCATCCCCATCATCATTTGGCATCGTAAAATTAGATGCTCCGCTGAATTCTGTAGTTGCTTCCCTAAATCCATCTACTACCGAAACTAAATCAAACCATAATGGATTTACAGCACTATCAAAAACTTTTCTATTCGGATCATTATTATCCACAGGATCTTTATCATCTATGATTCCGTCTCCATCAGAATCTGGCTCTCCAGGATTATTGTCTACATCGCTATCATCAGCAATTCCATCACCATCAGAATCTGTTCTGGTTTCCGAAGTTCCATCATCATCTATAGTAATCACATCTGGCTCTCCATCATTATCAGCATCTACATCGGCTTCGTTTGGAATACCGTCACCATCATCATCTAAATTTTCATAAAACAGCTCTCCTCTATAAGTGACAAAAGTAGAATCAGCAAAAGTTGGTTTTCTTGCCTCAGAAGAACCTTCATTAAGATTTAAGAGATATAATGTATAATCCACATCATTTCTAGTAACCGTTTTAGTTTCTAGAAGCCCAGAGTCCCAAATAGAAACTCTATTTGCATTATCTCCTGCTATAGTATCAAATACAGTAACTTGGAAATTAGGGTTCGCAGGGTTATCTATTTGATCATAAAAATGGGTCTGTAAATATTCTTGAATTAAAGGATCTTCATCTGCTTGCTGTTCAGCTACATCTCTTGGAGGTATACKTATAATACCATCATCGTCATCATTGTTACACGCATATAAAGCCGCAACAGTAATTGCTATTGCGAGAATATATCTTTTTAAACTCATCTGATTGCTTTTTTGAAGGCGCAAGATACAATTTTCTTGTACTTTTGTTCCACTATTATTAGAGATAAACGCATTTTTTAATCATTTTTTATGCGAGTTGATAAATATTTATGGTGTATCAGATATTTTAAGACACGTAGTATTGCTACAAAAGCTTGTAAAGAAGGTAAAGTTCGTGTGAATGGAGATATTATAAAACCATCCAGAGAAATATACCCAACTGATAAAATTACTGTTCGTAAAAACCAAGTTAATTATGAACTTATTGTATTAGACACACCAAAAAGTCGACTAGGCGCTAAGCTTGTCGACATATATCGTAAAGACGTTACTCCAGAAGAAGCGTTGCAAAAACTAGATCTTTTAAATTATTCTAAAGATTATTACCGAAAAAGAGGTACCGGTAGACCTACCAAAAAAGATAGAAGGGATATTGATGATTGGTTTGAAGGGCCTTCAGATAATGATAACGATAGTGAAGAATGAATTTAGATATTGATTTTTGGACTAAGAAATACGAACAACAACAAACCGGATGGGATATTGGGTATGCTTCTCCTCCAATAGCTTCGTATTTTGATCAAATAGAAGATAAAAATCTAAAGATATTAATTCCTGGATGTGGTAATGCTTATGAAGCTGCACATCTTTTCAATAAAGGGTTCAAAAATATATACATCTTAGATTTTGTAAAAGACACATTAGATCTATTCAAGAAAACACATCCTGATTTTCCAGAAGAACAAATTATATTAAATGATTTTTTTAAGGTAAAAGACCAATTTGATATCATTATAGAGCAAACTTTTTTCTGTGCATTGGCACCTACTCAAAGAAAAGAATATGTTACCAAAATGAAATCCTTATTAAAAGAAGGTGGAAAATTGATTGGTGTTTTATTTAGCCGTACTTTCGAAAAGAAAGGTCCACCTTTCGGAGGAACAAAACAAGAATACATTTCCTTATTTTCAAATCATTTCGAAATTAAAACTCTAGAAAATTGTTATAATTCTATTCTTCCTAGAAAGGGTAACGAACTCTTTTTTATCTTTGAAACCTAATTAAGAAGAATTATTACTCGTATATATGCAAACCAAAGACAACATTATTCTTACGCACGAACAAATTCAACATAAAATAAAGCGAATAGCTTATCAAATTTATGAAACCAACGTTGGTGAAAAAGAAATTGTTATTGCGGGTATTGCACAAAACGGTTATATTTTTGCACAACGACTAAAGACAATATTAGAGGAAATTTCAGATATTACTATTATTTTATGTGAGGTTACTATGGATAAAACTTCACCTCAGAATACTGTACAAACTTCTCTTTCATCATCGGAATATGAAAATAAAGCGCTTGTTCTTGCTGATGATGTCTTAAATTCTGGTAAAGCTCTAGTGTATGGTGTAAAACATTTTTTAGATGTTCCGTTAACTAGATTTAAAACCGCAGTTTTGGTAAACCGAAATCATAAAAAATATCCAATCAAAGCTGATTTCAAAGGAATTTCATTATCAACATCACTACATGAACATGTAAATGTTATTTTCGGTGAAAATGATCTCGCTACTTTAGAATAGTAATTCTTTAATTTCTAGTGCTATTTCTTTTACATTTTTTGCATCTGTAGAAACCATATGTTCTGCTTGATTATAATAAAATGATCGCTCGAAGAGGTGTTTACGAATAAAATCTTTCAAATCCTCTTTTGACGAAATATGAGCAATTAGTGGTCTATGTTCTTTTTCGGTAAATAATCGATTTACTAATTCTTCTAGAGACGTCTTTAAATAGATACTTTTAGAGGTAGCATCATTTTTTATAAGCTCCATATTTCCTGCAAAGCACGGCGTTCCTCCTCCAAGCGAAATTATATGATTTGTATAGGTTTCTAGTAGTTGTTTTAGGTATTGACTTTCCTTTTTTCTAAAATATATCTCCCCATGATCTTTAAAAATCTGTGCGATAGATTTTTTCTCTTGATCTTCGATATAATGATCCAAATCAAGACTATTCATTCCCAATTGAGAAGCTAACTCTTTAGCAATTGAGGACTTACCGCATCCCATATACCCTAATAAGACAATATTCATGAATAAAAATTTAGGTTATTTATGCCTTAAAAAAAGGGCATTTAAAATAAAATGTAAATTTATATTAAATTCTTCTTGAAAAATAAATTATTGATAGTATATTTGCACCCGCATTCAGGAAAAGAATGTTAATGACCGGGTAGCTCAGTTGGTAGAGCATCTCCCTTTTAAGGAGAGGGTCCTGGGTTCGAGCCCCAGCCCGGTCACTAGAAAGATTAGAATAAATTTTACACAGAAAATTATTCTCTTAAAAGTTCTTATAAATTTAGGATAATGTAATTATCAATGACCGGGTAGCTCAGTTGGTAGAGCATCTCCCTTTTAAGGAGAGGGTCCTGGGTTCGAGCCCCAGCCCGGTCACTAAAAAGTATCACAATCTCTTGTGATACTTTTTTAGTTTTACAGTATATTGTAAATTCATAGAAAAGCCCAGGTGCTGGAATTGGTAGACAGGCATGGTTGAGGGCCATGTGTCCATTAGGGCGTGCGGGTTCGACTCCCGCTCTGGGCACTTTTCTTCTTTTAAAATTAAGATTCAATAGAATTCAAGTAAAGTAATAACAAATGACTTTGTTACTTCTTTTTCAGTAATGCTATAAGATTTTCAAAAGCCTTAGTCGTATTTACTGGAATTTCTTTTGCTGATAAACTCCAGTTACCTATTTCTTTTTTAAAAATGTTTTCATGTTCTTTCTTTTCTGTCACCCATAGTAGTAAAGTTTCCCTATCGTTTTGAGAAATTGTATTATTTAAATATTGATCAATTAAAAACAAGTATTCTTTCATCAAGATCTTTTCTTTTTAGTATTCCTATTTATAGGATGCAAAAAAACCAAAAATCACTTACTTAAAATTCTAAAAAAACTAAAAACCAAAAAACCTCTATCAGATTGGGGGGCACTGAAAGAGGTAAAAAACATACGGTTTTATTTTTACACGAGACATATCATTTATCAAATAGCAAACATCCATTCTTCCATCTGTGCTTTGGTTTCTACAAAAGCTGCTTCTACAATACGATTATTTTCATCCAGTAAAAAAGTGGTAGGCGTAGCTTGTATTTGATAATCTGCAAACACTTTTTCTGTACCTGACAACAGCTTAAAGCCATACTCTTTTTCTTTCATCGTCTGATTGTTATCATCTACTGTTGCTCCATAATTGACGACAACTACCTCAAAATTTTTATACTGTTTGGAGAATGCATCTAATTCTGGATAAAAACTTTCGCAATATTCACAATCCTTCTGCGCAAATACTAAGATTTTTTTCTTTTCTGTTGACAGACTATCTAATCCTATTTCTCGTCCGTTATGATCCTGCAATGCTATTACTGGGGCAGGCATTAATGATTCTTTTTTTGATTCCAAATCGGATAGTGTACCAGATGTATTTTCTTGATCAAAAGAAGTTACACTTGTAGTACTAAACTCTTTTGAGAGATATAAACTTAATATGATTACAGCTGATAAAACTCCAATCCCTAATGATATCATCGCTATGGATATTTCCTTTTGTATTTTCATAATATAAATAGTTAAAATATATGAGGCTAAGAGCTATTCGATAGGTAGTATTATTTCTATATAGCCATCAAACAGCCCTTTTTATTTAGTCCTCTCTTACCCTATAATGATCTGCAATTAGTTCGCTCTATAGAATAATGGGTGTAATTATCATAAGTTTCAAAATCTGTATATATTTTTCCTTGCATTACAGGGGTAGGAAATAGAAATCCTGCACTATAATTATTTGAAGAAAAATAGGTTTTAGATCTAAAATTAGGAGCAGCATAATAATCTCCGGTCCAATATTGATAATTAACTTGTCCGAAGATTCGTTGCTTTACTCGATACTTAGTCACCGCAGCTCTTTTTTCTTCGTATAGTAAAAAATCGCATTGTTGTCCTTTTGGTACAATATGTCCAGGGCTAAATAAGATATCTTTAGTCCTTGTTACTTCTTCCCCTTCTACAGTTTGATTTGTATTTGTTGTTGCTCCTCCAACCATAACAGCTCCACTTATTGATGTTCCTACTCCAAAAAATTTAGCATCCAATGTTGCTGTTGCTGTATAACTTCCATTCACAGTACTAGCCTTTGTACGAGAAATACTAGAAGATTTTTTATTTGCAACGCTACCAAATTTTTGACCATTAAGAGAAACATCCATATTTGGATCTCCTTTCTTATTCTCAGAATCCTCAATGGTTGGGTGTGACAGGGATCTGATCTCAGGACCATTGGAAAGAGATTCTCTAATAAAACATATCTCTGTTGGATAATTAGTACCATCAAAAGTATGATACCCATAGCTCTGACCGTTTACACTAAAATTAGGAAGTAATTTAGCATTAGAATTTTGATTAATAATTATATTATCCTGTACACGCATGATATCTTTTAACCAACGATATCCTCTATACCTCGCGGCATCCAAATCAGATTGTTTCGAGAGATTCAAACCATATTTATGAAAATCCCTAGAAGGAAGCGATCTACAATATCTGGCATTACTAGACTTAGATAATGTCTTTCTTTTATCAGCCAATTCTTTAAGGTATTCTTCTTCTGACACCTGCTTACCTGCATCGTTAATAACAAAACTAATTTTATTCGAATCAGTTTCAGCATTTGTGTTTTCGGTTACATTTTCATCCAATAGTACTTGATCTGCATCGTCCTCTTTTTCACAAGACCCTAATACAATTGATAACATAATGACTAAGCCATAATACTTTCTTAAATTTTTCATAGTATTTTAAAAATTAAATGATTTGTTGTTCCTACTCTTTATAAAGGATTTTCGGATACCTCCTTATGAAAAAGAATAGTAGTTGGATTCTTGGTGCGCACTCACTTGTTACTTTAAACCAAATGATAATCTTGCGTTATTACTAGCTGAGTTTTTAGTTAAATTTCACCCAAGCAAAATGATATACATTCAAATAATCATTAGTTTTTAGAACAAGTACTAGTCATAAATCTATAACTTATTCATTTTCTACACTTATGATGCAGGCTTGTAAAAAAACACGTACTTGGATCTGTTTTTTTTGAAAAAAAAATTAGGAGTAGCTTAGAGAAGTCCGAGGGGAACTATAACAAAAATAAGGGTTTACAAAAATATGATATTAAGAAAAGATATTTGATTTATAAGAGACAACTAATGGTTTTCAGGCAAAAAACATTACATAAATCACATTCTAATGATTAAGCGACAATCCTTTTTTCATTAGAAATTTGATCCATATATTCTTTTAAACTTAATTCTTTAGATATTTTCATTTTTCTTTTAATACGACTTCTGGTATGTTTTACGGTATCTGGTGATACCATTAAGATATTTGCTGTTTCTTTTAACGATAAATTTAATTTGGTCAATAAACAATACCTGATTTCTGTTTCGGATAGATCAGGATGAGATTCTTTTAAGTTATAGGAGATCCCTGGATATTGCGATTGCAATCGATCAGAAACTTCTGCAAGTTCTGTTCCTGAAGATATTAAACTATTGACCTTTGCTTTTAAAGTGTTGATCTCTGGAGTAATCTGTGTTATATTTTCTATCTCTTCCTTGAGCTCTTTTAAAACACTCAATTTATTAGTCACTTTAAGAGCTACCAATTGCAACTCATTCTCTCTTTGGTCGACTAATTCTTGTAAAACTCTAGATTCTCTGAGTCTTAAGTCAACAATTGTCTTATCTTTTTTCTTCCCTTTTTTTATAAAAATATAGGTAAGCACCGTAATCAAGCCTAAAATTAAAGCAATTGTTAACCAGAGTACTTGATTAGTCTTGGCAATATTTTTTTCCTTTAGCTGCAGGTTTGTATTTATTAATACATTCTGTGCTACCTCTAAATCTTTCTTTTGAAGCTCATTGATTAGATATTTAGAAAACATATTAGAATCTGAAACAGATATTTGAGACAATAAATCTAATTTTTCTTGATTTACTTTTTTGGCTGAGTCATGATCACCTATTTTATATAAAAACTGAACCATTTGATCTCTATAAAATATTTTCTCATAAATCGTTAAAGGACTATCACATGCTTTAGTAATATATGAAAGTGCTTTTTCCGTATCTCCAATGTGACTATAGTATAAAAAGTAATGATAATACATAAGAGTGAAATCATTCTCATGGCCAGAAAAAGAGTCAAAAGAGTTTGTGGCAGCATTTAATATATCTATTGCCTTATACACTTCTCCTTGCTTATAAAAATAATAACTTAATAGGTTTTGTGATTCCCAGTACTTATATCTATCATACCACTGTGGAGATGCATCTATTTCAATTTTACTATCTAACGTCTTATCCACCCACGCCTTGGCAGAAGTTAAATCATTCTTTGCAAAATATAATTGCGCTAATGCATTATAAGAAACAAATCTATAAACATTTTTTGGGTAGACTTGTAGTGCTTTTTCTAAATCTATAATCACATCATTTATCTGATCCAATTCATTGTCGCCTCGAAGAACGATCAACCAGGCAACATGATTTTTTATATAAAAGATACGCTCTTCATCTTGGATAGATAATGCCAAATCATAGGCTTTCCCATAATAATTAGTCACATTTGAGTTATATCCAAAAAAACCAGCTTCGGTAAAAGCTATGGCAGAATATAAATGAACCTTTTCTTTAGGAGACAAGATATTTTCATGAGTCTTAACAAGATTCTTTACCTTTTGAAGATAAAACAAGCAACTATCATTTCGAGTTTCTAAATTGGAATAATGATCCGCCAATAACCTACCGGTGTAATAACATTCTTTTTCCGGTAAATTCAGTTTTTTGGAAAGCTGTAATAAGGCATGAAACTTTTTATTCGCTCCTTCATCACCACGTCTAGGTTCATTTTTAACCAATTCATTAAATCTAGCTAAATCATCTGACTCTTGAGCCAGACTAATTACCCCTATAAAAAAAAGAAATAAGGAGAAAAATATTTCTTTTATAATTTTACCCCCAAAAACCATTCTATTTATGAACGCACTAAAACTCATGTGAAAATATGCTTAAAGCCTAACTTTTAAAAATAAAAGAATCAGGCAATTTATTTTATGACAAAGATTAAGGAAAAATCACCAAACACACCTAACTCATTAAAATTCAGAAGTCTTCCCCCTTTTTACACACATCATACCTACCTCATTATACACCTTTTGTACACCTCAATTTACTAAAAAAAATAACATCTGATTCTACTTTTGACCCGAAATATCGAAGATGCGATATAGCATAATACATCACATAAATCACTTTTAAAACTAATCAAGTTACTTATGAAGAATCGAGGTCAAAATTCTGAAGTTATACTTATTAAAAATTTACGCAAAGGGGATGAACAAGCTTTTAAAATCATCTTCAATCAACACCATAAAGAGTTATGTAACTACGTCTATAAACTTTCTAGCAATATGAATTTATCTAAAGATTTGGTTCAAAATGTATTCATAAGAATATGGGAGAAAAAAAAGAACCTACATATTAATTCCTCGCTAAAAAGTTATTTATATAAAGCTTGTCATAATGAGTTTTTAATGCACCTAAGAGCACAAAAGAAAGAAATAGACATGCTTGACCACCTAAGAACACAGACGCTATTACAAATTTTTATAGCAACTGAAGAAAATCAAAAAGAGATGTATCTACAACAAATTGAGATCACAATAGAACAATTACCTGAAAAATGTAAAGAAGTATTTAAATTAAGTCGTTTGAAACAAAAAAGAAATAAAGAAATAGCAAAATTACTTGGCATTTCTACTAGAACAGTTGAAAAACATATTAGTAATGCCATTCAGTTTTTGAAATTAAACACCTCTAATCCATGAATTAAATTAATATATCGACAAGGAAATAGGATCAAAATAACAACTAATTAAATTATTTTTAATTCTCACTTCCAGTTTTTTCTTATTCCAGCTGCATTTATAGTCAATATTTTTTTGTCGTGTTTATATGTATCTCATTGAGGAATTAACAGTTCAAAAATAGCTATATCAGAATATTAGTTCCCTTTATAAAAATCATTCTGAATCTAATCTATTTACTTCAAACACAGTATTTATTACTATAAAAATAGTATTATTACTAATTTTGTAGTTTTATTACTAAAAATATAGTTATATTTGTCTTATGAAAGATCTAACAAAGGCAGAAGAACAGGTGATGAAATATCTTTGGAAGCTCGAAAAAGCCTTCCTTAAAGATATTGTGGAACAATTTCCAGAACCACGTCCTGCATATACCACAATATCTACAGTTATTAGGACTCTAGTCACTAAAAAATTTATCAGCTTTACACTTTATGGAAGGATTAAACAATACTATCCATTAGTGACTAAAGAACACTACTTTAAAAATCACTTTAAAGGAGTTGTAAAGAACTTTTTTAGTGGATCAATAAGCAAGTTTGCCCAATTTTTCACAAACAATGAGGATTTAAATGTTTCAGAATTAGAAGAAATGAAACAATTAATAGAAGACAAAATTGATCAACTAAAAAGAGAGAATGACTAGTTTTTTTACATATCTGCTTCAAGCGAGTTCTTGTTTAACTGTTTTATATGTTTCATATCATCTATTCTTTAGAAAATTGACTTTTCACAAGATTAATAGGATGCTACTTTTAGCTATATTACCACTATCACTTGCTTTTCCTTTGGTAAGTTACATAAACTTCGAAGTTGCTCCTAAAACCATCATCATTCCCAATTTTGAGGAATACTTATCTGTAAACGATATCATACGAGAAGAAACATCGCAAGTAAAATCCAATATCGATTCCACCTACAACATTGTTTATTTTATTACATTATTTTATTTTATTGGTATTGTTTTTTATCTCTCGCGATTATTCTTATCCATATTACAGTTGTTCTTTTTAAAGAAAAGATCTACTAAAATTCACAAAAACGGAATCTCTTTAATCATTGCAGATACTTCTCACATTTTTTCAAGTTTTGGTTGGATTTTTATACCAAAAGACCAAATCAATACTATTGAAGCCCCAATTTTAGAACATGAAAATGCACATATAAGACTATACCACACACTAGACTTGATCATTACTGAGATATACATAGCATTTTTTTGGTTCAACCCTATTGTTTATGTTTTCAGAAGAGCCTTAAGGTCAATTCATGAATTCCAAGCAGACAAATTTGTCATAAACAGTCAGATCAAAAAATCAGCGTATCTAGAGTTACTCATTAAAAACCTAGGAACCAAATCAACATCAAAATTATACAGTTATTTTAATCATTCATTAATCAAAAAACGAATAGACATGATCACAAAAACCAATTCTAATCCTAAAAAAACATTCAGATATGTTTTACTTACTCCTTTATTATTTCTGATTCTTACGGCATTTATAAAACCCGCGATAGATACTGGGGACGTTATTGAAAATATCATTGAAGAGGAAATTAAAGTAGAGATTCCCCCTTCTGGATTTCCAATTCAAAATGGGACTAAGGAAAATATCACTGCACATTATGGCAAAAAATTTGACCACCCTAAATTGAAAAAAAATGTAATCCATCAAGGAATTGACATAAGAGCGAAAATTGGAACTCCTATTATAGCAACTGCTAATGGAACAGTAAAATTAGCTAAGAACAAAGGTAATTGGGGTAATTTAATTGTGATATCGCATACAGATGGCTATGAAACCTGGTATGCACACTTGGACAGTTTTGATGTAAAAGAAAATCAGCAGGTTAAAGCAGGAGAAATTATTGGAAAAAGCGGGAACACAGGACTTTCTACAGGACCTCATCTTCATTATGAAGTACGACTAAATGGAAAAAATGTTGACCCTATAGATTACTTAAAATAAAGAAATTATAATACAAGTAAGAGCGTATACTCTTGCTTGTATTATAACCAGATTCTCATTAAACAAACTTAACAGTTAAAATAAAGTTTTACCCATTATTTCAACTACTCAATTTACCTAAACACCTAACATTCATATTCTTAAAAATTCGTACTACTAAAACAAGAGCTAGTTGATTTTTTTTAATCAATAAGATTAAATTTGTTTTCACTATTTTGGGCTTCTATTCCATTTTTAACAATTATGGTTAATATTTTAACAAGGACTATCTTTCAAGTACTTATATTTTTGTTTAAATTTGTTTAACTATTTTTATAAAAGGGTGAACAATATTAAGCAAAATTTTAGTATCAAGGATCTGGAAAATCTATGCGGAGTAAAAGCGCATACGATTAGAATATGGGAAAAAAGATACAATTTATTATCTCCAGACAGAACTGAAACAAATATTCGTACATATAGTTTAAAAAGTTTACAAAAACTACTTAATGTTACATATTTAGTTAATAGTGGGTATAAGATATCCAGAGTATCCAAGTTAAATAATCAAGAAATTGATGAATATGTACGACGCATTGTTTCGGATACAAGCACCAAAAACCAAGCTATCAATTCTTTGAAAATAGCTATGCTTAATTATGATTTGCAATTGTTCTTAGGCACCTATGAGCAATTATCAGAAAAGAGAACATTTAGACAAATTTTTACTGACGTTTTTATTCCTTTATTAACAGAAATAGGTTTGTTATGGCAAACGAATACTATAAGTCCTTCGCACGAACATTTTATTACCAACCTAATCAAGCAGAAGTTACTTATCAATATAGAAAAACTACAATACTCTAAATCCACACAGACGGATAAGGCTTTTGTACTTTTTCTGCCAGAAAATGAGATTCATGAGTTAGGTTTGTTGTATRTCAATTATGAAATTTTGTTAAAAGGGTATAAGGCGATTTATCTAGGTCCAAGCATTCCATTAGATAGCCTGCCTAATATGCTTACTTTTCATGAAAACACTACATTTCTATCCTACTTTACTGTTAGACCTGAAAAAGATAAAATAGAGGATTACGTTAAAAAATTTAATGATGTTGTGTGTACAAAGCGCGAAAGTGAATTTTGGATGCTAGGGAAACAAACCATGCACATCTCGAAAAGTAGCGCTCCGAACCATCGTTATTTTTCGTCAATAACCGATCTAATTAAAGAATTATAAAAACCCCCAATAAACAAACCACAACCAGCATGTCTTCAAAAGTAGTTATTATCGGCTCCGGCTTTTCATCACTTTCTGCATCCTGTTATTTAGCACAATTGGGATGCGATGTTACTATCTATGAAAAAAACAGTACTGTTGGTGGCAGAGCAAGACAACTAAAAAAAGAAGGGTTTACTTTTGATATTGGTCCTTCCTGGTATTGGATGCCTGATGTTTTTGAAAAATTTTTCAACGATTTTGATACGTCTCCTTCGGATTTTTACGCATTGGATAAATTAAATCCTGCATATAAAGTATTTTTTGAGGACAAGCAAAGTATTTCAATAGAAGATACTTTAGAAAAAATCTATGCCGCTTTCGAAAAAGAAGAAGAAGGCAGTGCCGCTAAACYTAAAAAATTTATTGACGCCGCTAGAAGTAACTATGATATAGCTATTAAAGAATTGGTATATCGTCCTGGAGTTTCTCCAATAGAGTTAGTAACAAAAGAAACCATTAAAAAAATCGGTCAGTTTTTTAGTACCATCTCCAAAGAAGTGAGAAAAGAATTTACTAACAAAAAGTTAATTCAGATTCTTGAGTTTCCAGTTTTATTTTTAGGAGCAAAACCTAGCGATACTCCAGCTTTTTATAGTTTTATGAACTATGCTGATTTTGGACTTGGAACTTGGCACCCTAAAGGCGGTATGTATGAGGTAATATTAGGCATGAAAAGGCTTGCAGAATCTCTTGGTGTAAAAATTGTTACCAATGCACCTGTTGAGAAAATAAATGTAGAAAATGGTCATGCAATTGGTATTACAGTAAATTCTTCAACTATAGATGCTGATGTAGTACTTTGTGGGGCCGATTATCATCATGGTGAAACACTATTAGATTCTAAATATAGACAATACTCAGAAAAATATTGGGAACGAAAAACATTCGCTCCTTCATCTTTGTTATTTTATGTTGGCTTTGACAAAAAACTAAAAAATATTGAGCATCATAACTTATTTTTTGATACTGATTTTGATCTCCATGCAAAGGATATTTATGATGATCCAAAATGGCCTGAAGACCCTTTGTTTTATGCCAATTTTACTTCCGTAACTGATATTGGGACAGCACCAGAAGGAATGGAAAATGGCTTTTTTTTAATACCTTTAGCACCTGGTATAGAAGATACTCCAGAGCTTAGAGAAGAGTATTTTAATAAAATTATAACACGCTTTGAACATCAAACCGATCAAAGTGTTCAAAACCATATTATCTTTAAAGAATCTTTTTGTGTAAAAGACTTCGTAACAGAATACAATTCATATAAAGGAAATGCTTATGGGATGGCAAATACTTTATTGCAAACAGCGTTTCTTAGACCTAAGTTGAAAAGTAAAAAAGTGAAGAACTTATTTTTTACAGGACAACTCACTGTTCCTGGACCAGGAGTCCCTCCATCGTTGATTTCTGGGAAATTAGTAGCAGGTTTAATAGAATCGCAGTGTAATCTTTCTACGCGACCAAAATTGCAAGTTGTATGACGAACAAAATACACATTTTACCATATTATTTTTATTCGATCTAATCTTATTTTTTCTTTTAAAAAAGTTAAACTAAAACTACCTCTATGAAAGCTTTATTTGATTCCGTTTCTTACAGTTGCAGTAAGCTAGTTACCAACTCTTACAGCACATCTTTTTCATTAGCTTCTAAAATGTTATCTGATTCTATCCGACAAGATATTTACAATATCTATGGATTTGTTCGTTTTGCTGATGAAATTGTTGATAGCTTCCACGATTATGACAAGGAGACACTATTCAATGATTTTGAAGCGGAAATGTATAAAGCGATTGAAAACAAAATTAGCTTAAACCCTATATTGAATTCATTTCAAAAGACGGTTCATGAATATCAAATAGCACCAGAATTGTATGAAGCGTTTATGAAAAGTATGCGATTAGACCTTCATAAAACCAATTATTTAACGACCGCTGAGTATAAGGAATATATATATGGTTCTGCGGATGTAGTAGGTCTAATGTGCTTGAAAGTATTCGTAAAAGGTGATCAACAAAAATATGAAGAACTAAAAGAAAGTGCTATGCACTTAGGTTCTGCTTTTCAGAAAGTAAACTTTCTAAGAGATCTAAAAGCTGATTTCGAAGAATTAAGTCGTACGTATTTTCCTGACACTGATCTTACTCAATTAGATGAAGCTTCTAAACAAAAAATCATAGAGGAAATTCAGGAAGATTTCAATAAAGGATTCGAAGGTATTATGAAATTACCAGTAGAAGCAAAATTTGGAGTATATACCGCGTACATTTATTATAAAAAGTTATTGACCAAGTTAGAATCTACTCCTTCTGTAGAAATTAAAAATACAAGAATCAGAGTTCCTAACTATCAAAAATTTGGATTACTAGCCAAATCTTATTTTGATTATAGAATGAATTTAATTTAATAGTGTTTTTTACACAATTTACTTAAAATGAATATTTTCATTTGGATATTAATATTTCTTGGTACCTTCTGTATTATGGAATTTATGGCTTGGTTTACCCATAAATACATTATGCACGGTTTTCTATGGTCTTTACATAAAGATCATCATCATAAAAACCATAATAGTTGGTGGGAACGAAACGACTTATTTTTTGTGTTCTATGCTGCGGTAAGTATGATATTTTTTATGTCTCATGATCCCATTACTTTCTGGATGGGTGAAGCTATTGGTTTTGGAATTTTAGCATATGGAATTGCATATTTTATTGTGCATGATATCTTTATCCATCAACGATTTAAACTATTTAGAAATGCAAATCATTGGTATGCTAGAGGAGTTCGCAGAGCACATAAAATACATCATAAACACCTAAAAAAAGATAAAGGGGAATGTTACGGTATGCTGATTGTCCCTTTTAAGTACTTCAAAAAATAGATTATTCTGATAAAAGTTGATCTATGGTAGCTCTGACTTTATCAGTATTCCAATCTGCAGCTCCAACTTTATGTAWTACGATATTTCCTTTTTTATCTATTAGATATGTTCCTGGTATAGGTTTGTGTACAAAAGGTTTAGGATGTGCTGATAATGATCTATATATGGGATAGTTATAACTTTTATCATTCATAAATTTGTTCAGTTCGGGATCATCGTCTTCAGTAAGAAAAACGAAAACTACTGTATCTTYATAATCGTTATACAATTTCTGTAGAGAAGGCATTTCTGCAATACACGGAGGACACCAAGTAGCCCAATAATTTAATAATATTACTTTTCCTTCGGCGCTATTGAAATTCATGGATTCGGTATTTACACCATGTAGTTTCCAATCAAAAGAAGTTACTTTTGCTCGTTCCTCTACTGCCACCAAACTAGGACTAAAAGAAAATATTCGAGTAAGAAAAATTTGCATCATTCCTCGAGTATTAGGAATAAAAAACAGTAATAATAAGATTACAAAAAGTATGTTTGAGATTTTCTTTTGATCGAACTTCATTGGGTATAGTATATTGTATTTTTAAAGGTTGGTCTGTGATTAACAGTTTCCTTACAAAAGTAGACAAATAAATAAAGCACGGCCAGAGACCGCGCTTTAAAACTAACAAAAAAACAACAATGAACTATCGTGTTAGGTTAAGCTCCATGTAAGAAGCTTAGCAACGTTAAGTTCACATTATCTTCAATAATGCATTTTCTTTTTCACTATACATTAATTAATTTCTTGTCACTGTTATTGAGTTTGATAAATCAAAATCTCCCATCACATTATTAGCATTCATTCCCATTTCTAATCCAGTAACCATACCATTATATCTTGCATACCAGATTAAACATACTCCAACTCCTGCTAAGTCAAAATCTACTCCTTCTACCTCTGATAATGTTCCTGGAAGTCCCAAAATATTTCCTTGATCATCTGTGATAATCCAAGTGCTATTATCTCCAAACGCAAAAGTATCGTCTAATGTAATTCCAGAAACATTATCGATGGTTCCATCTACATCAAATACAAATGGTCCTCCAGAAATTGTTCCTGCATTCACTACTTGATTACGAGTCACAGTGATGGAATTAGAAAGATCAAAATCTCCCATCACATTATTAGCATTCATTCCCATTTCTAATCCTGTTACCGTACCATTATATCGCGCATACCAGATTAGACATACACCAGGACCTGCTGCATCAAAATCCACTCCTTCTACATCCATTAATGTTGATGGAAGTCCTAAAATATTTCCTTGATCATCAGTGATAATCCAAGTGCTGTTATCTCCAAAAGCGTTGGTATCATCTAAGGTAATTCCAGATACGTTATCAGTTTCTCCATCTACATCAAACTCATAAGGACCTCCTGAAAGTGTTCCTGCATTTACCACTTGATTACGAACAACTGTAATCGAATTTGAAAGATCAAAATCTCCCATAACATCATTGGCATTCATTCCCATTTCTAATCCAGTTACAGTACCATTATACCTTGCATACCAGATTAAACAGGTTCCTGCACCAGCATTATCAAAGTTTACTCCTTCTACATCCATTAATGTTGGCGGAAGACCTAAAATATTACCCATATCATCAGTAATAATCCAAGTACCATTATCTCCAAATGCGTTTGAACTGTCTAATGTAATTCCGGACACCATATCAGGCTCTCCATCAACATCGAATTCATATGGACCTCCAGAAATCGTCCCTGCATTTACAACTTGATTACGCTCTACAGTAATAGAATTTGAAAGATCGAAATCACCAGTAACATCATTAGCATTCATTCCCATTTCTAATCCAGAAATTTCACCTTCATATCGTGCATACCAGATCAAACATGTACCTGCTCCTGCTCCATCAAAATCTACACCTTCTAAAGCCATTAATGTTGGAGGTAATCCAAGAATATTTCCTTGATCATCTGTAACGATCCAAGTACTACCTGAACCAAAAACATTCGTATCATCCAATGTAATTCCAGATACCATATCTGGTTCTCCGTCTACATCAAACTCAAAAGGTCCTCCTTCTATAACTCCTGCATTAGCTACTTGATTACGCTCTACAGTAATAGAATTCGAAAGATCGAAATCACCGGTAACATCATTGGCGTTCATTCCCATTTCTAGTCCAGAAATTTCACCGTTATATCTAGCATACCAGATAAAACAAGTTCCAGCTCCAGCTCCATCAAAATCCACACCTTCTACAGCTGCTAATGTTGGAGGTAATCCAAGAATATTTCCTTGGTCATCTGTAATAACCCATGTACTACCAGTACCAAATGCGCCTGAATCATCTAAAGTAATACCGGAAACCATATCTGGGTCCCCATCTACATCAAATTCAAAAGGACCTCCTTCAATAGTTCCTGCATTGGCTACTTGTACATTGTCATCATCTTCGTCACAGGAAACTGCGATTACCCCAATCGCAAGCATACCTATAATTATTTTCTTAAACATTGCTTTTTGTTTTATGATTATTATTACTGTAAAAGTAAATTCATAAAACAATTTAAAATGTTAGGTAGCTAACACTAAGCAACAATTAAGCGGATTTCTTTCCTATTAAAATCAATTCGATTTGACTCCTTAAGTTCGTTCATTAAAATATTTAAGGTTGGTCTAGAAGTTCCTATAAGATTAGCTATATCCCTTTGCGTATATGGATGATGTATAACTGTATCCCCAGTATCAGGACAACAATATCCAAAATCCTCTTTCAGCTCATTCAAGAACTCCAATAATCTCGTTTTTGTATCCTTAAACAAGAGTAGTTGTAATCTTCGTTCAAGACGCTTGAAACGTAGCCCTATGAATTTGTATACTTTTAAACTAAAGGTTTGGTTGTCACGCATTAGATCATGCATGGTTTTCACACCAATAGGACATATCGAAGTTGTGTTATCAATAGATTGCGCAAACTCTGTTCTCTTGTCTTCTCCTAGTATCGCTTTTTCCCCAAAAAGCTCTCCGCGAGTTAAAATTGCTTTTACCACTTCATTTCCGTCTTCAGAATAATAGCCAATTTTGACCTTTCCTTTTTCGATAAGATATACCTTATTAGCAGAATCCTCTTCAAAATAGATATAATCACTTTTCTTGTAGGCATCAAAATCGTGATCTTTCTTGTAGTTCTTAAATTTATGAGGACATAATACCTTAAAGAGGTTGGCATCCTCAAAAAACCAAATTGCACCCATGATGTTGTGTTTTATAAGTTAGTTACATACCAAATGATTGGTATTAAAATAGACGTCGTAATTCAAAAACAATCCTTACAAAAAAACCAACAAAATTTCGTTGAGTTAAAAACTRTGATTCCCATATAATAGTAACAGCTTGGATTGAAGAAACCCTAAACTAAAAAAAGAAACTCCCAAAAATGAATTTTGGGAGTTTCTAAATATATTATACTAAAGATTATAGCATTCGCTTTCGAATATCGGATAGATTCTGATCAAGAATTAATTCTCCATCTTTGAAAACCGTTTGTAACAATCCGAGTTTCTCTTCTTCAATGGTACATTGATCTTTTAGTTTAATCTCGCCATCAGATTCGTACAATTGCACCAGTCCTTTCGCTGATTTTTTTGTACCATCATCCGTTATAGGATCTTTGAAGATTTCTCTTCCTTCTCCATTTACTTCTACATAAGTAGCCTTCATTGCAAAACCAAAGGTATCTCTAGTATTATATTGATATGTAAAACTTCCAATTCCTAGTACTACATTCGTAGAAGCAAATCCCTTTTGCTTGAGACGCTCACAAATTTGAGTAGCTCTTTCAATCGTGATACTATCTCCGTAAATAGCTCCTATTTTAGGATTTAGTACTTTGTATCCCTGTGCATTGATAGTACCTCCAAACTCATCCCATAATAGTTCTATAACTCCTTTGGCAATTACAGTATTCTCATGTTCACATCCACAAATAATATCTACAGGATCCCCTGAATCAGGTCTTATAACAAGTTTTCCATCACGCTCTAATATTTCATTTTTAAGTTGAGGAAGATATTCTGTTAACACTTTCCACAAATCCCATGTATCAGATACTACAGATAAGATTCCAGTTGGATACGTATTTAGTAATCTTCTGAAAGTTCCTATTTCATCATCTTTACTCCCAGCACACATTACACTGTGCTCAGTAGCATTTACACTTCCTATGACCAATTCTTTGGTTACATCTGCATTATAATACATCTCATACGCTTTTGCTACTGGTAAAGTATCACTTCCTGAAAAAGAAAGTGCATGTCCCATACCACTAATAATAGCAGATTCGGTACCAGACATTCCCCTCATAGAAAAATCATGTCCTTGCCAAGTAATAAATTCGAGGTTTTCTTTATCCGTTTCTGAAGCGAACTTTCTTAAAATTTTTTGATACTGTTTAGCTATAGTAGCAGAAGTACAGGGTTGCCAAATAATACTAGAAAGTAATGTTTCTAAGTAATTCGTTAACCAAAAGAATTCTGGCTTCGTATTGACCAGTATAAACATAGGAACGCGAATTGGAACTTCAGTACCTTCGGGTAATGCTTTTATTTCAATCGGCAAATAACCTAAATCGTGTAATTCTCCGATATGCTTTACATCATAATCAACACCTAAATAATTGTCAACATACTTTTTATACTCTGAAACTACTTCTTTTTTTGGAAGATTGAAGAAGTCTTTATTAAATCGGTCGATAAGATATTCTTTTATAAAATATTGTAATCCAAAGAATACTACTTGATCAATTCCATTAATCCTGCTCTTTCTTGGAGTCCAATTAGAATACACTAAGGTGGTTCCTTCTGGATATTGTTCTTTATGACCTAATTTGTAACCGTCTGTTAATAGTAGTGGATTCATACCGTATTTTATTTTGCGTTAATTATACGCAAATATAATTTTTATTTTTAAATTACCGAAACAATTGATGATTTTTCTATGAACATATAGGAAATAAAATATTGGATTATCGATTATTCTCCATATATATTTTAAACATATCTTGAAAATTAAGTAGACTTATATTCTCTTTTTTTATTGTATTTCCTTCCTTATATTCTTCGTAAAAGGTGTTTTTTTCTTTCTCAAAAAATCGGATCCCTTTTATTATTTCACCTTTTTTATTCGTTAGTATGTATCCTCGATATATTTCAGGTTCTTTTGGTCTTACTTCTTCCTTTGACATTTGAACAGCATACGAATCTATAAAATCTTCAAAAAACGTCTCCATATTCTTTGTATGAAACATTTTGGGATTATTAAAATACATACTATCAATATCCATCAGATTCATCCCATTTCCCATAATATTTTCAAATACTTTATAGCCATAACCATAGGTATTCTCTTCCTGATTGTATATAAAAAATGTAGTATTAGGAAGTAAATTTTTCGGTTCTCCGATGACATAATAATATTGTCCAATTGTTTCCCGATTTAGTTCCTGTTTGGTTATCCAAGTATTACCTTCTCTGTATAACTGTAGTTCCAGATTCTCTTCCGACATTTCCATAGTTGGTGACTTTATGTATATCCGATCACCATCTAAAATAATATTAACTCTTTGATAAAAGTGCATTGCAAATACATCAATGAATAACGCAATAGTTCTATAATTTTCAATTTTTCTTGTCAGTAACCCTGATTTTATTTCTTTATAGCTATATCCATCGATTATCTCGCCATTCTGGTAAATAGATTTTATATCTAGTTTAGGTTTATATCGATTTTTTAAATATGCATCATACTCCTCTTCTGTCATCTCAATAGGAGCATCAATATCTTCTGATTCTCCATTTAACGCCATTTGATAAATATCCAATGAATATTGAAACTTTAGAATTCCCTTCTCATAATAGTCTACTCTTGGAAACTCCGAATTTCCTTTAGGAAAATACCCTTCGTAAAGCATTCCATCCTTATAAAAACTTTTATATACTTCCTTCGGATTATCTACTATTATAAAAGAATCATGCTCTATAAAATCTTCCATATTCTGTGCATTTATACTATTAGATATGTTAATACATAGAAACCATAATAAAGTAATCGCTATGCTATTTTTATCTAAAGTGTTTACTAAACGTTTCATTACTATCATATGTTCTATTTTTTAAAGGATAAAAGTCTTTATTATTTTAATTTAGAACTACCCTGTTTTCAGTTAAACTTGTATTTTTCATGAGTTTATAATCGTATAGACAGCTACCAAATAGGTTTTGAAACTATTCAAAATTTTTCACAATTTTTGTACTTTTAAAGAAATTCTTGCGCTTATTGGTCAACCATTAATTTCATGTTAAAAAAGTTAATTTCTAATTAAAAAAAGATCAATACATACTTTCAAGATCAATAAAAAAACGTTCGTAATCAGACAAATAACACCTTTAATCGTATCAAGAATACTTTTTAGAATGAAGCTGCCTTAAGTTTAGAAAAAACCTACAATTCAGACAGAAACAACTTACACACTAAAAATATTTTAAGAAACGTTCTCTATACGCATAAGAGAATTATTTTGGAATTCGTCCCTTTTATTCTAGATAAAATCAATTTGAAATCTGTTTTTATTAAAGTAGATATTCTTGTAAAGAGTACAGATTTGGTAGAGGATTTACTGTCGCTGGATATGCATCATTCTAAAAATTTTGGAAACACTTGTATTAGATCTATTGAAAAATGGATAATACAATAAAAACTAATAAATGAAGACTTTTTATTACTCGTCAGATTAAACCCAGAAGTTTTAATTGATCTCCTATGAAACCACCTTAAAACCAACCCCTCTATATGAAAACCTCTACTCTAAAGCGTATCCTATGCATTGGCTTTCTACTCTTTTCTTATTCTGTTTTTAGTCAAGCTCCAGGATGTCCTAATTTAGATGCTGGACCAGATCAAAGTACAGATTGTACAAATCTTTGTGTAGATCTTTCTGCAAATTTTTTAGAAACTGGACTTACAACAAGCTATGAAGTATCGTCTGTTCCTTATGCACCTCCATTTCCTTTTACTGGGCTTGCGAATCCAATAAGTCTTGGTGTCGATGATATTTGGTCAGGTGTTATCGATTTACCTTTTAATTTTTGTTTTTTTGGAGATACTTATAATCAGATTCAAGTTGGTTCAAATGGTGTGATACGACTTGAAGTCGATGCTTTAGACCAAAGTAATGAATGGCAATTTAATGAAGACCTTCCTGAAAATGTGAATCCAACTTTGGGCGAAGCTAATATTTTTGGTGTGGCTCATGATATCGATCCATCTATTACTAATACTTCTCCCGAAATTGGTTGGGAACTGCTAGGAACATCTCCCTGCAGAACCTTAGTTGTCTCTTACTCTTCTGTAGCTCACTTTAGTCCTAGTTGTAATAGTTTAACATCCACCTTTCAGATGGTTCTTTATGAAACGACCAATGTTATTGAGGTTTATGTAGAAGACAAACCTTTTTGTACTTCCTGGAATAGTGGAAATGCGGTAATTGGTATACAAAACAATCCAGGTACAATAGCTTTTGTTCCTCCGGGCAGAAATACTTCTGATGGTCCTTGGGATATTAGCAACGAAGCATGGCGATTTACTCCAAATGGTGCTCCCAATTACGAAATCTCTTGGTTTGATTCTTCTGGTGTGGAAATTGGTGATACTTCTACGATTAGTGTATGCCCAAATACGGACACAACATATACCGCAGAAATCGTATATACCAACTGTGATGGTGAGCAAATAACCTTAACAGATGATGTTACCGTAACTGGTACGGACTCTCCTAATGCTGGTGAAGATGGAACTTTAGATATCTGTCTAACGAGTCCTCCTGTTGACTTATATACTCAACTTAATGGAATTACTCCAACTACTGGTGGTACTTGGACACCTCCTTTAGCAAGTGGAACTGGAGTTTTTGATCCTGCTGTGGATCCTCCTGGTATTTACACCTATACCGTTACTGGAACTAACTGTCCAGATGATTCTGCGGATGTTACAGTAACAATAGTTAATGCTCCAAACGCTGGTGATCCCGGAACATTAGATGTATGTGAAAATGATGCTCCTATAGATCTTTTTACTATTCTTGGAGGAACACCAGATACCGGTGGAACTTGGTCTCCTACATTAAGTAGTGGAACAGGAGTTTTTACACCAGGCACAGATCCGGATGGAGTTTATACGTATACAATAGCTTCAGGAAACGGATGTGGAAATGCTAGTTCTGAAGTTACAGTACAAGCTGTTGCATTACCAACTATTACCAATATTGTCACTCAGTGTACTAACACTGGCTATGAGATTACGTATCAGACTGGACCTAATATTGTTGTTACTTCCTCTGCTGGAACGGTAGACACAGCTAATAATATCATTATTAATATTCCCTCTGGAACAGATATTACTATTACCTTAAGTTCCTCAATTGTAAGCAGCTGTTCGATTACAGAAACTGTTACTGCTCCAGATTGTTTTTGCCCACAAGTGCTACTTCCTAACACTGCACCTTTATGTGTTGATAACAATGGGCAGCCCATTAATGGCGAACCATTTCCCATTTTGGAAACAAACTTAGATCCTGCATTGTTTTCATTTGTATGGAGCTTAGATGGTGCTGTAATTCCAGGCGTTACTACCTCATCAATAATTGYCGAAAATCCCGGAGAATATGTTATCGAGTATACAAGCATAAGTAGTAATTCATGTATTGGTACTGCATCCACAACAGTAATTTTTATTGAAGAACCTGAATCCTTAGTTCTTAGTTTAACGAATGGTTTATTTTCTAGTGAGAATGGCATTCTTGCTACGGTAACAGGAGGTAGTGGGCCGTATGAATTCTCTTTAGACAATGGTTTTTTTCAAACAAATAACATTTTCAACAATGTTTCCTTAGGAACTCATACCGTAACCGTTCGGAATATAGATGGATGTGGCGAACTAACAGAAACTATTCTTGTGATAGGTTTTCCTGCTTTTTTCACGCCCAATAATGATGGTTTTAATGATTTCTGGAATGTTATTTCTGATGATAATGTACCAGATATGGATTTATTTATTTTTGATCGCTATGGAAGGTTACTTGCACAAATAGATCCTAACGGACAAGGATGGGATGGAGTTTATAATGGAACGCCTATGCCTGGAACAGACTACTGGTTTGTGGCAGAACTGAAAGATGGTTCTGATACCTATCGTAGCCATTTTACATTGAGGAGATAATACCCTAATTACGCCCTTTTTCTTCGGGATATAGGATTTGTAAAGGATCACTCTGCCAGAATTCTTTGGTATCAATATCCAAAATGGTAAGCTTTCCAGTAAAGGCTGCCCCTGTATCTATATTCCATAGATTATATGCTTTTATAGGAGTATCTCTTTTATAATCGGTTGTAGGAGTATGACCGATATAGATTTCCGTATAGTGATTGAATCGTTTTGGAGAGGTGAGTACATCTTCTAATGTTTTTTCATCTACTTTATCGGCCAATAATGCTGCTTCCCACAAGGTTCTATCCCAATAATAATTGGATTCGTATTCTTCTCGACCTACGCCATGCATAGAGGTAAAACCTGCATGAAGAAAGAGTCTATTTTGATTATCTATATGGTAATTCTTTAAAGTGTCTAAAAAGAAGTTTTTATGTTCAAAATTCGCTAAGTGACCTGACTTTATATAGCTCTGTATGGTTTCTTCGCCTCCATTAGCAAGCCAAACAGGATTTGTTGCTCCTTTCTGCAACCACAAACCACACCAAAGATCATGATTTCCTCTTATGAATACACATTTATTTGTCTTAGATAATTCTATCAGTTTATGAATCGTTTCTGCAGATTCACTCCATCCATCCACATAATCTCCCAAAAAGATTAATGTATCTTCTATAGTCACTTTAGCACGATCTAAAACTTGCAGTAGTGCTTTATAACCTCCGTGTATATCTCCAATTACAAGTGTTCTCATTCTTTTAACTTATACATTATATCTGTTCTAAGCACATATTTCTCTCCTGATATAATGGGTTTTCCTTCATGGCGTAATGGATGATGAAACAATAAAGCATCTCCAAGTTCAGGATTAATCGTAACACCATTTTCAAAATGAGTTTCCCCTCCTTCAAAATCTTGATTAAGATATATCAAAAATGAGAAAAAGCTACATTCCTTTTCATTCCGTTGGTAACTACCATCCCTATGCATTTTGAAACGTTGTCCTTCTTCATATTTATAAATCCGAAACATTTCATTGAGTCCACAGGCCTTATACTTTCCAAAATTTGTAACAACATGCGATGCTATCTTTTTCCATAATTGATCAGCCAATAACTGATCTTTGAATAAGATTCGTTGATTATTACGAATTCCTTTTATTTTGACTTGTCTGCCATCGATAGCCACTTTTGCTTCCTCAAAGGAAACCTGTTCCCCTTTCTCGATAAAATGATCACATTTTTCTTTACTTAGAAATTCTTTAATTAAATATATTTCTGGATGTAGTACTTCTTTAATCATTTATTTCGATTTTAAGACCTATGAGGTTTTGAAAACCTGATAGGTCTCATTACTTTCAAGTCTTAAACTCAATATATTCTGGAGGTACGTTATCCGTTAACCAAACTCCATTATCTGATTGATAGAATTTAATTCCATTTCTATGCATTTCTCCTGATCGCACTGATAATATGATAGGAACGCCTCTTCTCGCACCTACACGTGTAGCAGTTTCTCTTTCTTCACTCAAATGAACATGATGCCTGCTCATTTTTAGTAAGCCTTGTTTTTTAATGGCTTCTCTAAATTTACCTACCGTTCCATGATATAAGAATTCTGGTGGTTCTATGGGAGTATACTCCAAATCAACCTTTACGGAATGCCCTTGATTCGCCCTGATTTTGGTTTCATCATCATTAAAAGCAAATCTTTTTTTATCATTCGTAACTACCACTTCTTTTAGTATTTCTAAAGTAAGTTGATGACGATCTTTATTTGCTTTTTCTAGTAACTCATTTACATCTGCCCATCCATTTTCATCTAATACCAATCCTATTTTTCCTGGATTATGTCGTAGAATAAGGCTTAAAAACTTACTTATTTGCTTATTATTTTTCTTCATTTTTTTTAATAATTCTTTTTAATTCTTCATTTTCAGGACTAATATATTTCTTCCCGAAATACGCTTTTGTTATCCTGATTTCTCCAACTATATGATCATTAAACTCTTTCAACTCTTCTGCGGGCACCCATAATTCATTGTGAATGGGTCCTCCTACATTTTCAATCTTATATTTTAGAATGAATTCTGCATTCATGTCAAACACTGTTACAAAACCAGAGTATCCAGAACCTTCGTCATCCAAATTCCATTTGGTAGCGATTTCTATAGCATATGCTTCATTCATTACTGGATAAAAGATAGGTTGCCAATCTAATCTTGGTGGAAATCTCTTCCAATTGCTCTTGTGAATTAGCTCTAATTCTTTTAATCCAACAGGTCTGTATAACGTTGTTGTTTTCATTTTCCTCTTGTTCTTATTTTCTTTTTTTCATTGTCAAAAAACACTTCGACTCCCGATAGCTATCGGGACAGTGTGACAACATAAGCTATAGGATTATTTATAAAAAAGCTAGTTCACTTCTAGAATTTTCTGATATATTTTAAAATTCACCTCATCATAGCACACAAACAGCACTTCTTTCATATGTATCAGATTCGGGTCATTTGTTACCGTGCTAATAGCAATATTGGCTGCCAATTGTTTTGGAAACTTATAAATTCCTGTACTTATATTTGGAAAAGCAATCGTTTTACAATCATGCTCTACTGCTAGTCTTAGTGAATTACTATAACATTTGGACAAAGTCTTCTCTTTATCTTTTCCTCCATTATTCCAAACCGGTCCTACGGTATGAATAATATACTTTGCAGAAAGGTTTCCAGCGGTAGTGATAACTGCTTCTCCAGGATTACATTTTCCTTGTGTTGCTCTAATTTTTCTACAAGCTTCTAAAATCTCTTTTCCTCCTTTTCTATGTATAGCTCCGTCAACACCACCGCCTCCTAATAAGGAAGTATTGGCAGCATTTACGATTACATCTACCTCAACAGTTGTAATATCCGCTTGTAGTACTTTTAGTTTCATTTCTAAATAGGTATCTGTCGTTTTTCTCTATAATCCACTAGTGTTCTTCTATAATCAGCTAGTCTAGCTCTAAACTCTCCTACTGTATTTGTGCTTTTTATATACTCATAATAGGTGTTCTTCTTCATCACATTTTCTAACTTAAAACTCCAATAAATTGTCATTAATGGATTGATCCATAATTCGCTTCCTTTGGTTCTTGATGTTCTGTGATAGTCTCCATAATTTCCTTCTAAAGCGCTAATTATAGAATTGGAAACAATACTTTCCATTCCTTTCATTTTAGTATCTACAAAATCAATAGCTTCTTTATATTTTTGACCTTCAGTCATAGAATTCAATACCTGAAAAGATCCTAAATAAGCTTCTTCTCTATCTAATTCAGCCAGATTTTCGAGAAATCTGTAATGTGAAACTCCATGATAATGATCTACCCCAAATCCCACACTCAATAATAATTTCTTATCCACTTTAGTCTGAAATACTGCTGCCATGGAACAAATATCTTCTTGAGGAGTTCCCAATCCTTCTTCATCTCCAAACATTAAACAATCAGTTCCTCCATCAACCAATACAACAGTATCTATTTCATGTTTATCTACTAAAAACTGGTAGGCTTCTTTTAGTGGTTGCACTGCAGTTCTTTCGAAGGCATAAATGTCTACTAAAATTCCTTGTAGATGGAACCATAACTTAAGGTACTTCTCTGGGAAATATTTGGGTATGGTATGCACTTGATCTCCAGGTCTTATCTTGTAACAAAATGGAAATACTGATTCTGATGATGTATCATTTAATCTGGTAAATGAATAATTAGCAATTGTTACTTTTTTACCTTGTTTTATTAAACTAAAGTATAGTGGAATCGCTGCATAAATATCAAAACCACCGCCCATTCCTGCTAAAAGAATATTATTACTTTTTTCGATTTCTTGAAAAAAAGGTATTTTATCTAAAGTGTACATAGTTTTATTCATTTAAATTTTAACCAAAATCATAGACATACACATCTATATCATGCTGCAATAAGGTTTCTTCTATAATAGGTTCAATTCTTTCCATTTGCCACCAGCCAATCCACAACCAATTCTTGGCATATGAATACTTGCATTTAGTTCTTTTGCTTCGACTGCAATTTTCTCTAAACATTGCTGCACAGCTTCATATCTGATTGGAACTCCTTTACTACCAGTTTTGATTCCTTGCTGAGCAATCATATTACCTACATGTTTATCATCGGAAACCTTCACTATTTGAATAGCTCCTAACTCAAAATCATTTTTTGATCGGTTTCTATGCCATTCTCTATAGGCTTTTTCTGGTTCTAGCCATCGTTTTGATATTGCTACTACAAAACCTTTACCCCAACCACCAATATTGTTGCAGATATGAACAATCAGCTTTGTTCCTTTAGCTTGTGGAACTGTTGCATCTCCTTTTATATAGGTTATTGTTTTCATTTCTCCTATTCTGTTTACCTAATTCCTATGCTTTGTTGTATACTTTCCGATACTGTATACACTTTCTCATCCGGAACTAGTCTTTTCGCTTCTTTATATTTTCCCTTTTTAATCAGGTCTTTTATTTTCCTCGTTAAAGGTGTCAAATCCACTATTTCTTGGATCCATTCTTCATTATATTCTTTGATCAGATCTCTACCAATTCCAACTTGTATGGATCGCATGTCCATTTTGGCTCCTTTCAGCGTTCTTTCAGGATCCCACTGAATATGCACTTTCGCATTTTCAAACGCTTGTTTCCATACCGATCCACTTTTATAAATAGCTTTATCTGGATCGGTCAACACTCCTAATGACAATGCTTTCTCCCAACCTGCTCTCGTAATTTTTATGGCAAGTATATATTCCTGATTGGATTTTGTTCCCCAATTACTTCTAGCCATTAACCATAAATAGGAAGGTTTTATCCAAGTCATTCTATGAAAAGAAAATGGAGTTTCGAACTTATTATACTGAATTGCAGGCAAGGCAATCGCTTTACTATATGCCTGATACACCGTAATTATTTCTCGATCATAGTTTGCACGTATTTCTTGAACTCTTCCCATTTTCAATTCTTTATTTCAATTTCAAATACTTGTTTAATTCCACATTCTCAAAAAGCATTGGTTTTTCAAAAGGTGTCACTAATTGCTCTAAATCTCCTGATTTCACAAACTCATATTGTTTTTTGACAAAAGCTGAGATATCCTCGATCTCTAGAATATCATCTTTAACAAAGGATCTTATAAATTCCTTTCTTAGTCCAATTTGGATGGCTCTTCTTTCTAATTTGGCTCCATAAGGATTATGATCAGGGTCYCATTGCAATCGAACATTTGAATTAGCTACATCTTTTTGCCATAATTCATACGATTCGTATAAATCGGGTTTAAAAGATGAATACACAGCATTCTCTAAATACTTCTCAAAGGCTGTTCTTTTTAAATGAATTGCCAAGACTACTTCCTGCCCTTCTTTAGTTCCCCAACCATTTCGATACATCATCCAAAGAAAATTAGGTTTTATCCATGTCATTCTTTCCAGACTGAAAGCACCGTCAAAGAATTGATTTTGCACTGCAAAATTCCCAATTTCAGGTCTATAGGATTGATACACTATAATTTTCTCATCGTCATACTGTGCCATGATATGATATCCATCTTGTGGCCAGTATGGTTCTTGTTCTTTATATTTTTTTAATTCAAGTTTCATTTTATCTATTATTATTTTCTTTTTTCCATTGCCGAAAAAAGAAACAAAAAAGTCTAGTCTTATGAAATTTCAACTAAAAACATCGTTCTCTTCTCTAAATTAAATTAAAACCTTTTTGAGTTACTTGAACTTTAAGTTTTCACAGGAAAACAGGTTTTGTATTTTTATTCTGACGCTACAAAAATTTAATTTTACGCTGCGTACACTTCGTTTTTTACGTTGAAATTTCAATAGGACGAATTATTATTCTACTTTAACTTTCTTCATTTAATTCATCTCTTACCTCCATCAGTGCAAAACCTAGTAAGTTTTGTCCTCTCCATAAATTGGGATTTTTCGCTTTTTCATTTGCTTGTCCCATTCCAATTCCCCATATGCGATCTCTTGGACTTGCTTCTACAATGATTCTGTTCTTTGTATCTAGTAAAAATTGTTTCATTTCTTCATCCTGTGAAAACTTATGGAAATTTCCTTCTTTCACAATCTCATATTTATGCTGATTCCAAATCTCTGGATCAAAATTTTTCACTTTTCTACCAAATTGTTTGGCTTCCATAGGATGGTTACAGTCTATGATTTCTTTTAACATGATTTCATCATTAAACAAAATAGCTTTCTTAGCCATCATCCAATGTTCAGCAGTTTTATAGCATACTCCTTCTACCTCAAAAGCATTATTCCACCACTGACTAAAACAACTTTTACCAATACTACCATCTTTATTAGGAGTATGTCCCCAAAAGAATAGATACTTCAGGCTTTTCCCTTTATTAAATTGTTCTTGTATATTTTGTATGGTATACTTCATTGTACTCTTTCTTTTATTTCACGAACCAATTCGTTTAAACTTCTTACTTGTTGTATTCCATATCGTTCACAAACGATATCTACATTTCCTTTTCTCCAAAACCCATCAGGACAACAAACGATTAACTTTCTGCTTTTGGCAAACAATCCTAATTCCAATAAGGTAATAGGAGACTTTGTATTTTTATCAAAGTACATGATGATCATATCTGATTTTTCTAGTGCTTCTAACTCCCAGTTTACCTGTTTATTAAATACTGGATCATCGATAGTCTGTTTCCAACTTTGATCCCAACTATCCCTTCTTGGGTTGAGTATGGTTACTTTTTCATTAGATAATTCTTGAATCACTATGTCTTGCCATCGTTTGGCAACACCAACTTCGATACTTCCTGCTAAAAAAACGCTGAGGTTTTTATCAAGTTCTATTGTAGATGGTGCTTTGATTAGGTTCATGGTAATACTCGTTTGATTGTTATTCTTATTATTTCATTAGTTCATTCTTTACAACACTTCGACAAGCTCAGTTTTGTACTAACTTATTTACCTACCGGAAACTGAACTACTCCATCTTCATCGACATCCCTAAAAGAATTGGTGGTAAAAACCGTATCAAAAGATTTCTTTAGTTCTTCAAAACCTCTGCTAAAAATCCCATGAGTTACGATCAAACTTAATTTCCCTGCATTCTTTTCTTGTAAAGCTGTTGCTAATCCTAAAAATGTTCCTCCTCCATCACAGATATCATCCACAATTACACAATGTTTTCCTTTTAAATCCTCTTCATATACTCTAAATCCCGACAACTTTCCTGTTTTTACATCTCTTTTCTTAGAACATTCTATTACTTCAATACCTCCTAAATACTCAGATACTTTATAGATCTTTTTTAGCGCTCCTCCATCTGGAGAAATTAACAACACCTCTTCTTCAATATAATTCAAACACTGTTTTACAAACTCATAATTCTGAATCACCTTTACATTATTCAATAATGCTGGCGTCACCTCTGAATGTGGATCAAAGACCATTACTTCACTATAATTCTGAGCATTTATGATATCTGCATACACTTTTACACTCAATGCTTCACCAGAAACCATCACTCTATCTTGTCTTGCTGCTGGAAAATAAGGAATCAACACCTTAATCTCTTTTACATCCATTCTTCGTAATGCTTCTGTAGCAACCAATAACAATCCCACTTCATTAAATGAATTTAACCGATGAGTGATAGTTACCGCATTACCTATATTCTTTTCTGCGATTTTGATATGTGGTTCTCCTCCATTAAAAACAAATGCGTTAAACTCAATTGACTTTCCAAAAGGTGTAAACGATGGGTCTAAATGTAAAAACTTCATAATTGTGTTATTTTTACGCAAATTTAAAATAGAAAAATATATCTACAAAATATTTTGCGTAAAAATTACAATAAAAAGAATTTTTGATACATTTCGAATTACAAGGATTACCAACCCTTCCGTTTTTATAAAACAAGTTTGTTTTATAAAACCACCTTCCCTTCCAAGCGAAGGAACCTATGAAATTATTAAAAGCTGTTGGATTATTTTATATCAAAAAGGAAACCTTCATCTTTTAGTTTGAAGTATTGCTTTTGATTAAATTTAAAGAGGTTTGCAGGTCTTCCTCTTCCTTCGGATACTTTTTCGGCTAATTCTTCTAAGATTCCAAAACTTAAAATTTTCTTACGGAAGTTTCTACGATCGATTTGTTTATCCAAGATGGTCATGTAGAGTTTTTCTAGATCAGAAAACAAAAATTTATCTGCTAACAAATCAAAACCTATAGGTTCATAGGTAAGTTTGTTTTGTAATCGCTTTTTAGCCATTTCAAGAATCGTAGCATGATCAAAAGCTAACTCAGGAAGTTCATTAATATCAAACCAAGCAACATCACTTGCATCGGTATCCGCTTTGATCGTATGATGTTCTGGTTTCACTAGTCCAAAATAGGTTACGCTGACTACTCTATTTCTAGGATCTCTACCTGGTTTCCCAAAAGAATATAATTGTTCCAAATAATCCACAGTTGCATTGGTCTCTTCTCTTAGTTCTCGTTCTACAGCTTCTTCCAAGCTTTCGTTTTCGAGAACCAAACCACCTGGCAAAGCCCAAGAATCTTTAAAAGGCTCTATATTTCTTTTGATTAATAGCACATGTAATGTCTTGTCTTTATATCCAAAGACTACCGCATCTACAGCTACTTTAATATTTTGGCGTATCATATACGCAAATTTATAAAATTACAAAGCTTTATAAAATAAAAACTCCCGAAGAATGATCTTCGGGAGCATTATTTACTTCTATTCGATTATATCTTTAAGCGTTCTGTTTCTTTATTAAATTCAACGCAGATCCTTCTTTAAACCATTCGATTTGTGAATCATTATAAGTATGATTTACCTCAATCACATCTTTTGACCCATCAGTATGTACAAACTCTAGACTTAATGTTTTTCCAGGTGCAAAAGCATTTAAATCTAAGAAGTTAATCGTATCATCTTCCTGAATTTTATCGTAATCACTTTCATTTACAAAGGTAAGTCCTAACATTCCTTGCTTTTTCAGATTAGTTTCATGAATACGAGCAAATGATTTTACAATAACTGCCACCACACCTAAATGTCTTGGTTCCATTGCCGCATGCTCCCGTGAAGAACCTTCTCCATAGTTATGATCTCCTACTACAATCGTTGGAACACCTGCAGCTTTGTATGCTCTTTGTACCGTTGGCACTCCATCATACTCTCCTGTTAACTGGTTTTTTACAAAGTTTGTCTTCTTATTATAGGCATTTACCGCTCCTATTAAACAGTTATTAGAAATGTTATCCAAATGTCCTCTATAACGCAACCAAGGCCCAGCCATTGAAATATGATCCGTAGTACATTTCCCAAAAGCTTTGATCAATAATTTTGCTCCTTTAACATCATCTCCAATAGGTTCAAAAGGAGTTAACAATTCTAAACGCTCCGAATTTGGATCTACCACTACTTCTACTCCACTTCCATCAGCTACTGGCTCTAAATATCCATTTTCTTTTACTTCGAATCCTTTTGGCGGCAATTCCCAACCTGTTGGTTCGTCTAACATTACTTCTTGTCCGTCTTCATTTATCAATTTATCTGTAATCGGATTAAAATCTAAACGCCCTGCGATCGCAATGGCTGCTGTTAGTTCTGGAGAGGCTACAAAAGCATGTGTATTTGGATTTCCATCAGCACGCTTTGCAAAATTCCTATTAAAGGAATGCACAATACTATTTTTAGGTGCATTCTTTGGATCTTCGTAACGACCCCATTGCCCTATACATGGTCCACAAGCATTGGTGAATATTTTAGCATCCAATTTCTCAAACACATCAAGAATACCATCTCTTTCTGCTGTGTACCTCACTTGTTCAGAACCTGGATTGATTCCAAATTCTGCTTTAGTTTTTAATCCTTTATCTAACGCCTGCTGAGCAATAGAAGACGCTCTCGACAAATCTTCGTATGAAGAGTTTGTACAAGAACCGATCAATCCCCACTCTACTTTAATCGGCCAATCATTAGCTGTTGCTTTCTCCGTCATTGCTGAACCAACTTCTGTAGATAAATCTGGTGTAAAAGGTCCATTTAATAATGGCCCTAATTCAGAAAGGTTGATATCTATCACCTGATCAAAATATTGTTCTGGATTTGCGTATACTTCTGGATCTGCGGTCAGGTATTCTTTTACTTCATTTGCAGCATCTGCCACATCTGCTCTATCGGTAGCCCTTAAATATCGCTCCATAGACTCGTCATACCCAAATGTAGAGGTGGTAGCACCAATCTCTGCGCCCATGTTACAAATAGTACCTTTTCCAGTACAAGACATTGCCGTTGCACCTGGCCCAAAATATTCTACAATAGCTCCTGTTCCTCCTTTTACTGTCAGAATCTCGGCTACTTTTAAAATCACATCTTTTGGAGCTGTCCAACCAGATAATTTACCTGTTAATCGAACTCCAATGAGTTTTGGAAATTTAAGTTCCCAAGCCATTCCTGCCATTACATCCACAGCATCTGCTCCACCTACACCAATGGCTACCATTCCTAATCCTCCTGCATTTACAGTGTGCGAATCCGTACCGATCATCATTCCTCCAGGAAACGCATAATTTTCTAACACTACTTGATGTATGATTCCTGCTCCTGGTTTCCAAAAACCTATTCCATATTTATTGGAAACAGATTCTAAGAAATTGAACACTTCGTTACTATTATTTAAAGCAGTTTGTAAATCTACTGTAGCTCCTACTTTTGCTTGAATCAAATGATCACAATGTACGGTAGTAGGAACTGCTACTTTTTTCTTTCCGGCTTGCATGAACTGTAATAATGCCATTTGTGCTGTAGCATCCTGACAAGCAATACGGTCTGGAGCAAAATCCACATAATCTTTTCCTCTGACAAAAGCATTTTTAGCTTTTCCATCCCAAAGATGCGAATACAAAATTTTCTCTGCTAGTGTTAAAGGTTTGCCCGTTACTTCTCGGGCAGCGTCTACTCTTTCAGCAACTTGAGCATACACCTTTTTAATCATATTAATATCGAATGCCATAAGACTTATATATATTTCCGTTAATTTTTATTAGGTATTGAAAGATACGAAATATAGCAGGACTACGAAATGGTATTATGATTATAAAAAAACACTTTTTATTAAATAGCGAACTTCTAAAAATATTTAAAAAAGAAAGCCTTAGCATATTAGATACTAAGGCTTTCTTATTATGTTTTAAAAACAAATATTTGTTAAACAACTAATTGTTTTTGAGAAGGCTTAAATTTCGTTAATACAATACCCTTGACAGCAGCTTGGTATTCTTCTAATGTTGGAGTTCTTCCCAAAATTGAAGATAAAACTACTACTGGTGTTGATGATAATAACGACTCTCCTTTTTTCTCTTTTGAATCTCTTACAACACGGCCTTGGAACAAACGAGTAGAAGTTGCCATTACTGTATCACCTGGTTCTGCTTTTTCCTGATTACCCATACATAGGTTACATCCTGGACGCTCTAAATACAATACGTTTTCATATTTAGTGCGTGCCGCCGCTTTTGGTGCAGCATCATCAAATACAAAACCTGAATATTTAGCTAATACTTCCCAGTCTCCTTCAGCTTTTAACTCATCTACAATATTATAGGTTGGAGGAGCAACTACCAAAGGTGCATTAAATTTAACTTCTCCTTGTTGCGCTTCAATATTCTTCAGCATTTGTGCTAAAATCTTCATATCTCCTTTGTGAATCATACAAGATCCTACAAAACCTAAATCAACCTTCTTTGTTCCTCCATAAAATGACAATGGTTGGATATTATCATGTGTATAACGCTTAGAAACATCTTCATTATTTACATCTGGATCCGCTATCATTGGTTCCACAATCTCATCTAAATCAATAACTACTTCTGCATAATATTTGGCATCAGCATCTGGTCTTAAAGCAGATCTTTTCCCAGATGCAAGTTCAGCAATACGATTATTTGCTTTGTCTACCAAACCTTGTAGTACTTGCTTCTCATTATCCATTCCCTTATCAATCATAATTTGAATACGATCTCTAGAGATTACCAATGATTCTATTAATGTTTCATCTTCTGATACACAAATAGAAGCTTTTGCTTTCATTTCGGCAGTCCAATCAGTGAATGTAAATGCTTGATCAGAAGTTAGGGTACCAATATGTACTTCTATAATTCTTCCCTGGAAAACATTTTCACCTTCAAATTGATCTAACATTTGTTGTTGTGTAGCATGCACTACATCACGGAAATCCATATAGGGAACCATTTCTCCTTTAAATGTCACTTTCACTGACTGAGGAATTGGCATTGTAGCTTCACCAGTTGCTAGTGCTAAGGCTACCGTTCCAGAATCTGCTCCGAAAGCAACTCCTTTTGCCATTCTAGTGTGTGAATCACCTCCTATGATCACATCCCAATCATCAACTGCGATATCATTCAATACTTTATGAATCACATCGGTCATTGCATGATATACTCCTTTCGGATCACGACCTGTAATTAGTCCAAAGTCGTTCATAAACTTCATCAATCTAGGAATATTCGCTTTTGACTTATCATCCCAAACGGAAGCCGTATGACATCCTGATTGATATCCTGCATCTACAATTGGAGAAATCACCGTGGCAGCCATCATTTCTAACTCTTGAGAAGTCATTAATCCTGTTGTATCCTGAGAACCAACAATATTTACCTCAACACGTGTATTTGATCCTGCATGTAAGGTAACTCCTGGTGTATTTCCTACTGCATTTCTATTAAAAATCTTTTCAACTGCAGTTAATCCTTGTCCTTCAATAGAAATCTCTTTTGATGGAGCGTATACTTGCGGTACATCTATACCTAAAACTTTACAGGCGAATGTTTGCAATTTTTTTCCAAAAACTACAGCATAAGACCCTCCAGCTTTGATAAACTCCATTTTTTGCGGAGTTAAGGCTGTGGAGATATCTTTTAACTCTTTATCTCCGTTATATAATTTCTTTTCTTTAGTATTTATGGTTAAAACCGTACCCGTTTTAACAGAATATACTTCTTTTAAAATTGGATCACCATCTTCATCTACGATCGTATTTCCATTTTCATCCTTTTGTTTTACCCAATTTTTAAGATCGATACCTATACCTCCTGTTACACCAACAGTAGTTAAGAAAATTGGAGCAATTCCATTTGTTCCTGCAATTACAGGAGCAATATTAATAAATGGCACATAAGGACTTGAAGGAATACCTGTCCATAATGCAACGTTATTTACACCAGACATCCTTGAAGAACCAACTCCCATAGTTCCTTTTTCGGCAATTAACATTACACGCTTATTCGGATGTTGCTTTTGTAATGCTAATAATTCATTCTGCATGTCTTTGTTATGCTCAAACATAGATTGACCATGCAATTCACGGTCTGATCTAGAGTGTGCATCAGCACCTGGAGAAAGTAAATCTGTTGAAATGTCTCCAACTCCCGCGATGTAGGTAACCACTTCTATTTTTTCATCTATTTCAGGTAATTTTGTAAAAAACTCCGCATTTGCATAACTTTCTATAATTTCTTTAGCAACTGCACTACCAAGTTTCATTGCTTCTTCTAAACGTTCAGTATCTGCTTCATATAAAAACACTTGAGTTTTAAGAACTTTTGCCGCCTGTGCCGCTAATGAAGTATCAGTACCTAAAGCTAAATCTAGTAGCACTTCTACAGAAGGCCCACCTTTCATATGAGATAATTGCTCAAAAGCAAAAGCAACTGAAATTTCTTCAACTACAGATTCTCCAAGAATAATTTCCTTTAGAAATTTTGCCTTAACACCAGCAGCGGCAGTAGTACCTGGCAAAGTGTTATAAATAAAAAACTTCAAGGAATCTTCTCGATTCGAATTATTTTCATCTTTGATTTGCGAAATAATCTCGCTTAATAACTCAGCTCCATCAATTGGTTTTGGGTGTAAACCTAGAGATTTTCTTTGTTCAATCTCCTTGATGTAATCATTATAAGTGTTCATACAATTTAAAATAGAATTCTTTCCTGGTTTAATTTAAATGCTGTTAGGAAAACGAATCTGTTTTCTTTCTGGTAATTTATAAAGTATACCAACAAATCGTTTTGAATAATAGCTAAAAAACTATATAATCTGTTGAGAAAACACTGAAGTCCTTACATCATTTTTAAACTTGTCTTTTTTTGCACTGTTTTGAGCAAAAACGAAAAACCATAGTTATCAATTCGTAGTGTATTTTATAAATTAAAGAATACTACTTATTTCTTAAAAAATACTCAATACTAAACGTGATATTGCTAAATTTTGCGTATTGACAAGTCCGACGAAAATACAAATTTTAAAGGATTTTTATCATATGAAAGACTGTAATGATATTTTTTTACATTTTTAGAAAAAATATGATATTTAATTATGTAAATCAACAATTATAAGGCGGTTAAAATGGCAATCAACTAAAAAAATATCTAATATTTTAAGCCTTATTTTAAAGAATTACGAAAACGTTATAGTTAGTTTATAAAATATTCCTCTAAAAACGGTCAATTTTATCTTATAAGTATAAAAAAGTGAAGTTTTATTAACTTCACTTTTTCACATTTATACATTACAAAAATTGTTAATCATCATTTTGCTCCTTTTCAGTATGTCTACCTTTTCTTCCTTTTTTACCTCTTTTTCCTTTCCTCCTTTTTATTTTCTCGTATTTTTCCTGCTGCTCCTTAGTTAATGTAGCCTCAAACTTACTTTTTGCTTCTTTCATTTCTTTCTTTTGAGACTCCTTAAGAGCTTTTTGATCATCACTCAAGATCGGTTTCAGTGCTTTATGCTTTCCCTTTCTAGAAAGATCCTCATTTTCTACAATAGCTAATTGCTCTTCATTATAGGTTGCTCTGAAAGATTTTCTATGTTCTTTATGAAGCTCTCTTTGATATTCTAATTGTTCTTTCTGATCTTCAGATAAACTCTCGTTAAACTCTTTTCTTAATTCTCTCCGCTGCTTACGATCTTCTCTTCTATCTGTTATTTCTTCTGATTGTGCTTTAATGGTTGATATTCCTAAAAACAAAATCATGCAGGTTACAATATATTTCATCTATCTATTTTCTTATTTATTAAACTATAATTTTTTGAACGTTCATTACTAAGACTTCTTAGAATAAAAAAGGTTTAATTTAGAAGGTAAAAATTACATTGTTCTGTTCATCTATTTAGTTTTCTAAAGAAGTGGTAACCTAAGATCATAAGGATAGATCTTTATTTTCTCTTTACATCATAAGTATAACTACAGGAAGTTTCTATACAAAGGCTTAAAATGAATTAAAAAAAAGTTAAAAAAAGGGAATATTCCCCTGTACCTTTTATTTTCGCACCTTCAAATTGAAAATATTAGGAAATGGTTTTTCCCCAAGTATCCATTCCCGTAAAATTCAATTGTTCATAATTACAAAAAAGCCCGTTACCTGCTTAACGGGCTTTTTAAATTTTAACGATATTTTGTAGGGTGTTTTAGAACAAACTTTGGATAATATCTTCGATGCTTACACCTTCTGCTTCTGCTTTATAATTTTTGATCATTCTATGACGAAGAATCCCAGTTGCAACAGCTTGAACATCTTCCTGATCTGGAGAGAATTTTCCTTTTACAGCAGCATTTGCTTTTGCTGCTAATATCAAATTTTGTGAAGCTCTTGGTCCTGCTCCCCAATCGATATAATTCTTTACTAGATCGGTTGCTGAATCTTCATTAGGTCTTGTTTTCGAAACCATTCTAACCGCATATTCTACAACATTATCAGCTACCGGAATACGGCGAATCAATTGTTGAAAATCAATAATTTCTTGCGATGTAAATAATGGATTGATTGTTACTTTATTGTCTCCTGTAGTACTTTTAACCACTTCTACTTCTTCCTGAAAACTTGGGTATTTTAGTTCTATTGCAAACATAAAACGGTCCAATTGTGCTTCTGGCAATGGATAAGTTCCTTCTTGTTCTATTGGGTTTTGTGTTGCTAACACAAAATAAGGTAGATCTAATTTGTAATGGTGACCTGCAACGGTGACCGCTCTTTCCTGCATCGCTTCCAAAAGTGCAGCTTGCGTTTTTGGTGGTGTCCTGTTAATCTCATCTGCAAGTATGATATTGGAAAAAACAGGTCCTTTTATAAACTTAAAATGTCTAGACTCATCTAAGATTTCGCTTCCCAAAATATCACTTGGCATTAGATCTGGCGTAAATTGAATTCTTTTAAAATCCAATCCTAATGCACGAGATATCGTATTTACCATTAAGGTTTTGGCCAATCCAGGCACTCCGATTAAAAGCGCGTGCCCTCCTGAAAATATAGAAATAAGAATCTGATCGATTACTTCTTCCTGACCTATGATTATTTTTGCAATTTCTTTTTTGAGTTCGGTATGTTTGCTTACCAGTTTTTCTACTGCTGCAACGTCAGACATATTATTTTTCTTTTTTTAACCAGTTACCGCTAAACTCACAGTCTCTGTACTCACCATTAATTTTTATATATGTATCATTAATTTTTTCCTCTTGCCACTTTCGTATAGCCTCAATTTGCTTTTTTCTAAGCGCTAATTCCTGTATTTTAAGGTAATCCTTAGCATAATCAGCGATATGYTCATCATAGCGATTTAAAACAGTAATTAGTTTGAACTTTTTACGACCTTGACGGTCTTGATCAGGAATTACCAAAGAAACTTCATTGGTTTTTAATTTTGATACTTGATCGTACAATATAGGATCAATTTTGGTAAGTTCAAAACGAGTATCTCCAGTTGTTGGATTTATTAATTGCCCTCCATCCTCTTTCGTTTCTTTTTCATTACTGAATTTTCTTGCTGCTTCTTTAAAATCAATAGTTTCAGAAACTATTGCTGTACGAACAGAATCTACCAACTTTTGTGCAACTTCAACACTTTCTCTAGTTACATCAGGAATTAATAAAATATGTCGCACATCGATTTCTTCTCCTCTAATTTTATCTAGTTGTATGATATGCCAACCAAAATCTGTTTTAAACGGTTCACTTACCTCTCCTACTTGCAAACTGAAGGCAACGTCTTTAAATTCTTTGGCAAATGGAGTTTGCCTGTTCAATGTATACTTACCTCCTTTTGATTTCGATCCAGGATCCTGAGAATATAATACCGCTTTAGTAGCGAAACTACTACCATTTTCTACGATATCTGTTCTAAATTGTTTCAACCTATCGATTACCTTTTGTTCTTCTTCATCTGGTATTTCAGGCTCGATTACGATTTGTGCAAGTTCTAATTCTGTTCCAAACAGTGGTCTTTCATCTTTTGGTATATCATCAAAAAACTCTCTTACTTCTTCTGGAGTGATTTCAATTTCCTCTACGATCTTAGATCGCATTTGTTCTGCTAATCGATTTCCTTTATTAATTTCGAAAAGTTCTTTTCTAAAATCAGCTTCACTATCTTTTCCATAAAATTTTATCACTTTTTCTAAAGTACCCAATTCTCTGGTCATATAGTTTAATTGTTGATCTACCATAGAATTTACCTCAGCATCTGTTACAATAACGCTATCTTGAACAGCATGATGAGCGTACAGTTTATTTTCGAATAAACTTCCCGCTAATTCGCAACGGCTTACATCTGCTGCAGAAACACCTTCACTAAGTAATTGCTGATAAGCGATAGTAATATCACTTTCAAGTATTACATACTCTCCTATTACCGCAGCAACTCCGTCGATTTTAATTTTTTGAAATGGTTTAACAGAATCATCGTTTTGCGCTACTTCTTTCTTTTCATCTTCAATAATCTCTTGGGCATGTATTTTCATACCTGTATTAGCTCCTACTAATACTAAAAGACAAATAATATTCTTAATTATAGATTTCAAATTGTTTGTTTTTAATAGCATCTTTAGTAATATCCTTTTCTAATTTTTTTATCAATTCCCTCTTTMTTTTGTTGAGTATAATCTGTCTTATTGTTGGTTTAATATATATCAAAGGTGCTGTTTCATTTTTGGTTAGTACCTCTTTAATTTTAATCATATAAACTCCTAAAGAGTCACGCAGTTGCACATATTTACCATTTTTTAAGATCTTATTCTTATCTTGATTTTTAAGAACTGGTATCTTATTCAATACCTGATCAAACTTTACCCAAATAGAATCATTGAATGAAAATGTCGTGAATTCCAACTTTTTATCTAGTAATTCTTCTTGATCTTCTTCATTAAAACGATTAAAACGTGTTTGCGTTGCAACAATATTGTTATAATCAGGTGGCAAATGTAAGTAACGTAACTTTACTAATTCTTCATTAAGCACAAAATTTTCGATATTTCCCGAATAATAAGAGGTCATATCGGCATCTGTAACTTCCATATTTATGGATTTATTAATTACAGCGTCCTTATAAGCATTGATATATAAGGTGCTTTTATAATCTTCTACAAGATTATCAAACTCTTTTAATTCTGACTCCGTTAAGTTTCTTTTAGACTGATCAATAAACAATTGTCTAGTAGCCCAAATATTGATATAATTATTTACAATATTCAAACTATCCTCTTTTGGAGTATTCTTAGGCACAAGATCTTTGATCTCATCTTTATATAGATAAGTCTCATTAACTCTTGCAATTACCTCTCTATTGGCAGAGCGATCTATATTTTTACAAGATATAAGTAAGAGAAAAAGTACTATGATATAAGTACATCGCATATTAAATTGATAGTTCTTTTTTAATTTGTTTTAGGGTTTTCTGATTTAAATCCACAGAATATTTTTTCCTAAGTTCATTTAACCATTTTTTCTCTAGATCTTCTTGGAAATCGTTGATAACTTTCCCTTTGGTTTCCTCGAAAGTTTTAGTTCTGGCAGGTATTATTTCCATTACCTTAACCAAGGTGATATAATTATTCTCTTTTAGATTGAAAATTTCGCCTACTTTACCAGATAATTTATCTGCTAATTCATCTACTCCTTTCTCTACTATTTCTTCTGTGAATAACACTTTATTGGCATCCGATTGATTAACTTCTTTTTTGATATCACTCATTGGTATCCCTTTTTCAATCATTTGCTTAACCTTATCCATCAATGTTTCATCCGAAGAAGAAGATTTAACTACTTTATAACTTTCATTTTGAATATATGCATCTTTTTTAGATTCATAATATTTTTGTAATCCAATAGAATCTGATTTAGCAGCATTCCAAATTTTCGATTCCATCAAGTCAAATAGTAATAAACCATCTCTATATTCTGAAATAACATTAGCAAAATCTTGATTATCCTGTTCTAAATGTTCTTCATAATATTGAAGCAGCTTTTCAGATTCGTAATCCTCATAATTTTTTTCAACAAAAACCTTAACATCTTTCATATTAGTTTTACGAGTTGCTTTGCTTTGAATAAAGTTTGCAAAATCTAAATATGAAAAGTTTTCGTCTCCTATTTTAAAAACACTCTTTTTTAAATTAGCATCATTCGTAGGGATATTCCATTTTTCGCTAAAAATCGTTGTTGGTACTGTCTTTTTAAAATAACTAATGGCTTTTTCATTTTTTTGCAGGCCATATTTATCCTTCAACGAGTTAATAAATGATTCTGTAATCAACTTAGATCTGCTATCTTTTTTTATTCTTTGTGTTAGTTCTGCTTTTTGCTCATCAAAAGTTTTTGGTGGATGCTTTTCTATCAACTTCACGATATGCCATCCGTACTTTGTTTTAACAGGTTGAGAAAGTTCTCCTTTTTCTTTTAATGCAAAAGCTACTTTTTCAAAACTCTCTGAATTCAAGGCTCCTTGTCCAAAACGATTTATTTTACCACCTTTTACAGCTGTATTGCGATCATCGCTATATTGTTTCGCTAGCGATTCGAATGAAGTATTTGCTTTTAGCTGTGTTTGTATTTCTTTAATTCTCTGTTCAGCTTGTTCTTCAGTTCTTCCTTTATTAAAGGCTACCATAATATGGGCAACAGTAACTTCTCCTAATGACTTTTCCTTTTTGTTTACTTTTACGATATGGTATCCAAACCGAGTTCTAAAAGGTTCTGAAACTTCACCAACTTCTGTAGTAAATGAGGCTTCTTCAAATGGATATACCATTCTAAAAGCAGAAAACCAGCCTAAGTCTCCATTATTTCTTTTCACAGAAGGATCTTGACTATAAGCAACTGCTATTTTTTTAAACTCTTCTCCATTTATAATTTTGTTTCTAGCTTCAGTTATTTTTTGATAAGCGGCTAAAGTATCTTTAGGAAGTGCATCGGGTCTAACATTTATTAAAATGTGACTTGCATTTACTCTTTCTTGTAAACGATCATAAGCTTCTCTTACCAGAGCATCAGACGCTTTAGTATCTGTTAAATATCCAGAAGATAGTTGCTTTCTATACCCTTCAAGTTCTTTAATGTAAGACTCTTTTTTATCCAGCCCTTGTGCTCTAGCCTCTTCAAGTTTTAATTTATAATTAATAAAAAGTTCAAGGTATTCATCAATATCTTTCTGAGATTCATCTTTTACCAAATCTATATTCTTTAGATATACTCTCTTGAATTCTGATCTATAAACTGGTGAATCATTGATGGTAAGGAGTACTTGATCTTTTTTTTGACCATAATTTAATGTACTAAAGATTATTCCTAAAAAAAGTATGATAGATTTTTTGTGCATAGTTCTCTAAAATAAAGTCCCCAATCGGACAAAAATAACAATATTAACGTGTTTTACAAGCTATTTGTAGTAACGTATTATGATAAGMATATCGTATGAAACGAGTTGATAATTTTGATAATTCTTTTTTAATTAAGAAACTCTCTTCTTTATTACTAAAATAAGGATACAGAAATACACATCCAAACTAGTATCTACTTTATATAATCCAAAGAACAAGTTATTTGCAAGATTTAATAATGTCAAATAAAATAGCTTTCAAAACGATGTAGTATTTTAGCAAACAAATACGAAAAAGGACATATTATTTTAAAAACATTATTATATAAAATTGGAACGTAAATTAAAACTCATATGGGATTTTAGAGGTCCCGCTGCTCAAAAAACTGCAGAGCATCATGTTATTCATCTAAAGGAATACATTCAAATAGAGCAACTATCTATCGATATTACAGGTTTTCAAGTAATTGATGAATTTCATTGCATTGCCTTTATGGTTGTTATAGATTCTGAAATGAAACAAGTCAGAGATGCACTAAAACCTCATCGCGGACAGCTTTATCAAGAATAGATTTTTAAAAAATATTTGTCTTGGCACTTATATTGCCTTAGACCTTATATATTTGCAAAAATTTTAAAAACAAGAACTAAAAAGATAACAATGAAAAATATAATATTTCCAGTGCTTTTATTATTCGTTAGTGTACAAGCAATTGCACAATCTAAAGTTGGAACAATTGATAGCGATTTTATTCTTTCAAAAATGCCAGAACTTACTAAGGTACAAGAAGACCTTAAGGCTTACAATGCAAAGTTAGAAGCTGACTTAAAAGTAAAAGCAGATGATTATCAAGCAAAAGTAAAAGCTTATCAAGAAGGCGTAGCTAGTATGACAGAGCCTATGAAAAAGACCAAACAAGAGGAAATCATAGCTTTAGAAAATGATATTGCAAAATTTCGTCAAAATGGAGCTCAACTTGTTCAGTTACAACAAAACAAGTTACTTCAACCATTATATAGTAAAATAGGTAAAGCTTTAGAAGAAGTAGCGAAAGCTGAAGGGTACACTCAAGTATTAACTATTACTAGCAGTGGATTAGCTTATGTAGATCCAAAATTTGATCTTACTAAAACGGTAATGACCAAATTAGGTATCCCAACCGAATAATCATACAACCAGTTTTTATAAAAAAACGCTCCAATTAAAATTGAAGCGTTTTTTTATTGAATTTATTGCTATCTGATTATCTACTATAATTAGGAGCTTCTTTAGTGATCGTTACGTCATGTGGATGACTTTCGTGAATTCCACTTGCCGTTATTTTTACAAAACGTCCTGTATTCTGAAGTGTTTCTATATCTTTTGAACCACAATATCCCATTCCAGCACGTAGACCACCTACAAATTGATGAATACTCTCGAATAACTCTCCTTTATAGGCTACTCTACCTACAATACCTTCAGGAACTAATTTCTTAATATCATCCTCCACATCTTGGAAGTAGCGATCTTTCGAGCCCTGTTTCATTGCTTCAACAGATCCCATTCCACGATAGGATTTGAACTTTCTTCCTTCGTAAATGATAGTTTCTCCTGGAGATTCTTTTGTACCAGCCAATAAAGAACCTAACATTACTGTATCTGCTCCAGCGGCAATAGCCTTTGGAATATCACCTGTATATCGAATTCCTCCATCGGCAATTACGGGAACTCCAGAGCCTTTTATCGCAGCAGCTACCTCTAAAACAGCAGAAAACTGAGGAAATCCTACTCCAGCTACTACTCTTGTTGTACATATAGATCCAGGTCCAATTCCTACTTTTACTGCATCTGCTCCAGCTTCTACTAAATATTTAGCTGCTTCGGCAGTAGCTATATTACCAACAATTACATCTAGATCAGGAAAGCTCTTTTTTACATCTTTTAATACAGATACAACACCTTTGGTGTGCCCATGAGCTGTATCAATAACTACAGCATCTACACCAGCTTTTACTAAAGCTTCTGCACGATCAACTGCATCGCCAGTAACACCAATAGCAGCAGCAACTCTAAGTCGCCCATATTTATCTTTATTCGCTATTGGTTTTAAGGTGAGTTTTGTAATGTCCCTAAAAGTAATCAACCCTACTAAGGTATAATCATCATTAACTACTGGAAGTTTTTCAATTTTATTGTCTTGTAATATTACTTCAGCTTCTTGCAAAGAAGTACCTTCTCCAACGGTGACTAAATTCTTACTAGTCATTACCTCAGAGATAGGTCTATCATCATTTTTTTCAAAACGCAAATCTCTATTGGTAACAATTCCTAATAACTTGTTATCTTCATCAACAATTGGAATTCCACCAATGCTATGCTCTCGCATATTATTTTTTGCATCAATTACTTTGGCATCTAAAGGCAAAGTAACGGGATCTATAATCATTCCGCTTTCTGCTCTCTTTACTTTGCGGACTTTCATAGCCTGCTCCTGAATAGTCATATTCTTGTGAAGCACACCAATTCCTCCTTCTTGAGCCATTGCAATTGCCATACGACTTTCTGTAACAGTGTCCATAGCAGCTGAAACTATCGGAACATTGATAGTTATGTTTCTAGTAAACTTAGTTTGAATATTTACTTCTCTTGGTAAAACTTCTGAAAAGGCAGGAACTAATAATACATCATCATATGTAAGTCCTTCTCCAACGATTTTGGATTCGTGAGCTGTCATAGCAATTAAGATTTAATTGCGTGCAAATATAAGTTTTTTTTAAAGGAATCCCATAAAACCACATTAGTAATATCTCATTTATTTTAAGATACTTACTTCATTCAAAATAAGCATTCCATAATTATGGATACTTAAAATGAGTAATCTTATGTTAAATTCTGGTTTTAAATAAATTAACATTAAAGAGACACAATAAATTTTGAATAATTCGTTATATATAGAATTGTATTTTAACAATTTTTTAATATTTAAATAGTATCTTACAAAAAGATTACGCCCAAACTACCTAACCCCAAAAGAATACCTATGAAAATCAATATTACCTTTTTATTGATATGCTTTTGTGTCCATATCACTAATGCGCAGTTAACAGAATCCTCTCTATCAGATCTGAATCCTATTGAAATCAGTCTAAAAACGACAGATCAAACAGAAATTAAAAAAAAGAGAAGGAACTTATTTACTAAAAGAATTATTCCTTTTACCCTTATTGCTTCTGGTATTTTATTATCAACAAGTGATTTTGAAGAATCTTTACAAAGTGACATCAGAGGATATACCGGAGATGATTTTTATTTAAACATTGATGATTATACGAGATATGCACCGATTCTTCAGATGTATGCAGCCGATATTTTTGGTGTCAAAGCAAGAAATCATTGGTTTGATCAAACTAAAAATTTACTAATTTCAACTTTAGTGACTAGTGCTGCTACCACAATTCTAAAAAAAGAAGTAGATAAAGCTAGACCTGGTGACCCTTCTCAATTAAACTCCTTTCCTTCTGGACATACTTCTATGGCTTTTGTTTCAGCAGCAGTTTTATATGAAGAATTCATAGATTCTAGTCCAATATTAGCCTATAGTGGATACCTTTTTGCTGTCACTACGGGTAGTTTACGAATGATGAATAATAAACATTATCTATCTGATGTATTAGTCGGTGCAGGAATCGGAATTCTAACAACGAGATTAGTTTATCATTATGAACATTTAATTTCATGGAACCCTTTTAAGAAAATGGATGATATGGCTTTTCTACCTCAATTTACAGGTGAAGGTGTCGGATTATATTTTTCTAAATCGTTCTAACAAAATTAATCACCTTCTGCGTATTGAAAATTTTCTTGGGATCGTTTTTTTAAATAATCTAATTTAAGATTTGTAATTTGTCTTATATGCAAATAATCATGTGCTAGCCAATTTGCCATGAACTGTTGTGCGGTCATTTCACCAAATTCAGGATGTATCGTTACATTATTCCACTTTGGATCCTGTAGTGTCTTCAACCAATTTATGGAAATACTTCGTTCATGTAAAAACTTACTTAACATATTGCTATATTCTTTGGTAATATATTCTCTTTGTGCTACCCATCCTTCCGGATCAATTGGAATAAACTCATTATCTGGGGTTTCCAGTATATGTTTGGTTCTTGCTCTAAAATCCTCTCGTTCTTCATCATACAGATGACACACAATTTCTAACAAACACCAACGATTGGGTCTGTTTTTCCACAGATACACCTCCTTAGGCACATCTCTTAGTAACTCTTTAAAAACCTGTTGATTTCTAGATAATTCATCAATTATGAATTGATAAGTAGACATAATAAAAGTATTAGATTCCACAAACTTCCTTATAAGATCGAAAATACAATATAATATTGTTGGCTATCAGAAATAAAACATCTTTCTCTTTTATAAAAAACTTATATCTTAAAAAAAGGGTAAGATACCCCTTAAAAACCAGCTTTTTCCCTCTTTCAAAACATCGTATTAGTTGGTACTTTTGACTTGATCAAGAGTTATATTTTTTTTGAATTAGCCACAATTAAAATGTACCGAAGAGCCTAAAAACAATATATTTAAAAACTCTCTTTGGATATGGGGCCAGTTAGATCAGAGAGTAAGTAAAAAATAAATGTAATTGTATAAATTTCTAACAAAAGTGGAAGTATCCAAAACTTAAGAATATATAGTTTTTAGGCTTTTTCATTTAAGACTTCTTTTACAACACACAAAAAAGCTGCCTCGAAATATAACTTCGAGACAGCTAAAGCGATTGTAGGTTTTGATGGTATGTTATTATGATATTTTTATAGCGTTCTTCTATCTAGTCTTACATAATCAACAAACATGTATGTATTCCAGAAAACATTAATTCGAGAATTATCGAAAATTCCAAATTGAGCATCAGACCCTATATTTAAATTGAGTATAATATTATGATCTCTAAAGTTCTGTAGTCTTAAATCATTATCTACACTATTGGTATAATTTGCTCTAAGATTTCCGTCGACGTAAATTTTAACAGTAATATTTCCATTTCTGTTTATCCATCGCTGTTCATATGTATGCCATCCTTCACCAAGACTATAAGGTCTACTTGCATTATTGCCTAATTGATTTTGACCAACATTGGATCCGTAGAACAAGTTACTACCAAAGTCTGCTCGATTACCATAAGAATATCCTTCCATAATATCAATCTCACCACGTGTAGGCCAATTGGTTTCATTTACTGTCCAAAAAGCTGGCCAAACACCGTATGTTTCAGCAAAACCTTTATAATTGTTTCCTTGTCTAGCAATAAGCTTAATACTTGCACGTAATCGATACTCTTGATTGTTCCCAGGATGGAAATCATAATAAGACTTTACATGCCCTGACTCATATCTATTACTGTTTACTCGATATGCTTGCAAACGAAGACAACTTCTCCCATCCAAACTGGCGATTTCAGAATTCCAATTTCTATAATGACAAATGCTAGAATTATAATCTGTTCTATTATGTGTTCTTTGCCATTGATTTAAATTACCATTACTATTAAAATTGTCGGTAAATTGACGAACCCAAGGTCCCGCTTTAGC
>NZ_WEKL01000027.1 GCF_019295435.1 Aquimarina litoralis
GGTAACATGGTAACATTCCTCCTAAATACTGCAACGAATTTTGAGTTAATGTTAACACCATAGTAGCCAGTTCATTAGACTGCTTTTTTTGATAGATCTTTTGTATAATGTTCATAGAGTATTTCTCTATTGCATTAAAAAAAGTATGTATTTCTGTATAAATATATCTAAGATCTTGATGACTTTGAATAGAAACACAAGGAGGAATGAAATCTTCTGCTAACGCAGCTATCCCATCATTAAACTCAATTTTTCCTATAGTAATATGATGCTTTCCAAACTCTTGGTCATTTGCCTCAGCTAGATTAATAACATGAAGGCTATATTCCGGCAAAACATAAGGATGTCTTGGTGGCTCTTCTTCGGGATCAGCATCTCCAACCGGCACTCTTCCATAAGGATCCACGCTAAGAACGATATAACATTCTTCTTCGGTACTACTAATTTTGTACTCAGTACTTATAATACTTCCTTTCTGTTCTAATGCCGAAGAGATTTCAGGGGTAATATTTATTATAAAACCTCCTTTAGTTACGGCTCTACATCTATTAAGTTGCACTTTTATAGTATCCTGACCGTCCATTGAAAAAACCATATCTACAGCTTCATCTCCAGCCAAATCTGGTAGCAAACCATAGTTTATAGCATTGATATCTTTCGCTCCTATAAGTTGCGAAAAATTGGTAAATGCATTATCCGCTTCAATAAAATGGTTTTTATTAATTTTCATACCGTCAATCCAGTTGACGCGATGATGATTTTTATTTGTTAATTCCATCTTTAAAATAAACTTGTTTTAGAATACCTTACAACCACATTTTTGATACAGTTGTTATCCTCTTTAGTTAATTCCAATTCTTTTATTTTAATACCTTTCCCTCTGATTTTTTCACAAAACTCGATAAAAGTTGTTCTCTTCTTATTTACGATAATTGGTAGATCAAGATTTCCGCATAGGTAAGGTTTAAAATCTTTCGCTGTTAATTTTTTTGTTGAAACCAAGATAATCTTTGATCTAAATGACTTTTCACTAATCTCAGGTGCTTTAAATTCTTCCTTAGGATCATCATCAATCGGATCATCCCCTATTGGATTTTCTGGAATTACAGAAACATCACGAACCACTACGTCATCATTTTTAATTTTTTCTTTCTTTTTAGGCAATACTTCTATGGTTTGTGTTGTGGCATACTTAATTTCTCCATTTACAATTAAAGTAATCGTCTTTTTCCCAGAGGTGCTATAGGTATATTCTGGATTTTGTTCTCTTGAAGTAGCTCCAATTGCGTTCTCAAAATTCCATTCCCAAGTTGTCGCATTCAAAGTATTATCTTCAACCTTTAATTTTTCTCCCACTCTTATTTTAGGTGTAAGAATTTTAAACTTCGCTTTTTTTGAAGGGTCTAAAATTTCCTTCTTCTCTAAAACTGTTATTTTTCTTTCTTTAGGGCATTTTCCATTTACAATCAAAGAAATCGTGTACTCTCCAGGCTTTTTATAAGTATGATACGGCTTTCTTCTGGTATCAGTTGCTGTACTATCTCCAAAATCCCATTTCCATTCCAAGGCTCCAATTGTAGTATCTTCAAATGCAATAGGATCATCAACTCTCACGCCTTCTTCTTTAAATGAAAATTCAATCATCTCGCAAGGAGTATAGTTTACGTACTTAAAAGCAAAAACGGTTGCTGTAACCAATATTGTTGTTATAAAGAACAATATTACGTTTTTATCTAAATGATAATTTTTTGTATTATTCGATGTCTTCATTACTATTCTTTTTCTAATATAATTAACTTATCACTGTTATCTTGTATGGAAAAACATTAAGAGATTGTTGTTCCAAAATAGACAAAATATTACTTTTTAAGGAATTCCACTCTACTTCGGAGGTGTTTTCTTCTTTATTTTCTATCAATTGTACTTCAATACAAGGTATCAAACCTTTAGAAACGTGAATATCTGTTTTAAACCCCTTTCCTACTCTGACCTCATGAACCTTATTACTACACAATTCATAGCACAATGCCTTCACATCTTCTCTAGTTACAATTCGGTTCCTAGAAAGCAACGCCCTCCTATAGGCATTCAAACGCTCATCCATTCCAAGGTTGTTTTTTCCCTGAAATGTAGAAGTTAAAAACATACTTCCTTTTTGTTTAAGATCACTTCCTTGATAAATACTAAGACTATTACCTGATTTTATTTGATTAGCATCTTCTCCATTCGTAACCCAATACTCTACCAATAATGTATCCTTTTTCTTATATGGTTTTACCGAAATATAATTGGTCTCCTCTGAAGACTTTTTCATATCAGTAACCTTTTTTTCTAAAAGCGATATATTCTGATTGAGTTCATTTATGTTGGACTGTAAAAAATCGTTCCCGAAAAAAGAGAAAGATGCGCTTTCGTCTTTAAGCAACTCTATCAAATGAATTAGGTATTCTCTTGCTTTCCTATAATCTAACTTACTTACATTATCTCTTCGAATCACATAGGTTCCTTTATCATCAGATGCAGAATCGTTTTCTCTTAATCTATATTCTTTTCCAGATGTGTTAGAAATTCCTTTAATATCGAGAAATAATTCCTGTGTACTTATAGGCACAATATCGATATAATCTTTTAATTGATATGAAATACTTTCCCATTTTCTATTCAAAGCGGGAAATGCATTAAACGTACAATAAACACTCTCCAGAATAGAATCATCAATAATTCTTGGGAACTCTATTTTTATCCAATTAAAATTAGTTAAATCATCATGTGTCTTTTGATCTATAAATTTAGAGAATTCTTCTGGTAATTTTGCTTCTGATTTTATAGAAATATCAGATTTTACAGAAACAAAATGTTTTTTGTAAAGTTTACTTACCTTTTCTTCTATATTTCTTGTCTTATTCGGTTTGAAATCAAATATAGATTCCAAGCTGGTTCTTCTAGAGACATCACTATTAAAATACCCAGAAGCGGTTTTAAATTCTTTATCTTCAAAATAAAATCTGGTATTTTTCAGGTGATGATAAAAAAGTTCATTTTCCTGAACATCTAATAATTCAAAATAAAGCGAAACATCTTTTAACGCTATTTTATTCTGATCAGTTTGTATTCCTAAATATAAAGTCGAAGGAGAAAGTGTACTGGTATCTTTTAAAGACAATGTACTAGTAGTTTTCCTCTTTCCTTCTAATTCAAAAATTTTATTGCCACAAATCATTCTACTAATAGTAGCATCTATTAGATGATTTTTTTGAATTGGTGAAAAGTAGATATTTTTTAACTCGGTACTTGCATTTTTTGTTTTTATTTTCTTTTTAAAATACAAAAGATGTTCTGGAGTAATAGTAGTTTTTTTCTCTATAGGATCTGAATAAATAATTCCATGAGCTGGTCTAGATCCATATAATGTTTCCGGAGTCATTAACTGGATTAACCTTTCTGTGATACGTGTTTGAGAATTATCTATTTCACTTGAAATTTTTTCAATCTCAGATGCACAAGCTCCTATCAAAAGAGAAACTACAGGATCAAAAGAACTTTCGATTTCGTTTGGAGAAACTCCCCAAAGCGAAGCCGCCTTTTTGATCATCCTATTTTTTATCTGAACTTTATTTTCTGTACTCATAATCTCTTTTAAAACGAAAGTGGAGCAATATAAAATCTCTCAATACAAGAGAACCCCTCATTTGTCCTACTTATCACACCATTTACCTTTATATCAACTCTTTTTTTAATTCTATTTAAACTTCCTCTATTACTAAATTCCTCTTGATTAATAGCAACATCCACTGTTACTCTTTTTAATCTTTTTTCCTGAGAAGTAATACTCTCTACCAATGATTCTGAAATTGTATTCCGTAATTTATTCGTACTCGTCAAATTATCAAAATCTACATTCCATATAGAACATCCAAAGGTTTCGTCAAATGTACATTCTCCAAAGTAAGAGGTAGTAATAAGGTGTATAAAACCAACAATAGATTGTTTTAAATCACAACTATCTATGTCTTTATTTTTTACAATTCCAAAAGTATCTAATGGCAACTTATAGAAAGAAGAACTCATGTATACTAATTTGTGTGTTTAATTAACCCTAAAACCAAATGCAAGTTACTAAAGATTTTATTTATCAGCACCTGATTATACAATAAACTAAATAAAAAAATAAGAATCTGATGTTTTATAATTTTATTTTATTGTTATCCCTGTATATAGGGTGTAAAATAACCATAAGTTTTTTTATATTTGTCTAAATTTTAATGATCGCATGAATACACTTTATAAAACGTTTTTTTTACTTGTTATAATTATTGGGGTAATGAGTTGTGGAGGTTCTAAAAAAGCAGAACAAGAGGCATTAGCACAGGCCAGAAGAGACTCCATTGCATTAGCAAAACAAAACGCTATATTACCAATTCAGAAAAAATATGGAGCTATATTGGGTGTTGCTCCTAAAGAAATAGAGAATGTTCCATTATTTGAATTTATTGACGAGTGGATGAATACTCCATATAAATTGGGCGGAAACACTAAAAATGGAATTGATTGTTCTTATTTTACGCAATATATTTTCCATGATGTTTATGGAAATTTAATTGAGCGAACTGCTCAAAAACAATTTGATGCTCCCGATACTAATAAATTTAAAGGATTGCATAATCTAAAACAGGGAGATTTGATCTTTTTTAATAAAAAAGGTTCAGAATTTAGAGAAATAACCCATGTAGGTTTTTATCTTGGCAATGATAGATTTGTGCATTCTACTTCCCGCAGAGGAAATTCAGGTGGAAATGGAGTACAGATAAGCCTGTTATCAGAGCAACCATGGAAAAGGATGTTCGTTGCCGCCGGAAAAAAACCTAAATTCACTAATAACAAAACTGCAGAAAACAAGTAATAGCATTCTTTTATACCAACTAAACGAATGAACAACCAAGAAGTACAACTTGTCTACGAAGAACTTATTTCTACTTATCAAAATCTAAAAGCCGAAGTCTTTGTTGCTGAAATTTTAGAAAAGTCGAGTTTAGATCTTACGGATATTGACATATTCAATAACAGTACATTTTCTAGATCTTATAGAAGAGATGTTATTGATATAAAACTAGACACGTACTCTAGGGATAAAGATAAATTGCAGCTTCATCTTTCCAGAAATGGTTTATATGACACTTTACCAGAAGGTTTTTTTCATGAACCGGTAAAGGCAAAAAGTGATATTTCATTTACAGAGTTACATCAAAAACAAAAAAAGGAAGAAAAAGATGCCAGAGCTTTTTTTTCTCCTTTAGAAAATGAGTTTTTCACCCAACGAATTAACATTGAAAAAAACGAACGTGAATTAATCAATGAATTTGCTAATTTAAGAACTGATTTTCTTTTAAAATTCTGGAATATAGACCCCAACATACCTAAAGACTACAGCATTAAATTACTACAATTACTGCCGTATGTTCATAAAATATCAGGAGAGATCGAATTAACAGCTTTGAGCTTGGAAAAGATCATTGACGAAAAAGTAACTATTACAAAAAAACACAGACGGTTAGAGGATCCTAATAATGAGACTAAAGCGCAAAAAAATCAACTGGGAGTTGATTTGGTATTAGCACTAAACGAGACAGTAATCTCCTATCCCTTATGGGAAATTACAATTGGGCCAGTGAGCCAAAAAAATATTGATAAATACATTATTGGCGGTGCTACTAAAAAATTTATTAGTATCTTTTGTGACTATTTTATCCCTATGGAAATAGACACAACAATTAACGTAACATATTCGAATAAGGAAGAGACATTTACATTAGATCAGACTAACAGTCCCAGAATGGGTCTAACAACTATGATATGAATTTGACATTACAAGCTGCAGCAGTAAACGCTGATTTTTTTAAGGTAGGAATCTTATTACTAGCCGTTAGCGCTATAATAATGGCATTTATTGGGGGATTAAAAAAACTTTTTGTCAAAAACAAAAAGAAATTTCTTCTATACATGCTAGTAGTATTATTGGTTTTTGCTGGTACCGCATTACTAAGCAATGAAAAAGTCTTAAACAACATTCCGTTAAATAGTTTTATCGGTTTTCAGGTAATATTTTTATGCTTGGGCGCACTACACGTATTAGCTATGCGTAAATTTTTTCCCAATCTGTTAGATGATAATCTTACAAGATTTTGGCCCGAATTTCTATATACCGTAGTTACTATTTTTATTGGTCTCATTACCTTTTTATTTGTAGTAGAAATCTACAAACCTGATTATAAATATATTTTTGCAGCCTCATCTTTATGTTTTCTAGTTCCTATTACGATTGTAAAATTGTATGAATTTGCGATTTCCGTTCCTGTACCGATTTATAAGAAATGGTTCTACCCTATTGATAAAAAGATGAAAGATCCTAAAGACGATGAACTAGCAAATCCATTAGTAATATCATTCGAATTTAATAAAGGAGAAACTACGGATGAATTAAGTAATTTCAGACTAAAAGCTCCTGAAAAGATGGAATTTGGTAAGCTTTTCTACTTCTTTATTAACGATTATAATGACAGACATCCAGAAGGTGAAATTGAATTTTTAGATGATAAAAATAACCCTTACGGTTGGATTTTTTATACCAAACCGAATTGGATAGGTATGCAATCTCATATTGACTTTACACGAACTATTGAAGGGAATGGAATTAAGGAAAATGATGTGATTATTTGTAAAAGAGCATAAAAAACATCTGTTAAAATTTTGTTAAAAAAAGATCTCAAAATACTCGTTGAGATCTTTTTTTTGATGGATTAAATTCACGACGAAGTGCAAATTCCCCGAAAACAGTGTAGTCTTTTTCCTTCTAAATTAACTATTTCCCAATAGCTTAACAATATTATAATACACAGATTTCTACTTATTTTAGTATCTTTACATTGTACAAGTTACGTTTATTATATCATTTATTATTATTATTTATTAATTAAAATTTATTTATTATGTCTTTTAATGCAACAGTAGAGCTTGAAGGAAAAACCTTCAATGTACTTAATTTCAACTACAGTCTTTTTAGAGAGACTGATGCAACAGGTCGTCCATCTTCTATCCTAAGAGGAGGAAGAGGTACTTGGGAAGTAGAATCTAATGTAGATGATGCTGCTATATCTGATATAGCGTATGATAGCTACAGAATGACTAATGTAAAAATGACTTTCTTCAAAAGAGATACTAAAGCTACTGCAAAAGAAATCACTTTTACTGACGCTTATATCGTGAAATATGAAGAAAGCTTTGAATCTACAGGTAATACACCTGCTAGAATAAGGTTTACAGTTTCTGCAAGAGAAGTTGAGACTAGATCAAGTTCACTTGTAAATGAGTGGGTATAATTTTCCCCGTTGATATAACATTAAGTTAAGGGAGTGTTTTTCACTCCCTTTCTCATCTTATGTAATTATTTCTTCTTTTATGTTTTCACATACAATATTGGAAATAATAAAGTTGTTATTCATTTTAAAATTATTACTTATGTCATTTTTAGCAAAACTAGATCTTGATGGGGAAGAGATAAACATCTTGGATTGCTCTTTTTCCTTTAGACAAGACACCGATTATACAGGAAGACCTTGTGCAAAACCTCAAGGAGGACAAGTGAACTTATTAATAGAATCCACAGCCAAAACTGACTTTTTGGATTGGTCTATATCTCCCACAATTACCAAAAATTGCAAGATTACCTTTTTTAGACGGGACAATGTCTCTAGTCTGAAAAATGTCGAGGTGAAAGACGCGTATTGTATCGAGTATACAGAGCATTTCAATGCAGAGAGCTCACAACCAATGCAAATACATCTTGTCTTATCTGCAAGGGAGATAACTATTAAAGGTACTACATTTACTAACAATTGGCCTTCTAAAGCTTAGCGGAAATTTCTTAGTTTCCGTATTGTTTTGTAAGCAAGTATTTTATAGTTACTTATGCTATAGCTAATTATTTGCTCTCAACTTCTTTACTAAGCTTTTAAATAAGTTCGGACGTTATTCACAAAATTATCTTATTAATTGAACAAGAAAATTTACGTGTGTAATTAAAATATTAATCAAAAATATAAAGAGTCTACTTTATACTTATTGGTCATTATTTCAATTTTTAATGATAGACCCCTAAAAAAATAAACTATGGCGTTACAGTCGAATACACAAATATTTATCGGAGGAACACCTATAAGTGCCTACAAGAAATTAATGCTGCATCAACAAATTGATGCGCATCACACCTTGGAATTAGTTTGTAGAATGGATGTTCTGGAAAATTTCACAGGAGATATTGCTTCACAAACTAAAGATTATCTGGGTCAGATCATTACAATTCAAATTTCGTCTTTGGGAGCTTTTTCAGGTTATAAAGAATTTGAATTCAAAGGAGTGGTCACTTCTGTAAACAGCACTATGGGATTCCACCAACAAAATGGAGATTTAGTGACGATTAAAGCTCATAGTTGTAGTATCATTGCCGATGATGGACCTCATTATAATTCTTTTAACGATGTGGATTTGGCAAGTATATTAGGTGATACTTTTCAAGGGTATGATCAATCGAAATTAAAGACTATTTTCAATCCTTCAGTTTCTGAAAACATTCATTATAGTGTACAGCACGAAGAAAGCGCCTTTCAATATGCTAGTAGACTAGCTGCTCAATATGGTGAATGGTTTTATTATAATGGTAGTGCATTAGTATTTGGGAAACCTGAAGATGAGAAGGAAGTTTTACTTACCTATGGTCATGACTTACAAGAATTTTCTCTAGATCTAAAACCTTCATCAAATAGTTATAAATATTTTACCAATGACTATTTGTCTGATAGTGACCATGAAAAAACTACTTCAGAAATTAGTTCAGGAGCTAGCGGATATAATGGTTTCACTAGTAACAAATCTGATGAAATCTTCCCAAATGAGACAAACATTTATCTAAACTCTTATAATGATCCTTCTTTAAAGCAACGAATAGATTCTTATGTAGAGCGTCAGAAAAAGGCTGAAGAAATTAAACAAGTAATTTTCAAAGGTGCCAGTGATAATCCAGGTGTAAAAATCGGACAATTAGTTAAAATTAATAGTGAAAGCGGAGATTATGGAACTTTTCGGGTAATTAGCATCACTCATACGAATACAGAAAATGGGAAGTATCAAAATAAATTTGAAGCAGTTACTTCAGAACTAGATGCTTATCCTAATACCAGTATAATGTCATTCCCTAAAAGTGATACTCAGGTAGCGATAGTAAAAGAAAATAGCGATCCTGAAGGGATTGGTAGAATCAGAGTTCAGTTTCCTTGGCAAAAAGAAACTGGTGAATTAACACCATGGTTACGAATAGTAACTCCACATGCAGGAGGAGAAAAGGGATTTCATTTTATTCCGGAAATTGATGAAGAAGTTTTAATTGGCTTCGAAGGTGGTAATGCAGAAAGACCTTATGTTCTGGGTACATTATATACGGGAGGAGCTAATCCATCTAATTGGAACACCCAAAATAATGATGTCAAAGCATTAAGAACAAGAAGTGGTCATACGGTAGAACTAAACGATTCTAATGGAGGTGAATTCATTACTATTACTGATAAAAACAGTAATATTATTAATATTGACACTGCAAATAATAACATTACTATTTCTGCTGGTGAAACGATGACGTTCAATGCTAAAAATATTAAAATTAAAGCGGCAGAGAATATTGACATGGTAGCTGGAAAAGATTTTACCAAAAGTATTTCAGAAAACTACAATGTAATGACTAAAAACAATACATTGATTGTTGAAGAAAACCTTACTACAGATTCCAAAAAACAGGAAAATGTTTCTGACGAAATAACATTAAGTAGTAATAAACAAAATCTTACACTTTCTTCAGGAAAAACTGTGGATGTCCAAAGTAAGGAAAAAGTAAAATTGTTTTAAGTAAGATCAAAACACCCTAAATGCAGATCAGCTTAACGTAATATGGAGAATTTCCAGGAAGAACATACTATCGCTATTCTTGATAGAGATCATCAACTCATCCTTAAACCTGACAATTTTAAAGGAAAATATGGATGTATGATTATCTTTGATGATCAAAAGTCAAAAACTGAACTTAGATATAAGCTAACGATTCAATTTTTAGGCAAAACAGATGATTTTACGAATTCCTTTAGAATTTCAAGATTACCCGAATTTTATCTAGATGATAAGGTTCCTGAAGACTTCCTAGACAAATTAGCATATGAAGTAAGTAATGTAATTTATCCTTTGGAAATAGAAACGCTTAGAAATGGTCAAATTCATACCATTTTGAATCATGATGAAGTAGTTTCTCGTTGGAATCAAACTAAAAAGAAATTACAAAAAAAGTATAAAGGTCCTTTAGTTGATAAGTATATAAATCTTACTGATAAATCATTAAGATCAGAGGATGTTTTTTATGACAAAATGAGTAAAGATTGGTTTTTACAACTCTACTTTGCTCCTTTATATAATTTATATAATGACGGCTTTTCTTTTGAACATTCAATTTCGTATCCGATTGCTGGAAAAGCATTAGCTGTTCATTATAATACAAAATTTAAGGTAGAAGATCTCAAAAAAGAAATGTCCGAGGATATAATCATTAAAATTTCTGGTGATATTGATGATGAGCGATGTGCTTTAGACATAGAAAATGAGTTGGATGATCCTTACTACGCAAAAATTAATCCAGAAGAAAAAAAGCTAAAAGGAACTTGCGATCTTACTTATTTGTTAGATAAAAAAACAGGGATTGTAGAAGGATATGAAGGTGATTTTGAAACTCAGTTTACTACCCAGAAAAAAGTAACTGTCAAAATGTTTCTGTTAGAAAAAATGAATGATCATTCTGTGTTAATTGAAGATGAAGAAGAAAACAAAGAAGAAAATCAAAAAGGATTTTGGGCCAAATTATTTAAAAAGTAGAGTATTATGAGCCAAAAATATGCTGTTGTACAAGGAGCTATGTGTAAATGTCAGTTTGGAGATGGACCTGATAAATTAAAGGTGCTCTCCCATTCTAAATATTACGCAAATGATAGTGATGGTGCAGAAAAACTTTTAGCAACCTCTATGGAGTTAGGAGGAGCTACATTTGAGAAAAACACCTTTGGACAATGCAAATTGCAACCTACAGGAAGTAGTTTTAAACCTTGCCAAATTATAGTCACAAAATGGGATGGTTTTTATGAAAATGTAGAGTTTAGTAATGGTGGCAAAGTTTTACTTGAAGATAGTAAAGCCACTTGTCCTATCGCTGGGAGCCCTTGTATAAGTATATTGAATCATGGACAATCACCAGCTGGAAGTTCTAGCAATTCTGAAGATGCGAATGCAGATGCCCAAAGACAAATGAACCCAATGGTAGACTCGAGAGATCTTCAGGTGGAAGAATCAGATGTTAAAGAAATAATCGTTACATAAAATATTTCATATGCCAGTAGGAATAGAAAAAGTAGTAATTGTGGAAGGGTCAGGTCAAACAAGATCCCCTAGAAACTTTGAAATAAAAGCTAACGAAACTGTTGAATTAAAAGCAATATACCATGATGGCACTCCAGAAGGAATGCAAGGTCATGCCAAGTGGATTATAAAATCAAAAGATGGTATTCCATACACTAAAAGTGATCAAGAAGGAAAGATTGGTGACACTAGAGGTATTTCTGTACAACCAAAGTTTTGTGGACCAAAACAACATGTAATAGAAGCTTTTTTAGACGATCCTATCAATAAATATCCTGCGCAGCTAACATTTAGAGCTGTAGCTCCACAAAAGATCATTAGTACTAAGTGGAGTAAAACAAATGGTGGCAGTGACATTCGTCAAAGCTCAATAAAATATGGAGAAAATGTATGGCTAAACATACAAACAGAAGGGTTAAATGGAGCGGTTCTAGAAGTTGATATTTATAATCGTCAACTTGGAAGCGATGAAAAAGTAACCTCTATCGGGAATGTTCGTTGTATTCATGGAGAAATTAACCTAGAAATTAAGAATACCTATACTTGGAGAGCAGGAACTGGCTTTTGGACAAGTAGTAAGGAAGAATTTTATATAAAATTAAGAGTACGTGGATCTTCGAAAACGTTGGTTGATGATAAGAAACAGGATATCCATGCACGCTACTTAAGAATAGAAGATGAAATTGTTACTAGAAAGGTGGAGAAAGCACAGGACGCAAGACCTGCAACGATTGGTGAATCAGAAGTTAATGTTGAAAGATATGAACTCTGCAAATTCACTAAAATTACAGTAACCGATGATAAAAAAGACATCACGCTGTTTGAAGAAGGAAAGTTACAATTAGACTTGAAACAAAAATCAGAATTTCAAGTATCTGAGGTAATTCATTTTGATCTTGACAAATCAAATATAAGAAGCGATGCAAAACCAGTTTTAGACGGTATAGCACGATTATTACTTGACAATCCTTATGTGCATTCTGAGTTAGGAGCTCACTGTGATGTAAGAGCAAGTGATGAATATAATGATAAACTTTCCCAAAGAAGAGCTGCTTCTGCAAGAGAATATTTAATCTCTAAAGGAATATCTAGTAAAGTTATTAAGTCAAAAGGTTATGGAAAAAGAAAGTTGCTAATTACTGGAGAAGATCTTTCTGAAGAAGAGCATCAACAAAATAGAAGGCTAACAATCAGATTTCAAATTTTCGGAGGTGATGCAGAAAGTATCGTTTTTGAAACTGTTGCTCCTGATGAATCAAAGAAGAAAAAAATCACTTTTAATATTGATAATTACAATACTGACAAGTGCTTAAGAAGAGGTACTAATTTAGCTCACAACACAAAAGAAGTACAAGTAATTGAAGTAACACCTCAAGGACAAAAAGGCCCTTTCCCTTATGATGGAACTTCTGCTATAGAACATAGAGTTTATTCGAATCTTTCAATATCTGCTTTACAAATTGATGCATTAAGGTATATATGGCCACATAAAAACACTACGAATAATTTTAATTACCATATTCATAGTTGTAGATATTTTAGCAATAAAGATAAAGCTACTGTTGTTACCAAAGTATACCCAGATATTAAATGGGATTTTCATTTCTTTTTAAAACTTAGTAACCCCTTAGCTGTTAAATGRCAAGGTCTAKATGGTCCGGGAGTCAAAAGAATGCGAGAAGTCAATGGTAAAGTTGCCGCAGAAAGCAGATGGAAACAATCTGAAGCAGCATTTGGTGTTGTTCTGAAAGCCAGTTGGAATAAAGAAGATGATTTAAATTATGAAAAAGACTTTGAAGTAACAGGCAAATATGAAGACAAATTTAAATGGATCTATAATGTTTTTAGTTCATTAAGAGAAATTTCCAAAGGGATTACAAAAACAACCAAAGGAAAAGCTTCAAAAACTCTTGGTAGCAAAACACCATTTTCAATAGAAATTGTTCCTCCTAATTTCTGTATCGGAGCTGAATGGCAGCTAGCTAGAGGAGAAAAGGATCAAAAACCAATTAAGGAAATTGGAACGGAATATAAATTCTATTTAAAATCAGAACCCCTTATTGGCGTCAAACTTATAATTGATCTATTGGGTGGTGCTATTACTGCTGCTTCTTATGCAACGACCGGAAATCCTGTTGCAGGAGATATAGTGCTAGCAATTCGAGAATGGGCAGAAAAAGGTTATGAATCTGAAAGAGTACAGGTTAATTTCCGCATCTGGTTTGATCTTATAATTTCTGGAAATATAAATGGTAGTGTAGATTTCCAAAGTAATACTGCTTCCGATAAAAATAGCGCAAGTGCAAACCTAGAAACAAAGTTAGGAGTTGAACTTACTGCTGGTGTAGAATTAAATGCAAAAGTAGTTATCGTAAAAGTTGGATCTGCTCATGTCAAAGGTCATGCAAGTGCTGGAGTAAAATTGGGAATCACCTCCGGACATCATATAAAATATGGAACTCATAAAGGGCTTTATTACAAACCAAGTTTAAAAATAGATCCATGTATTGCTCAAGTAGTTGTTTATATTGAAGTCGGACTTTCTTATAAAGTGGTTAGCGCTGATTGGAAACCTATAAATATTAATGAAAAGAGAAAATTCTGGGATGAATTTGATATCATTAAAAATCTAGAAGATGTTTCTGGTCGTAAAGCCGAAATACAACTTATTAAACCTTAACCTAATCTAATGAAATTTTTAAATTTATTGTCACTTTTACTAGTGTTTTGTATGATATCATGTAGTTCACAATCAGTTATAGATTTATCAGAGATAAGAATGCCTTATGAAGCCTCTAACCTGATCAATGAAAAATACGATACTAAAGAAGAAACCGCTACATTTGGAAATCTTCAGAGTTACAAATCGGAAGATGAAAAACTATTTAATTTTAATACCCTAAATTTTCAAAAACAACAATCAGGAAAATATTTTTCACCAACTATGTTACATTTCTTGGTGGATAACACATCTAATAAAGCTAAGTGTATTTATTTAGACACATCTGTCGATACAGATAGTAAAGAACTGTACAGACTGTTTTTAGAAAAATTCGGTACTCCAAATTACTATAATAAAGATGAAAATTTCTTTAATGGAATTTGGGAATTAGAAAACACTTATTTCATATTAAAACAAAATTTCACATCACAATCAGAAAGCACTAAAACGACTAAAAGTAGATTGATTATATTACAAAATGATAACCAAGAGTTAGTTGACCATTATCTTTATGAAGGACTAAGTAATTATCTAGAGTTTCTAAAGTCAAAAGCGGAGAAACAAGACCCGAATTACTCATATAACCAATTTGCAGAGGATAAAAAAAATGATTTTTTTGGAGAAGAGAAATATTCTAAAGAATTAGCAAACAATCTACCGCTTTAATTAAAACTTTAATACACACAAAACATTGAAAAAACCATATTATATCATAAAGTTTAGTGCAGTTGAATGTCGTTTTGAAATAAGAGTGAATGACCACCCTGTACTTACCATGAATGTTGAAAATGGTCAAGTGTCTTCACAAGTACCAATAAATCATGCTATATCAGAAAGTGGTATGACTGAAATTTCTGTTTCAATATTACCTGTAATTGGCAGTACTCAATTTTMAAACGGTACAGAATTTAGTTATTCCTGTAATTTATATAATGTTGAGAATGGTTTTAACTTCATCGAGGCATATGAAGATTATAAAAGCCCAAAAGTTTCCGACAGTCAACCTCTAAGTTTTTTCTCAAATTCTCAAAATTTAGAAGTCAATGTGAATTATAAATTAAATGATTTATGGGAAAATGGAGAAGACCTTAAAGACGTTGAAAATTTTGAAAGAAAATTAAGGAATGCTTATGTCGAAATTGCAAAAATCATTACGAATAAGCAATTTAATGAATTCGAAAGCCGTATAAAGAACAGAGAACAAAATATAGCTACTTCAATGTACTTATCATCTGTGGATTCTAAAGCAAGAATAAACAGTTTGGTACAAGATTTTCAGAATGGTTTTGATATTGTAAATCTAGCGGAAGATGGAATAGTAATATATTCTGCAAATGGGAAAAAAGCAAGTTTAAAAAGACCTACCGGAGAACCTGCACTTTGTTTCGAAAAAAAAGAACCTAAAGAATTTTTAATGTTAGATTTAGAATTCTATTTGAATAAAGATAGTGGAAAATTAGAAGTCATCTAATAAACAATTACACTATTGAAGCAATGAAAGCTAACATATTTATTAGAGCTTTTATTATATTACAATTCTTTTTCGTTCAAAGCTGTCAACCTCAAAAAACGAAAGAATTTAATCTATACACATTTGACTTCTCAGAAAAAATAACTAGTATTCTAAATAATCAAAACATTAAACTGGATACTAAAAAATCAGAAGCATTAACCCTTTTTGGTTATAATAGATTTCGAACAAATAGTAGTAAACTTTTAAAGTTTCATAATTCTACACTTTCGGGTAATATACAAGAACATACTAACAGCGTTACTTTTCACTATTCTATTGAAGATAAGGTTATCGCAATATATGAAGTGCTTCTTTTTACTAAAACCAAAGTAAGCCAAATAAAAAAGACTTTAAATTCAGATCTAGGTAGACCTCATCATTCTTCCACAAACTCTGATGGATTAGAGATGAATGTATGGAAAAATGAAAAAGACCAAATTTATTTTTTTCTGATGTCTTATCAAGATGAGAAATCTAAAATAAACAAAACTGAATTTACTGTTATTGACATGAAAAACCCTAGAGCAAAAGAATGGATCGACTTTAGGAGTTTTAACTACTTTTTATAAATCTTCTATAGCTTTTTACACTTATAATTATACGCTATAAATTCTTCTTTAAAAAAAATCGAAAAATCTTTTCTCAAAAAAGGGGTAACAATTTTAATACGATTTGTATCTACTATTGAACACATCATTTAATGGGGAAAAACACCCATTTTTATGTAAGAAAACCCAAAAATAATGTAGGTAACTATAACGCTTCTAAAAAAATAAGTATTTTTATATAAGAATAGTTAGGTACTATTTTTGATAACATATAGAAGTCTATTACACAGTTCAATGTATCAATTTCTCCCCCAAATCGATTGAACTGTCTAAAATGTTAACTCGGTATACCAATCGTATACTAATATATAAAAACGATAAAGAAAATTTCGTTAGTAGTATTATATAATACAACCAACATAAATAACTAAATCATGGCGCTGCAATCAAACACTCAAATTTTCATAGGAGGTACTCCTATAAAAGCTTACAAAAGATTAATGCTTCATCAAGAGATTGATGCCCATCACGTTCTAGAACTCATTTGTAGAATGGACGTGTTAGAAAATATTTCAGGAGAAATTGCTTCTGAAAGCAAAAACTATCTAGGAGAAATTCTAACTATTAAAATAGCCTCATTGGATACTGCCAGTGGGTATAAGGAACTGGAATTTAAAGGCATCGTAACTTCCGTTAGCAACACTAAAGGATTCCATCAACAAAACGGTGATATGGTTTCTATCAAAGCACATTCTTGTAGTATCATTACGGATGATGGCCCTCATTATGATTCTCATAGTGATGTTGGACTTTCTGAAATACTAGATAAGACATTCCAAGGCTACGATAAATCCAAACTAGAAACTACTATCAGTCCTAATAATTCAGAAAGTCTTCATTATAGTGTACAGCATAATGAAAGCGCTTTTGAATATGCTAGTAGACTCGCAGCACAATATAGTGAATGGTTTTTCTATGACGGTAGTAAACTGGTATTCGGAAAACCGGAAGATAAAGAGACCGTTGAACTAAATTATGGCCATGATTTACAGGAATTCTCTATTAACCTTCGCCCCACTCCAAATAATTTCAAATATTTCACAAATGATTATTTGACAGATGAGCAACATGAAATGACTACAGCTCAGGTAAACTCTGGAGTAAATGGATTTAACGGTTTTACCAGTCAAAAAAGCGATGCTATTTTTTCCAAAGAAACGAGTATTTATGTGAATTCTTATTACGATCCTCAATTAAAAAAGAGATTGGATAAACATGTAGAACAACAAAAGAAAGCTGCAGAAATTAGACAAGTTCAAGTTCAGGGAGTAAGTGATAATCCAGGTGTCAATATTGGACAAGTCATTAAAATTAAAGGAGAGCAAACTGATTATGGCAGTTTTAGAATCATTAGTGTTTCTCACAGTTCTACTGAAAATGGTAAGTACCAAAACAATTTTATAGGAGTAACAGCAGATCTTGATGTATACCCTAATACCAATATGATGGCAATTCCTAAAAGTGACTCTCAGATAGCTACTGTGATGGATAACGCAGATCCTGAAGGTATGAGTAGAATTAAAGTTCAATTTCCATGGCAAAAAGCAAGTGGAGAGGAAACACCATGGTTACGTGTGCTAACTCCTCATGCCGGAGGGGGTAAAGGATTTCAATTTACTCCAGAAAAAGGAGAAGAAGTGATCGTTGGTTTTGAAGGTGGAAATGCAGAAAGACCATATGTAATGGGAGCCTTATTTACTGGAGGTAGTAATGCTGGAGATTGGAAAACTGAGAAAAACGATATCAAAGCGATCAAAACTCGTGGAGGTCATACCTTATCTTTCTCTGATGAAGATGGAAAAGAAACCATTACTATTACAGATAAAAATGGTAACTCTATAATTCTGGATACTTCTAAAAAAGAAATAAATATTAGCGCGCCAGAAAAAATTAATTTCTCTTCTAAAGAAATTAATATCAATGCAGAAGAAACTGTAAACATTGATGGTAAAAACAATGTAAATGTCAAGTCCAAAGAGATTTTGAATGATGGTACTTCAAAAGTGACAATCAATAGTTCGGCAAAAGTAGAAGTAGGAGCTCCAAGTACCTTAGTGGAAGGAAAAGCAGAACTTAAATTAACGAGTAAAGGAATGACAGATATTGATGGAACTGCTATGACCAATGTAAAAGGAGGTTTATTGAATCTTAATTGCGGATAATTTATCATGAATAATGAGCATAATCCCATAGCGCAACTTATTTCCACAATTCAACAAAAATGGATGGATGAGGTAAGTCCTCACAACCATATCCAATTGGTTCGATGGCTTATAAAACCTGATCAAGCTAGATTATATGAAGGATTCTTACGTTTGGAATCTACTCCAAATGGAGGATTACCTGATGTTCCTATCGTATTATTAACCGCCTTTGAAAATAAAGAAACGCATAGTAAAAATTTAATCAAAGATTGGATCGAAACATTTAAAAAGGATGAAGATTTACAAAAAGAACTACATGCAAGAGATCTAAAATTCGACTGGAATGTTTCTGAATATGAAACAAAGCTAGAAAATGAAAATACTGATGGCAACCTTCTATTACTTGAAATGTTGAATACCTTTCAAAAAGCGATGCCAAACTCGCAATTGCATTTAGCTTTATCATTGTATCCCTATTCTGTAGAAGACACGAAAGATTATGGAAAATGGATTGATCATTTGATACAATTAGGGTTACCAGAAAAAGTTCGGATGATGTTCTTTGACTATGTAGAAGAGCGATATTTCGACAATCTAATGAAAATACATTCAGATATTTCAAAATCTCTAGCAGTTCCAATTGATTTACAAGGAGCAATTAATAAAATAGCTGCTGCGGGAGATCCTAATGATCCCGAAGTTCAATTTAGACAGTGTATGATAGAAATGTCTAAAAGTGTCACCAAAAAGAATCTACCAAGACTTCATGATTGGGGAAAGAAAGGATTAATGATCACTCAGAAATCTGGAAACAAATCTGCCTTTGCTACAGCACACGTGATTTACGCAGGTATGCTTTTTAATTTTAAAGAATATCAAGCTATCGATGAATTACTGCAAAAGGCCATGGCAATTGCAAAGCAAGGATTATCTGGAGGAGAAGATAATTGCAAACCTATTATTGTTCAAACCTATGGATATCAAGCGAGTTGCAAGCAATTACAAAAGCAAAAGGACTTAGCAGCAGATTTATTTTGTAAACAAGCAGAAACTTCCATTGAATTTGGTTTCGGTCCGCAAGCGTTAACCGCTTGGTGGTTGGGCTATAATGTTATCAAGAAAAGAGATAAAAAACGCTATGCAGCTTTAATCACAGAAGCATATCAATATGGAGTTTCTTTAGCTCCAGAATTGATAAAATCTACCTGTATGGCATATATCGCAGCAGATTATTACAATCTATGCGAAAAGAACAGAGATCTGAATGAATGTGAATCTATTGATGTTTTTATGAAAGAAATCGAAGGAGAAGAATGGAGAACAAATGTAGAAGCACATCGTAAAGAAATGGAAAAAAAGAGTCTTTCAATTTTAAACTGGTTTTAGGTATGTTATTAGCAAGTAAACACTTTACACCTGTCATCGGAATTGATATCCATATTGTTATCATTCCACCAGGAATTCCTACACCACTACCCCATCCTTTTATTGGGATGGTTATTGATCCAATGGATTATGTTCCTATTATTGGATCCACAGTGAATGTAAATTGTGTTCCGAAAGGAAACAGTGGTACAGCTGGTATGATTGGAACCGTAGTACATATCCCAATGGGTGGTCCTTTTGCAATGGCCCCTATGATTGGACATGATTCTATGAACTTTTTCGGAAGTACAAAAGTAAGCGCTGAAGATGCTTATTTTACACCTGCAGGGTATATGACCATGACTTGTAATGATATTGGGATGCCATTATCTGCCACTCCTGGAAAAAAGATGAAACCAGTTCCTAGTCTATACTTGCCTTCATCAATGAGTGTTCCTATGCCAATGGGGAAACCTGTAAATGTTGGTGGACCTTACGCTCCTGATTTAATGGGAATGTTAATGGCATTAGTGATGTCGTATGGTTTTGGAGCGCTTATGAAAGGTGCTGGAAGAGGATTGACGAAACTAAATCATAGCGTGTTAAAAAAATTCCCTGCTACGCAAGGTCTTAGTAAAAAGATGTGTAAAATGGGATTTGAGCCTGTAGATCTGGTTACAGGTCGCATGGTGTATGAAGGAGAGGATTTCAGCATTGCTGGACCAATTCCTATCCAATGGGAACGAAATTGGTATTCAGATTCTGGTTATGAGGGTATGATGGGACATGGAATGCATTGTAATTATGACCTTGCCATACATTTAGATTATGACGAAGATAGTATTGTAATGCGCTTACCAGATGGAAGAATTACCTCTTTTCCAATGTTATTGATAGAAAATGAATCTTCTTATAACAGAACTGAAAAATTAACACTTACCTTTATCGATGGTCGTACCTATGAGGTTACTGATCATCAAACCCAACAGACCTATACGTTTACAAAATATACTGATACACTTTACAAACCTACCAGTTTAAGAAATCCTGAAGGTTTCGAAATTCAATTCGTTTATAATGCTGTTTATAAATTAGAGCAAATCATAGATACTGCAGGTAGAAGAATTGATTTAGAACTCGACGAAGAAAATAGAGTTACTGAAGTAGCAGTAACACATCAGGGAGAAACAAGAACACTTGTTAGATATAGTTATAATAAGGAAGGAGATTTAATCGAAATCATTGATGCCTTAGATCAAAAAACGGTGATGGAGTATGAAAATCATCTGATGGTAAAGAAAACCGACCGTAACGGTCAGGCCTTCTATTGGGAGTATGATGGAAAAACTACTGGTGCTAAATGTATCAGAACTTGGGGAGATGGTGGTATTCTATCAGGAACCATTGAATATCATAAAGGATATAATATCGTTACCAATTCCTTGGAACAAGAAAGTATCTATTATTTCAACAATCTTAATCTTTGTACGCAAGTAACAGATCCTATGGGAGATCATATTTTTCATGAATACACTCCGTATATGGAACCGTATCGAGATATTGATGAAGAAGGAAATATAACTGGATATAGTTATGACGAACGAGGAAATCTAACAGGCGTACATCAGCCAGATGGTTCTGTAATTGGGTTTGTATATGATGAAAAAGACAGATTGGTGCTTATCAAAGATCCTACTGGTGGATCTGTAGTCAGGACATTCAAAAGTGAACGTCTGCATGCTGTAATTGGATCAGATGGAGGTGTTACCTCTTTTGATTATAATCAGCTAGGGTTGATGAATGAAATAAGAGATAATGCTGGTAACAGGACCAAATTAGCCTATGATGAAGATCATAATTTACATAAGTTAACATTACCCAACGGTGCCGAATCCTATTGGATTTATGATGCTTGGGGAAGGTGTTTACACACTAAAAATTCTGAAGATCACCAGCAACAATTCTTCTACGATGAATTAGACCGTATTTATCAAATACGACAAGCAGATACTGATCTGGTGAAGCTAAAATACAATGCTTACGATGAGGTAATCCAAACCATTGATCAAAAGAAACGCGAAATTAATTTTGAGTATACACCAATTGGTAGCTTGAAAATGCGCGAAGAAAATGGTAGAAAAGTATTTTTTAAATATGATACCGAAGAACAACKAAATACCATTACCAACGAGCATAATGAATATTATCGCTTTTCTAGAAATGAAAAGGGAGAAATTATTAGAGAAATTGGTTTTGATGGATTGACCAGAAAATATGATCGTGATCGCGCAGGAAAAGTATTAAAAGTAAATCGCCCAGATGATAAATATACAGAGTACGAATATGATTTTAACGGACGAATTACAAGAGCAGAACATAGTGATGGTACTTGGGAAACCTATAGTTATGACCTTAATGGTAATTTAACAGAAGCTATCAATGAAAATAGCCATGTACAACTCATTAGAGACTCTGCAGGAAGAATCATTGCTGAAAAGCAAGATGGTCATATCGTAGAAAGTGAATATGATGCATTAAGCAATCGTACAAACATTACCAGTAGTTTAGGTGCAAACATCGCCCTCACCAGAAACAAACTAGGGCTCATAGAACAAGTACAAGCTAATAGCTTTTCCCCTTCCGAAGGGGAAACATCCGACACTGACGGATCAAGGGTGTGGACCGCACAATTTGCGCACAACAGTTTGGGTATGGAAGTAGAACGCATACTTCCTGGTGGAATTACCAATCATATCGAATATGATCATGCGGGTAGACCGATACAACACAAAGTAACGGCTGGTAATCGAGAAATGCGCCATCGTACCTATACTTGGAATGTAAATGACCGATTGACCAAAATGGTCGATGAATTAACTCGTGGAACGGTAGCGTACAGCTATGATGAATTTAATAATCTAGCCAGTGCTCGATATGAAAACAAGCAGTTTGATTACAAACTACCGGATGAGGTTGGTAATTTATATAGAACGGAAGGTAAAGGTGATCGAAAATATGGAACTGGTGGACAACTCTTAGAAGCAGATGGAAATACATTTAAGTATGATGCCGAAGGAAACCTGATCACCCAAATTACTACCAAAGGAAATTGGGACTACGATTGGTACGGAAACGGAATGCTACGATCCGTAACCGATCCTAAAAATAACACTACCCAATTCGAATATGATGCTCTAGGTCGTAGAACTGCAAAAATAAACCACACCAAAGGCTTCTCTCCTTCTCAAGGAGAGATGTCTACCATTGGTAGACAGAGAGGTACAATCACCCGCTTTGTCTGGGACGGCCATGTACTGCTCCACGAATGGAGTTATGATCTCAAAGATAGACCTGAATTGGTAGTAGATGAATTTGGAATGCTGGCAGAAAGCAAACCCGAACCTATTGAAAATCTGATTACTTGGGTGTTTGATGAAGGGACCTTTAAACCTGCTGCCAAAATTACAGCAGAGGACTCCTACTCTATTATTACAGACTATCTGGGAACTCCGGTAGAAATGTATAATAGCAAAGGAGAAAAAACCTGGCAGGTAGAATATGATATTTATGGAAAAGTACGTAAACTTGTAAAAGGTTCATTGAATGATTGTCCGTTTAAATATCAAGGACAGTATGAAGATATAGAAACCGGATTATACTATAACGGATATCGTTATTATAATTGCAATTTAGGAATTTACATCAGCCAAGATCCCATTGGATTAAATAGTAGAGAATATAATCTTTATACCTATGTTTCTGACACAAATTCTATAATTGACCCCTTAGGTCTAGATTGGAACTATGTATTAGAAGATTCCAATGGTAATCCTTATTATCATGGTAGAGCTTCGGACAATCAGAGCATGAAAGATGTTGGAAGAAGGCATTCAAAAACAAAAGGAAAAGACGGAGCAAGATTTGGTAAAGGTGATAAAATGCGAAGGGTAACCCCTGTTAAAACTCCTAAAGATACAGTTAGAGGTGTAGAACAAAGAGGTGTAGAAGAAGGTGATTTACTTGGTCGAAATAGTGATAAAGCTAGAGGGAATAAGATAAATGGTATGTCAGAAAAGAAACAAAAGACGACTAAGGGTAAAAGAAGACTTAAGGCCGCAGATAAGCTATTAGATGGTAAAAAACCTAGTCAATTACCATCATTAGATGAATTAGAGTTTAAAGATTTAGGATGTAAATAAATATGACAACAATACTAGAACAAGAAATTATCCACCATGATGATTTAATTGAACAGATTTTTGTAGAATATGACAAAGCAGATAAAGAAAAATATGTATCCCTATTTTTATCTAGTTTAAGTACTAAAAATATGAATTGGCGAAGTGGCTTATCAGTTTTTGCTATCCTACAGACATTTCCTAATCATAAGTTCAAACTTGTAGAAAATCAGAAACCTTCTCGAATCTCACCTTGTGATTTTTGTTCTAGTTATGAACAAATAGAAATTGATACAGAATTGGTCGAAGAATCTTTTGAAGAAATCGGAGGGCTTACAGGTTTTGACTTATTGGATTACTTTTACTATCTCAATAAAACTAATGAATTAACACCTATAAAACCCAAAGAAGAGGATTTTGAAATTTTTTCTAAAATATTAGAAATATTAGCTAATGCGGATGAGGAAGAAACAGTAAAAAAGTCAATTCAAACCAAAATATCAAAAATTAAAGGATTCAAATCGGATTCTGAGCAAAGACAAGCTCTAATAGAAACTTTAGGGTATTGCAGCATTTTAGAAACAGAAGAACATAAAGGTTTGTTACATCAATATACTAATTTGGCTGTTGCTCCTACAAAAACACATAGTTCCGATTGGAATTACCCAGTAGATTGGTGGTTAGGAAAAAATGGAGTAAACATGGAAGCTTTAAAATTTTGGTTTGGAGGTTATCCAGAGTTAGCAAAGCATTGGACATAATCTAAAATGAATGAACTCTTAGAAGCCGTAAAAAATAAAGTAGGTTCCTTTCTAATAGACAAAGGATATACAAAACGTGGTAAAAATGATTTTATTAAAAAAGAAAAACTTCATAAAAGAGAGGAAGTGATTTCTTTTTCTTCCAGAAAAGGAAGAGCTCCCCATACAGATCAAACCTATATTGGTATTACATCTGGGATTTACTATAAAGAAGTGAATTCTTTAGATAAAAAAATAGTTCAGGATTTTTTAAATTCTTATCCTATAATTGCTGGATCTATAGGTCATTTTAAAAATACTGATAGTAAATTTATTTCCATCCCTATTAGCAATACAGATCAAATAGAAAGTGTCTCAAATGAAATTATTAGCAATATAGAAGATGGGGCTTTCAACTTGTTTAAAACATTTCCTACTTTAGAAAGTATCTTAAAAGGAATTGACGCAAAAAATGAGTGGTTAAATGACTATCATAAATTTATCAAAATAAGGCGCCAGGTAAGAATAGCTACAATGTATCTATTAACGGAAGATAAAAACAAAGCTATACAATGGTTTAAAGAAAACTCCTTAGATACTGAAAAATCGAAGTCAGAAATCCTAGAAAAAATGGGAGCTAATTGGTAGTATCTTTATGATTTATTGAAATAATGATACTACAAAATGCAAAACCAAACAACGTATTCGATTTTTAATAAAATCACTATAATTTATGTCTTCAGACTACGATGCATTTGAGTTTATAGAATCTCCAAGTATCCATAATGGTATATTAGAAGGATATGCCATGATGTTTGAAGATAGTTATAAAGTGAAGGTAACTCTAGATATCGAGAAAGAAACGTCCAATATTGAGGATTTCAGATCTCTTGCTAACGTTTCTTACGATAGAATATCTCGTCTAAATTTAGAACGTTTCAAAATCCTAAAAAAAGAGATAACCAACCGGATTACCACCTCTTCTTATAGTCAATCTGAGTATATCCCTACAGAAAAAGATTTCCACTCATTACAGAATGAATTGAAAATAGATCAGATTAATTTTTATACAGAAGATTTTGTCCTACTCTTCTATGCAAAGAATAATTTCCCTGATTCAACGATTTATATTCAATTAAACGATGCATTCGAAATAGAAAATATTGAGGTTTTAAAAAGTTGATACTTCAGTACAAAATGAAATTCACCTGACAGCCTTACTTCGAGCTATATTTTTCATCAAAACATTATCCCAAAATTCTAAATTTGCCTGTTTCAGATTCTCAAAATCCGGATTGGTAGTAAATTCATCAACGTTCTTGTATCCTTTAAAGACAGCTTTTAATAAATAGTAATACGAAACAGCACCCATATCTTTATGTTTGGATAACGATATTGCTCTAGCAGCTTCCACATAATCTTCTGCTTTAGTATATCCATCAGATTTTAGAGCAATGATAAAAAAGTCAGCAGCTTCCAAATATTGTTTATCAAGCATTGCTTGTCTTGCTTTCTTTATGTGAAGATTATAAGAGTTTTCAAATTCCTTAGCTCTTTCAACAGCTTCCTTTTCTGATGGAACTGTGTACTCAAAATTCAGTGATAATGCATAATGTGCAATATGCTGTTCAATGTTCATTTGTTCTCTTCGTTCTTGTACTTTGGATTCATCTGCAATAGGTTGAAAATATGTTTTCTCTTCGTTCATGTTATGATTGGTTGAACTTTGAGTAGCATATAATTGTTTTTCGCCACGAGCCAATTGCACTCTATCATACAGATATGCATAATTACTTGGATTGATCAATTTCTTATCCAAAGCCTCTTTTATTAGCTTTAAACATTTTTCTTGAAAAAAAGGATTCCTATCCGCATGCTGTACCAGTAACCAAGCAATATTACTAGCTTCTTCACCAACTTTATCAAATGTAGGCCAACCATATTGATCGACAATTGCTTCCATTCGAGCAGTATTGCTCTCATCAATCGCAATTAACTTCTCAACTACTTCATTGTATTTCTTGGTTCCCTTTTTCCCTTTTCTATGTAATTCAATATACTTATTACGGTACTTTTGATCGTTTTTTCGTAGCGAGATTATTTCTTTACTAATTTTCGGAAGTGTTATTCGTTTTCCTTGCCATTTTGTTTGACAACTAGCATTCGTAACACATAATATAAACAAGATGATTAATCTTGTAACCCATCTATTTAATATCATTTGATTATGTTTTTTTGATTGTGAAATGAAATAGTATGGACAAGTATATTCTAATAATCAGAAAAAAAAGTCTCAATAGAAGAATTAGGACTTATTTCTTGCAGCCTTTTTATATTGTGCAGGAGAAACTCCAGTTTCCTTTTTAAATATTCTATAAAAACTACTCTTAGAATTAAATCCACAGGTATACGCAATTCCTAAAACAGAATACTTTTCATTTTCCTCTTCATCTATTCTTTCTTTAAATTCTTTAATTCTATAAGAGTTGATCACATCATAAAACGAAGTATTTAACTCTTGATTTAGAAAAAATGATAATTTCTTCTCCGTTATCCCAACTTCATCAGCTAGGTTTTTCAATGTTAATTCTGGATCCAAATATAGTTTATCACCATCTAAAATCTGCTCTATTCTAGATTTCAATGTATCAATTTCTGTTTCCGAAAAGGTGTTTTTATTAGATGCTATAGTTGATTCTAGAGGGTTTGATAAGAATACGAAAGGTTGATCAACTCCATAATTACCCAAATAAAATATAATAAGAATTAATACAGTAGCAGTAATAAAACTAGTATCAAAATTTATATCATATAAATAGTCTCCCAGAAAAGTACAAATATCAATACAAATAACGATCAATGCTCCCAGAAGAAAACGCTCTACCCATATAAAGTTTGCATTGGAAAACGCAGAATAATCTTGCTTATATTGCTCTTTATAAAACCTAAACAATCGTAAGGATATTACAATATATATTAACAAGTAAATCGCTTTGAACAAATTCAAATTTGAAGTATACTTTAATAGTATCAAATGTTCAAAATTTACGTTTGCTCCAGTAAAAACTAAAAGTCCTGGTAAAGAAAATATCAATAGATATAAAACATAAGGAATGACATGAAAAAACAGTGGTTTGTACAATCTTGTTCTTTCAATAAAGATAGATTTAATGTATATATATAGTAAACCACCTATTAATAGTCTCGATCCATCTTCGAACAAAAATGTAACTACATACAACATATAAATATCATGTAAAATCGAATAAAAATTGAGTATTGTAATGATAATAAAGACAAAAATCAATGCTAGAATTAGATGTGAAAAAGACTTCACATTAACCCTTTTTATTTTGTAAATAATTAACAATGAAGCTACAAGACCTGCAACAAGAATAAAATCTAGAATAAGTTTCATTGATACATAAATTTAACTTCAATATACTAATAAGAATCTTCTATAGCTTATATAATAAATCAAATAAGTTATACCCAAGGATTATTGAATTCAAATAAATGATTCGACTAAAATCAATGTCTATTTTAATGATCAGTTCTATTAGAAATTTCATTTTCTAATCTTGGTTCGATATAGTATCTTAGAAGCATTAATACACCGATCATGAAACATCTTAAAATCTACTATTTCATTTTCTTTATACTATATATTCCAATAACATTAACAGCTCAAGAAGCTGCAGAACCTGAATACATAGAAACAGAAGCGATCATCAAAGAAATTAATTTTAAAGTAAGATCTCGTAGATCTTCAGCAACTGCCAAAGTATCATATCAAACACAAGAAGGAGATAGTCTTACAAGTACTGTGAAATTACTGCATATTCCATTTATTGGGCCTTTAGATGATGAAGGAGACCGTATTATGGTATTGTATAACAAACAAACTCCTCTTTTATTAACTACTAAGAGCGGTTCATTTTGGCAATCTTACGGATTATACATTCTGATCATACTTGGTATTTTAATTTTGGTATATAGATTCTTAAAGCGATCTAGATAACATATTTCCGCATACCAATAAATATGTTATTTGGATGTGCAAATTACATAAGCATCTCTCTATAAGAAAACAAAGAATAAAAAAGCTGATATTTAATTACCTTAAATAAGGGGAATTATTAGTATTACTGCAATAAATTCGTATTATTTATGAGTTTTATTTATTTTTAAGAAAATTTCTTTATCTAAATCAATTTTGTAACTTTAAAAAAAGAACTACCATCTACTACTTATGACATTAAACACAAACGAATTCAGTTTTTTCACTGAAAAAACACTTTTGTTTCTTATGATTTTTGATCAAAATGGAGACGTTTGTGAGGTGAATAAAAGATGTGAAGTTATCTTCAAGCTTCCTAAGGGTAAAATTAAAGGACAATCCATCTATAATTTTTTGCTAGATGATGATGAATTGATATTCAAAGAAACTATTTCCGAACTTTATCAAAACAAGGAACAAATAAGTAAAACATTTGGATTTGCAACCTTGGCTTCGGATGCCATTCTTTACGTAAAGTTTGATTTGATTTATAGTGAAGAAAGGATTTATGCTTTCGGCATCGATGTAACCCAAGAACATGAAGAACATACGCTTCTTAAAAGTTTGTCAAGTTTAACCAAAACAGGAGCTTGGCACTATGACCCTATAAATGATAAAGTCTATTTTTCTGATGAATGTTATCATTTACATGACTTAGAACCTGGCACTTCTCTAAACATGGTAGATGCTTTACATTATTATCCCGAATCTTCAAGGGAACGTGTAAAAAACTATTGGGATAATTTAATTGATCACGGAATCTCTTATGACTATGTTGATCAAATCCTTACGAAGAAGGGGAAAAAGAAATGGATACGGGTCATTGGTGAAGCTATTAAGCATAAAGATAAAGTCATTTTCGTTAATGGGAGTTTCTCTGATATTACCGACCAACAAAACTATATAGAACAGCTTAAACATAACGAAGAGACTAAAAAATTAGCTTTAAAAGGTATACGGTCTGGATTATTTGATCATATTATAGAAACTAATATGGTATTTTACAGCAAAGACTTCAGACGAATGTTAGGATTACCACTAGATACCGATTTTGTACCAGAAGAAGCTTTTAGAAAAATGATTCATCCTGATGATCTAGATGAAGCTATGGAAAGGCATAAAATCAATCTTCAAAAAACAGGCTATCATTATTTCAATCATTATCGTCTTAAGCATCTGGATGGTCAATATAGACATTATGATGTATATGGCTATAGAAAGAAAGATAAAGAAGGAAATACCATTCGAATGATTGGAAACCTGATTGATGTTCATCAAAAGAAAATCAATGAACGAACTATTGCCGAAAATCACAGAAGACTTACAGCAATTGTAAATAATAGTTTTGCATATACCTTGCTATTAAATACCTCGGGAGAAATTTTAATAGCTGATAAAGATTCTATTAAAATTATCAAAAGAGATTTTGGCGTAGATCCTACTACTACAACTTGTCGTTTTATAGATGTAATGCCCGTTAATTTCAAAAGTACTTTTGCTCACGAATTCAACGAAGCATTAAAAGGCCATACCGTAAAAAAAGAAATTGAAAGAATGACCATAAAGGGATCTGTACAGTGGTTAGAATCAAAGTACACTCCAATTAGAGATGAAGAAAATACTATAAAATCTGTACTTGTAGTATTCCATGATATAACAGAACAAAAAACAGCAGAATTAGCCATAAAAGAGGCGCATATAAAAGAACAAGAATTAAGTAATCTAAAATCCAATATATTATCAAATTTTAGTCATGAAATTAGAACCCCTTTAAATGGTATTATGACTATTTGCAATATGTTATTGCTAGGTGAAGAAAATCCAGGTGATAGAAAAAAACTAGCTACGTATTTAGATGAGAGTAAAGAAAGACTACTTGCTACCATTAATAACCTTTCTCATTTTAGCGAAATTGAAACAATACAAAAGAATTTAAATTATGTAGAAGTAGACATGAACTACACTGTAGAAACATCGTTTAGAGAGTATCGACATTTTGCAAATTCTAAAAATTTAGAGTATATTTTGAAATTAGATGAAAATTGCCCTGCGGCTATTATTGATGAAGATATTTTTAGCACTGCTTTAAATAATATCATTCATAATTCAATAAAATATACTGACAAGGGTAAAGTAGTCATAAAAGTAAAAAACGAAAAGAAAAAAGTTATTGTTTCTATCAAAGATTCGGGGATTGGTATAGGAAAAGACAATTTAAAGAAGATTTTTGATCCATTTGTACAGGAAAGTATTGGATTAAGTAGGAAATATGAAGGAACCGGTATAGGCTTAAGTCTATCCAAAAGATATATTGAAATATTAGGGGGGAAAATTAAAGTTTCTAGTAAATTAAATCAAGGAACAAAATTTATCATTACAATTCCAAAAAATATATGAATATACTTTACGTAGAGGATAATAAAATTAATGCTATGGTTATGAATAAGATGCTTACTAAAAATGCATCTACTGTAGTAATTGCTGAAAATGGGCCAACCGCGCTAGAAATTGTTAAAGATTCTGCACTTGATTTGATTCTGGTCGATATTAACTTAGGACTCAACCAAATGGATGGGTGTGAATTATTAAAACGTTTTAAGAAACTAGACTTTCTTAAAAATACTCCTATATATGCGGTCACTGCATATGCGATGCCTGGAGATGCTCAAAAATTCATCAAAATTGGTTTTGATAAATACTTTTCAAAACCTGTTAATTTTGAAAAATTATTAGCGGCTATAGCTAAGGTAAAATCAAAAATGAACAATCAAAAAAGCGAACATTAAAATAATATTCGCTTTTAAAAATATGATTTTCGTAGTATTTTCTTACCTATTGCTGTTCGTAATCAGCATCCCAATCTGTTCCATCATCTCCTTTTTGTCCATCCATTTTGATCATAAAGTTCTTAGCTGGAAAATAAGGTTTCATATGAATGTCTAAAAACACTCTATCTTTTTGAGTAGGATCTTGCTCAAATCTTTTGATAGAAAAGTCTTCGATTAATTTGTCTGGTCCAGTAATACCATCCAAAAACTTCACGATTTGTCCCATCAATTCCTTACGAGTTCTAGCATTAAAGTTTTCAAAAGCTCTTCTATTCAAGAAATCCATTAATACTTTAGTAACATAATCAAAAACTCTTACTACGGAATACGTTTGCAATCCTAGGTTATCACCATTAAATAAAGTTTTAGCAGAAAAAGCCATTACTTTTCCATACTCATTTACCATAGGTACTAATCCAAGTTTTTCTAATTGAGCAATCTCACTTTTCTTTAAATCAAAACGCACACCATCAATTTCATTAATTCCTCCATGCTTTTTACCCGCCGCTACTTGAGACATTAAAGTTCTATAAACTTGACCAGCTAATGCACTAGATGGTGGCACAAAAAGATCATCTTCCTCTCCTACTTCATCATGTTTTCCGCGTCCTACTAACCAATTACATGTCATCATAACATTGGATCGATATTTATCTCCTCCTGTTAGGTTAGCCGCTTCAAACATTTCCATTACATCGTCTGGTTCATCAAGATGTTCGAAATCAGTAATCATCATTACTTTATTCTCATGAGCGATTTTAGCCCATTTCTCTACCACTTTGTTAGAACCTAAGTAACCTGGTATTACCAGAATACCATAATTATCTCTAAGGTCTAAACGGTCATATCCTTGCACAAGCTCTTCTTGAACGGCATCGATAAACCTAGTATTATCTAGATCTTTAAGCTGTTCAAGTTCAGCATTCATAATATTTACATTTTTTACCTTTTGAGATTCTGTATTCTTAAAGAATAAGGCCACTGATCTATAAGATTGTTCTAATTCCCTTGTCTGTTCAAGTGCTGCTCCTAAATTTCTTTCTAAAGACTTTCCAGCAATTTCAGAACGCTTTTCAGATTCTTCTACCATTTCAGATAAATCATCTGAAGAAGAAAGTACGTCTCGCCAGATCTCCAGTGTTTTTTCTAACTTGGCTCTTTCTAATTTTTTAGTAGATTCAGTTAGGAAAATCTTTTTACGTGCTTTACGATCTGGATTCATATTCTGAACGTCATCTATACACGATTCTAAAAGATCAAAACCACCATATCTGGCTAATTTCTCCTCATTTATTTTTAATTCCTTTGCTGGATTTTCTATTTTAACACTCTCTTGAGCTTGTTTTCCTGCTGCCATAAAATGATTTGTTTACCTTTTAACCTTGTTGTAATTCTGCTAATAATGATTGTATAGATCTAATTAATGCCTCCTTGGCGTCTGGGTCTGCCAATGCAGTTTTTAAGATCTTATTGGATTTTAATTGTTTAACAACCTTTAGATACTGATCTTTTTCTGTATCTAAGTCATTTAGGAATTTACTTTGATTAATGATTCCTTTTTTACCAAAATCCCCTAGGTTGTTAAATTTTAGCATTTCTTTACTTTCAACTCCATCTGCATCTTCAAACTCTACCTCTACTTCAGGCTTATAATTTTCAAATACATGATCTATAGATGTTAACCCATTAACTATCTGTGGCTTAATTGGTTGATCTTGAGTTAATTTCTGAACAAGAAGTGTTTTATTTTGTCCGATTTCCAATATAGCTTCACTGGCATCCGTTTTTACCTCTGTTCCTCCTAATCCATATGTGTTACTGCTCATATTTTCTCTAAATAATAATTGTGAATTATAAATATACTAATTTTATCGCAGGATACGATTTTTATTCGTATGACCACTGCATTTTTTCATCTTTTATATCTAACTTAACGCTACTTCCTTTCCCTATCTTTCCGGTAATCAACATCTTAGACAAAGGACCTCTTAGATCATTTCTAATAACTCCTCGTAATGGTCTTGCTCCATATTTGGGGGTAAATCCCTTATATGCTAAAAATTCTTGCGCAGCTTCAGTAAGCTCTAAAGTAACTTCTTGCTTATTTAGTGCCTTATGCAAATCTTTTAACTGAATATTAAAAATTTTAACCACATTTTCCTTTGTAATCGGTGCAAAAGGAACAATTTCTGTTAATCTACCTAAAAATTCTGGTCTAAAATGTCTTGACATGATTTCCAACAAATCCGAAGATTGCGGAATTTCTCCATCTGTAAAAGACTTTACAACATGTTCACTTCCTATATTCGAAGTAAATAGAATCACGGCATTAGAAAAATCTCCTGTTTTACCTAATCGATCATTTAGTTTTCCTTCGTCCAAAATCTGAAGAAAAATATCAAATACGGATGGATGCGCTTTCTCTATTTCGTCAAAAAGAACAATTGAATATGGCTTTTGTCTTATTTTATTTACTAAAAGCCCTCCTTCTTCATATCCTACATATCCTGGAGGAGCTCCATACAACAAGGCAGCTGAATGCTCTTCTTTAAATTCTGACATGTCAAACCTGATAATAGCATCTTCAGTTTGAAACAAAAACTCTGCTAAAGATTTTGCCAGCTCTGTCTTACCAGTACCTGTTGGTCCTGTGAAAAAGAAAGAACCTATTGGTAATCCTGGTTTACTTAAACCAGATCTTGACTCTAATACAGCTTCAGAAATTGTTTTAATTGCATGATCTTGTCCGATCACCCTTTTCTTCAGATGAYCCTCCATATTTAATAAACGTTCCTTCTCATCTGCTTGAAGTTTTCCAACTGGAATTCCAGTTTTATTAGCGATGGTTGCAGAAACATCATTTTTATCAATAAACGTTTTTTCTTCAGAAGCTTTCTTAAAGAAACGATCTAAAATAGAAACTACCTTAGATTTATAATTTTCAAAAGTCTCTTCGCCTAAAATCATCTCTTCTTCTCCTAACTCTGTAAATAAGAGATAGCTAAACTTACTTTTGAGGTTATTATACATCCAACTTATGGAATTCACTTTCTCTGATTCTTCCGATGACTTCTCTCCTATTTCTTTTACTTCTTTTAGCAAAGATTCTACATTATTCGCTGTTGTTTCTATCATATATCGAGAAGCAGACATTGTTCTATCGATAAGATCTATTGCAGCATCAGGAAGACTTCGATCTTTATTAAACCTCTTAGAAAGTCGAATAGCTTCTGCGATTGTTTCATCAATAATATCCAAATTATGATGATTTTTGTATTTATCGATAGTATTAGAGATCATTGTTAATGCATCTTGTTCAGAAGGTTCATCTAAAGGAACAATTTCAAATCTTCTCGTAAGTCCTTCATCTGTTTCTATATGCTTTCTAAATGCGTCATTGGTTGCTGTAGCTATAAAGGTAACTTCTCCTTTAGCTAATTCTGATTTCAAGATATTTACCAAACCTTGATTACCACTATTCTTATCCGTTAAATTATTGATTTCATCAATTAGTAAAACAGGTTTATCAAACTCTTTTAAAGCAACCAAAATCTTTTTAAATCGATCCTCAACTTCACTTTTATAGCTAGCTCCAGAAACTAAGTTGATAAAATCTAATTCATAGATCTGAGCATCTTTTAAACCTTCGGGAACGTTACCATTAATAACGGCTTCAGAAAAACCATCTAAAAGTACAGTTTTACCAACTCCTGGTTCACCTGTGATTAAAACATTAGGTTTAGAATGTCTTCCTAAAATTTCGGTAATCATCTTTACTTCAGCATCTCTTCCGAAAACATCATCTAATTGTTGGTTCTTGGCTGCAAAAGTTTTGTCGATACAATATTCATCTAATATACCAGAATCTATTTTTTTTCCAGATGCACTATTTGAAGATCCCCCAGTAGTTGCTGAGCTACCAGAACTTTTAATACCTTGAGTTGCCGCAATTAAAACTTCATCTGCCTTTAAAGGCAACGTTTTTAATTGTTCATAAGAAAACCCTACGCCTGGAGTACATAAAGCTATAAGTACAGCTTTTGCCGTAATTTCATCAGTTCCTAATTTAAGTTTTAGGGTATCTGCTTCATTAAATACAGCTTCAATTGACTTATCACCTTGAATTGTATCTGGAACGTTTACTACTCGTGGAAGTGCTTCAATTCTGACTTCTGACCATTCCTCATAATAGTAAATATCACCATCAATTTGGTTAAAAAAATCTTTTAACCCTACATCCTTATGTAAAAGTGCCTTTAACAAATGAGCCGCATTGTACTCATCATTGTGGTACTCTTTGGCAATAGATTGCGCTATATGAATTGCATTATCAACTTTTGATGATAATTTATAGTCTAGTATTTGCATGAAGTTGGTTTTTCGTAAAGTAAATAAATAACCTAATCATTAGCAAAAAATTATCTCGTAGCAAGCCATAAATTGTCGTATTTACCTTAACTATTCAAAATTTTGCATAAAAATCAATCAATAATACTTTATCTGAATCAAAAGTAAGACTAAAACTGGTAAATATTTACCTAGTATTTGGGTAAATATTGCCCCCTGTTTTCAGGTATTTGATAATTACTTTAGCGGATTTGGATAAATCGAATTCCTAAGTTTTTTTCAAGATCTCTTAGTAGCTTTATTTCTTGTTTAACAATTAAAGCTAAGGATAATCCTTTTTTACCAGCTCTGGCAGTTCTACCGCTACGATGCGTATAATATTCTATTTGATCTGGTAACTGATAATGGACTACAAATGCTAGATTGGCCACATCAATACCTCTTGCTGCAACATCAGTAGATACTAATAATTCCATAGTACCTTTTTTGAAAGCCCTCATTACTTTATCACGATCCTTTTGAGTCATATCACCTTCAAGCAAACCGGTTTCATAATTTTTTGCTATCAATTGTTTAGATAGCTTACGAGCTGCTGCTTTAGTTTTAGTAAAAATGATTCCTCGTTGTTTTTTCTGAGATTTTAAAAAATAGGTCAGTGTATCTAATTTATTTACTTCTTCGCCAACAACAAAATGATGTTCAATCCCTTTATTTACAGCATCATGTTTATCTACTGAAACTCTAACCGCATTTTTATCTACATACGTATTAATAATATCATTAAGAGTAGAAGGCATCGTTGCAGAAAATAGCCATACGTTTCGATAACCTTTGGTTTGTCCTAAAATCGTAGTAAGATCATTTTTAAATCCCATACTAAGCATCTCATCAGCTTCGTCCAATACGATTGTTTTAATTTTTGAAATATCAACCGCTTTACGATTCATAAGATCAATTAACCTACCAGGCGTGGCTACAATAATATGAGTAGGTCTTTTTAATCGGGATATTTGTATTTCGATTCGTTCTCCACCATAAACGGATTCTGTATAAATCTTATCTGTATACTTCGTGAATTTAAATAATTGTTTTGCGATTTGCTGCCCTAATTCTCTTGTTGGAGCCAGAATCAATGCTTGAACTTCTTTTTTAGAAGGATCGATAGATGTCAACAATGGTAAACCAAAAGCAGCAGTTTTTCCTGTGCCTGTTTGCGCTTTACCAATAAAATCAACTTTACTATTAATAAGAACTGGGATTGCTTGCTCCTGAATTTTTGTGGGAACAATAATTCCCATTTCCTTAAGACCTTTATTTAAATTTTTAGGAATACCTAATTCAGAAAACTTCATGCTACTTTTTGGCTACAAAAATAGATGAATAAATTCATTGCCCAACTAAATGGGTGAAATACCTTTTAATTTCAACAAAATATTAGCAAGATATTCTCATGAAGTAATCAAACAACTGCTTTCTTAGCGTAAGACCTCTTTTATGAAAATGCGATTCATGCATACAAAAACCTCCTGAACAATTAAAATCGGCACCTTCATCCGCAGATATAATATCTATCCAAGTAATACCCTCTTTATGTGATATTTTTTTATCATGATTCTTTTTGATACGATGAAGACCAAAACACTTGCTGTAAGAAAAATCTTCTTTTTCAAAAAAACTTGGTATTGTTGGAAACTCTTCTTTTTCTAAACTAACTATATGATTATCATACTGACCGATCATTTCTTTCAACTTGTCTTCTTGAGACCATAAAGAATTGGCTGATAATAAAAAAACTAATAATAATGCGAAGTGTAGTAGTTTAGTCATATGCGTTATTTTGGCTGATTATTACTCTATCAAAATAAGGTGATATTCAAGTGATTTATTTAAAAACCTTAAGAGCAACTCTCGAATTCATCGGCAAAATACACAAAAACAGGATTAAGTGCAAATAATCTTAAAAATTTAACACTATTTACGACTGATTTTAGTCAAATTAAAAAAGGTAAAACCGTATTTTTTTTAAATTTTAAAAAAGTGTAGCTCCTTCGGAAGAATGATTTGGCAAACTAAGTTGTGTCCCTAACTGCTTATTTAACAGTTCAATAAAATACTTTGATAGTAGCGGAGATTCTTTTTCTATATTCTGATGTACAAAGAAATGAATATCTTCAATTCCTTGTTCTTTCCAAGATTTTAATCTAACCACCCAATCATCTAATCTGTTATAATCGGTTTCATGATTGGCTCCAACATAACGCACAAATGCTTCTTTATTAGTGAGTCTCATATGAAGCAAATCACGTCTACCCGCAGAATCTGTAAGGATATTCGCTATATTATTGTTTTGTAAAAGATCATATAGTTCAGCAGCTACAGTTGTATCATTAAACCAATCTGTATGTCTAAACTCTATAGCCAGTCGTAATTCTTTGGGCCATCTTTCTACAAAATTCACTACTCTTTCAAAATATTTAGGAGCAAAATTACTATGCATTTGCAAAAAAATAGTTCCTAATTTTTCTTTTAAATGTATTGCACTTGCTAGATATTGGTCCACATAGGGTTGCACATCGTCATTTAACCTCTTAAGGTGTGATATGTTTTGCACTAACTTTGGAAAGAACTTAAAATTTTCTGGTGTTTTGTCATACCACTTTTTAAACTGATCTTCTGGAAAAATTCTATAGAAAGTAGCATTCAATTCAATTGAATTAAATTGTCTGGAATAATATTGTAATTCATCCTTTGTTCCTCTTGGATAAAAGCCTTTCAAATCTTGTTTATTCCATTTGGCACATCCCACATAAACTGATATATCTCCTGATTGTCCATGTTGTAAAACCGCTGAAGTATCTTTATGATCCTCAGGTAAAACAAAGTTAATAAGCTCAGGATGTTCTACTTTACCAAACTTCATAAATTAAAATTTAAAATATTATTCAAAAAAGTGTAACAAAAATAGGGTTCGAAAGTCTAACTTTACAGTAACAATAATAAAAATTTAACAATGAATACTTTAAAATCACTAATTGTAGCTTTAATCATAGCGATTATTGCTCCAGTCAATGCGCAAACTGCCGATGAAATCATTAATAATTATTTAGAAAATACTGGAGGTGTAGAGAATTGGAAAAAGCTAACTGGAACTAAAATGGTAGCTCAGGTAAATCAGGGAGGAATGCAAATACCTGTTACAATATATTCTGGTAACAAAGGAGAACAAGCTGTTGTGATAGAGTTGCAAGGAAAAACAATTACTCAATTTGCTTTTGATGGAGAAACAATGTGGTCTACAAATTTTATGACGATGAAAGCAGAAAAAAGTGATAAAGAAGCTACTGATAACATGAAGCTTTCTGCTAATGATTTTCCAAATCCTTTTATCGATTATAAAGAAAAAGGATACACTGTAGAATATTTAGGAAAGGAAACAAAAGAAGGTACTGAAACTTTTAAAGTTCAGTTAACGATGGAACCCGTAATGGTTAATGGAGTAGAATCTCCAAGCATTAGCTACTACTATTTTGAGACTGAAAATTATGTGCCTATTTTAATTGAAACTACTCAAGGAGGTAATAAAACTACAATTACTATGAGTGATTACCAGGAAGTAGATGGATTATACTTCCCATTTGCTATGTCTCAAGGACCACAGCCGATTGAAATAAAAGAAATTGTATTAAATCCTGAGATGGGTGCTGATCTACTTAAGTTTCCTGAAGAAAAATAAAATATGTCAATAGAAAGCCTCATAAAAGTTTGAGGCTTTTTTTAATCACACAAATTATTATGATGCATAGATATGTAAAAGTTTTATGCTGCTTGCTATTTTTAAATTTCAGCTTGCAAGCACAAGAAATTTCATTAAACGGAAAGGAGCTTTTTGGTGATATAAAAGCTCGTCAAATAGGTCCTGCTTTAATGAGTGGAAGAATTATTGATCTTGAAGCTCATCCTACGAATGCTAGGGTGATTTATGCTGGAACCGCGGGAGGTGGAGTATGGAGAACATTAAATGGAGGAGCAACTTTTAGCCCAATTTTTGATGAACATGCACAATCCATTGGAGCGATTGCTGTAGATCCAAATGATCCTGACAAAACCATATGGGTAGGAACTGGAGAGATCTGGACTAGAAATAGTGTTTCTATTGGGGATGGTCTTTACAAAACCACTAATGGAGGTGATACATGGAAAAAAATCGGTTTTGAAAAATCAGAACGTATAAGTAGTATTGTTGTAAATCCAAAGAACTCTAAAGAAGTATACATTGGAGTTTTAGGTGCTTTATGGGGTGATAGTGATGTTCGTGGAGTTTATAAAACTACAGATGGAGGTGAAACTTGGAACAAAATACTATACACAAACACTTCTACTGGAATTTCAGATCTTTTAATGGATCCAAATAATCCAAACGTTTTGTATGCTTCTATGTGGGAATTTAGAAGAACAGGATGGTCTTTTAATTCTGGTGGAGCTAATAGTGCTCTTTATAAATCTACTGATGCAGGAAAAACTTGGAATAAAATTCACAATGGTTTTCCTGAAGGAAAATTAGGAAGAATAGGAATTGCAATAGCGCCATCCAATTCTAAAATATTATATGCTGCTATTGAAAGTGAAGATGATAAAAGCAAAGGACTATATAGATCTGATGACTCAGGAAATAATTGGAAACAATTAAATAATGACTTCGAACTAGTTGTACGTCYGTTTTACTTTTCACGCTTAGTAGTTGACCCAAAAAACCCTGACATAGTTGTAAAAGGAGGATTTCTTGGAGCCATCTCTAAAGATGGTGGTAAAACCTTTAAAAATCTAGGTAACATGCACGCAGATATTCATGATATTCTTTTCGACATCAAAGATAGTGATAGAATGTATGCAGGTACCGATGGTGGTGTTTATAGAAGTTGGGATGGTGGCTCTACGATGGAAATAGTAGAAAATATTCCTGTTTCCCAGTTTTATCAAATTAGTCTTGACAACGCAGAACCATACAATATCTATGGAGGATTACAAGACAATGGTTCTTGGTATGGACCTTCATCGTCTGTAGGTGGTATCGAAGCACGTGATTGGAAAAGAATTGGTTATGGAGATGGTTTTAGAGTATTAAAGCATCCTACAAAGCCTATTATATATTCTGAAATGCAAGGAGCTCAAAATGTATGGAGAATTAATACCGAAAAAAATACCACCAAAAACGTAGAACCTGTACCAGATGGTGATGAAGAACTTCGTTTTAATTGGAATGCTCCAATGGCAATTAGCGAACATCAACCAGACCGTTTTTATATGGGAAGTCAATATCTTCATAAATCTGAAGATATGGGGAATAACTGGGTAAAGATATCACCTGATCTTACTACTAACGACCCAGCAAAGCAGGATAAAGAATCAGGAGGGTTGTCAAAAGATAAATCAGGAGCAGAAACTCATACAACCATATTTACTATTGCTGAATCTCCTCTAGATGAGAAGGTTATTTGGGTAGGAACTGATGATGGAAACGTTCAGGTAACCAAAGATGGTGGAAAAAACTGGACCAATACTGTTAGTAATATCCCGAATTTACCAGCAAATACTTGGGTATACCATATTGAAGCTAGTGTTCATAATGCGAGTACTGCTTACGCCGTTTTTGATGGACATACATCTGGTGATATGAATACATATGTATACAAAACCTCTGACTATGGACAAACCTGGAAATCTATAGTAACGGATGAGATTGTAGGATTTGCCAGAAATATTCAAGAAGATTATGAACAAGAGGATTTATTATTTGTAGGAACAGAGTTTGGGCTTTTCGTAACCATAAATGGTGGTAAAAACTGGGCACGTTTTACAAACAATATGCCCGCTACAGCTGTTCATTTTATAGATTTACAGAAAAAAACCAACGATCTTGTTTTAGGTACGCACGGAAGAGGTGTAATCATACTTGATGACATTTCATCATTACGCGAAATAAATCAAGAAGTTTTAAGTAAAAACGTGCATTTTTTCAATACTAAAGTAGGCATTATGAAGGAAGATAATGCATTTGGTGGTGGTAGTACTGAAACACAATTTATAGGGCCTAATCCAAGTAGTAGTCTTAAAATCATGTATTATTTGAAGAAAAGACACACATTTGGAAAAATGAAAATGGAAATCCAAGACATGAATGGTAATAAAATCACTGATCTATCACCAGGAAAAGCAAAAGGGATTAATATAGTTCGTTGGAATTACAGAAGTCTTTCTCCAAAGCCTGCATCAGGAAAGACACTTTCTTTTGGATCTCCTCCAAGAGTTGCTGCTGGAAAATACAAAGTAGTACTTACCAAAGGTAAAAATACCTTTGAACATAATATAGAGGTTGAACAAGATAAGAATTCTGAAATAACAGCATCCGAACGAGCGTTACAAAGAAAAGCTTCTCAAGAATTATATATTATGGTTGAAGATTTAGCTTATTTAGTACATGAAATTGATCAAACAGTTAAAAAAGCAGAATCTGTTAAGGAAAAGTCTTCGAAAGTTGCTACTCCAGTTATTGATGAGTTAACTAAGCTAAAAGAATCTTTAGTAGTTACTACAGGTGACAACTATGTTCAGGAAGCTGAGCCTGAGCTAAGAGAAAAAATAACTGATTTATATAACGCAGTTACTAACAGCTTTGAAAAACCTTCGGCAGCTCAATTAAAGAATCAAAAAGTTCTTAAAGGAAAAATAGAACAAGCAAGAAAGGATTTCCAAAAAATAAAAGATAAGAGAGTTTCTAAACTGACAAAATATCTGGAAAAAAATGAAATGAAACCAATAGATATTAAATCAAAAGAAGAATTTCTTAAAAAGTAAATTTTCAATACATAAAGCTCCCTCAAAATGGGAGCTTTTTTTTACAATAAATTCAATGACTATAGGTAAATTCTAATGTTCATAAATGGTTTAAAACTCTGAGAGTCGTTATGAATTTTGGATAAAACTATTCTGTATTTTTAGTAAACGCTCTTTATTATGGAAAACAGGGAATCAAATTTACTGGCGATTAGGCCTCAAATTTTAAATGCAAGAGTTTCTGAAAACATGTCTGATGATGAACAATTTCAGAATAAAACTATTCGCCCCATTATCAAACTACAGAATGAATTATTAATTGAAGTGTTTAGAAATTATATTAAGAAAAGAAAAAACACTTTTTATGAATTATCAATCGAAAAACGATTGCTCTATATTGATAATGCGATACAAAAGGATATGAAATTCAGAAATAGCCTTAAGGGAATGATTATTGGCCAATTTACTGTAGATGAGTATTTGAGATATATTAAGAACTCATCTGCCTTAAATAAAAGAATGATGAATATCGTAAGAGAACGATTACAGAGTAATATTCAATTATTGGAAACCCCTGTATCGGTGCATTAAAATAAAAAAGAGCGAATCATTTAGATTCGCTCTTTTTTTATATTTCAAAACCTTTTAAAGGATTAATTTCCTCCTTCTAAAGCTTTTAATTTACTTTTCATATCTTCTGCTTTAGGATCATCTAATTGATAGAAAATCTGCATAAGTGTTCTAACAGCATCTACATTATCCGGCTTAGACTGAAGAGCTCCTTCTAAGTAAGGAACCGCTTTTCTATATAAGTCTTGCTTTTGCTTTTTAAGAACATCAAATCTTTTATAATCCGCTGAAGAACCTCCTAAACTATTCATTTCTTCATTAAGTGCAGTTTCTCCACTTAAAATAATAGCAGCTATATTAATTTGAGCAGAAGTATAATCTGGCTTAATTTCTAATGCCTTTTCATAGTACTTGATCGCTTGGTCATTATCTCCAAGACGAGAAGCACTTACTCCCAAATTATATAGTAGATTGGGGTTTTCAGGATCGTTCTTAACAATTTGTTGCATTAGTTCCTGATATTTTTCAATATTTCCTAACTTATAAAACATATTTGCTTCTTCTTGCATTAAAGCAGGATCATTAGGATTTTGAGCTTTTGCAGCTTCCATAGCTTTTATTGCCTCTTCATCTTTACCTTGTGTAATATAAATTAGTGCAATATTCTTTGTAATCTCAGCTTGTCTTGATTTAGTTTTAGAAGCTTCTGGCTTGATATGTGTTCCTGCTTTCACAGAAAAATCTCTTAAATCTTTAGAATCAAAAGTCTCTACATCTCCAGTTTCTTTATTAGTTGCAGTAAATCTATCTTCAACACCTTTGTATCCAATAGCAACTAATTCATTGTAATATTTTAAAGCAGCATCATAATCCTTACCATTTACTGCATTAGAAGCTGCAAAATATAAGTAAGAAGTATCTTTTTTCTCAGTTTTATAACCTAAGTATAATTTTTCGGCTGCAGCAATATTATCTCCAGCTTTCTGATCAGCAACTGCTTGATTTATCAAAGATTGACGTAATGTTTGCAATCCAGTAGTAGCCTGAGTAGTAAACTTTTTACTTCCTGAAGCTCCCTCAATTTCTAAAACTTTAGCATACGCATTTGCTGCTTCTTCAAATTTAGTCAACGACTTATCAGGAGAAGCTGCTGAAGCCTGTCCTTTAAGATAGTAATACTGTGCCTTAAGTTTATCGTCAGCTGCTTCTAATTGCCCCTCAGCTGCTTTAAGCGCATCATTCGCTGTTTCTAAATTACCAGACTTTAATGCTTTCTTAGCTGCATTTAAAGCCTTCTTTTGTGAAAATCCTATAGCACTAAACGTTAAAAAAAGTGCCAAGATAAATTTAGTTCTCATTACTTGTGTTTTTTTTATGGGATTCTTTTTATTCTTCTTTTGTTTCATCAATTGCTGTGCCATCATTAGCATCCTCTTGATTTTGCAAAGATATATCAATTTCTTCAATATTCTCATCAATATTTTCAACATCCTCTTCATCTTGCATAACTTTTGCCACAGCAGCAATAGAGTCTTTACCTTTTAAATTAATGAGTCGAACACCTTGAGTTGCTCTTCCCATCACTCTTAGATCTTCAACAGAAAGTCGTATCGCTATCCCTGATTTATTAATAATCATAAGGTCATCTGCGTCAGTAACATTTTTGATAGCTACTAATTTTCCTGTTTTATCAGTAACAGAAATTGTCTTAACTCCTTTACCACCCCTATTCGTAATTCTATAATCTTCTAGACTAGAACGTTTACCGTAACCATTTTCTGATACTACAAGAATATTACTCTCCATATCATTTACTGCCACCATTCCAATCACTTCATCATTATCATCTGCTAATCGGATTCCACGCACTCCTGAAGCACCTCTTCCCATTGGTCTGGTTTTTTCTTCCTCAAAACGAATAGCTTTTCCAGATTTAACAGCAAGCATTACTTGACTTTTACCATCCGTTAGTTTTGCTTCAAGTAATTCGTCATTATCCTTTATAGTAATAGCGTTGATTCCATTAGTTCTTGGTCTTGAATACTGTTCTAATGAAGTTTTCTTTACCTGACCTTTTTTAGTTGCCATGATCACATAATGAGAATTGATGTATTCTTCATCTTTGAGATCTTGAGTACAAATAAATGCTTTTACCTTATCATCGTTTTCTATGTTGATCAAATTTTGGATTGCTCTACCTTTAGAAGTTTTACTTCCTTCAGGTATTTCATATACACGCATCCAGAAACATTTTCCTTTTTKCGTAAAGAAAAGCATATACTGATGATTAGTACCAACAAATAAATGTTCTAAGAAGTCTTCATTACGTGTAGTACTACCTTTTTGACCAACTCCTCCTCTATTTTGTTTCTTATACTCTGTAAGCGAAGTCCTTTTTATATAACCAGCATGAGAAATTGTTATAACAACTTTCTCATTCGGAATCATATCTTCTATACTAAGATCACCTCCTGCATATTCTATTTGAGAACGACGATCATCACCATATTTATCTTTAACTTCAAGAAGTTCTTCTTTGATGATATCCATACGACGATCTTTCTTGTCTAAGATATCCTTAAGATCTTCTATTGTTTTCATCAATTCTTCATACTCAGCTCTTAGTTTATCCTGCTCTAGTCCTGTAAGTTGACGTAGACGCATCTCAACAATTGCTTTTGCCTGAATCTCTGTAAGTTCAAATCTTTTGATCAACTTTTCTCTTGCTTCATCCGCATTTGACGAAGCTCGGATCAATTGAATTACTTCATCAATATTATCTGAAGCAATGATTAAACCTTCTAATATATGCGCTCTTTCTTCGGCTTTTCTTAATTCATACTTGGTTCTTCGCACAACCACATCGTGTCTATGTTCTACGAAGTAATGAATCATGTCTTTTACATTCAATAACTGCGGTCTTCCTTGTACAAGTGCAATATTATTAACACTAAAAGAAGATTGCAACGCTGTATATTTATATAAAAGATTTAGAACAATATTAGGAATAGCATCTCTTTTAAGGATATATACAATTCGCATACCTTTTCTATCCGACTCATCTCGAATAGAAGAAATACCATCAATTTTCTTATCGTTAATAAGATCGGCAGTCTTTTTAATCATATCTGCCTTATTGACTTGATAAGGTATTTCAGATACGATAATACACTCTCTACCATTCACTTCTTCAAAACTGGCCTTAGCACGCATTACAATTCTACCTCTACCAGTCTTAAACGCTTCTCTTACACCATCATATCCATAAATAATTCCACCAGTTGGAAAATCTGGTGCTTTTATATGCTGAATTAACTCATCTATCTCAATATCGTTATTATCTATATATGCGATAGTTCCATCTACAACTTCACTTAAATTATGAGGAGGCATATTAGTTGCCATTCCAACTGCTATACCAGAAGCTCCATTAATTAGTAATCCTGGTACTCTACTTGGCAATACCGTTGGCTCTTGTAAAGTATCATCAAAGTTAAATGTATGATCTACAGTTTCTTTTTCAATATCTGCAAGCATATCTTCGGATATTTTCCGCATTCTTGCTTCTGTATATCGCATTGCCGCTGGACTATCCCCATCGACTGAACCAAAGTTTCCTTGACCATCTACTAGCATATATCGTAAGCTCCACTCCTGAGCCATACGAACCATAGTGTCATAAACTGATGTATCCCCATGAGGATGGTACTTACCAAGTACTTCTCCTACTATTCTAGCTGACTTTTTATGAGCACTATTTGCTCTTACGCCTAACTCATACATACCATATAAAACCCTTCTGTGAACAGGTTTGAGACCGTCTCTAACATCCGGAAGTGCTCGTGACACAATCACTGACATCGAATAATCGATGTACGCAGACTTCATCTCATCTTCTATATTGATAGGTATTAGCTTTTCTCCTTCTGCCATAAAAAATATTTTATTCTAAAATTGATTTCATTAAACGCGCTAATTTAAGTAAATTAAGACGGTTTTAACAGCTAATACGCTCTCTAATATACGTAATTTATTAACAAATTAAACGACCTAAATGGTTAATAAGTCAATATCGGTAGATTTTGATTATTAATCCTTTTTTTGTCTATTTACTCAGAAAACTAAATAGTTTTTTTGTTTATCTTTAGAAAAGGAATAATGCAAACACCATATATTTCGCAGTGAAATATGACATAAATTGCTATTATGTCAGCTTATTTGTTAAGGATGGTTAAAAGGAATAGTTTTTGTCAAAGTAATTTTAAAAATTACTATATTTAGTAATAAAGAACAGAGAAAAAGAAAGAAACTAATTATATGGATGATAATTTTTCACCAAGAGTCAAAGATGTTATTGCATACAGTAAAGAGGAGGCACTACGGTTGGGGCATGACTTTATTGGAACTGAGCATCTCATGCTAGGACTATTACGTGATGGAAGTGGGAAAGCAATTAGTATACTTGATGCGTTAGACATCGATTTAACAAATTTGAGAAGAAAAGTTGAAATCTTAAGCCCCGCAAACCCCAATGTAGCAATAGCTACTAATGAAAAAAAGAATTTACATTTAACAAGGCAAGCAGAAAGAGCGTTGAAAACAACTTTTTTGGAAGCTAAATTATTTCAGAGCTCTTCTATTAACACAGCACATTTGTTATTGTGTATTTTAAGAAATGAAAATGACCCTACCACGAAGCTTTTAAATAAACTAAAGGTAGATTACGATAATGTTAAAGATCAATTTAAATTTATGATTGCTAACGAAGACGAATATATTGAAGATCCAAAAGCCGAATCTTTTTCAGATGATGACGATATGGCTGGAGACACCTCAAAAGAAAACCCTTTCAATTCTCCATCTGGAGGTGCTAAAACTAACAAAAAATCCAAAACACCTGTTTTAGATAATTTTGGTAGAGATTTAACCGCAATGGCAGAAGAAGGTAAACTTGATCCCGTTGTAGGTAGATCTAAAGAAATAGAAAGAGTCTCTCAAATTTTGAGTAGAAGAAAGAAAAACAACCCACTTCTAATTGGAGAACCAGGAGTTGGAAAATCTGCAATTGCTGAAGGGTTAGCACTTCGAATTGTAAAAAGAAAAGTTTCTAGAATTCTATTCGATAAACGAGTTGTCACTTTAGATCTAGCTAGTTTAGTAGCCGGCACTAAATATAGAGGCCAATTTGAAGAACGCATGAAGGCGGTGATGAATGAACTAGAAAAGAATGATGATATTATTCTTTTTATAGATGAAATTCATACCATTGTAGGCGCTGGTGGTGCAACAGGAAGTTTAGACGCTTCTAACATGTTCAAGCCTGCCTTAGCAAGGGGCGAAATACAATGTATTGGTGCAACTACTTTAGACGAATATCGCCAATATATAGAAAAAGATGGAGCTTTAGAAAGACGTTTCCAAAAGGTAATAGTTGAACCAACTAATATCGAAGAAACGATAGAAATTCTAAATAACATAAAAGAAAAATATGAAGAACATCATAACGTAAGCTACACTGAAGGAGCTATCCAAGCTTGTGTTAAACTTACAAATAGATATATGACCGATCGATTCTTGCCAGACAAAGCAATTGATGCACTTGATGAAGCAGGATCAAGAGTACATATCACCAATATTGATGTTCCTAAAAAGATTCTAGATCTAGAGAAAAAGTTAGAAGAAGTAAGAGAACTTAAGAATAGCGTTGTTAAGAAACAAAAATATGAAGAGGCCGCTAAATTAAGAGATGATGAAAAAAATCTTGAAAAAGAACTAGCACAAGCACAAGAACAATGGGAAAAAGATTCTAAACTTCATAAAGAAACTGTAGACGAAGAAAATGTAGCTGATGTAGTTTCTATGATGACTGGAATTCCGGTAAATAGAATTGCTCAAACGGAAAGTAATAAACTTGCAGAATTGCCAAATCTTATCAAAGGCAAAGTAATTGGTCAGGATGAGGCAGTTTCAAAGGTAGTAAAGGCCATACAAAGAAATCGAGCTGGTTTAAAAGATCCTAATAAACCGATTGGTTCATTTATATTTCTGGGACAAACTGGAGTTGGAAAAACGCAATTAGCCAAAGTATTAGCTAGAGAACTTTTTGATAGCGAAGACACTCTAATCAGAATAGATATGAGTGAATACATGGAAAAATTTGCTGTCTCAAGACTTATTGGAGCTCCTCCAGGTTATGTAGGTTATGAAGAAGGTGGACAATTAACCGAAAAAGTTAGAAGGAAACCTTACGCTGTAGTACTTTTAGATGAAATTGAAAAAGCTCATCCAGATGTTTTCAATATGATGCTACAAGTATTAGATGACGGATATCTTACAGATAGTCTTGGTCGAAAAATAGATTTTAGAAATGCAATTATCATAATGACCTCTAATATAGGAGCCCGCAAGCTTAAAGATTTTGGACAAGGCGTTGGTTTCGGCACAACTGCTAAGAAAACGCAATCAGATAGTTATGCAAAAGGAGTAATTGAAAATGCACTTAAAAAAGCATTTGCACCAGAATTTCTTAACAGAGTAGATGATGTAATTGTATTTAATGCTCTCGAAAGAGAAGACATCCATAAAATTATAGACATCGAACTTGAAAAACTATATGGCAGAATCAAAGGCCTTGGCTATGATTTATCTTTAAGCGAAAAAGCAAAAGATTATATCACCGAAAAAGGTTTTGACAAACAATATGGAGCTAGACCACTTAAGCGAGCTATTCAGAAATATATTGAAGATGCCCTAGCTGAAGAAATTATAAACGCTCAATTACAAGAAGGTGATAGCATATTTATGGATTTAGATGACGATTCTAATGAGTTAACTATAAAAATTAATAAAACAGAAGAATCTACCGAATCTTAAATTTTAAAAAATGTATTTCTCTTCGACATAAATAATGAGAAACTAAATCCTATTGTAGAAGGACCTTTTTGTGGAAAAAGGTCCTTTTTATTTTAGACAAAAATAGTATCTACCAAAAATAACACCTTAACAACTTAAACAGTTCTTAAAATTTTCATCTAAACAACAAATTGCGGAAAAAACTTATCGATCGGCATCTTAAAAAATATATATTTACCAAATTCAAATAAAATCTAATGATTACTTTTTACAAGACAGATTTTGGTCTCGCTGAAATATATGATGATTATATAAAGGTAATTATTAATGAAGGTATTACTGTAACCCCAGAAGACAATAATACTTTATTAGAAATGGTTAACAATCATTTCAAAAACAAACCTTTTGTCTATATATCTCATAGGATTCATTCTTATTCCATAAATCCAATTGTATATTTTGAAACTGCTAAAATTAAAACCTTGGTAGGTCTCGCCGTAGTATCGAATGACCCTATACAAAAAAGTCAAACCCAAATTGAAAAAACTTTCTTTAATAAGGAATTTAAACATTTTAATGATATGGATGCTGCGTTAGCTTGGAAAGCCGAATTACTCAAAAAACAGGATTAGCTTTTTGAAATTCTAAGAAATACTGATCATTAAATCACGAAAGTTAAAATAAGGGAAAAATCCCAAATAAAAACCAAAAAAACACTGTTTTTCAGCACTAAACCATATATTTGCTCAACTTAAAAATACCCCTAATGATTACCAATTATCACCTAGATTTTGGGCTTGTAGAAATTTATACCGATTATATAAAAGTCACCATAAACGAAGGAATTACTATATCACCAGAACATAACAATGTATTGCTGGATATGGTAGAAAAACACTATAAAAACAAGCCTTTTTTATACCTTACTCATCGAGTTAACTCGTATTCAGTGGATCCAACAATTTATTTAGAAACTGCTAAAATTAGTAACCTAATCGGATTCGCAGTGGTATCGAAAGATCCTTTGCAAAAAAAACAAACTCAAATAGAAAAATTATTTTTCAATAAAGAGCTAAAAAGATTTGATAACATCTCTTCAGCTTTATTATGGAAAGATGAATTATTACTGAAATACCATAATTCGATTGTTTAAGATTTCCTTACTAGCACACCCATAAAGAAATAGTTAAATTTTTATAAGTAATACTTTTATCGTAAATTATACAAAATTAACCATACTTAAATAATAGTTTTGAAATGATACATGACAAAATACTATGATTTAGGTTTCGCTAAAGTGGAAATCCATGAAGATTATCTAAAAAACACGATTTCAGAAGGTTTTTTAGTTCTACCTGAGCATAATAATTTATTATTAGAATTCGTTACTAAATACTTTAGTAATAAACCATTTGTTTATATATCTAATAGAATAAACAAATATGCCGTCGACCCCACTGTATACCATGAGACTACCAAAATAGATACACTTAAAGGACTGGCTATTGTATCGAATAATCACAGACAAAAAATGCTTACAGAATTAGAAAGCAAATTCTTTAATAAAGAAATAAGATATTTCTCTAATCTAAAAGAAGCATTGACTTGGAAAAATAAAATTTTAGACTGCCTATGAAGTAAACAAAGAATTTACGTTATTTATTGAACCATTTAGAGAAATTCCCCACCCTATGATTAAATCGTATGAATTAGACTTCTGCAATTTAGAAATATACAAAGATTATGTATTAGCTACTATGCACGAAGGCATCGTCGTCTCTGTAAAGAATAATGCAATCCTTATTAAAATTGCAGAAATGCATTTTAACAACACTCCTTTTGTTTATATTACCAATAGAGTCAATTCCTATTCTGTAGATCCTATAGTTTATATTAAGACCGCCAAAATCCCTACTCTTTTAGGCTTTGCTGTAGTTTCTAAAGATCCTATTCAAAAAACTCTGACTAAATACGAAAAAAAGTTCTTCACAAAAGAATTCAAAAGATTTGATGATATCGATTCTGCTATCGCATGGAAAGATGAAATGATAAAAAAATATCCATATAAACTTTTAACTTCTCGTGACAAGCAAAAAAAGAGTATCAAATGATACTCTTTTTTTTATGATTTTTTATCTAAGAAAACTTACTTAGCAATATTTACAGCTCTAGTTTCTCTTATAACAGTAATTTTCACTTGTCCTGGATATGTCATATCCGTTTGTATTTTCTGAGAAATTTCAAATGACAAGCTAGCAGCTCTTTCATCATTAACCTTCTCACTTTCTACAATCACACGTAATTCTCTACCAGCTTGAATAGCATATGCTTTCTTTACGCCACTAAATCCAAAAGCAATATCTTCAAGATCTTTCAATCTTTGTATATAAGAATCTAAAACCTGACGTCGTGCACCAGGACGTGCTCCGCTTATCGCATCACAAACCTGTACGATTGGAGATATTAACGCAGTCATTTCTATTTCGTCATGGTGAGCACCAATTGCATTACACACATCAGGCTTTTCACCATATTTTTCTGCCCATTGCATTCCCAATATTGCATGTGGCACTTCAGTTTCTGTATCTGGCACTTTACCTATATCATGTAACAGACCTGCTCTTTTTGCTAATTTAGGATTCAAACCTAATTCTGCTGCCATTACTCCACATAATTTAGCTACTTCTCTAGAATGTTGTAACAGGTTTTGCCCGTAAGATGAACGATATTTCATTCTTCCTACTGTCTTAATTAATTCTGGATGTAAGCCATGTATACCAAGATCAATGACTGTTCTTTTACCTACCTCAATGATTTCTTCATCAATCTGTTTTCTAGTTTTTTTAACAATTTCTTCGATTCTAGCAGGATGTATTCTTCCATCGGTTACCAATTTATGCAAAGAAAGCCTCGCTACTTCTCTTCTTACAGAATCAAAACAAGACAAAATAATTGCTTCCGGTGTATCATCAACAATGATCTCCACACCCGTTGCAGCTTCGATAGCTCTAATATTCCGACCTTCTCGTCCTATAATTCGTCCTTTAACATCATCACTTTCAATATTGAATACAGAGACACAATTTTCAATCGCCTCTTCGGTTCCAATTCTCTGAATTGTATTGATAATTACCTTTTTTGCTTCTTGCTGTGCTGTAAGTTTAGCTTCCTCTATGGTATCTTGAATCAAAGCCATAGAATCAGTTTTAGCTTGTTCTTTTAGAGATTCAATAAGCTGATCTTTGGCTTCATCAGCGGAAAGTCCTGATATTACCTCAAGTTGTTGAACTTGACTTTTATGAAGCTTTTTTAATTCACTTTGCTTCTTCTCTAAATACTCATTTCGATGATTATAATCTTTGATTTTTTGCTCTAATTCTACATTTAATTTTTTCCCTTTAGACAGCTCATTCGAGACTTGAGACTCCTTATCTCTAGTTCTTTTTTCTGCCTCAGCCATTTTTTTGTCGCGGGATAATATTACTTTTTCATGCTCCGATTTTAATTCAATAAATTTTTCTTTTGCTTGAAGTATTTTATCTTTTTTAATTGTTTCTCCTTCACTTTTAGCATCTCTAATAATACTTTGTGAGGTTTTTTTAGCGTTTTTGACAATTTCTGAGGCTTTATTGCGCTCCAATACTTTAGCGATAATAAAACCTATCACTAAACCTGCAACCGCAGCAATAATCAAAAATATCATGTTATCCATAATCTTAGTTAGTGTKTATATATAAAAAAGCCTGCACTAGTTTGGGTTTTGTATAAACTCTGTAAAAACAGGTTTAGGGCTAACAAGCTGGTCAAGGATCCGTGATACTGATAAGATCAGCACGGCTTGCTTTTACAACTTAAACTCACCCTTTTTAAAATAATTCTTGTTGAGTTTATCAAAAAATAACAACTAGTGCAGGCAGTAACCTTATTTATTTTAATGAACGTTTACGACAGATGATCTTGTAATAAATCATTAAGGGCATTCAATCTTCCCGTAACATTTATTTCATCACTATCTTTATCTATAACCTTTTGTTCTACTTGTGCGGCAAATTGTAAAGCACACATAGCCAGTACATCTTGCTTATCTCTAACAGCATAACTTTGCTCAAATTGCTTAATCATGGCTTCAATCTTTTTAGCTGCTTTTCTCAAACCTTCTTCTTGATCAGGATTGATTGTTAATGGATATACTCTATCCGCAACTGATAATTTGATTTTTAATTTATCCGCCATATATTTATTACTCTGACAACTGTGCAATACAGATATCTATCTCTCTAATTAAGGCATTTATTTTGAGCTTGGTTTCCCTTTTATATTCGTCACTGCCAAGCATCGCGTTAGCATTCTTGAGCGCACTGAATTTTTCTTCCCATTGCTTTAATTGATCAACTTGAAGTTCTGAATTAGACTCCAAATCCTTTATTTTACTCTTAAGATCAGCGTTCTGTTGCTTCAATAAATCATATTTGTGGAGCAGCTTACTTATTCTATTCTCAAGAGAATCAACAATTTCAATTAAATTACTCATTATAATTTCACGCAATACTTCGTTACACAAAGTTAACATACCAATTGAAAAAACCCAATAGTTTTTAAACTAATTTTAATGCTAAAAGATCTCATCAATCAAGTGATTAGTTTATAGTGTTTTAGTTTTTTAATCTAACATCACTTTAATTTTAAACCCTAAATATTTACATTTACCTTCTATGCGAGCTATTACATTATTTTTGGTAGTAAATTTTACCATTGGATACAGTCAAAAAAAAATTCCAACAGATTATTTTTCCAATCCCTTAGCTATTCCTTTAGCTTCTTCTGGTACTTATGGTGAGTTGAGGTCAAATCATTTTCATTCTGGTTTAGATTTAAGAACTAATGGAGAAGAAGGTTTAGAAGTTTTCGCAGCGGCCACTGGAAATGTAAGCAGAATAAAAATTTCTAATTTTGGTTATGGGAAAGCAATTTATATTTCACACCCCAATGGATACACAAGCGTATACGCTCATCTTCAGAAATTCTCTCCAGAGATTGAAGCATATATAAAAAAAAGACAGTATGCAAAAGAATCTTATGAAATAGAACTTTTTCCTAAAGCCGGTTTGTTATCAGTTACCAAAGGTGATGTTATTGCTTATAGTGGAAATACCGGCGGAAGCGGTGGACCGCACTTACATTTTGAAATAAGAGATTCAAAAGCAAGGCCCATGAATCCAATGCTGTTTGGTATAGATGTAAAAGATACTAAAAAGCCGACCATAAATAGTCTTTGGCTTTATAGCCTTGATAAAACAGCACATATTAATGGCTCTCAAAATCCTACTAAACTAAGGCTAATTCCATTAGAAAACGGAAATTTTAAAGCAGAAGGAGTAACTGCCTTAGGTACACTCGGAATTGGTGTTTCCACAATTGATCAACAAAATTTGGCAGCCAACAAAAATGGAGTTTATAAAATTTCAACAGAAATTAATGGCCAAGAAAATTTTGCGATGGAAATGAAACGATTTTCTTTTTCCGAAACTCGTTACATAAATCGATTAATCGATTATCCTTATTATAAAATGAATAAGAGTAAAATCATAAAATTATTTATTCAAAAAAACAACCCGCTTAGCATCTACACCAATAAAGTGGATAAAGGTTTTTTTACCATCGAAGATAGCTTATCATACACCGCAAAGGTTTTTGTGAAAGATTTTAAAAACAATACTACCGAAATTAGTATTCCTATACAAGGAAAACGTATGGAGAAAGTTACTACAAAAGAGATTCTAAAAACTCCTTATCTTGTAAAAACCTCTGAAAATTTCACATACAATTCCGGAATATTCGATTTATATATACCTAAAGGCAGTGTATATGAAGATGCTTACCTAGATATTACAGAAAATGGTGATACTATTAATATTCACAAGGATGAAATTCCTTTGCATAAAAATATGACAGTAGTATTTGATGTTTCCAATTATAGTGAATCAGATAAGAAAAAACTTTATATAGGAAGACTCGGATATAATGACAAGCATTATTCTGTAAAGACTAATAAAAAAGGAAATCGATTTTCCACACGTACAAGAACGTTAGGTAGTTATTCTCTATTTTCAGATCTCGAAAAACCAATCGTTGTGCCAGTTAATGTTGCTGATAAAAAATGGATGTCTAAAGCGAAATTTTTAAAGATTAAGATCGATGATACCGATTCTGGGGTTAAAAGTTATAGAGCTACAATTAATGGAAAGTTTATATTAATGGAATACGATTATAAGACAGGTATGCTTGTTTATGATTTTGATGATAAAATAATTTCAGAAACAGAAAATAAATTTAAACTTATTGTGTTAGATAAAGTAGGAAATAGTACTACATTTGAAACAACATTCTTTAGAAAACCTTAAACTGACATACTCTTTGAAAAATCTTCACTTTCTCTTTGTTTTTTTTCTTGTTCTTTTAAGTCACACAATAATAGCTCAGGAAGCGGTCGTAAAAGGGGTTGTTCTTGATGAATCTAACAGACCAGTTGCTAACGCTAATATTTCTTATGATACATCAGGCACCAAAACTGATAAGAATGGTGTATATGTTTTAAATATTCCTGCTAATCAAGATATCACGATCAAAATCAGTTATATTGGACTTAAAGACGTCACTTTTACTATTAATCTGAAAGAAAATCAAGAATACGAATTAAATCCAGTATTAAAGACTGAATTTGAACAAATCAGTGAGGTAATTATAACGGGAAGAGAACGAAAAACTGTTGAAGGAATTACCACTTTAGATCCAGAAACCATACGTATTACTCCAGCTGCTAATGCTGGAGTTGAAGGACTCTTAAAAACTTTGCCAGGTGTAAGCTCTAACAACGAATTGAGTACACAATATGCCGTAAGAGGTGGTAATTTTGATGAAAACCTAGTTTATGTTAATGAAATTGAGGTTTATAGACCTTTTTTAATTAGATCGGGACAACAAGAAGGATTAAGCTTTGTAAATACAGATTTAGTGCGAAATGTAGATTTCTCTGCAGGAGGTTTTCAATCAAAATATGGGGATAAATTATCTTCTGTATTAGATATTACTTACCGAAGACCTACACGTTTTGATTTATCAGCAGATTTAAGTCTGCTAGGCGGTAGTATTTCCGCTGGTGGTATTACAAAGGACAAAAAATTTGCAGGTGTTTTAGGTGTTCGCTATCGTGATAACAGTCTACTTGTTGATGCTCGACAGACGGAAACCAATTTTAGACCGAGATTTGCAGATGTACAAACTTACTTATCTTATAATTTTTCTAAGAAATTTGAACTTGGATTCCTTGGAAATATAGCTATTAATAGATACGATTATGAACCTATCACTCGAAGAACAAATTTTGGAACTATTGAAGAACCAATTGCTTTAACTATTGTTTATGACGGACAAGAAAGAGATCGATATCAAACGTATTTTGGAGCATTAAAAGGAACATATCAAGCCAATGAAAATTTGACGCTTAAATTGATAGGATCAGCTTATCATACTCAAGAACAAGAGTATTTTGACATATTTGCAGCATATTTTCTTGGAACTGTTAATACCGATATAGGAGGAGAAAATCTTGGAGACGCTGAGTTTAATCGAGGAGTTGGTTCTCAATTAACACATGCCAGAAATGACCTAGACGCTCTGATTTTTAACCTTGAACATAAAGGCACCTATATTGCTGATGAGCATCAATTTGATTGGGGAATTAAATACACTTCTGAAGATATCAAAGATCGTATACAGGAATTTGAAGTTATTGATTCAGCCGGTTTTTCTATTCGTCCTCCTGGGACTTTCATAGATGATCAACCTTATAATCCTAATGCAAGTCCGATTGTTCCGTTTAATAGTGTTAGAGCCACTAATATGGTAAACATTGACCGTTTTTCTGGATATGCACAATACAGTTTACGAACAAATATTAAAGAACATGAAATTTGGGCCAATGTTGGTGTTAGAGCACATAATTGGAATGTATCAGGAGATGGAGTGAGCAGCACTTCTCAAACAGTATTTAGTCCTCGCGCACAAGTTGCTATAAAACCAGATTGGGAATCGGATATGATATTTCGACTTTCAGGAGGATGGTATCATCAACCACCATTTTACAGAGAATTAAGAGATTTACAAGGAACGGTACAACCAGAAGTAAAAGCTCAGCAATCAATTCATATTGTTGCAGGTAATGATTACAGCTTTAATCTATGGGATAGACCTTTTAAACTCACTACAGAACTATATTATAAAACATTGACGAATGTAAACTCCTATACCATAGAAAATGTTCGTATTCGTTATCGAGCAAATAATAATGCCGAAGCATACGCAGCAGGGTTTGATTTAAGACTTAATGGAGAATTTGTACCAGGAACAGAAAGTTGGTTTAGTTTAGGATTACTAAAAACTGAAGAAAACCTTGACAATAGAGGATATATAGCTAGACCAACTGATCAAAGAATCAAAATTGGTGCTCTATTTCAAGACTATGTCCCTACTATTCCTAACCTAAAAATGTATCTAAATTTAGTCTATCAGACTGGTGTACCAGGAGGTTCTCCTACAAATGCGGATCCTTATGATTTCCAAACCAGACTTCGTGATTATAGAAGAGCAGATGTAGGTTTTTCATATATCGTTGTAGACAATAAAATAAGAAGAAAAGAAGGAAGTTTTTTTAACAAGTTTAATGACTTAAGTATAGGTTTTGAAATCTTTAATCTTTTCGATAACCTCAATTCGATCACTAATACATTCGTTAGGGATGCTTCTTCTAGTCGTCAATTTTCGATTCCAAACTTCTTAACCCAACGTGTATTCAATGTTCGTTTAGGAATGAGATTTTAAGGACTTTATCCTGTCAATTAATTATTTAACATTTACTTAATATAATTACGTAGTAACATTAGGAGTATTTTTTGAATTTACCTTATGGACAGAAACTCTAATGTCTATAAAGGGTAGAGTATTATTAAAATCTCTTAAAATCTTATTCATGAAAAATTTATTAAAAAACAGTAATTTCAGAACTATTGGTAAAAATGCGCAACGATCTATTAATGGTGGCACAAGCAGAAACGCCTGCGAACAAGCCATTTCGATAGATCGTACACTTTGTCTTTGTATAGGATGGATTCCTCAAGGAAACATTTGCGTTCCAGGACCAGCACTTTAACCTATTAAAAAGAAAAAGGAGCGATTTCTCGCTCCTTTTTTATATATGTAGAGTAATAATCACATTTATTCTTCAACAAACTCTTTTAAAACTTCTACCACATAATCAACTTCTTCTTTTGTGTTATACTTAGAAAAAGAAAACCTGACAGAAGGTTTTTGCATATCTTCTTCGGATAAAATTTCTGTAAGCACATGAGACCCCTTACCACTTCCACTTTGACAAGCACTCCCTTTAGAACAGGCAATTCCTTTAATATCTAACTGGAATAATAAAATCCCTGCCTTTTCCTGAGATATCGGTAGACATACATTAATTAGCGTGTAAGTACTATGTTCTAAATCACAACAATTTGCATTGAACTTCACTCCTTTTATTTGCTCCTTTAATTGATCAACAAAGTATTGTTTTAGATTAGAAATATATTCCTTTTCTTCGACCATATGTTCATATGCCAAACGCAGAGCTTCATCCATACCAACAATATTGTGAACTCCTTCAGTTCCTCCACGATATCCCCGTTCTTGTTCACCTCCATAAATTAAAGGCTTTAATCCAGAATTCTTTTTAATATATGCAAAACCAACTCCTTTAGGGCCATGAAACTTATGCGCGCTAACGGCCGTAAAATCCACTTCTAATTCATTTAAATTCACATCCAAATGTCCTATAGATTGTACCATATCACTATGAAAAAGCGCTTCATGTGTTTTACACAACTCACCCACTCTCTTTATATCCAAAATGGTTCCTACTTCATTATTAACATGCATTAAGCTTACTAAAGTTTTCGAATTAGTAGTAGCTAATAACGTTTCAAGATGATCATAGTCAACTGATCCATCAGGCTTAATATTTACATAATTTATTGCTATATCTGAATGAGATTGAATTTCTTGTACAGTATGCAATACTGCATGATGTTCAATTTTAGAGGTAATAATATGCTGTACACCTAAATCTCTTACGGCGCTATTTAATGCAAGATTATCAGCCTCAGTCCCACCAGAAGTAAAAATAATTTCAGAAGCCTTTACTCCCAAGTATTTTGCAATATTCTTACGTGCTTGTTCAATGTGATTTTTTGCAGATCTACCGAATCCATGTGTAGAAGAAGGATTCYCATAATCTTCTCTTAATACAGTTGTCATTTTCTCAATTACTTCTGATCGTAATTGTGTAGTTGCAGCACTATCAAAATAAACCTTTTGCATTAAATTTAAAAATTTAGTTAATGACTAATAGAAAAATACGATAACCTTATAAATAGGAACAACATTTTGTCATATCCTTATTTTTAGCAGCACAAATCTAATTCAAATAAAATTATTTTCCACACTACACGTTATAATCTTTCAATTACTTTATTTTTGTCCAAATCTGTAAAAAATATCAAAATAGTAAACATCTTAAGATTTTACTCGTCTTTAGGATAAGTTCAAATAACTTAATTAACATCAAGACTTGTTTGATAATTACTAATTTTAAAAAATTAACAGTGAGAAAACTTCTGTACACTATCTTTTTATTGGCTATTATTTCTTGTGATGATGGTGATATTATTGTAACAAGTTTCGAATTTGAGGATGTTGATCTACAACTATGTGAAGGAGCAGAATCCGATGAATTTGTATTTTTTAAAATAAATACTTCCGTGAATGAGGCAATCGCTTTTCGATTCATTGATGCCACCTATTCTCCAACATCAGAAACAGCAACAAATATTATCCTTAATATAGAAGACACTGAAAATAACCTTACATACAGACAATTTAACACTTCTATTACGGCAGACTATTTTTGTAATAACATTCCAGATAGTAATATAACCGTTACAGATGAACTTATTGGAATTGGTGGACAAGCTACTATAACAAATACGATAGTTAGCGAAGATGATAATGATGGTATAGAAGCTACCTTAGAAACACCAAATGAGATTGACCCAGAAGCTGATCCTGATGGCGATGGTGTTCCGAATTATCTTGATGACAATATGAGTGATGATACTATCGGAAATGAAGACGCCACTCCAGATTCGTTAGGAATTGAAGATGGTTATGATAGTGATGGCGATGATATTCCAGACTTTAAAGATCAGGATGACGATAATGACAATATTCTTACAAGTGCAGAATATCGTAATACTGACCCTAATAGTGAGGAATTATTTGAAGATACAGATGGCGATGATATACCTAATCATCTAGACGAAGATGATGATGGAGATGGAATTGATACTATTAATGAAGATGTAGATGGTAATGGAAATCCAAGAGATGATGATACAGATGGCGATGGAATACCGAATTATTTAGATATTGATGATGATGGCGATGAGATAAATACTATAAACGAAAATCCTGATCCTAATGACGATGGATCTCCTAATGATGCGATGGATACAGATAATGATGGTATTCCGGATTACCTAGACGCTAATGATCCTGATAATGATGAAGCAAATGCAAATATGGTGAACCCATCAATTCTTGATAATACTGTTGTAACTGTTTTCAGAACTACATTAAATATTACTGGTTTAATGCTTAATGAAGTAAATGATCAATTTACAAATGATACTTTCTCCTTTGGTTTTAGAGATCAAACTGTATCTATAACAACTCCTAAAGAATAAAGATTGCAAAATGGTTAAAAGAATTTATATATCATTAATAACTTTAATAATTATAAGTTGTAGCGAAGGAGATATTTTAGAGATTCCTTTAGATATTTTTGATGAATCGCTTCAAAATTGTGCAAATGAAAGTGATAATACTTTTGTGTTTTTTGTTATCGACGAAGACACAAACACTTCATTATCGGTAAACTTTACCGATACTAATTTTGAAATTAACCCTATGACTGTTGAAGACATTACTTTAGATGAACCAACAGTAATTACACTGAACACCAGTACCAATCAACTACTTTATAGAGAGTTTAATACGGCAATTAATGGTGATGAATATTTTTGCAATAGTGTTCCTGTAAGTGACATCAATGTAACACAAGAACTTATTAGTTCTAACGGAACTGTAGAAATTAGTTATGTTTTACAAAATACTACAGCGACAGCTACTATATATGAAAGAACTCTAACTTTAAAAGATATCACTTTAGAAGGCAATGGAATTGCAATTCGTAGAGAATTATTAGTATTAGGAACCGATACCGTAGAGATACCAAACTAATATAGCTAGTGCTTTGGATTTTGAACTATATATATTTCCATGGCTCCAAGGCCATATTTCTTATAGTCAGCGTCAGAAATTCTAACATTGTCATATCTTCCAAATAAATATCGTAACTCTTCTTTCAGAACTCCTTGCCCTACTCCATGAATAAATATAATATTTGGAATACGTTTGCTAATAGCAAAATCCAACTGACGTTTCGCTGTATCTAATTGCAAAGTAACCATATCATGATTAGACATTCCTTTTGTAGATTTCACCAGCTTATGAATATGCAAATCTACTTCCATAGCAGGAATATTTCGTTCTTTAGGTTTAGCTACAGGTCTTTTAGGCTTTTTCTTATAAATTTCTTTATGCTGAAGATTTTTTTGAACTTCTTCGTAGGTTGGCACTAGAAAATTATTAGATTCTTCTTTAACCAATTCCTCTCTCATAAAACTCATTTCAAATCCGTCATCAGAAGTTATCGTAATTTCATCTCCACTAATAGCAATTACTTTACCAGTTATTGGTTCATCTAAGACTGATACAATATCTCCTACGTTTATCATATTCATTTATTCTTCTTCTTCTGAAGTTTCCGGAACAGAAACATCTCTTTTATCGAATCTACTAGAAACACCAGTATTTATAATAAACAAACCTGTCATTAAGCATATAATTCCTATTGTCTGTATATAATAATTTTTGGTTGAGGATCCTAGTTCTACTATCAAAAGAATGGTTCCAATTAGAACTAGCACAACTTGACAAATCTTTTTGAGTTTGGTTTTATTCATATGGCAAAAGTATCAAATATTAGATTTTTTATACACATTAATTTTTGAAATACTCAAATTGTGTATATTGTACCTCAGAAATATATATTTCACCCCTATTTTTCTGATTATTTATTAAAAAATTAATTATTAATTAAGTTTATATATATGGAAGCTAATCAACCAAGACCTAGCAATCACCTAGCGCTGGCAATCATTTCTACAATTTTATGTTGTATGATCACAGGTATTGTAAGTATTATTTATTCAACTCAAGTAAATACAAAATATGATGCTGGAGACTACGAAGGAGCCGTTGCTGCCTCTAAAAATGCAAAATTATGGGGGCTAATTGGTATCGGAGTCAGTCTTGTTGGCTGGGTGCTATACTTTGTGTTTTTTGGAATAGCAATCTTTTCAGGAATGAGTCAAGGTGCGTTTTAGATTACCAAACAAATTACTAAAATATGGGTACTGGCTTGCACTAGTACCTATATTTTTTTTGGTTCAGTATTACTATGTACATGATCCAGAATCTCATACAGGTGAAGGATTTTTTCCAAGTTGTATTTTCCATTCTCTTACCGGTTATCATTGTCCTGGTTGCGGAAGTCAACGAGCGGTTCATGATTTATTAAATGGTCGCATTTTACAGGCATTACAACACAACCTGCTGTTTGTAATCTTAGCTATTGTCTTAGGAATTAAGGTATATTATTACATTGCTAAAAACTATTTTAAAAAAGAAGTAGTAGATTGGACTTATAACAAATACTTCACAATTACCGTTTTTGTTTTGATCATTTCTTATTGGATTTTAAGAAATATAGCTAGTCCACCTTTTTGTCATTTGGCACCATAAAAAAAGAGCAGAACAATTTGCCCTACTCTCTTTTAATATTATTAGTATTAAAAAGTTTTATTCAAACTCCTTAAGTGTTTTTGTTATAATCTCAACACATTCTAATAACTGCTCTTTATTCATTACTAATGGAGGAGCAAAACGAATAATATTACCATGAGTAGGTTTTGCTAATAAACCATTTTCTTTTAATGCTACGCAAATATTCCAAGCCGTATCACTATCTTCATCATCATTAATTACAATAGCATTTAGTAGTCCTTTCCCTCTAACTAATGTAACAATATTAGATGTTTGTATATATGCATTCATCTCAGATCTAAACAGCTCACCTAATTCAAAAGCGTTCTCTGCTAATTTTTCATCTCTAACAACCTCTAAAGCGGCAATTGCCACAGCTGCTGCTACTGGGTTCCCACCAAAAGTACTACCGTGATTCCCAGGTCGGATTACTTCCATAATGGGATCATTTGCCAATACTCCTGAAACAGGATATGCACCACCACTAAGTGCTTTTCCAAGGATAAGAATATCTGGTTTTACATTTGGAGTTCCAGAACAATTTTTATCACTACAAGAACAATCACCACAAGTCGCTAATAGTCTTCCTGTTCTTGCAATACCAGTTTGAACTTCATCCGCTATAAACAATACATTGTGTTTTTCACATAATGCTTTAGCTTTAGACAAATAATCTTCAGAAGGAACATAAACTCCTGCTTCTCCTTGTATCGGTTCTACTAAAAATCCTGCTACATTTTTATTGTTTTCTAAAGCTTCTTCTAATTGTTTTAGATTGTCATATTCGATTTTAATAAAACCAGATGTATAAGGACCAAAATTCTTACGAGCTACAGGATCATTAGAAAAAGATATAATAGTAGTAGTTCTTCCATGAAAATTATTTTCACAAACTATTATTTGTGCCTCATTCTCTGAAATACCTTTTTTCTCATATGCCCATTTTCTACAAATCTTCAAAGCAGTTTCTACAGCTTCAGCTCCAGTATTCATCGGTAATAACTTATCGAAACCAAAAAACTCTGATGCGAATTTTTCATATTCCCCTAACTTATCATTGTAAAATGCTCTAGAGGTTAATGTTAGCGTTTGTGCCTGCTCCATCATAGCACCAACAATTTTCGGATGACAATGTCCTTGATTTACTGCGGAGTAAGCACTTAAGAAATCATAATATTTCTTTCCTTCTACATCCCATACATACACTCCTTCACCTTTGCTTAATACTACTGGTAATGGATGGTAGTTGTGAGCTCCATACTTGTTTTCTAAATCGATTGCTTGTTGAGAAGTTAATTTTTCTAAAACAGCCATTTTTAATAATTTAAATTGATAAAATAACCATTCCTTCTGTACCTTTATCCTTTCGCAAATTCCGATAGTTATCGGAACGAAAATTCAGCGTGGGAGAGAAATCATCCCTAAGAGATCCGCAAATTACTAAATCTTTATTGATTATCTAATTTTAGAACCTCTGTAACATACAATTTTTAATTATTCAAAATAAAAAGGCAATTAGTTAACTATTTAATAATTTTATTATAAAGCAAATAATGCATTATTTACAATTTACTTGCTAATGATGAAACTTGTAGTTCTAATCTCTTAATTTCTCTTATTAGCGCATTTTTATCAATTTGTAACCAAGAAAATATTTTGAGCATTGATGTCATCATAATACACAAGAAGCCAGCAGCACTCCATTTTATTAAATCATTGGTACTTTCAGCTCCTAAAAATTTGACAACACAATAAATAAATAAACCAAATGCTATTACGTTAACGATATTCATCATTATGATGATCCATCTGTTTTTAGTTTTATACATACCTCCTATCATTTCAAACATAGTTTGCTCATCTAATTCATCATAAAACTTAGCTTCTTCTTTTGTTAATGTTTCCTTTATTAACTTATCAATTTCCTCCATATTAGTATTCATAATTTTTATTTTTTAGAATTAATTTTAATTTTTCTCGTGCTGTAAATAAGCGAGATTTCACAGTTCCTTTAGAAATACCTATTATGTCACTTATTTCCTTAATACTATATTCTTCTTTATAGAAAAGATTCAATACCATTTTTTGTTGTTCTGGTAACATGTTTATTGCTTTTTTTAGCAACACTTTTATTACTTCCGTTTCATCAATTGTTTCATCAATAACACTTACATGATCCAATCGTTTTTTATAAGTATCTAAAAGTTCTTTCTCCTTTTTATTTTTTCGCAACCAATCGATTGATTTTCTAGTTACTATAGACAGTGCCCAGCTTCCAAAGCTATTTGTATTCTTAAGTTTAGAAATTTTCAGAAAAATAATATTCCAACAATCCTGAACGATATCTTTAGAAAAATGTTCATCTTTTACATACCAGTTTGCATGCTTACATAACTTAACATGCCATCTTTTAACAAGAATTGCTGCAGCTTTCTTATTTCCGGATTGACACTGTAGAACCAGCAAAGAATCAAATGTCTTATTGGTATTGATCATCGTAACCTTTATACTATTGACGTGGAAAAATTAATTTGGTTCATTTTTTTATTCTTTTTATAAGATATATTGAATATTTCATAAGTATATGGTTTCTATTCTTATTTTTGCGCTATGGCAAGAAAGAATAGAAAGAAGTCATCAACAACCTTACTCGATTGGGAAAAATAGAATTACCTGAAGTGAATACTATATTAGGTTCTGAAGATCAATTTTTCTATAGAAATAAGATGGAATTTTCTTTTAGTGATAGCAGATGGCTAACATTAGAAGAAATTCAAAGTGATACAGAAATTGGAAATCGCAATGCACTAGGATTTCATATCCCTGGAATGTGGGACAAAATTTTGGATATAGATAAATGTCATTTACAAGAAGATCCTAGTAATGCTATCAGAAACAAGGTTAAGACATTTGCTACCGAAAATGGTCTATCCTTTTATAATGCCAGAAACCAAAAAGGCTTTCTTAGAACTTTGATGATGCGTATTGTATCTACTGGAGAGATCATGGTATTGATTCAATTTTTTCATGAAGACGTAGAAAAAAGAACACTACTATTAGACTATATTATTTCAGAGTTTCCGCAAATCACATCTTTACAATATGTTATTAATCCAAAGGGAAATGATACAATTTATGATCAAGAAGTAATTTGTTATCACGGAAAAGATCATATTGAAGAAGAGATGGAAGGTTTACGTTTTAAAATAAATGCTAAATCATTTTACCAGACAAATTCTAAACAAGCTTATGAATTGTATAAAATAACCAGAGAATTTGCAGGTCTAACCGGAGAAGAATTAGTCTACGATTTATATACTGGAACAGGAACGATTGCTCAATTTGTTGCTAAAAAAGCTAAAAAGGTTATTGGAGTCGAAGCAGTTCCTGAAGCTATTGAAGATGCTAAAGCAAATGCCAAACATAACAGCATAGACAATGTAGAGTTTTATGTGGGTGATATGAAAAAAGTATTTACAAATGAGTTTATTAGCACTCACGGACAACCGGAAGTTGTCATAACTGATCCACCAAGAGATGGTATGCACAAAGATGTGGTGGCTCAATTGCTAAATATTTCGCCAAACAAAATCGTATATGTGAGCTGTAATAGTGCAACACAAGCAAGGGATTTATCGTTATTAGATAGTGTGTATAAGGTTACTAAAGTACAACCTGTGGATATGTTTCCACAAACCCACCATGTTGAAAATGTGGTTTTATTAGAAAAAAGATAAGAATGAAATTATATAAGGTTTTTACACTTTTAATTTGCTGCTTAAGCATTATTTGTTTCACTTCCAGTTGTGAACGTGATGACATTTGTGCAGAAGACACTCCAACAACACCATTTTTGATTATCAAATTTATTGATGATGTTACATCTACAGATATTAAACAACCTGATGAACTCCAAGTAAAAGCTGTAGATTTTGATAGTGTTATTACTTATACAACTAATCAAGATTCTATTTTAATTCCATTAAGGACGAATGCTTTATTAACTGATTTTGAATTTACCATCAATTCTGATACTGAAGATGGTGGAGATGATCCAAATACGGATGTTGTGAGCTTTCAATATACACCTGTGGAAGAATACGTGAGTAGCGCTTGTGGTTTTAGGGTTTTATACAATGGACTAGAAAGAACACTGACTCCAGAAGAGGATAATGGAAATTGGATAAAAAGAATATTAATAGAACAACCAGATGTTATTAATGAAACAGTTGCACACGTACTTATTTTTCATTAGCATACTGTTTACAGGTATGATTTATAGTCAGGAAGAACCTAATATTTCTTCCAGAGACACGCTACCTCCATCAGAAAAGTATGGAATTAGATTTGGAGTAGATATTGCCAGATTTATCAGAACTGCTGCGAATGATGATTATTCAGGTTTTGAAATTAATGCAGATTACAGAATTTATAAGAATTACTATATCGCTGGAGAAATTGGTAATGAATCCTTATTGCGAAATGAAACCAATATTAATGTTGAAGGATCAGGAAGTTATATTAGATTAGGTGTAGATTATAATACATATAAAAACTGGTATGGAATGCAAAATAGCATCTATGCAGGTCTTAGATATGGTTTTTCTACTTTCGATCAAACATTGAATAATTATAACATTTTCACAGGAACAAACTTTTTTGACACCGAAGATAATCCTGAAAATTTCAGAAACGAAGTGAGAGAATCTAATGGTTTAACAGCTGGATGGGTAGAATTTATATTAGGACTAAAAGTAGAAGTTCTTAAAAACCTTTATTTAGGAGCAAATGTTTCATTAAGAAGAATTGTGAATGAACAAGATCCCGATGGATTCGAAAATTTATTCATCCCCGGATTTGGAAGAACCAATGATTTTAGTGAATTCAATGTTGGTTATACGTATACCATTAACTATTTGATTCCTTTTTATAAAAAGAAAAGATAAAAGTATGTTTTCTTAATACAGTAAAGGAAATATTTTAAGGTTTTTTATTTTGAAACTTAGCTTTTTTACTTCCTGAATACATTTCATACTTAACAAGTCTAGATTCTAATTTACCATTAAATACTTTTATTTTTCTAGACGGTCGTAGCCCGACATATTTTAAAACTTCCAGATTAGAAGTTATAAACCAAGCATTCGTATTAGGATAATTTTGTTTTAAAGTATCTCCTATTTTACTATAAAATTCTTCTTCATTCAATTCTAAACGCTCCCCATAAGGAGGGTTAAACACCATATGAAGTTTATTTTCGTTTTCTTTAAAACTTTCAAAGAAGTTTTGATTTTCGATAGTTACAAAATCTGAAAGATTTGCATTCTCTACATTTTTTTTCGCTTTTCTAATAGCAGAAGGCGCCTTATCAAAACCTAAAATTTTGTATGAAAACTCTCTAGTTTTATTCAAACAAGATTCTTCGATTTTTTCAAATAAATCCATATCCCAATCCAACCATTTTTCAAAAGCAAACTCTTTTCTATTCAGGTTTGCGGGGATATTACAAGCAATCATAGCTGCTTCAATTGCAAGCGTTCCACTACCACACATCGGATCTAGGAAATCAGATCTTCCATCCCATCCTGATAATAACAATAAACCAGCAGCAAGAACTTCATTTATTGGAGCAATATTTGTTGCTGTTCTATATCCTCTATGATGTAAGGATCCACCTGAACTATCAAGAGATACCGTACATAAGTCCTGCTGAATATGTATGTTAATAGTTAGATCTGGATACTCTGTATTTACACTAGGTCTCCTGCCCCTTTGCTTTCTAAATTTATCTACAATAGCATCTTTAGATTTTAGAGAAACAAATTGAGAATGCCTGAAAACAGTTGAATTAACAGTTGCATAAATTGCAAAAGTCTCGTTTTCATCTAGATATTCTTCCCAACCAATAGATTGTATAAAGTTATATAAGTCCTTTTCATTTCGGATTTTTTTGGTTGCTATTGGCTTCAAAATTTTTAAAGCAGTTCTCAGGCATAGATTGGCTTTATACATAAATCCTTTATCACCATAAAAACTAACCATTCTGTTACCTACCTGCACTTTTAATGCTCCTAAATCCCTTAGTTCTTTTGCTAAAATTTCTTCAAAACCAAATAAGGTTTTGGCTACCATTTTAAATGAATTACTCACTATCTTTTAAATCGCTATTATTAAACCGCAAAAATACATTAATTTTGCGCCCTATGCTAAAAGATTCTACAATGTGGTATGCATCTTGGTTTGATACACCATATTATCATATATTATATAAAGATAGAGGTCAGGAAGAGGCTCAACAATTCATGGATAATCTAAGTAACTATCTCAACCTAGAGCCTGGTGAGAAGCTTCTCGATCTCGCCTGTGGAAAGGGAAGACATAGTATCTACCTTAATCAATTGGGCTTTGATGTTACTGGTGTAGATCTTTCTAAAAACAGTATTGAACATGCCTCACAATTTGAGAATGATTCATTGAGATTCAGGGTTCATGATATGTCGAAACCTTATCATAAAAAGTTCTCAGGAGTTTTCAATTTATTTACAAGTTTCGGGTATTTCGAAAAAGAAGAATGTAATCTAAGTACTATAAAAGCAATAAAGTCGAATCTTAATGAAAAAGGATTTGGTGTTATTGATTTCATGAATGTTGACTATGTAATCGACAATCTTGTTCCTGAAGAAGTTAAGGAAGTTTCGGGAATCACTTTCTATATAAAGCGTTATGTAAAAGAAGGTTACATTTACAAAGAAATACGGTTCAATGATAACCAGGAAGATTACTTCTTTACTGAAAGAGTAAAAGCACTAACTTTACATGATTTTAAAAAATATTTTGAAGAGGCTGAAGTTAATCTGCTAGATATATTTGGTAGCTATCAACTCGAAAAATTTTATAAAACTACTTCTACCCGACTTATTCTTATTTTCAAATAGTGTATCATCACATTCTATCCATATTAGCAGTTTTTATAGGTTCGATTATAGTGTATATATTTAAACCTAGTAATCAACAAAACTTAAAATTACTTTTAGCTTTTAGCGGAGCCTTTTTGTTAGCTATTACTATTTTTAACCTGTTACCAGAAGTTTTTGAAGATCATGAATATGCCAAACAAACAGGCGTTTGGATTATGTTTGGAATCTTACTTCAAAAAATATTAGAATACTTTTCGAAAGGTGCTGAACACGGACATATTCATTTAAACAAAAAAACAAGTCGAGTTCCTAAATTATTATTTATAAGTCTAGGAATTCATGCCATTTTGGAAGGCTTCCCTATTCATCATACTGAAGGAATACTTATTGGAATTATTGTACATAAAATTCCTATTGCTATGATATTAACCACTTTTTTAATCAATACAGAAATTAAAAAAACTTCTATTATCGGTTTTCTTTTTGTTTTCGCATTAATGACCCCTCTGGGAACTTTAATTTCTGAGCATTTTGAAGCTGTTCAAAAATACTATAAAGAAATTACCGCACTCGTTATTGGAATTTTTCTACACGTATCTACTACAATACTATTTGAAAGTAATGAGGGACATAAATTTAATATCACCAAATTAATGGTAATCTTAGCTGCCACAGCTTGTGCTTATTTTGTTTAATATGTTTAGTAAGGAAGAATCAAAAAAAATAAGGCAAGAGTTCTGGACTACCTTTGGAAAAGAATATCCAAGAAAATGGTTACTATATAACACAAAAATCAAGGATGTAACACTTAAATTTACATTTACCACCAAAATAGCTCAAGTATCCATTGATATAGAACCATATGACGATATCATAAGAGCATATTATTATGATAAATTGTTGAGTTTAAAAAACATCTTAAAACAAGAGTATATTGAAGATATTCTTTTTGATGATCGATATATTCTTGAAAATGGCAAAGTGATTTCAAAGGTTTATATAGAGCTTATGAATGTGAGTATTCACAACAAAAAAACTTGGGAAATCACCATGAAATTTCTTAATAATCACATGGATAAACTTGAAAGTTTCTTTTTGGAATATAAAGAGCTTATAGATAATTAACATTATCACAATTTCAATGTACCAATATTAACAAATTAAAATTTTTTGTATTAAAATTTTAATAAATTCACAATATTAAGAGTTTTTCATATATTACAGTTAACTAAAACACAAACTCAATAATTATGAAAAACTATGTTAACTCCATAGCTTTATTGCTATGTGCATTTGTATGCATTCAATGTACTCATGAAAACGTCTCTCCAAAAGCTCAAGAAATTGGTCTTGAAGTACAGAATGATGATAATTTTTCTGGTAAATTCAATACAAATAATAGTACCATCAATTATTCTGTCAAAGCATTATCTGAACTACAGTATAAAGTATTGATATCCATTGATAAAATGGATATTGAAGCCTTTATTAATTTCGAAAATGAGGACATTAGCATTAATGGACATGATAACAATTTCTCCGAATCTCAAAAGGAAGCGTTGTTAAACACAGGAAAAATAATCTCCGAATATTTGTTAGATACCAAAAAAGGAGACATTTCTATGGCTGAGTATACTTTATTAACACTAATGGAATATTGGGGTAAGTCACCAATCGGATATGTTTATAAAAAAAGAAATATCCATTCATCATCAAATTCTACAAATCTAAAAAGTAGAAATGAGGGAATTACTTGTATACGAAAGAATACTTATGTAACGGCAGAATACGACGATTCCAATGGAAACCATAGAGATCGGGTAAAAGTCGGAAGTAAACCAAGAAGAAACTATGGCTGTATGGGAAGATGCGGTGCAGATTGTGGAAGATGGTGGATTCCGAGTGCTTGGACTAAAGACTGTATGGACCATGATCAATGTAGCAATGTAAATAATGCCAGCGGTGGAAGTAGTGATCGCAACTGCGGAGATGAATTTAACGAAGCTGCAGATGACTATGTTTTTGGTGTAATACGTGGATGTAGAGGATAGATAACCAATAAAATACCATATTAGGGTTTTACAAAATTCTCTAGTATGGTATTATTAAATAACATATTTCCAAATAAAGATAAAGTGAAAAATGCTTCCTCCTAACACAAAAAAATGCCATATCACATGATTAAATTTCAGCCTTTTTAAAGCATAAAAGATTATTCCAATGGTATAAGCTAAGCCCCCATAAATTAGATATGAAATTCCAGCTGATCCTACTATATCAGTCAATCTTGAAAAATCTAAAACAATTAACCACCCCATAATCAAATAAAGAAGAACAGAAACGAATTCAAATTTACCTGTATAAAATAACTTAAGAACTGATCCTAAAAAAGCAAATGACCAAACCAAAATAAAAAGAAACCATCCTTTACCGTTAATCAAAGCTATTAGTGTTACAGGAGTATAGGTTCCAGCAATTAATAAATAAATACCTATATGATCCATAACTCTAAACCTACTCTTAAGTCGAGTATCCACTACATAATGATACATAGAAGAGGAAAAATATAGTACGATCAAGGAAATGGCATAAGTAATTATTGAAAATTTACTATAAGCAGTTTTATTAGTATCAAAAATTAGCAATAAAAATAACCCTACAATAGCAAGCAAGAACCCTAATCCATGACTAATCCAATTCCATTTTTCTTCTAAAGAGGTTTGTTTTTTCATACCTCACAAAAATAAGAAAGTGATTATTTTTTTTAATCACACATAAAAAAATATTCCCCTTAAGTAAGAATTCACTTGTTTTAATTAAGTTAAAACAAATTAAATTACACTTTAACCGTATTTAATTAGCTTTTAAACCGTTAATTATCTTTTTTTTGCATATATTTGATTGCCCCAAAACCTGTATTAAATAATGAAAAGTATTAAAATAGCCCCGTATTTTATATGTTTCCTATGCATTAACCTATTTTTTTCTAAGACATACGCAAACCAATATGAAGAAATGTCATTTTCTGAATTGATTTGCACCATTACCGATACTGAAGAGCATCTAAGCTCCATTGGAAGAGCCAATGGTGTTATGGTAATTGAAAGAATTATTGATGTTTCTTCAAAGTTTAATCCTCAACAAGAATATTACCTGAAAGGATACGCCTATAATCTCCTTGGTGAAATTTACTTCTCAAATAAAGAATATAAAAATGCTTTAAAAGAATATAAAGTAGCGGAGTTATACATAACAGAGCTGAAAGGACATTCAGAACTTACGATTGAGGTTAATAATAACATTGCTTTAGTATATCTAGAAGGTTTCAATAAACCAGGTAGAGCTCTAAAAAGAATCAAACAAATTTACAAGAGTTCAGAAGATTTAGACAAACACTCCAGACATGTTGTCGAACTAAATCTTGCTAATATCTATTTAAAAACAAGAAATTATAGAAAAGCCTATAGCTTATTGGAAAAATGTCAAAAGTACTTCACCAGAGATACTCAAAATCCGGTTAACCTACTCACTACATATACAAGATTTGGTGAATATTTTATGATTCATAAAAATTACAGCAACGCTATTAGATATTTTGAAAAGGCAGCTACAATAGCTGAAAAAAACAAAATGTTTAGACAGGCGATGACTGTATACAAAAAATACGAGGATTTATTAGTGAAACTTGGACGACAAGATAGAGCATATGTCATTCTAAAAAAATATACAAAACATCACGAAACTGCATTAGAAATAGAAAAATTAGACAATAATCAATTTAAAGAGCAATTAGTAGTAAGTAATAAGAATAACACTATACAAACTGAAAAAGCAAAACAATCCCAAAAAATCTCAATTTTTACTTTATCATTACTTATATTATGTCTTATACTATTTTGTTTCTTTATCTATAACCATAGAAAAACAAAAGTTCTTGGTGAGTCTCTAGCAATAAGAAATAAGGAGTTAAAAATATCAAAAGAAAAATCGGATAGACTTGCCGCAGTTAAGACAAAATTTATTTCTACCGTTAGTCATGAACTTAGAACACCTTTATATGGTGTTGTAGGTCTATCTTCAATTCTAATGGACAGAATCAAAGATGAAGAAAATCATAAATTTATTAAGCTCATGARGTTTTCTGCGGATCACCTTTTAAACCTTATCAATGATGTCCTACAGGTTACTAAAATGGAATCTTACGAAATTAGTTTGGACGAGTCATCATATAATATTAAAAGTTTAGCTGACGATATTAAAAACTCTTTTGAATATCAAGCTGACAAAAATGGCAATACTTTACATCTTAATTTTGACAAAAATATTCCTCATTATCTGATAGGAGACCAAGTGAGGTTATCGCAAATTTTCATTAATTTAATTAGTAATGCCAATAAATTTACAAAGAAGGGTAATATTTGGTTAAATTTCAAAAATCCAGTTATCAAGAATAACAACGTGGACATTACATTCGAAATAAAAGATGATGGAAGAGGAATTCCTTTGGATAAACAAGAAATAATATTTGAAAAATTCTCACAAGCTGATTCTAAAGATCATACCACAGGAACAGGGTTAGGCCTAAATATTGTAAAAAACCTAGTAAACCTTCATGGAGGAGATATAAAAATCAAGAGTGCTCCTGGAGAAGGAACTACTTTTTATTTTACTATCGGTTTTGAAATTGATTCAGCCAATATAAATACAACTGAAAATAAAGCTACTAAAGATTGTATTCCATTATTAAATGAAGAAGATTATACTATTCTTATCGTAGAAGATAATAAAATAAATCAAATCGTTACTCAAAACGTACTTAAAACCAAAGGATACCATTCGCAAATAGCAGATGATGGTCTTATTGCTACTCAAATGGTAAAAGAAAATGATTACGACCTTATTTTGATGGATTTAAATATGCCAAACATGGGAGGTATGGAAGCCACTAAAATAATAAGACAGTTTAATCCTACCGTTCCAATTATTGCCCTAACAGCTTCCGATACTCAAGATACAGTACAAGCGATTTTAGATCCAAATTCTGGTTTCAATGACTTTCTAAGAAAACCTTATAAAAACGAAGAGTTTTTCAATAAAATTGAAACGAATCTAAATGGTAAAATTTCTAAGGCGTCATAAATAAAAGCTTTTTAGAAATAACAGTATTAACATTGGTTAATATTCTCTATCTAAAACCCCGAGTTGTAATTCAGTTTGGGGTTTTTACCTAGATGCATTATTGATAATCAAAAGAATACATCCAATACTATCAATACTTCTAAAATATAGTTAGCTAAAACATCGATACTTTACTTCTACAAACCTTATAAAATAGTGCTACAATAAACCTCCAGTCTATACAACATTCAACTAATTAATCATTCATTCACTAATAACCTTTTTAATAAAATCCATCATGAGTTAACCACTTAAAAATGGCATCAACAATTGATATAAGTTATTCTATAACTGATTTTAACTCCATTGACTTGGTTCCATTCATATAGCTATTCCATAAATTTAGTGCATAAAAAAACCCTTCATTTTGATAATGAAGGGTCTTCAAGGAAGGCGGCGACCTACTCTCCCACGATTGCAGTACCATTGGCGCTAACGGGCTTAACTTCTCTGTTCGGAATGGTAAGAGGTGAGCCCCGATGCTATAACCACCTTAAACTTTTATTAGTATCTGAGTATTCAGTACTGAGTATTGAGATATTAGATTTTTCACACATCTAACTACTCACTACTTTGTACTCAATACTAACATAATATTGTTGACATATTGATTTAAATATATAAAATACAAGAAGCTATTTACTA
>NZ_WEKL01000028.1 GCF_019295435.1 Aquimarina litoralis
GGACCCCAACCGGCATTCCATCCCCAGTTGTTCCATCCCCATCCAAATCCAGGACCCCAACCGGCATTCCATCCAGTATTAATAATGTTTATGGATACTTCATCTGAGTCACTACCCCAAGAAGGTTGTCCACCTTCATAATTTAATGCTACACTGGTTGTGTCAGATGGATCGTAATTTTCGCTAGAATAAGAATCAACATCAGTAAAAATTGCATCTTGTTCGATTGCGTTATCAATCTGAGCAGATTTTTCTGAAAAATAATTAGAATAATAGTTTGAATTTGATTGAGTTGTGGTTGCAGTTGGTCTTGGTTCATAGTTCCTTTGGCTTCTTGCTTCACCATAAATACCATCATCATACGATACATATTCATACGAGCCACAAGATGTCAACATAAGTAAAGAGGCTATCAGGAAAGTCCCCATAGCTCCATTTCTTTGAAAATAATTTTTAAGTCGCATATCTCCTTATTTTATTGTTGAACAATACAAATTTAGTTAGTTTTGCGCTAACTATTTTTTATTTAACAAAGTCACAACATTTGTGCCAAATAGCAAGTTATGAGCAAAAATCTAACGAAACGTAGTGAAGATTATTCAAAATGGTATAACGAATTGGTCGTAAAGGCTGATTTAGCTGAGAATTCAGCTGTAAGAGGGTGTATGGTAATTAAGCCCTATGGGTATGCGATTTGGGAGAAAATGCAGGCTGAATTAGATAAAAAATTTAAGGAAACAGGTCACCAAAACGCATATTTTCCTCTTTTTGTCCCTAAAAGTTTGTTTGAAGCGGAAGAAAAAAATGCTGAAGGATTTGCAAAAGAATGTGCTGTAGTAACACATTATCGATTGAAAACAAATCCAGATGATGCTTCAAAATTAATTGTGGATCCTAAAGCAAAATTAGAGGAAGAGTTGATAGTTCGTCCAACTTCGGAAGCAATTATATGGAATACATATAAAGGTTGGATTCAATCCTATAGAGATTTACCAATACTAGTAAACCAATGGGCAAATGTAGTACGATGGGAGATGAGAACCCGTTTGTTTTTGAGAACAGCTGAATTTCTATGGCAAGAAGGACATACTGCTCATGAAACAAGAACTGAAGCGATTGCAGAAACTGAGCAAATGAACAATGTATATGCAGATTTTGTAGAAAATTTCATGGCAATTCCTGTTGTCAAAGGTAGAAAAACAGAGAGTGAGCGTTTTGCAGGAGCAGAGGATACGTATTGTATCGAGGCATTGATGCAAGATGGAAAGGCTTTGCAAGCTGGAACTTCTCACTTTTTAGGTCAAAATTTTGCTAAAGCTTTTGATGTAAAATTTACTTCAAAAGAAGGAAAACTTGATTATGTTTGGGCAACGTCATGGGGAGTTTCTACTAGACTAATGGGAGCTTTGATTATGACGCATAGTGATGATAATGGGTTGGTTTTACCACCTAATTTAGCGCCAATTCAGGTAGTGATTGTTCCAATATATAAAGGAGAGGAGCAATTGAATCAGATTTCAGAAGTAGCGAATGAATTAGTAAATGATCTAAGGGCTAAAGGGATTTCTGTAAAATTTGATAATAGAGATACACATCGACCAGGAGCTAAGTTTGCGCAGTATGAATTACAAGGAGTTCCTTTGAGGATCGCAATAGGTCCTAAAGATCTAGAAAAAGGAACTGTGGAGCTGGCTCGACGTGATACATTATCAAAACAATTTGTGAAAAAGGATGAAGTAGTCAATACTATAGAAAACCTATTAAACGAAATTCAAGATAGTTTACATCAGAAAGCGACTCAATATAGAGATGAACATATTACAGAGGTAAATTCTTTTGAAGAGTTTAAAGAAGTTTTAGAAAATAAAGGAGGTTTCTTATCCGCTCATTGGGATGGTACTCCAGAAACAGAGCAAAAGATTAAAGAGTTGACAAAGGCGACAATACGTTGTATTCCTTTTGATGCGAAGGAAGAAAGTGGGGTTTGTGTATACACTGGAAACCCTTCTAAAGTAAGAGTGTTATTTGCAAAAGCATATTAATTTTAGAAAAAAATAAAATAACACTTGCGCCATTAAAAAATAGTTGTATTTTTGCATCCGCAATTAGGCAAACAACTATGGCCCGTTCGTCTATCGGCTAGGACGCCAGGTTTTCATCCTGGTAAGAGGGGTTCGATTCCCCTACGGGCTACGATTTTAGAAGAAAGAAATTTAATAAAGAAAAGATGGCAAATCATAAGTCAGCATTAAAGAGAATCAGAAATAGTGAGWCTAAGCGTCTTAGAAACAAATATCAGCATAAAACTACACGTAATGCTATCAAGAAGTTACGTGAAGCTGATAAGAAAGAAGCTGAAGCTTTGTTTCCTTCTGTAGTTTCTATGATTGATAGATTAGCTAAGCGTAATATTATCCATGATAATAAAGCGGCTAACTTAAAGTCAAAATTAGCTAAACACGTAGCTGCTCTTTAATTAAAAGAGAATTCTTAAAAGAAATGTCAGCCTCTTCATTTTTGAAGAGGCTCTTTTTGTTTTCAAATTTTTGCGGTGGTATTAGATGATTAGGTAGTTTTGTTTTTTGCTTCTATCCATTTAGACATGAACTCTGTACTTCTCATTGTGTGATATTGTAACATTGCACCTATAAAATTAGAAGAACGGTGAGGTTCTAAATTCTTTTGAATGTTTTCAATGGTTTCTATCAACTGTGTACAGAATTTGTCCTTTTTAAACCGAGTGTTAATAATTGCAATTCCGTTTTGCTGTGCCTGATTCCAAATATCTTTATTGTTATATAAAGTAACAGCTGCTTTTGCGAAATCTTCCGGATTGTTTTTGATAAAACCATTCCAATCCATTTCTTCGTCTAGCATTCCTTCTGCGCCAATTTCGGTTGTGATACTTGGGGTGCCACAAAGCATTGCTTCTGCTAGTTTCCCTTTAATTCCCGCTCCAAAACGTAATGGCGCTAAGCATACTCTTGCTTTTTTCATAACTTCTTTGGAGTTTTTGGTCCATCCTTTAATAATAAACCCTTGTTTGGGATTGTTTAATTGTATAGCTTTTGGTGGAGGATATGCACCATAGATATGAAGTTCAGCTTTAGGTAGTTGTTTTTTGATTAATGGCCAGATAATTTCTTTTAGGTATAAAATGCTATTCCAATTAGGCTCATGTCGGAAATTACCGATGGTCATGAAATGACTTCTTTGTTCGTATTTTGGCCAGCTTTCGGTAATGTCAGAATTTATACTTTCGAAAAGAAATGGTATATATAGTAATAGTTCTTTAGGTATATTAAAATGTGTTTCTAAGATGTTTGTTTCAATATCAGAGATAATTAGTGAAAGATCACAACGGTAGATACTTGCGATTTCTCTTTTTGTAATATCATTTTTCTTTAAATCTGAAAAGTGAAAATCTTTTCCGTTCTTAAATGCATTTGCTCTAGTCTTTCTTAAACTATGAAGATCTTCTGTATTTAGTATTTTAATGGCATTTGGAAGATGTTTACTGACTCTCCATCCAAATTGCTCTTCAATCATGAATCGGTCAAATAAAACAATATTAGGTTGAAGTGATTGTATGAAATTATCAAAGCTATCATCATTAATTAAAACTATTTCTTTGGTAATTCCTAAAACTTCTATATCAAGCATATGTTCGCTTTCTGAAGCAGTGCTTGCAAACGTAACTTTCCATTGTTTGGATACAAATAATTGTAAGAGCTGCAGCATTCTTATGCCTGCAGCTGAAGAATTCGGCTCTGGCCAAACACTGCCAATTATTAGGATTTTATTGGTTAGTTCATTTTGCATGGTGTTGTATTGTGATGTATAGGATGTGCTTATCACTAAATTCTTTTGTGTTCTTTTGAGTGATGATTTCTAAAAATAGAAAAGCCTCAGAAATTTCCGAGGCTTTTGTTTCTATTTTTATGAAATGAATTTAAGATAGCTTTGCAAATAAAGCTTCCATTTTTTCTTTTTCTTCTTGCGCTAAAGCTTGATCTACTAAGATACGACCACTATGCTCATCAGTAATGATCTTTTTTCGTGAAGCAATTTCCATCTGTACTTGAGGTGGAATTGTAAAGAATGAACCACCAGAAGCTCCACGCTCAATCGGTACAACAGCTAAACCATTTTTTACATTCGTTCTTATTCTTTTGTAGGCTGCAACCAATCGTTCTTCGATGTTATTCTGGAAATCTTCAGATTTAGCTATTAATGCTTGTTCTTCTTTTTCGGTCTCAGCTAAGATAGCGTCTAATTCACCTTTTTTATGAGCAAGATGTTTATTTCTTTCCGCTAGACGACCTTTTGTTTGGTCAATAATTTCGTTTTTCTGAACGATTTGAGCTTTAAATTCCTTAATATGCTTTTCAGATAATTGAATTTCTAATTCTTGAAACTCTATTTCTTTACTTAGAGAGTTGTACTCACGATTGTTACGTACATTTTTTTGCTGCTCTCCGTATTTTTTGATTAAGGATTTTGCTTCTTCAATTAGATTCTTTTTAGTCTTGATTCCATCATCGATATTTTCAAGATCTGTATTTAGTTTTTCTAATCTTTTGTTTAATCCGGCTACCTCATCTTCAAGATCTTCTACTTCTAATGGAAGTTCTCCACGTACATTTCTGATCTCATCAACTCTAGAGTCAATTAATTGCAAATCATATAATGCTCTTAATTTTTGCTCAACAGTAACTTCTTTCTTTGCCATGTTTTATATGTATTGAATTGGATTGGTGTTTTTATCCGATAAAATGATTGCAAAATTACTGATTTTTTTTCTAAGATAGCTAACAATTAAGTTTTTTGTGTATTGTTCGCTTTCATAATGACCAATATCTGCTAAAATTAATTTATTTTCTGCTTCGTAAAATTGATGATATTTTAGGTCTGCGGTAATAAAAATATCAGCTCCAGCTTGTTGGGCATTTCTAATAGCAAAGCTGCCGCTTCCACCTAAAACAGCTACTTTTTTAATCGGTTTTCCTAATAAAGCAGAATGCCGCACACATCCTGTTTTAAATACGGTTTTAAGATGCTTTAAAAAGCTAATTTCATCTAGTTCTTCTGGAAGTTCTCCGATCATTCCCATTCCGATTTGTTGATTGCGATTTTCTAAAGTTGTAACTTCATAGGCTACTTCTTCATAAGAATGATTTTCAAATAAGGCCTTTAGAATTTTGCTCTCATTATGTTTAGCGTATGTGACTTGTATTTGTATTTCTTTTTCGGTGTGTGTTTCACCTTTTTTTCCAATTGATGGATTTGCGGCTTCCAAGGCTCGGAAAGTACCTATTCCATCAGATGAAAAACTACAATTGTCATAATTTCCTATGGTACCTGCTCCAGCTTCAAACAATTTAGATCGCAATGATGCTGCTTCCTTTTTTGGAGCAAAAGTGACTAATTTTTTTATAGTATCACTTTGAGGAATAAGGATCTTTCTATTGATTAGCTCTAATTGCTCGCATATCATATTATTCACACCATTTGAAGCATTGTCGAGTGCTGTGTGAATGGCAAAAATAGCTATGTCATGTTTGATAGCTTTCATCACAACTCGTTCTACATAATTACTACCGTTAAACTTTTTGATGCCTTTAAAAACAATTGGGTGAAAACTAACAATTAGATTGCAATTTTTTTCAATAGCCTCATCTACGATTATTTCTAAAGTGTCTAGTGTTACGAGGATTCCAGTAACCGTTGTGTTTTTATCTCCTACTAATAATCCTACGTTATCAAAACCTTCCGCATATGCTGTTGGGGCTAAGTTTTCAAGGTGTTGTATGACCTCTTTAATTTGCATTGAAATGTGTTTTTTAAATATAGTTTGAAAGTAAAAAAAAGTTTTAGCATAATCAAAGTTTGATTGAGTTATAATCTTGCTATAATTTCTAAGTATACAAGTTGTTTAAATTGTAGGATATTTTTAAAAATTTTGTGATGCCTTGTTTCGTTTTATACATTTGCTTTTGTAATAATATGAATTAGATATAGCATTTTATCCTTTTGAATTTCCTAAGAAAAATACTTTTACCAATTGTACCAATTTATTATTTGATAACTTGGTTACGAAATAGACTATATGATATTGGAATTAAAAAATCTTCTGTGTATGATTTTCCAGTTATCGCTGTTGGAAACCTGAGTGTTGGTGGTACTGGTAAATCTCCGATGATTGAGTATCTTATTCGGTTGTTAAAAAATCAAGTGCAACTCGCTACTTTGAGCAGAGGTTATAAAAGAGAAACTAAAGGTTTTCAATTAGTGCATATTGATGCTACTGCTAAGGAAGTGGGGGATGAGCCTTTACAGTTTAAAAAGAAGTTCCCAAATGTTTATGTAGCTGTAGATGCTGATAGACGTAATGGAATAGCAAATCTAAAAACACAAGAACCTAGTCCAGAAGTTATTTTGTTAGATGATGCTTTTCAACATCGAAAGGTAAAGGCAGGTTTATATATTTTGTTGACACCATATTATGATCTCTATTGTGATGATATTGTATTGCCAACAGGTAATTTAAGAGAACCACGTAGTGGAGCAGATAGGGCAGAAATCATCATAGTCACAAAATGTCCAAATAATATTTCTAAAGAAGAGCAATTATTAATAAAAAATAAGTTGAAAGTAAATGCTTCTCAATTGGTTTTATTTGCTACGATAAATTATGGAGATTTTGTTACTAATGGAAGAGAACATAGATCTATTGAGAGTTTATTAGGTACTCCGTTTACTTTGGTTACAGGAATAGCCAATCCCAAACCTCTTTTGGATTATTATACCTCATTGGGATTAGCGTTTTCTCATATTGATTATCCAGATCATCATCATTTTACTGAAAAAGACCTCGATCATTTAAAAAAGCAATCTCTTATGATAACTACAGAAAAGGATTATGTGAGATTAGCATCTGATTTCTCTAAAGAAACACTTTGGTATCAGCCTATGGAAATGTCATTTGTTGATGGAAAGGAAAAGTTTAAGGAGCGTATATTTTCTTATATAAAAAATGAGATCTCGTAAAAGATCTCATTTATATATTTTGGCTAACTCAACAAAGAATAGATTTCTATTCATGGTTGTATTATACCAATATATGTGCCAAACTGTTAAGAAGTCGTTTGTTTTTTAGACAATGCTTTGTGGAGTTTTGTAAAGAACTCTTCTGTTTTGTAAGGCTTAGGAATAATATCATTAAAGCCATTATGATAAAATTCATCAAGATTATCATCTAAAGTTACCGCTGTAAGCGCAACAATAGGGATTTCTGTATTGAATTCTCTGATTTGTTTGGTAGCTTCAATTCCACTTATTCCAGGCATATGGATATCCATAAGAATTAGATCAAAGTCGTTATTTTTTGTTTTGTTTATAGCGATGTCTCCATTATCAGCTACGTCGCAAATCATCTTATTTTTTTCTAAAATCTTTCGAGTAATAAGCTGGTTGATCTTATTGTCCTCTACTACAAGGACTTTTTTGTCCACCATCACACTATAGTCAATTTTTTTAGCCTCTTCCTGATAATTAGAAACCACATCTTCAAAAACTTCAAATTTAAGGTCAAAATGAAATCTAGATCCTTGTCCAAGTTCACTTTCCAGTTTGATTTCACTATCCATTAATGAAAGTAGATTCTTAACAATCGATAAACCTAGACCTGTACCTCCAAATTTTCTGTTGATTTGAACAGATCCTTGTGTAAAGTTTTCAAAAATACTTTGTTGCTTTTTGTCTGAAATACCAACTCCATTATCTTTTATTTCAAAATGAAGAAAGACTTTATTCTCAATCCGGTTTATCATTTTTACTTTAATCCAGATATCACCATTTTGCGTGAATTTAATAGAGTTTCCTATTAAATTAATTAAAATCTGTGAAATTTTTAGAGGATCACCTTTGAGCTTAGCAGGAATAGATTTGTCAAAATCGTAATGCAATTTATTGTTTCGGTCTTTAGCAGATTTTCCTAAAGCTATTAAAACATCATTAATTCTTTTCTGTAAATTAAAAGAAGTGTTTTCGATCTCTACTTTATTAGCTTCTAATTTATTGAGGTCTAAAATATTATTGATTAAAGAAAGTAAATATTCTCCAGAGAATTTTAAGGAGTTCAAATGTTCTTTTTGGTTTGGAGTTGGGCTTTCTTCAAGTAGCAAGTGTGTCAGACCAGTAACCGCATATAGAGGAGTTCTAAGTTCATGAGTTATTGTAGATAAAAATTGAACCTTGGCCTCACTAGCACGTTCTGCATTTTCCTTAGCTAGAATAAGTTCTGTGTTTTTATTTTGGAGTAATTCATTCGCTCTAGCTCTTAGATTATTGTTTTTATATAACGAAAGTGTTAGCAGTGATAAGATGGTAATCAGCGCAATACTCAAAATCGTTGTAAGCCTACCAAGTTTTAAGGATTTCTGTTGTTGTTTGTTTTCTTCTTTAAGTTCTTCAATTTCGAACTTATCATCCTCCAGATTTAGTTTAGCTCCTGCTTCTTGAGCAATAATTTCTTTATTGATACTAAACAGAGAATCTTTAATTTTTTGGTGTGATCTTAAATTAGTTAAGGACGTTTCGAATTCTCCTTTTTCCTGATAGATCTGACTGTATAGTTCAAAACTTTCAGATTGTATTTCAAAATATCCCATCTCTGATCCAATCTGCATAGCTAGCTCATTTGTCGCTACAGCATCATCTAGTAGGCCTATCATCATTTGAGCTTTAGCTTTACCTATATAAAGTTTGGCCTTATAATAAGATTGATTAAGGGATTCAATTTTAGGTAGACCGCTATTAAAATGTTCTATAGCTGCTTCTGGCTCATTCATTGCTATCGAAAGAAGTCCAAAATTAATTTTTAAAGGGCCTTCTAAAACTTTGATATTGTTTTTTTCTATTAAGGATGAAGCTAAATCTAAGTGTTTCTTTGCTGTTTCAAAATCTTTTTCCTTCGTAAGAATTGCTCCGCAAACATTATAAGAATTGCCCAAACCATTTTCATCTCCTTGCTCTGTTTGGATTTTTATAGCTTTTATTATTTGCTCTTTGGCACTTTTTAGATCACCAAGTTCTAAATATAACTCGGCTAATACACGATTAGCTTTCGCGCTATAAGTTTGATCCTGATGAGCAATAGCTAGTTCTTTTGCTTGTGTTATATTGTGTAACGCAGTAGCCAATTGATCTGTATTTATGGCTTCTGAAGCTTTGGTAAGGTAATTTTCAATAGAATCTTTGACTTGAGTGTTTTGTTCAATTCCTTCTACTTGTGAAAAGGTTTTGAAGTAACAACTAAGTAATATTATAAGTATAAAATGTTTGATTTGGATAGGCATTTTCCTCAATATGACTCAACTAATATAGTTATTTCTTAGAAATGTTAATAATTAAATCTATTATTCTGTTACTATATCCTATTTCATTGTCATACCATCCTATGATTTTTACCATTTTTCCAATAACAGAAGTCATGAGAGAATCAAACAGACAAGAATGTGAATTGCCAAGGATGTCTACCGATACTATTGGGTCTTCTGTATATGCTAAAATGCCTTTTAGGTTGGTAGAAGAGGCTTTTTTAAAGGCATTATTTATTTCTTCTATAGAAGTTTCTTTTTTTACGTTGAAAGTAATATCAGTAAGAGATCCATCAGGAACAGGAACTCTAATTCCGCATCCACCAATAACATTACTTAATTTAGGAAAAACTTTAGTAAGCGCTTTTGCTGCTCCGGTAGTAGTAGGTACGATGGACTGACTAGCTGCTCTTGCACGTCTTAAATCTCTATGTGGCTGATCATGTAAACTTTGGTCTGTAGTGTAACTATGAATCGTAGTAATATATGCTTGCTCAATTCCACAAAGCTCATCAATTACTTTGATCATAGGTGCAGCATTATTGGTAGTACAAGAAGCATTTGAGATAATAGTTTCTGTACCATCAATTAAATGATCATTTACGCCCAGTACAATGGTTTTAATAGAATCTTCCAAAGGAGGAGCAGAAAGGATTACTTTTTTTGCTCCAGCAGTAATATGATCCATCGCCATTGCTTTAGTCTTGAACTTCCCAGTTGCTTCTATTACGATATCTACATTATAACTTTTCCAGTCACAGTCGATAGGATGTTTTTTATTGAGTAAAGGAATCGAAGTATCTTCCACTAAAATATGATCATCAGAATATGATATATTTTCTTTCAAAACTCCATGTATACTATCATATTTTAGTAAATGACTAAGTGTTTTACTATCAGCAAGATCATTTATAGCAACTACATCAATACTAGGATTGTGTATTAAAAGTCTAAAAAGATTACGACCAATTCTTCCAAATCCGTTAATGGCTATTCTAATGGGTGTATTCATTAATTAATACTTAGTATAGAACGAGTTTTATGTAAGGTGTTTTTGAGCTTTATACGAAGAACGAACTAGCGCACCACTTTCTACATGTCTAAATCCCATCTCTAATCCAATTTCTTCGTATTTCTTAAATTGATCAGGAGTAATGAACTGTTTTACTGGTAAATGTYTCTTACTTGGTTGTAAATATTGACCTATAGTAACAATGTCTAAATTTACCGCTCTTAGATCTTTAAGAACTTGGATAACTTCATCTTCTGTTTCGCCTAAGCCTAGCATGATGCCACTTTTAGTACGATTAATACCGTTATCTTTTAAGTATTTTAATACTTGTAAGCTTTGTTCATATTTTGCTTGGATACGAACTTCTCTTGTAAGCCTTTTGACAGTTTCCATGTTATGAGAAACAACTTCTGGTTTTACAGCTACGATTCTATCAATGTTTTTTGTTTTTCCTTGAAAATCAGGAATAAGTGTTTCTAGAGTAGTATTGGGGTTCATTCTACGAATGGCTTGAATCGTTTCCGACCATATAATTGAACCTCCATCTGCTAAATCATCTCGATCTACTGAGGTAATAACAGCATGTTTAATATTCATTAATTTAATGGATCTAGCTACTTTTTCCGGCTCTTCCCAGTCTACCGTTTCAGGTCTCCCAGTTTTAACACCACAAAATCCGCAAGATCTTGTACAGATGTTACCAAGGATCATGAAAGTGGCAGTTCCTTCGCTCCAACACTCTCCCATATTTGGGCAGCTCCCCGAAGTACATATAGTATGAAGGTTATATTTATCTACTAATCCTCTAAGTTCTGTATATTTTTTCCCTGTAGGTAACTTTACTCGTAGCCATTTTGGTTTTCCTTTAGGAGGTGCTACAGTAGCAACATCATTATTCATACTCTGCAATATTTTAAGCAAAAATACGAAGAAAGCTCCTATTAAAATAAGGTTTTTGATTTTCTTGAGACTTTGTATGGAGGAATGTAAAATTTGAAAGTATATAAGAAGTAGATTATTTTCTGGTCTTTACAAGAGGTTAGATGTTGTGTCTAAAAATTTATTCTATACAATTATTGAGTATGTTTTCTGTTAATACTATATTAAGGATTAAATTCTTCTCAAAACTACCCAAAGGGAATTTTTGGGTAAAAAAAGAGAGAAATTTTATGCTAACTAGTTGCCGAAAATTATGGTCTTTGAAAATATTGTTATAATCTGTAAATCAGTGTTTTAAACTATTTTTAGTTTTAAGATTTTAGGATTTTGAGGGATTTATTCTTATTAAAATTATGGTAAAACCGTAATTTTATTGAGGTTTTTATAGCTTTATATAAATTCTTTTCCTATTTTTGATGTACATAATTTTTAGTAGAAATACTTTAGGTCATGGTTAAAATTAGCTTAACCCCATTTTTTATTCATTAAAAAAAAGTTAAAAAACCAATTAAAAATGTCAACAGAAGAATTAGAACAACAGAAACAACTGCAAAAAAACAGAAAACGCGTAGAAAAATGGTTAATTAGTAATCAGAAGTTTATTAATATAACCGGGATTGAAAAAGAAATATCAGCTCCAAAAGGTCTGGTTCAAAAGTTTATCAAGTATGATAAAAAGATTAATGATAAGTGGATTGAACCTTTACATGGAGTATTAAAAAGAATCTCGACTTTTAGTCTCAGATAATACAAGTGATTTATTGTAGCTACAAAAAAGAATTAATCGGTTTTATGGGTGGATTAATTCTTTTTTTTGTTTGTGATTATTTCAGCTAATAGTTTTCGGGCTCTTAATAATTTAACCTTGACATTGTTCATAGGTTCTTCTAGTACTTCAGAAATTTCCTTATAACTTAATTCTTGAAAATATCGAAGATTGATAACTTCTTGATAATGTGGTTTTAATTGTTTTATGAATCGAAGCAGTTGAGCAAGATTTTGTTCAGTTATTAATTTATCTTCAGGAGTTGGAGTATCATCAATAATTTTATAAACCGCATCATCAGCATCCGTAGTTGTTTTCGAGCGTATAGAAGCGTTTTTCTTTCTCAATAAGTCAATATGGATATTTTTTGATATCTGAATTATCCAGGTTTTGAAATTATATTCTTCCTTAAAGGTGTCTATTTTATCAAATGCTTTGGAGAAACTTTGAATTGTAATATCTTCAGATTCATACTCATTGTTAGTTCTTTTGAGTTGAAAATTGAATACATCATTCCAAAAAGTATCCAATAAATAATTAAAGGATGCTTGTTTGCCTTCTTTAGCCTTTTTGATATGCTCTGATAGCGTTAAGGATTCTTTTTCCAATGAAGTGTTTTTGAGAAGAAATAGCGGCTACTTATTTTCCGTGCTCTGTATCACTGCAAGTAGCATATTGGTCAGGAGTCTTACCACAAAGAGAACATGACTCTCCTTCTTTATTCAAGAAAGGACTTTGACTTGCACAAGTTCCAGCAAATTTTCCATCTTTTTTAGCCCATAATTTAATTGCAATTCCTGCAAAAGCGACCAGCAAAAGAGCAACGGTAAGCAATACTAATTTCATAACTTAATACTTTCCTTATTTTTATGCAAAGATAAGAAGAAAAAACAGCTAAAAATGTGATTTTTGAAAAATTAGAATTTCTTTAAAATATAATGATTTTGATTACTTTATGATATTCACTTCGGTTTCTAAAGAGATGTCGAATTTTTCCTTAACGGTTTGTTTTATTTTTAAAGAAAGCTCAAATATTTCTTGTCCTGTAGCATTATTATGATTTACTAAAACTAATGCCTGTTTATCATGAACACCTGCATCACCAAAACGCTTACCCTTAAAACCACATTGTTCTATAAGCCATCCGGCAGGAACTTTTATGTTTTCATCATCTATTTTATAGGAGGGAATAGTTGGATAAGTATTTTTTAAATTAATAAAGGATGTTGAAGAAATAACAGGATTTTTAAAAAAACTACCGCTATTTCCTATTTCTTTTGGATCAGGTAGTTTACTTTTTCTAATAGCAATAACTGCTTCCGAAATATCTTTAATTGTAGGTTTTATGCAATTTTTATCTTGTAAAGCCAACTCAATAGCTCCATAACTGGTATTTAACAGATGGTTTGCTGTTGTTAATTCAAAAGTTACTTTGGTAATAATATAAGTCCCTTTTAATTTATTTTTAAAAATAGAGTTTCGATATCCGAATTCGCAATCTTCTTTTGTAAAGATTCTCTTTTCTCTAGTATTTTTATGAATTGCTTCGCAACTCACAAAACTATCTTTTAATTCTACACCATACGCTCCAATATTTTGAATTGGTGCACTGCCAACATATCCTGGGATTAGAGAGAGGTTTTCCAGCCCTCCATACTCTTCATTAATACAGAATTGCACAAAATCATGCCAATTCTCTCCAGCGTTTGCAGATACTAAAACTGTATTATCAGTTTTTTTTGAAACTGTTATACCTGTTATTGCAATATGGAATACTGTAGCCTTAATATCTTGTGTTAGCAGCATATTACTTCCTCCACTAAGAATAAAAAGAGGATCGTTTTTACAAGAAGATAAGGCTTCATTAAGATCCTCTTCGGATTTGATAGTAATGAATTTCTCAGCTTTTACATCTATTCCAAATGTATTGTACTGTTTAAGAGATTTATGGTATTCTATATTCAAAAAATTAGAAATTTAAGTTTACACTATGTTTATCCGTTGAAAGATATGATTATTTATAGTTTTACAAACTTACTTTTTCCTCTTCGGTAATAAAAGATTTTTTCTGAGTGTATTTCTCCAATGCTAATTTTAAAATATTCACTGCCTTTTTAAGATCTCTTCTATTCAGTACATATGCGATTCGAACCTGATTTAATCCTTGATTAGGACTTGAATAGAATCCTGAAGCAGGCGCTAACATAACAGTTTCATTATTCACATGAAATTCATCCAATAACCATTTTGCAAAATCATCAGCATCTTCAATAGGTAATTCTGCAATACAATAAAATGCGCCACGTGGTGTAGCTACTTTTACACCAGGTATTTGTTGTAAACCTTTTATAAGCGTATCTCTTCGCTCTTTATATTTAGCTACTGTATCATTGTAATAAGATTCTGGAGCTTCTAGTGCAGCTTCACTTGCTATTTGTGCTAATGTGGGAGGACTTAATCTCGCTTGAGCGAATTTCATTGCCGTTTCCATGACCTCCTTATTCTTACTTACTAGACAACCGATCCTTGCACCACACATACTGTATCTCTTAGAAACAGAATCCACTACAATTGCATGATCATTGAGTTTTCTTTCTTGTAAAATCGAATAGTGTTCAGAATTATCATATACAAACTCTCTGTAAACTTCATCAGAAATTAAAAACAAATCATATTTAATAGCGAGTTCAGCCAAATCTTTTATTTCTTCCTTGCTATATAAATAACCTGTTGGATTACCAGGATTACAAATTAAGATTGCTTTGGTTTTAGGGGTTATTAGTTTTTCAAAATCCTGTATAGGAGGCAGAGCAAAGCCATTATCAATTTGTGAAATTACAGGAACAACTGTAACGGTTGACTGTGTAGAAAAACTATAGTAATTAGCATAAAAAGGTTCTGGAACTATAATTTCATCTCCAGGATCCGTAATACTACCCATCGTAAAAATCAACGCTTCACTTCCGCCAGTTGTTATTAAAATATCTTCAGAAGATATTGTAATATCATGTTTTGCATAATAACCTGCTAACTTATTTCTAAAGCTTTCAAAACCTGCAGAATGGCTATATGCTAAGACATCTAATGTGTGCTCTTTAACAGCATTCATTGCCTCAACAGGTGTCTTTATATCAGGTTGACCTATGTTTAGATGGAAAATATGCTTTCCTTCTTTTACTGCTTTTTCTGCAAAAGGTGCTAGTTTACGAATCGGAGATTCGGGCATTGCTTTTCCCTTACTTGATATTACAGGCATTATTTTGAAATTTATAATATAAAATGGCAGTAAATTTCTTAAATTATTTATGATTTAAGTTAATTATTATCAGGAATTTTCAAGTATTTTTCTATATTTAGCGGAATGGAGATTTTGTATCGGGATTTTTATCATTTTCTTAAAGAGAAGACCCTAATTCTACTTTTACTCATTTCATTTACTTTCAATGCACAAGAAAGTTTTAGGCTGCCACTAGGAAAAACTAGTGATAAGATTAAATTTACCTTAGCTAATAATCTCATAATTATACCGGTAGAGCTTAATGGTGTTCCGTTGTCGTTTATTTTAGATACTGGAGTAGGTTCAACTATATTGTTTAGTATTGATAAAAGAGAATCCTTAGAGCTTAAAAATGCTTCAAGAATTTACCTGAGAGGGCTAGGAAATGAAGAACCAGCAGAAGCTATTAAGTCTACAAACAATGAATTAAGGATTGGTAATACCTACAGCGATGATCATACAGTTTATATGATTTTTGATGAGTCTATGAACTTTTCTCCTATGATGGGATTTCCTGTTCATGGTATCATAGGGTATGATTTTTTTAAAAAATTTATTTTTGATATCAATTATTCCAAACAGCTAATTAAAATTTATAATCCGGCATCTTATACCTACAAAAAATGTAAAAAATGTTATCAGTCAGATTTAAATCTAGGTAACAAGAGAAAACGTCCTATGATCAAAGCAAAGTATAAAACTGATAAGGGACTTGTAGATGTTAATCTTTTATTAGATTCTGGTTCTAGCTCGGCTTTGTGGTTATTTGAAAACCCTGATCTTGGGTTAACAGTTCCGGAAAATTCTTTTGATGATTTTCTAGGAACAGGATTTAATGGGGTTATCTATGGAAAGAAAACTAAAGTAGAAGGGTTGAATATAGGAGATTTCGAAATAAAAGATATAACAGCCTCTTTTCCTGATTCATTATATATACAGGGAATTTCCTTAAGATCTCGTCAAGGTTCCATAGGAGGTAGCGTTTTGAAAAGATTTAATTTGATTATCGATTATCCGAATAAAAAAATTACTTATCGAAAGAATAGGTTTTTTAACAAGCCATTTTATTATAATATGAGTGGACTTACCATACAGCACGATGGTGTAAGAATTGCCAAAGATTATAATATTCGAAAAGCTCCTTCTAGACCATCTTTAGACTTTGTAATAAGGGATAATGGAAAAATAGTCACAAACGTTCTTAAGGCGGATGCCAGTTCATTTGTGTATTCTTTAGAACCTGAATATAAAATTACTGAAGTAAGACCAGAATCTCCAGCAGCTCTGGCAGGCTTGTTAAAAGGAGACAACGTTTTGGAAGTTAATGGAAGGCCAGCTAGCTCCTACCAACTTTCGGATTTGAATGATTTATTTTATTCTGAAGAAGGAAAGAAGATTTCTATAAAAGTAGAACGTTTAGGTGTAGAAATGAAGTTTACCTTTTATCTTAAAAAAGTAATATAAAAAAGGCTCTATCAAATAATAGAGCCTTTTTAGTTTGTTATAATAAATTATTAATTTTTCTTCTCTAAAACACTTTTGGAATCATCTAATACTCTTCCTGTTATTCGTATTGCTTTAGTAGATTCTTCAGCATTAGAATACACAGTAATTAATTTTCGGATGGGTCCAACGCGTTTTGTGTCATATTTTACTTCAATAAATCCAGTTTCTCCTGGAGCTATTGGATTTTCCGGTTTTTTAGGAATAGTACACCCACAACTCGAATATACTCTAGAAATAATTAACGGGGCATTTCCCGTATTTGTAAATTCAAATTGGCGAACACCATCACTACCTTTGGTAATCTCACCATAATCAATTACTTCTGTCTTAAAATCGATTTTTGCTTTGGCATCCTGAGCGTTTAGGGTAATTCCCAGAAAACCAACAAATAAAATCATTATTACATTTTTCATAACGTAGGTTTTTATAATGTGTAAAAGTAGTTACTTTTTATCCAACTTCAAAATTGCAAAAGACTTTCAAGTTGTCGTATATAATAATTACTTTTGCACTCTAAAATCCAAAAATCGGACCAAACTATGGCTTTAGCTGGAAAATATGATGCGAAATCAATAGAGGAAAAGTGGTATAACTACTGGATGGAAAATAATTATTTCCATTCTGAAGTTGATGAAAGAGAAGCGTATACTATTGTTATTCCGCCGCCAAATGTAACAGGAGTATTGCATATGGGGCATATGCTCAATAATACAATACAAGATGTTTTGATTCGAAGAGCACGTCTTAAAGGGTATAATGCTTGTTGGGTTCCTGGTACAGATCATGCATCGATTGCTACTGAAGCCAAAGTAGTTGCTAAGTTAAAGGAGCAAGGGATTGATAAAAATGACCTTACTAGAGAAGAATTCTTAGAGCATGCTTGGGAATGGACTCATAAACATGGAGGAATTATCTTAGAGCAACTTAAAAAATTAGGTGCTTCCTGCGATTGGGAAAGAACTGCCTTTACCATGGATGACAATTTGTCTGAATCTGTAATAAAAGTTTTTGTAGATCTATATAACAAAGGTCTTATTTATAGAGGCTACCGAATGGTAAATTGGGATCCTGAAGCAAAAACGACTTTATCAGATGAAGAAGTTATTTATGAAGAAAAGCAAGGGAATCTTTACTATCTGAACTATAAAATTGAAGGAAGTGAAGATGTTTTAACCATAGCAACTACCAGACCTGAAACAATTATGGGAGATACTGCTATTTGTATCAATCCTAATGATGAAAGGTTCACGGATTTAAAAGGTAAGAAAGCAATTGTACCAATTGCGAATAGAGCCATTCCGATTATTGAAGATGAATATGTAGATATGGAGTTTGGTACAGGTTGTTTAAAAGTTACTCCAGGCCATGATCAAAATGACAAAGTGTTAGGAGATAAGCATTCACTTGAAGTAATTGATATCTTTAATGATGATGCTACTTTAAATTCTTTTGGATTACATTATGAAGGAAAAGATAGGTTTGTAGTAAGAAAAGAAATAGCCAAAGAGTTAGAAGAACTCGGTGCACTTGAAAAAATCGAAACACATCTCAATAAAGTAGGAACTAGTGAGCGTACAAAAGCTGTAATTGAACCGAAGTTGAGTGATCAATGGTTTCTTAAGATGGAGGGCTTGGCTAAACCTGCTTTAGACGCTGTTTTGAATAAAGATGTAAATCTAGTTCCAGAAAAATTTATTAATACCTATCGCCATTGGATGGAAAATGTTAGAGATTGGAATATCTCTAGACAATTATGGTGGGGACATCAAATTCCAGCATATTTTTATGGTGATGGAAAGGAAGACTTCGTAGTTGCAGCAACCAAACAAGAAGCAGTTTTACTAGCTCAAGAAAAAACGGGTAATACTGCATTGACTGAAGAAAATTTAAAACAAGATCCTGATGCTTTGGATACTTGGTTTTCTTCATGGTTATGGCCAATGAGTGTATTTAATGGAATTTTAGAACCAGATAACGAAGAGATCAGTTATTACTATCCAACGAATGATCTAGTTACTGCTCCAGAGATTCTATTCTTTTGGGTGGCAAGAATGATTATTGCAGGTTATGAATACAAAAAAGAGAAACCTTTTACTAATGTATACCTTACAGGGATTGTAAGAGATAAACAAAGACGTAAAATGTCTAAATCTCTTGGGAATTCACCTGACCCATTGGATTTGATTGATAAATATGGAGCGGATGCAATTAGAGTGGGAATGCTTTTGAGTTCTCCGGCGGGAAATGATTTAATGTTTGATGAAGATCTTTGTGATCAAGGAAGAAAATCATTCGTAAATAAAATCTACAGTTCTTATAATCTTGTTAGCGGATGGAAAGTTGATGCCAATATTGAACAGCCTGAGGCTTCTAGAATTGCTGTTGAGTGGTATAAAGCCAAATTCCAAAAGGCATTGGTGGAATTAGAAGATGCGTATGCAAAGTATCGAATAAGTGATGCATTGATGATTACCTATAAGTTAATTAGAGATGATTTCAGTAGCTGGTTGTTAGAAATGGTAAAGCCTGCTTATCAATCTCCAATTGATGCTAAAACTTATAATGAGATTATAGAGATTTTTGAGAACAATTTGAAAATTTCTCATCCATTTGTTCCTTTTATATCGGAAGAGATATGGCAGCAGATAGCAGAACGTACTACAGATGAAGCTTTGATTGTGTCTAATTGGCCAAAAATTATTCCGGTTAATGAAGAGCTGATCACAGCGTTTGATTTTGCAAGTGATGTAATTTCTGGTATCAGAACCATACGTAAAGACAAGAATATTTCTTTTAAGGAAACTATAGAGTTATCGATATTGAATAGTGAAAACTTTCCGAATACGTTTGATGCGGTGATTTCTAAACTAGGAAACATTTCCTCTTTAGTATATGTAGATGAAAAGGTAGATGGAGCACTTTCTTTTAGAGTAAAATCAAATGAGTATTTTATTCCTATTTCTGGTGCTGTAAATGTGGAAGATGAGATTAAGAAATTAACCGAAGAATTAGCATATACCGAAGGATTTTTAAAATCGGTACAGAAAAAACTTCAAAATGAACGTTTCGTAAATAATGCTCCAGAAAAGGTGATCGCTAATGAACGTAAAAAAGAAGCTGATGCGGAAGCAAAAATAGCTACGTTAAAAGCTAGTTTATCTGGACTTCAATAGAATTCAATTATATAATATACGAAAAACTATATATAGAATAATAGAAAAGGGCTTTGATCTAAGATCAAGGCCTTTTTTATGGATCATACATCGGTAATATACTTATTTACTAGCTCAATATATTTACGTTTAGCTTCTTCTGTAGTTAGGTTTTTTACTTGAAAAAGAGCATTGAGTTTGAAAGCGTTTCTTAATTCGCTATCACCAGAAGGAGTGTAGAATCCTTCGGTATGTGTCGCGTGCTTGTAGTAAGCATAAAAATGAAGCATTACATCTGGAGGTAATTCTATCTTTGTACTGCAGGCTTTTTCAAAAGCCTTTTGAAAGGCGATATTTAATTCCTCATCGGTCATACTTACACATTGGCGATAATACTTTCGCCACCTCTTACTTTTTGGTTTAAAGAAACATTAACCTCTGTTCCTATAGGTAAGTATACATCAACTCTGGATCCAAATTTTATAAAACCACTGTCAGACCCTTGAATTACCTGCTCACCTTCTTTTGCATAATTTACAATTCTTTTTGCTAGTGCACCTGCAATTTGTCTATACAAAATTTCAACAAAATTGTTTTTGACTACTACAGTTGTTCGTTCATTTTCTTCTGAAGCTTTGGGATGCCAAGCAACAAGATACTTGCCAGGGTGATATTTGCTAAATGCTACATTTCCATTAATAGGATGTCTAGTAACATGTACATTTATTGGTGACATAAATATAGATACCTGAAGTCTGTTTTCTTTGAAATATTCTTTTTCAAAAACTTCTTCAATAACAACTACTTTTCCATCAACCGGTGCTACTACCGTATTGTCATTGATGTCCGTATGGCGTTTTGGGTTTCTAAAAAACTGCAGGATTAGTATTAAAAAAACTAATGTTACAGCAAATATGGCGATAATAAATTCATCTACCTGAATGGCAACATAAGATGCGGCATTGATGCCTAAAAAAAGCACTACGGCTACTGCTATTATTTTATAACCTTCTTTATGAAACATATTTCAATATTTGTAAAAACGTGTATAAAAATGGACTTGCAAATATAATACTATCTAAACGGTCAAAAATACCACCATGTCCTGGCATTATTGAGCCACTATCCTTTACTCCAGCTTGTCTTTTGAACTTCGATTGAATAAGATCTCCTAGTGTACCAAAAATACTCATTATTATGCTTATAATCAACCAAAGATAAGTTGATAATGTGTCAGTGAATATAGAAATTAAATAGCCCGCTAGTAGTGTGAAAATAAAACCTCCAACAAATCCTTCTATAGTTTTTTTAGGAGATATACGTTCTAGTAATTTACGTTTTCCAAAGTTTTTACCAACTAAATACGCAAAGGTGTCATTTGTCCATATCATTAATAGGGGACCAGCTATCATAATCGGATTATATTCTCCTGTATAACAAGGAATGAGTGTGAGGAAGATAATTGATGTAATCAAAAAGAATATACTAGTAAAATACTTTCTTTTTTCAAACATAGGAATGATTCTAATCGTAATAAGATCTCTTACTAAAAATAACTGAGTTATTATAGTAAGTCCCAATAGTGTGAGCGTAACAAATAATGGTGTTTCAAAATTAGGGATATGAAACAATAATAGGAATCCAATAAAAACAAGGTATAACCATGTGTTTTTTAGATGGATTAATTTTTGAAATTCATAAATACAGATAATACCAAATATGGCAAATACTCCGATGAAAGTATATTTAGAAACAAATATTGAAATTAATAGTATCGAAATATATAAAAAGCCCGATAAAGACCTTGTGAGTAGTTCCTTCATATTATAAATCTTCCAACAGCAGCAAATATAGATTTTTTGAGCTACTTCCATAGCTTAAGAAGTCTTTTTCTTTTTGCGGTTCGAAGTTTTTAATGGTAGTAATATTTGAGGGAATGGCGTTTTTGTTTTTTTCCTTAATCCCTTTTAAGCCTTCTCCAATGCTGCTAACTAATTGACTTGTTGATGCTAATATGATAAAGTCATCAGGTAATTCTGTTAATTTTTTTTCTCTTAGCTGATTTGAAGAAATAAGAATAGCACCACTATCCGCAATAAGATATTCGCAAGTAGCAAAAAAGAAAGATGCAGGAGATTTCTTTATATAATTAAGGTTAAATCCTGAAAATTTATGTTCTAACCCTATATCAAAGCAGCATACATCTTTTTCATACCAATCATTTTCTAAAAGTATCTTGTCAAAAGAATCAAGAACTTCATCATCGCTATCACAGTAAAGAAACTTACCACCGTTTCTTTTAAAGTTAATCATAAAGCTTTCATCAACCGGTAGATTGATTTCAGGCATATATTTACTGCGATCTTCAGCGTGACGTTCCTTACTCTTTTGGTCTGATTTAGATTTTGAGGAAAATAATCTTCTAAATAGACTCATTTTTCGATTCGATCGGGGATTTACGGGTTAACACTACTTTCAAAGATAAAAAAATCTTAATCCAATATTCCTATTGAATTAAGATTTTTTTAATTTACTAGTAAAAATAGATACTAGATTAAGAAGGTTCTATAATGGTTTCTTCTTTTTTATCGAATGGACGCTTACCGAAAATTTTCTCGAGATTATCTTTGAAAATTACTTCTTTCTCTAAAAGAACTTCTGCTAATTCGGTAAGTTTATCTTTATTTTTTTCCAATAATTTTATTGCACGCTGATATTGCTCTTCAATAATATTAGAAATTTCTTTATCAATCAATTCACTTGTTTGCTCACTATAAGGTTTTGTGAATCCGTATTCATTCTGTCCTGAAGAATCATAATATGTAAGATTTCCGATCTTGTCATTTAGTCCATATATAGTTACCATAGCACGTGCTTGTTTAGTAACTTTTTCTAAATCACTTAAAGCTCCTGTAGAAATCTCGTTAAAAATTACTTTTTCTGCGGCTCTTCCTCCTAAGGTAGCACACATTTCGTCTAACATTTGATCTGGGCGTACGATAAGTCTTTCTTCTGGAAGGTACCAAGCAGCACCTAAAGATTGTCCTCTAGGAACAATAGTAACCTTTACCAAAGGCGCAGCATGTTCTAACATCCAACTAACAGTTGCATGACCAGCTTCATGGAATGCTATTGCACGTTTTTCATCAGGTGTAATGATTTTATTTTTCTTTTCTAATCCACCTACAATTCTATCTACTGCATCCAGAAAATCTTGTTTTCCTACTGCTTTATTTCCTTTACGAGCAGCAATAAGTGCAGCTTCATTACAAACATTTGCAATATCAGCACCTGAGAAACCAGGAGTTTGTTTAGATAAGAAATCAGTGTCTAACTGGTCTTCTTTTTTAAGAGGCTTCAAGTGTACTTCAAATATTTCTTTACGCTCTCTTACATCTGGTAGATCCACATATATTTGTCTATCAAAACGACCAGCTCTCATTAAAGCTTTGTCTAATACATCCGCACGGTTGGTAGCAGCGATTACAATTACGTTTGTATTGGTGCCAAAACCATCCATTTCGGTAAGAAGTTGATTCAATGTATTCTCTCTTTCATCATTGGATCCTGAGAAATTGCTTTTACCTCTTGCTCTACCAATTGCATCAATTTCATCAATAAAGATAATAGCAGGTGATTTTTCTTTTGCTTGTTTAAATAAATCTCGTACCCTAGATGCACCTACACCTACAAACATTTCAACAAAATCAGAACCTGATAAAGAAAAGAAAGGTACTTTAGCTTCTCCCGCTACTGCCTTCGCAAGTAACGTTTTTCCAGTCCCTGGAGGTCCTACCAATAAAGCTCCTTTTGGGATTTTTCCTCCTAAAGAGGTGTATTTTTCAGGGTTTTTAAGGAAGTCTACTATTTCCTGAACTTCTTCTTTTGCGCCTTCAAGGCCAGCAACATTTTCAAAAGAAACCTTAACATCTGTATTTTGATCAAAAAGTTTCGCTTTAGATTTACCAATATTAAAAATCTGACCACCAGCACCACCACCGGCACCACCGCTCATTCTTCTCATAATGAATATCCAAACACCAATGATTAGAGCGAAAGGAAGTAAGGTGATAAATATATCTCCCCACATATTGCTTTCGGTGTCATAGCCAACTTCAGTAGAAACGCTATTTTCACTTTTAATTCTTGAAATTTCATTTTCAAAATTCTGAAGATCACCAAATTCAAATTCATAATCAGGATCATTTGGACTTGCTGGTAAAAATGAATTTCTTTTTCTTTTGGTATGTTTATCTTGACCTTTTGCTTCCTGAGTAAGGTATACTCTAGCAAGTCTTCGATTTGTAATGATAACTATTTTTTCTACTTCTCCATTACTCAAGAAATTATTGAAATCAGAAGTGGATGTTTCTGGAGCAGATCCTATACTTCCTCCACCTAAGAAATTCAATGCTAAAAATCCAACGATTATTACACCATAAATCCAATATGCACTAAACTTTGGTTTTTTATTTGAGTCCATTTTTTTATTGTCTTTAGCCATTTACGCCTTTTTTAATAGTTTGTTTCGATAGTTGTTGTTCTCGCATCTCCCCATAAACCTTCTATGTCATAAAATTCTCTAATATGTTTCTGGAAAACATGTACAACTACATTTACATAATCAATTAATACCCACTCTGCATTTTCTCCACCTTCTACATGCCAAGGTTTATCCTTTATAGATTTACTTACAGTTTTTTGAATGGAATTTACAATTGCATTTACTTGAGTATTAGAAGTACCATTGCAAATAACAAAATAATTACAAACTGTATTTTCGATTTCCCGTAAATCTAAAATAGTAATATCATTACCTTTTACTTCTTCAATACCTTTGATTATATGAGTTATTAGTTGATCAGTACCGATTTCTTTTTTAGTCATGCATTTTTTTAATTTGTGTAAAGTTATTACTTTTTTATGGTTTTATGTTTGCATTTTATGGACATTTGTAAAAACTTTCACACTGTTATTTATGGATATAATCAAAGTTGATGCCATTGACTCTACAAATATTTTTCTTCGAGATATGAATCGAGAAAAGTCTTTGGATAAACCTACATGTGTAGTTGCAAGAGAACAGCTGCAAGGTAAGGGTCAAATGGGTACTACTTGGCAAAGTAATCCCGGAGAAAACCTTACCTGTAGTGTGTTCATGCCGATTGATGATATGGATATAATGGATCAATTTTATATATCCATGACCGTTTCTATTAGTGTTTATGAAGCTTTAGAATCTTTGATGTTGCCAAAATTATCTGTGAAATGGCCAAACGACATTCTGTCAGATAGGTATAAAATCTGTGGTATATTAATTGAAAATGTGGTCAATAATGGCAGGCTTAGAGGAGCAATTATAGGGATTGGAATTAATGTAAATCAACAGCATTTTGATAATCTGCCTTTAGCAAGTTCTTTAAGGCAAATTTTGGGAAGGAATTTAGAGGTAGAAGAGGTATTGTCAATACTATTACAGAAACTTGAACATAGATTTTCAAGATTAATAAAATCTAACTTTTCTTCCATTAAAAATACCTATGAGTCATTACTTTTTAGAAAAAATAAACCCTCAACTTTTTTAGATGTTAAGGGTAATTCTTTTGTGGGTATTATTAAAGAAATAACAACCTCTGGTAAGCTTCAAATCCTTTTAGAAGATGAAATTGTTCAGAGTTTTGATCTTAAAGAGGTTAAACTATTATACTAGCAATAGTAAAATTTATAGTTTACTGATATTCTCGCTTAATGTATTGATAAAATTTTGAATAGGATTCTTTATCATCATTCCCATCATAGCATTAAACTGTCCTTCAAATACCAATTGAGTAGTACTTTTTCCATCACTAGAGTCCACAATATTTGCAGTTAGTGTAAAGGGTAATTTGTCACTAGCTGCTCCTAATACAACGGTAGAGTGTTCTGTACTACTTTTTTGTTCCAAAACGATTTCTGGCATTCCTTTTAGTTGAAAAAGAAATCTTGAATCATTCAATTTTTCAAACTTTTGTTTACTTTCAGGCATTAATTGTTCAAAATTTTCAACTTTAGTTAAAAATTCGAAAACTTCTTGTTGAGTTTTTTCTACAGTAACTGTAGGGCTTTCTAAATTCATTGAGATTAAAAATTTATTGATTCCACTCTGCTGGATTTATTCTCCAGTTTTGTAGTGTTTTTTGTTGTTCTTCCGTAATGTAATTAGTATCTAATGCTTGTTCCAGAAGATTTTCATAATTACTTAAAGTGTTCAAAGATAATGCCGCATCTTCAAAATTCTTAGATGCTATTTCGAAACCATAGTTAAAAATAGCAACCATTCCCTTTACATTGGCATTTACCTCCTTTAATGCTTTTACAGCATTTAAGCTACTTTTTCCAGTACTTATAAGATCTTCGACAACTACCACATTTTTACCTGAAGGTACAATCCCTTCTATTTGATTTTTTCTACCGTGTTTTTTAGCTTCTGGTCTTACGTATATAAATGGAAGGTTAAGTTGCTCAGCAACAAGCATACCTATTCCTATAGCTCCTGTAGCAACACCAGCGATCACATCAGGTTTTCCGTATTTTTCTTCGATAAACTTAGCAAGGTTTTCTCTTAAAAAATTACGAATTACAGGATATGAAAGAGTTACTCTATTATCGCAGTAGATAGGAGATTTCCATCCAGAAGCCCATGTAAAAGGTTCTTGCGGTTGTAATTTAATTGCATTAATTTGCAGCAGCAGTTCAGCAGTTTTTTTAGCTGTATTTTTATCAAAAATCATAGTTGCAAATGTATAAAGTTTTTGTGAATAATACGCCTATTATTCTATCTACAAAAAAGGGAATTGAAGATTATGAAACAATTCATATCAAAGAAGTAGATTTTCCTAAAATTATCCGAGATATTTTGCAAAAAGAAGATAAAGGCAAAGAAGCAAAATTTCATTTTTATCATAAAACAGAAGAAAAGTTATTGGAGCATTTGTTTGCAAAATTGCCAGTAGTATTAGCTGGTGGAGGAAAAGTATATAATGCTAAAAAAGAAGTGCTTTTTATTCACAGAAATGGCAAATGGGATCTTCCGAAAGGTAAAGCTGAAAAAAATGAGGATATGGAGACAACTGCTATTAGGGAAGTAGAAGAGGAGACAGGAGTAACCGGATTAGAGATTACCAAGTTTTTGTATAAAACGTATCATATTTTTAAACGAAATGGTGAGTTTAGACTCAAAGTAACGTATTGGTTCGAGATGAAGACAGAGTATGATGGTACATTAACACCCCAAAAGAATGAAGGAATTATGAAGGTTAAATGGAAAGATGCTAAAAAAGCAAAAAAGGCTTTGAAAGACTCTTATGCAAATATTAAACAGCTATTTTCTCATGAATATTTATCCTGATTTTAAATAAAATGTTATGAGATATGGTTTGACTTGTATATTGATGTTTATAGTTTTCAATGTATTTGCTCAATTCTATAAAAAACACGTTCCTGTAATAGATGATTTTAATAGAGATGGAGTTCTTGATACATTGCGTGTTTTCCATGATGGCGGGAGTAACTTTGGAGGAACAGATGTTACAGTTGTAAATGGTAGAAATGCTGAGGTATATGAGCTAAGTAATCATCGTTGTTTTTGTGCAATGATAACGTTGCACTTGATTCCTACCGCATTGAATCTTCCAGAGAATCAATTATTTTTATCTGCTATTCAAGAAAAATTATTTCCAATAATAAGAGAAGCTCCTGATCCTTCTTTGGAATGGATTCTTAAAGGAAAATCCTCAAATAGAGCATTGTTAGAAAATCCACATTTTGATCTTATTGTTTATCCTGAAATTCCTTGGGAAACTAAAGAAATAGTGGTGCCAGAAGATAACTATAGTATCCTGGTAGAAGGGGATATGATAGATACTCTTTCTCCAGAGGAAGTTGAATTTCAAGAAAAAAACAATCTAGAAACCAAAAAAGGATTTTTAACATATTGCGGGAGATGCCATCGTTATAATACATCTTCACCTGAGTTAGTGGCTGATAACGGTAGATATCAGGTTTTCAAAACCTCACATGGAGTTTTTGTCAAAAAGGAGAAATTACAAWAGTGGATTTTGGTAAATGAAATCAATTTGACAGGTAGTGTTGGTAAGTTAAGATGGGATTCAATTGAGGAAGTAGTATTAATAGATAAATATCTAGTAATTCAATTTTCTGGAGCACCAGATTATTTTGATAATATCTTCGTTGGTAATATAGAAACAGGAGTGGTTGGGAGATTGAAATATCTCTATAGAAGAAATACTACGGATCAGGCTGGTATGATGGTTAAGAATAGATTAATTAAGAAGGGTATGATCCAGTATGTCAATGAAGAGGAGGAATCCTTTTCTTTGAATGCTAAAGATGTTTTTAAAGAGTTGGATAAATTAAACAGGAATATTAAAGATTAGTTCTATTCATAGTCGTCTTGTACGATTCATTATGTCTTGAGAACGGGATCAATACTAGAAAGAGAACTATTTTTGAAAAATTTCTTTCTTTTGAGCTAAAACACTTTGTTCTTTGATTTGAATTTCTTGGCTGATTCTGTTAATCAACACGCTAAAATCATCTTGATTGATAATATTATTTTTTCGATTTGGAAAAATTTCTTCAACAGGAATTCTATAGTTAAGATCAATAGTGAATTGATAAAAATTGGTAAGTAGCTCGCCTTTAGTATTTGAGATAGGTACATCTAATACTACTGGTTGATTGTTGTCAGTTGTATGATTTGGTATTATCCAAGGATTACTTGATTTAAGAATATTAAGGTCTCGTTTTAGCGTAATTTTAGCGCTAGGTATACGTTTCTTATTGGTATACCACTTATTATTAATAGCATCGTAAGCATCATAGGTTTCTTTTGCAGTCTTTACAACTCCAAGACTGTCTAGCGTAGATGCGATAACCTCTGTAGCTGTTTTGTTAAAAGGTTGTTTTGAACGCAAAGTTTTCATTCCTATGTGTATTCCAAGTAAGTTTGAATACACATCTTCAACCGAAAAACTGGAAAACTTTTCTGATATAAATGGAACGGTAGATGCTCCAAACCAAGTGGAAATCTCATGCCATAGAGAAAGGTCGTATGTTATCTTCCCTGCTAAAAGAACACTATCATGATCATTTAGTTGTTCAGGTATATTTAAATATAGAGTCTTGCGTCCTGCTTCATTTCGTAACGGTAAAATTACTTCGCCTTTTCCTTTGCTATTAATGATAGTAGCGTGTATAAAACGAGTCCAATCAAGTTGATCTCGTAAGTGACCGATATCAATAAATCCTCCTTTAGTCGTGTAAATAGTTCCGGTACCTTCTCGTTTATTACCCATATAATGATGTTCATTCAGATCATCAATACTTATTACTTGGTCGATAGAAACAAAAGGAATTCCCCATATTTTTAAATCATAACCAAATGCGCAACATGCCCTGATAATACGAGGAGGAATTTTATTAAGATTAACAACCTCGTCTTCCTGTATTTTTTGGGCATTTATAGCTATAGGTTTAGCGATAAGGCATAATAATATCAAGAATTTTATGCATTGTAATGTCGTTTTGTTAATTACAAACTTCATGAAATAAATGATTATTGTTATAGATTGTTACGCTTGAGCATATCAGGATAGAGTTCGTCTTCGACCCACATGAAATTAGGGAATATCCGCATTATTTTTTCGTAACATAGCTTGGCTCGTTGTATTTGATCCGTTGCTTCATAGGCTTGCCCTAACATCGTCATTGTATTGATGTACATCCAATTATTGACTACTAGTCCTTGTTTTTCGAAACTTTCTACTGCTCTTATGTAGTATTTAATTGCTTTTCCTTTATCTCCGCCAAAAGCTGTTGGTCGGTAATACATTGAGTTTCCTTTTTCAATATTTCCTTGAATATTCTCTGGATCTAGTTCAATCGACTTATCTATATATCTCATGCTTCTTCTTCCTAAGTAAATAGCTTTTAAACTTGAGATACCAATAGTAAATGCTACATACGCTCCTTTATAGGCTAGTAAAGTCGGGTTTTCCGGAGATCTTTCTAATAATCTATTGATTATTTTTTCTGATTTATCAATGTATTTTTCAGCAAGATCATCTTTTTCAGCTCCGATTAACCATGCTGTGTAACCGTAATAATAATTGATAAGTTCCAGTTGTTCTTCAAAATTATTTGGATCCGCATTTTTTTCGCATGAATGCATTAATTCAAACCATTTATCCATTTTGCCTCTAGAATAAGCTTTATATATTGGATCGCGGTATGGGCTTTGAGAAAAGCTTAAATGTGTTGAAAACAGTATAGTAATGATCAAAATTATAGATCTTGTAATATATTTCTGTCTTTCCATATTAGTTTTTTCTGTTTGTTATTTATGAGCCCCTTAATGATGATAAAAAGAAATATAATGTGTTGAGGTAATACCAAAAGTATGTTTTGAACAACTGATTGTTGACTTGCTAACATCACAAAAAATCGAATACATATAATACCTAAGATATAACCTATAAACCACCATAAGCCCATGTACATATATATTACGAATGGAGCAATTGTGGTTAAAATTCCGAATGCAATAGTAATTAAAATACTGTTTCCAAAGAACTGAAATATGTTTTTTATGAATCCTTCAACAGCTTCATCTAATCCAACATACATTCTACAAGAGATATCATTGTCTCCCAAACGTGTGTCACTTGTAATACCTTTTTGCTTAAATAATCTAATAATAGCAATGTCTTCTACCTTATGAGATTTATACTTTTCATGAGGCCAAATGGATTTATAGGTAGCTGCTTTAAACATCATAAACTGGCCATTAGCTGCGGAAAACATTTTATTCTTTGATTTTCTAATAAGATAAATTGGAAGTAAACTTAATAAAACCCAGTTCATTAAGGGTACAGAAACTTTTTCGCCAAAAGATTTTACTATTTGCTTTGGGAATATAGAAAGTAAATGAAGTTCATGTTTTTGAAGGTAGCTAATACTGCGTTTGATTACATCCTTTTGTACACTAACATCTGCATCTAAAAAGAGTAGTATGTCACCAGTAGCAGATTTTGCCAATTGATGACAAGCATTGTTTTTGCCTAGCCAACCTTTTGGAAGGTTGTTCCCATTGATCAGTTTAATATTGGGGTTTAAAGTTGCCCAATGTTTAATGATGCTTTCTGTTTTGTCAGAAGAATGGTCATTGTAAACAATTATCTCTAGATTATTGTATTCAAGGGTAGATAATTGTTCTAGTAAGGTTCCAATATTCTCCTCCTCATTACGAGCAGGTATTAAGATGGAAACCGATGGTTCAGACGTTAACTGTGCTTTCTTTGGCAAGTAGGCAAATGAAAGGTAATTAACAAATGCCACCAGCAATCTGATAATCAAAAGGGATATTAAAAAACAACAAAAATAAATCATATTACTCCTTGCTTTTTAAAACACGCTTGTGCAAAGCGATTAAATTCTTGTTCTACATCTTCGGCATTCATAGTTGCTTTTATTATATGCGTTTCATAATAAACGTATATATCAGGTCTTAGTTTTGCTCCGTATTTAATTAAATTGATATTATATACTAATTGATAATCATTTTTTGTGTTTTTCAAAATATGAGAAAGCAATCCTTTTTCAAAAGTAAATTTTCTTGTATAAATACTTTGAATTTTTCCCTGAGGGAAAAATAAGAATAAATTCTTTTTGTTTTGCAACATTTCTACGGCATAATCCAAACTCTCAATACTAGACTTTTTACCCTTGCTGATAGAGCTAGCACCGATTTTGGTTAATATCATATTTTTTCTCAGTTCTTTTTCCAGCATCATAAAGTTGAATCTTCTTTTAAAGACTTTAAGATTCAATAGGATTTGTATAAAACCATCATAAAAAGAAAAATGATTACTGATCATAAGTATTGGAAGCTCTTTTTCTTCATATTGACCTATATAATTAAGTCTTCCAAAAAACATGCCTATTAGTATTTTTGTATAATACTTAGATACTTTTACCCAGAATTTACTATGATTAGCACGTATCATTTCTTAATCTAAAAATGTCCTATAATTAAAATTTTGCCCCACTTTTTCAATCAATTCTAATTTTGAAAAAAGCTGCTTAATGCTAGAATGATTGCATGCGAAATAATCTGAGTTATTAAATAAATAAAGGGGCATAATTCGTGATTTACGTATTTTTTTCTATGTCAGTTTAAGCTTGTTGCTTATATAAATAGATGCTAATGTCCATATTTTTGATCTATTTGGTATTCGAATTCGCTCATTGAGCAATTTCTCAACTGGAGTATATTCTATTTTATTAGTAAGCTTAGTGTAATAAAGATATGCTGCATAAACTCCGTTTTTTGAATTGTCTGGTAATTCTTTGATTCCTTCTAAGGCAACTTTGAAATCTTCGTTTATATATTCAATAATTTTTTTCTTGATGCTTTCTGTTAATTCATTATCTCGTAAGATAGGAAAGTAAATACGATGTAATTGGTTAATATCTTCGTTGATATCACGTAAAAAATTCACTTTCTGAAATGCAGAGCCTAAACTCATTGCAGCAGGTTTTAGCGCCTGATACCTTTCTTCATCACCATTAACGAAAACTTTAAGACACATTAATCCTACTACATCTGCAGAACCATATATATAAGACTTAATTTCATCATCATTAAACTCCTTTTTTGATAAATCACTACGCATACTTTTCAAGAAAGCTTGTATTAGTTCATCATCAATATTGTATTTCTTAACGGTTAATTGAAAAGAATTGAGTATTGGATTCAGACTTATACCTTGATTATAAGCTCTATAGTAATCTTCCTCAAAATTTGAAAACAGTGTGTCCTTATCATAATCATGAAATGTGTCAACTATCTCATCTGCAAAACGTACAAAACCATAAATGCTAAAGATACTGTCTCTTATAGATTTGTCAAACAGCTTGATACCCATAGAGAATGAAGTACTATAATTTTGTGTAACAATTTTACTACACTTAAATGATACCTCGTCAAATAATTCCTTCATCTACTGTTTTTTTAATTTTTTTAGTGTAGTTTTATCCTAAGAGCAATAATATTACTCGAACTTCTTCAATAAATGATCCAAATTTAGGATTCATATTTATTTCTCAAACTACCTGATTTTTAATTGATGCTATTTTAGTCTTTTGATAAATCTAAAATATTTGCAAAAGTAATCATCTTTTTCAAACTACCCCACTTTTTTAAATCAGCAGCAATAGTGTGGAAGAAACCTGTAATTATCTGTGCTAGTTAGCCTTTGAGTTCATTAATGGAAATGTGAAACTGACCCAATTAATAGCTTAGTAATAGAGAAAATCAACATTTTTTTTTAATATTTAGAAAAAAGGAATAGAAGTAAAATAATACAAATGATGTAACTTTTATAGCTGTGATATGACGTATAAGTATATTATTTCAACTTTTAATTTGCAATTTGAAGTATTACTATCAATTACAATATAGGCGTATATATCGCGTATTTAAGGATTTTGGAACAGAACCTATTATCGGTTGGCCAATCATTATATTTCTTTTTTGTTGGATATCTTTAAGTTTTTTTGATCAAGTTTTATATGCTAATTATATCTATGTGCTTATAGCGGTTATGTTTGTATACAGCTTTAATAATGCTAAGCACAAAGAATTTTTACAGCAGCATTTTTTAGCTTCTCGTTTTAAGGTAATTGTTGTTTTAAACAATATTATAAAAGCTACTCCATTTGGATTTATCTTAGTGTTTAAAGGTTTTCTGATTGAAGCTTCTGTATTGTATATCATCACATTATTTATTTCTTTTATAAAAAAGAAGAAAAAGCAAACTATAATAATACCTACTCCCTTTGGTAAATATCCTACTGAATTTATTATTGGTTTTCGAAAGACGTTTTGGGTGTTTCCATTGATTTATAGTTTAGCAGGGATAGCAATTTATAAGGAGAATTACAACCTCGGAATTTTTGCCTTGATTCTAATTTTACTAGTGTGTTCTGGATACTATACAAAACCTGATCCTCAATATTATATTTGGATACATGCCAAGAGTCCAAAAGAATTTTTAAAAAACAAAATCATTATTGCTTTAAAAAATAGTTTGCTGCTCATGATACCTGTTTTGGTTTTATTGATTGTTTTTTATAGCAAAGAAGCTCATATCACTTTATTGTTTTTAGTTGTAGGTTGGCTGTATATAGTGATGTATGTTTTGATGAAACATGCGTTTGAGTATTATGGGTTAGGAATATTTCAAGGAATCGTAGGGGTTTTATGTCTTTTGTTTCCTCCGTTGATGATCATTACAATACCTTATTTTTATAAAGAAGCAATACACAATTTAAATCGAATACTACAATGATATCTATTACCTCTTTATCCAAGAGCTATGGTCAAAATCAAGTCTTGAAAGATATTAGTCTATCTTTTAATCCTGGAGAGATTCACGGTGTTGTTGGCGAAAATGGAGCAGGAAAGACTACTTTGTTTAATGCTATTGCCGGGATAGACGGTTTTGAAGGAACCATTGATTATGCTAAGGGAAATCTTAAAGATGTTATAGGGTTTTTGCCCACAGATCCATATTTTTTGTCCAAAATAACGGGTAAAGAATATTTGCGATTGATTTGTAATGCTAGAAATATTAAAACTATTGATATTCGGGAGAAAAACATCTTTGACCTTCCATTAGATCAATATGCAGAAACCTATTCTACAGGAATGCAGAAGAAACTTGCGTTGTCTGGCATTTTAATGCAAGAAAATGATGTTTTTATTTTAGACGAACCCTTTAATGGGGTAGATATTTATAGCAATACTATTATCAATCAGATACTATTTAGGTTAAAAGAGCTAAATAAAATAGTGATATTATCATCACATATTTTTTCTACTTTGTATGAAACTTGTGATTATCTGCATTATCTTAAAGATGGAAGGATCATCAAAAGCGTAGATAAAACTGAATTTCAAACTATAGAAAAAGAAATGCAAGGAGCTGGTATCCAGACAAAAATAGATAAGCTTAACTTAAAATAACTACAATTAATCCTAAATACCTAGTTATTATTTATTAATTCTATAGATAGGATATCTCATATGAGCTTTTTCATAATTATCTGATTGTTTATGAATCCAATCCAATTGTGCGCGCCAGTTTTTTGCAAATAAGGTATCTTTCTTCTTTTCTTCAAATTGTATTTTTAATACATCGTCATTTTCTAATAGTTCCAGTGCTTTATCCTCCCAAACATAAGGAGAAAATCCTTCTTTCTGTTGTAAGATAGTATCAAAGAAATTCCAATTGAAAAAAGAATCTGGAGCTTCTGGTTCTAAGGTTTCTAAGATATATCTAAATCCTTTTTGATCTGTAGGAATGATACGATCACCTTTTTTGAAGAGTATGGTTTCTTTACTTTTACGAAGCTTGGTGTTATAATGAAGGTAATGTCCTTCGTAAGGAGTTTTTCTACTTTGGTAACTAGCAATATGGTAAACTTCAACAGAAATAGCACTATCTTTTTCAAGTGTTTTGTAGGATATTTGATTAAGATCTAGCTTTTCTGTAATTGGCCACCATCCCTGCGGAATTACATAGGCTTCTGGTATTTTGATATTTCTAGTTGGGCTAAAGTAGTTCTGATAGCGAACTTTCTTCGTATAAGGTCTATCAGAGTAATATTTTAATCGTTTTGCACCAGTAACCTTACTATCTATATAAGCACTTTCGTATCCTTTGAAGTTAAAATAGGTAGCGTTTGTTGTGTCCACTTTCCAATTAACAGTATAGGTTTCTTGTTTGGGTAGATCAGCGAACGCTTTTGATCGTAACTCTTTGATTTTTTCACCATCTTTTTCAGTAATTTCAATCATAGATCTCATGAGTTCATACGTGCCTTCAACTCTTGGTTTATAAGGTTTGAGCATGTGGGTTTCTACCATCATCCCTAGAGTATTCCATAAAGTTGTATATCCTGTAGAATATCTTGGAGAATCCATAAATTGTGTCCAACCTTTATCTGGAGTAGTACCCCAAACATTTACATAAGGTGTAATATCCCATTGTTTTTCTTTTAGTAAAGCCTCCAATTGTGGATGCATTTCAGTATTTAAATAGGCCCCAAGTGCGCCATTTAACTTGTTGTGTTGCGTAAAGAGATGGGTAAGTGTATATTGATAATCCGCTCCATTACTTACATGATTATCTATAAAAACATCTGGTTGTATCAGGTGGAAAATTTTAGCGAAAGTTTGTGCATTTTTAGTATCACTTTTTATAAAATCTCGATTTAGGTCATAGTTTCTAGAATTTCCTCTAAATCCATAGGCTTTTGGGCCATTTTGATTGGTTCGTGTACCGGTATTGCGATTCAATGCACCACCAATATTATAGATGGGAATAGTCACTATAACCGTATTTTTTGGAGACTCCACAGTTCCATTAACAATATCTCTAAATAACATCATTGTAGCGTCAATACCGTCACTTTCTCCAGGATGTATACCATTATTGATTAATAAAATACGTTTGTTTTGTCTTATTTTTTTGAAATCAAATATCTTATCTGGATTTAAAGTCACAATATGTAGTGGATTACCACTATCTGTGATTCCAATTTCTTGTATAGTAATTTCTGGATAAGCTTCTGCAAGATTTTGATAATAGGTAATTACTTCATCATAAGTTGGCGTTTCTGTACCATTACTTTTTTCAAAATTTGTAGTAAAATCAAAGTCTTGGTTTGTCTTGTTCTTTGAGGTATTACAAGATGCAATTGTTAGAAAGCTGATAATGAGTGTGATGATTCGCATGTGCAGTGTGAGTTAGGCATAAATATACTAAGTTTTACATTTTTTTAATCTTCTATAACGTTTTAGTTTATTTCTTTATTCAGATAGCTAGGAATTTTACTTGTTGGGATATAAAATAACTGTATTTTTGCACCCTCAAAATAAACGGATTATGACAGAATTTGTACGAAAAAGAGTAGCCAATGCTAAAAATGATATTCTATCTGGTTTAACAGTAGCATTAGCCTTGGTCCCTGAAGCTGTTGCATTTGCCTTTGTGGCAGGAGTAGATCCTTTAGTGGGATTGTATGCTGCATTTATGATTGGATTAATTACTTCTGTTTTTGGTGGTCGTCCTGGTATGATTTCTGGAGCAACTGGAGCCTTAGCAGTAGTTATGGTTAATTTGGTTGCAGAAGGAAATGCTATGGGAGCAGAAGGGGAACAATTAGGATTGTATTACCTTTTTGCTACCGTTATTTTGATGGGTATTATACAAATGTTAGCGGGTGTATTAAAGCTTGGAAAATTTGTACGCTTGATACCGCATCCTGTAATGATGGGATTTGTAAATGGTCTGGCAATCGTTATTTTTCTTTCTCAGTTAGGAATGTTTAAGGAGTTTGTTGGAGGAGAAAAGGTTTGGATGCAAGGATCTGAGTTGTTCTTAATGTTGGGATTAGTTGGATTGACAATGCTTATTATGTGGGGATTACCAAAGATTAAGGCGACTTCTAAATTACCAGAAGCATTGATAGGAATCTTAGTAGTGTCTGCTATAGTAATTTTTGGTAAACTGGATGTTGCTACCGTAGGTAGTTTTATTAGAGATGGAGGAGGAGAAGGTCTTAAGGGAGGATTACCTCAATTTCAGTTTGATATTTTTAATAAGGTACCTATGAATTTCGAAACGTTAAAATTTATAGGACCTTATGCTCTGATTTTAGCTGCGATTGGATTGATAGAATCTTTAATGACGCTTAATCTAATTGATGAGTTAACAGAAACTCGTGGAAATTCTAATAGAGAGTGTCTTGCACAAGGAGGTGCTAATATTATTACGGGACTTTTTGGTGGAATGGGTGGTTGTGCAATGATTGGACAATCTATTATTAATATCAAAGGAGGAGGACGTACTCGTTTATCTGGAATAGTCGCTGCCGTAACTTTGTTAATGTTTATCTTGTTTGCCTCTGGATTGATCGAACAGGTGCCTATTGCAGCATTAGTGGGAGTGATGTTTATGGTTGTAATTGGCACATTTGCATGGTCTAGTTTTAGAATCTTGAATAAAATTCCACTTACCGATGCTATTGTTTTAATTGCAGTATCGTCGCTTACTGTTTTCTTTGATTTGGCAGTAGCAGTAATCGCAGGAGTTATTATGTCTGCTCTTGCATTTGCTTGGGAAAACGCTAAAAAAATCCGTGCTCGTAAACATATAAGAGAAGATGGTACGAAGGTTTATGAAATTTGGGGCCCATTATTCTTTGGAAGTATACAAGCTTTTAACTCGAAGTTTGACGTAACAAACGATCCAGAAAATGTAGAAATTGATTTTATAGAATCACGTGTAAGTGATCACTCTGCTTTAGAAGCAATCTTTAATTTGGTAGGTAAATATGAAGAAGCGGGTAAAAAAGTCAGAATCAAGCATCTGAGTGAAGAGTGTCAGGCATTAATGATTAAAGCTTCTCCAAGATTAGCTAATGTAATAGAGCATGATATAGATGATCCTAGATATCATGTAATGGCTAAGGCAATGAAATAATCAAACTCTTTCCAAAAGATATAAATGCTCGTTTAAGATATCATTAGGATTGTCTATTTGAGCGTCTGGAGTGTATAGTTTGGACAATTCATATTCATGAGTATGTTCTTTTAACCGATATCCATTAATTTGGGTGTAATAGGATGTAGGTATGGTTTGATGAGCAAAAGAATCATTGGTGCTGTTATGACTATTAAAATAATGTAATAGCCGTTTATATACATTGGTTTTTTCTATTTCTGGAATGTAAGAAACACTTCCGACCAAATCTCCAGCTGATTGTATGTCTTCGAAAACTTTAAAAAGTTTATGAGTAACTTTTTGATCTAGAAAGAATAATACTCCTTCTAATACAATGAATATAGGTTTTTGATGAATCATCTTTTTTAATTCATTCACCATAGTTTCTGCAGAATCATGATTAAAATCAAAGCTTATATATGAGGTATCACGTTTAGGTAATTTTCCTTCTATAGTCCAAAAATGTATACGTTTTCTTTTATATTCTATGATATCTTCCTTGTCGATTTCTATGGTTGAAACAGTTGGGTCTAATAAGAATTGATACATACTAAAACCTGCTCCAAAATTAATCAACGTTCCTCCGCTATTCTTTTTAAAGAAAGATTGTAAGTTTTCATAGAAAAATCTATTCCGTAAACTATGAAGAATAGCCTCTTTAGAAGAAACCGAATTTAGAATATCTGGAATAAGTGCTTCTGTTTTTGGGTTGTTCCATAGTTTAGCATAAATATCTTTGCTAACACTTTCGTGGTAGGAGCGATAGGTAGATACTATAAAAGCGGTTTCATGAATTTGCATACATAAATGTAAGCTTTTCATGTATAAAAATAAAAAAGAAAACACCGCTACATCAAGCAAGAAGATAGCGGCGTTTTTACTGTGTATATATTCAAAAAAATTATGGCAATAATCCGGTAATCTGAGTAGTATCGATCATTATAGTGTCCTTCTTCTTTTTATCATCCTTAGTTGCTAACCTTGTTGTTTTAGTACTATCCGTGATAAATCCATTTTTGATCATCAAAGCCTTGTAAAAATCTGTTTTAGTCTCTCTAGCTGTAGTTTTTACTTCTTTTACTTTAATGTCAAAGTTATTGACAGCAATTAATGTCTGATAAAAGTCAACTTTAGTATTCTTTACAGTAATCATTTCTTCCTGTGTTGTGTYATTAGAAACAACATCCTGAGCATTCATTGTAGAAAAGGAAAATAAAATGATGAAAGAAAGAATAATAGTTTTCATATGATCTGGGGCTTTATGATATTACTACCTGATTTGTACCAAATTTACAATCAAATAGTTACGTAATAAAATGATTTGACATGTTTTAGATGAAGAGGTGTTTTGTATCGATAAAAAACACAATTTTTATGGTTTTACCGTAAAATTTATGTTGAGTTTTCTTTAAAAAAAATGCTTTTGATTGATTTAGTATAGTTAAAAGTGACTGATTTTCATGGTTTTTACAAGTTTGCTGAACCTTTGCTAGAAAATAGTAGGTTTTCTAATGATTTTCCTTCTGTAAATCATTACTTACATTCTTTTGTGGATTATACGTTAAATTGATGATTCCGCTTTAGATAAAAGAAAGTTTATCAAAACCAGTACCTAATATTGTCTGATCATTTACTTCTAACCAATTATTAAGAATAGAAGCATAAATACTTCTAAAATCAACAGTAAATTTAATATCTCCATTGGAATCTAAATCCGATAAATTAGGAAGCTCATTATAGATACCAGCTTTTTTTAGTGAACCTCCGATAAGAATTACATTATTAGCAGCACCGTGATCAGTGCCTCTGCTTCCATTTTGTTTTACTCTTCGTCCAAACTCGGAAAAGGTAAGTATCAATGTATCTTTAAATCTATTGTTCTTCTTTAAATCTTTTACAAGAGCTCCAATCGCTTCAGCATATACTTTTAATAATCGATCTTGACTATTTACCTGATTTACATGACTGTCAAAACCACCAAGCGAACTATAATATACTCTTGTTTTTAATCCAGATATGATAAAATCGGCAATAGTCTTTAAATTTTTGGCAAATGAAGATTGTGGATATGAAATGTTGGATTCATAGATTTTTGAAGTCTCATAAATATAAGAAGCAGAAGAATAGGTCTCTAACATTGTTTTGTATAAATAGCCTTGATTGTCTTCGTGTAACATCTCATCTTGAGTGTCATTTACTAGTTTATTGAAAAAAGGTTCTCTAGTAGTACGATGTAACTGTTTAAGATCAGAAACAGCTATGCCATTTAATTGATTTCCTTTAAGAGCTAAAGACAGAGAATTGTCTACTTCTATAGCTTGATACGGATGCTGGCAATTAGCATCGAGATATCTGCCTACCCAACCAGAGGATAAATACTGGTTAGTATCACTAGCCGTTTGCCAGATATCCGTACTTCTAAAATGTGATCTATTTGGATTTGGATATCCTACATTATTAACAATGCAAACTTCTCCTTGATCGTATAGTTTTTTTATGGGCTCTAGACTACTATTAAAAGCTAAGTCATCGGTGATTTTCAAAGTTTCATTTTTCTTTTTAGCAATAGTAGGTCTTAGACTGTGGTAGATATCATTTTGTATGGGAATAATACTATTCAATCCATCATTACCTCCTGATAATTGAATAATGATTACATTTTTATAACCAGATAATTGCGCTGGACTTAACAATTCCATTCCTTTCAAAAATGAAGGGACTAATGTGATTCCAGATGCAAAGACGGATTGTTTTAAAAAGTTTCTTCTGTTCATGATTTCAGGGTTTTAGCAAAGTTGGTACTCTGGTAAGCTCATAAGTTCTATGATAAAGTTTTTAGTGTTTCCCGCATCTAATTCAGAAATCACATTTTTGGCACCTTCGGATAATTTAGGTTGTAGTATAAAATCTATGAGTTGCTGTTTGTTTTTAAATTCTAAAGAAGCGAGAAATAATTCCCAGTTAGGAGTCGCTTTGATTTTTCGCTCCATTTGGGACTTCATTTTTTTATAAAATTTTTGCTTCATCATCATCGAAACTTCGCTGTCATCAGAATTATTCATTTCAATAACACCGTTGTTGAGAGTAACCGAAGCAAGTTTTAGCCTCAGCATAAGTGTAGAATTATCAATCCAGGATTTTCCACCTTTCCATCCAGCAACATTTGGAGGAAAGAATAATACTTGATTGAGCTTTCGTTGCAGGTACAGCAAAACTTTAGTGTTTTTATAGTGTACTTGAAAAGGTTTACTCAATCCCACAAGTAGTTCTATAGGAGATTTTATCTTAGTTCCGATATGTTCAGGATTATAAAACCATGTGCTTTCTAATATTTCGCGTAATAGCACCTCGATACTATAGCTTGCATTATAAAAACGGTTAGTAAGTGTTTCTAAATGATCAGAATCTATTTTTTCATTTACAAGGTATGTATAGATCTTTTGTGTAATATATTTTGCAGTCTGTTTTTCCTCAAGAAGAATTTTGATAACATCTTCTCCTTTAAAATTTCCTGTTCTTCCTAAAATAGTTTTAGAACCAAAGTCATGATGTTTTTGTCTAAAAACAAAGCTACCTTGTTTATTAAAGTTCCAACCTGTAAAGGCTCTTGCTGCTTCTTTTATATCCGTTTCAGTATATCCATTGTCTCTACCTAAAGTAAATAATTCCATAACTTCTCTAGCAAAGTTTTCATTGGGATTATTTTTTCTATTCTGGCGGTTATTTAGAAACAATAACATGGCAGGTGATTTAGAAACCTCCATGAGCATATCTCCGAAGTTCTCTAATGCATTATTTCTGATTACATTATTCAAATGTTGGGCAGCTCTGGGAGTTTTAAGGCGAACAGCAAAATGATTATGAAAAAATAATGTCATCTTTTCTCTCAAAACTTGTTTGGTTTCCGCCAATTGTTGAAGCCATTGTATATTGAGATCTAGCATTTTTTGGTTGCGAAGTTTTCGCAATTCTATGCGTTCTTCACGGGATAAATCTCTTGGATCTTTTTCTAATACTCCGAAATCTAGCGATAAGTTGGTCTTTCTGCTGCTTTCCGAAAATAGACGATCTATAATTTCTTTCTTGGGTAGTGTTCTTACAAGTTGTAATTCAGAAGACGAAATTCCAAAGCCTGTACGCCAGTAAAGATGTTGTATTTGTTTATCGGTTAAAAAAGAATTCATAATCAAAAGCGTTTTTACTTTGACTACGGTTTTTTAAAAAGGTTTAAAATTTTTGGTTTTAATTTTTAATTGCAGTTAATCTCACTTAAGGTTGCTGTTTCACTTGTGGCATCACTCTGAGAAACATTTTCGGTAAACAAAACAAATCTATCCAATGCATGAAAGGAAGACCTAGCAGATACTTCCATAGTATATGTTCCAGCAGTATCAAAATCTACATAGATATCATGAGCATCATTATCACTTGTCGAAGACTGCCATTTCCATTCATCTGCAGGACCACTTTTATAGATTTTAAACCAACCATCTTTACTGGATCCATTAGGATTTGGAGTTTGTCCTGTGTCTCCAGGATAAACAATACTTTCACCTTTTTTACCATAAAAACTAGAAGCATCAGCAAATCGCAACCAGGAATCATTATGTTCTGATCCTGACGTACCATTCGTAATTCTTGATCTCCACAGAAACCTATATGTGCCAGGAGTATTAATTTTTATATTGTAAGTAAGTAATCCATTTCCAGGTGCATTTAAAAACTGATCCCCTTTCCATACTAAATAACTTGTTCCTAAGAAGCCATTAACTGTATTTTCTATGTTCCAATCATTAGAATTAGTAATACTTTCGAACTCAGCTACAACTAATCCGTCTTTTTCTTCATACACTAAATTATCAGAATTTTCACAGCTTATAGGAGGATCCGTTTCTGAGTTGTTTTCATCATCAGTACTACAGGCATACAATGTTATAGCAAGTACAAGTAATAGAGTGTGTAGGTGTTTTTGGGGCTTCATGAATATGTGATTTGGGTATTTGTGATTTTATTTTCTTTCATAAACAACAGTGTCTGGAACCAGTCCAGATACATCACCTCCATTTCTGATAACATCTCTCACAATAGAGGAGGAGATATAGCTTTTTCCAGAAGATGTGAGTAAGAAAACAGTTTCGATTTCTGACATTTTTCTGTTCGTATGCGCAATTGCTTTCTCAAATTCAAAATCTGCAGGATTTCTTAGTCCTCTTAAGATGAAATTGGCATTTTGCTGTTTGCAGAATTCTACTGTAAGACCTTTATAGGTCATTACTTTAATTTTGGGTTCATCCTTAAAAGCATCTTCAATAAAGCGTTTTCTTTCCTCTAAAGAAAACATATATTTCTTTTCAGCATTGACTCCAATAGCTAGTATAACTTCATCAAAAAGAGTTAATCCTCTTTCAATAATATCATAATGTCCTAGTGTAATAGGATCAAACGAACCAGGAAAAACAGCTCTTCTCATAAGTGACTTGTGATTAATGGTATAAATATAGGCAAAGTTGAAGTTAGTTTGCTAAACAATTCTGCTTTCTTCCGTTATTTAGCTTTAATAGCTTCTTCAATCGTATTGGTTAATAAGTCTTGAATGCTAATACCAGCAGCAATTGATTGTTGAGGTAAAATACTGGCTTCACTAAATCCAGGATTGGTATTCATTTCAATAAAGTGAGGTTCTCCATTATGAAATATATATTCACTTCTAGAAAAACCTTTCATTTTCAGGATTTGATATACTTTTAAAGCGAGTTCTTTTACTTTTTTTTCATCTTCTTCTGTAAGTCTCGCAGGAGTAATTTCCTGAGACTTTCCCAGATATTTGGCTTCATAATCAAAGAAATCATTTTCTGAAACAATTTCAGTAATTGGTAATACCGTATCTTCTCCTTTATAAGTAATTACACCAACCGATACTTCGGTTCCGCTTAAAAAAGATTCTATAATAATTTCATCATCTTCTTTGTAAGCAATATCAATTGCCGGAATTAATTCTTCTTTAGTTTTTACTTTAGAAACACCATAACTGCTTCCTGCTTTATTCGCTTTTACAAAACAGGGTAACCCCACTGTCTGTATGATCTCATCTTGATTGATAGTATCTCCTTTATTTAAGAAGTAATTCTTAGCGGTTGGAATACCATAAGGTTGTAAAGTGCTTATACAATCCCTTTTATTAAAAGTAAGCGCCGCTTGATAAAAGTCACATGCCGTTTGTGGAATTCCAATTAATTCGAAATAAGCCTGCAACAAACCATCTTCTCCAGGAGTACCATGAACGATATTAAAAGCAGCATCAAATTCAATTTTCGTTCCATCTAGTTCTAAAGAAAAATCATTTCGATCAATCGCTGTTTTTTGATCATTATCATCTATATAATACCAAGAATCTTTTGTGATATGAATTTTAAAAGGTTCATAGAGATTTCTATCTAAGTGTTTGTAAACAACATTTCCACTTTTTATAGAGATGTCAAATTCACTAGAGTAACCTCCCATAAGGATGGCAATATTTTTCTTCATCGGATACGGTTTGCAAACAAAAATATCATTTATCCAACAACAAAAGCTAAAAAGTTTCCGTTTTTATATCTTTGCCGAAACTATCATCAGATTCATGGATTTTTTTAAAGGACTTTTAAGATTTATTTGGAGTAAAACATTTCTTATTCAATTAGTCATAGCGATAGCAATGACGGCGATTTTGTGTTTCATAGCACTAAAGTGGTTGGATAGCTCTACAAATCATGATCAAAGAATTGTAGTGCCAAGTTTAAGTAAAAAAACGCTGGATGAAGTGAAAGAGTTGGTAGAAGCAAAGGACTTGCGTTTTGAAGTTCAGGATTCTGCTAATTTTAATCCTGATTTTCCTAGATATTCGGTGATCGAACAAAATCCTCCTGCAGGAAATATGGTAAAGGAAAATAGAAAAATCTATGTAACGCTAAATCCATCTGGATACCGTAAAGTCGAAGTTCCAGATGTGATCAGAAAAACAAGAAGACAGGTAGAACCTAGGTTGGTGGCACTTGGATTTAAGATAGGAACCATCACTTTTAAACCAGATCCATCAGATCAGGTTCTTGAGCTGCGATATAAAGGAAGGAAAATAAAACCTGGAGATAAGATCATGAAAACATCTACAATAGATCTTGTCGTTGGAGATGAAAGTGGTAATTTGAGACTACAGTAATAAGCTAAATATCTAAAATTATTTTTTTGGAATCAGATCCGAATATAGAAGATTTAGGACCAAACGAAGATGAGTTATACGAACATCATCGTTTTGTGGCAGGAGCAGGGCAAGTACCACTTCGAGTTGATAAGTTTTTAATGAATTTTGTAGAGAACGCGACTAGAAACAAAATACAACAAGCCGCAAAAGCTGGAAGTGTTTTTGTAAATGATATTCCTGTAAAGTCAAATCATAAGGTAAAACCCAATGATGTAGTGCGTGTATTGTTTTCTCATCCTCCGTATGAGAATTTACTCACTCCAGAAAATATTCCTTTAGACATTGTATACGAAGATGATGCTTTATTGGTTATTAATAAGCCAGCAGGAATGGTTGTGCATCCTGGACATGGTAATTATTCAGGAACCTTAATCAATGCATTGATTTATCATTTTGATAACTTACCTAATAACAGTAGTGAACGCCCTGGCTTAGTGCATAGAATAGATAAAGATACTAGTGGTCTATTGGTGATCGCAAAGACTGAAGATGCTATGACACATTTAGCAAAACAGTTTTTTGATAAAACTTCAGAAAGAGAATATGTAGCCATTGTATGGGGTAATTTAAAAGAGGATGAAGGTACTGTAGTTGGCAATATTGGACGTCATCCTAAAAATAGATTACAAAATACCGTTTTTGAAGGTGATGAGGCAGATAAAGGAAAACCAGCTGTTACTCATTATAAAGTGATAGAACGATTAGGATATGTTACTATGGTTTCTTGTAGATTGGAAACTGGAAGAACACATCAAATACGAGTTCATATGAAACATATTGGCCATACATTATTTAATGATGAACGATATGGGGGAGAAAAGATCCTAAAAGGCACCACTTTTTCTAAATATAAACAGTTTGTAGAAAATTGTTTCAAAGTATTACCAAGACAAGCGTTGCACGCCAGAACATTGGGGTTTGTACACCCTATAACTGGAGATAAAATGCATTTCGAAACATCCATTCCAGACGACATGAAACAATGTGTTGAGCGATGGAGAAATTATGCTCAAAACCAACTAAATAAAGAATAATTTTTTCTTTATTTAAATAAATTGATGATAGCTCATTAATTAGTAGTATATTGGTGCTTTAATTTTTAATAATGAACAAAGGAACAGTAAAATTTTTTAATGACTCCAAAGGATTTGGATTTATTGTCGAAGAAGGATCTAATCAAGATCGTTTTGTACACATTTCGGGCTTAATCGATGAAATTCGTGAAGGTGATGAAGTAGAGTACGAACTAAAAGAAGGTAAAAAAGGAATGAACGCGGTAAACGTGAGAGTATTATAATATATACATTTGGACTTTTTTAAAAAAACATGCCCGTCTTATAAGACGGGCTTTTTATTGAATTCAAGTATTCAGGATTTTAACTGTTACTTTCAGAATAAAAGCGATTTACCGCTTTGATAATTTTATCTGCTCGGTTTAAATTTTGATTCTTTATATGTTTATACGTTCGATCCAAATAGAATTGGGCACTTTCATTATTTTTAAAAGCTTTTCTTGCCAAGTATAAATCCAATGCAACATTTAGATCATCTGTAGTGTAGTCCACACCTGTATATTGCTGTAGTAATTGTAAATACATAAAACCAAACTCTTCTGTAGGTTCGATCATGGTACCTTCTCCAAAATCATTCCAAGTAATGAGTTGGATAAAATCTGCACTTTCATGATGCGTATAGTTTAAGGTTTCTGCAAACGTCTGTCCTTGATTGTGATCAATACTCCATAAATTCACGCCTTCAGACCATCCACCATCTACATAAAAACTATCAAAACCTGGATATACAGAACCAACTACGGTTAAGTTTTCAGTATTGTAGTAATTATAATAATGTTCATGAGCCAATAAATGATCTTGATCTACCCATAAAAACTCTCCTGTAGCATTTGGACCAACCAATCTATTTGCTGCCCATAAGGTTAGAAAATCAGGACGATTACTAGTTGGTAATATGTCAAAAATGGTATTCCATTCTTGTTCAGTTGTTATGTGATGAGGTCCAAATACAAACAATAAGTTTTTGTCATTATGTTTTATGTAATTTGGACTGGTAAAATAGGTGTCGTTTATATAGGTAAAATCTTCCTGTGCAGCTTCGATAGTGCTTGATGATAGACCTTGTTCATATGCTTGCTGAGCAACTCTGTCTTCATACATAATAGAAAAATCAAAATCCAGATCTTCCATAACATCTATAAAACTTTCTGTTGCACTTTTGATATTTTCATAATCATAAAGGTCTTTACTGCCGTACCAATCAAATATAACTCCGTCTACACCTGCTAGTTTCATCATCAAAAAATGATATTCATGTAAATCAGGATCACTAGAGGAGTAAGGGCCAATTACAGGATAAAAATAGGAAGCAATTTCGCGTTTACCATTACTATCTATGATGTCTGGATTTTTGTTGGTCATTGTCCAATGTTGGCCCCAATAACCATCATAATCTTTACTCTGAAACCAAGGCATATAGTGCATATATACCTTTTTTGGATTGTCTTTTGCCACATCCATACCGGATATGTCTTTGATGTATCCCATTTTTTCTAGCTCAATAATTTCTGATTCTTCGTCTAGTACTTTTCTTAGTTGCGCATCTGTATAGATGGTGTCTTGAACGGCAAGAGGAACGCCAGTTTCCTCGATTTCAACAATAGGTAATTCTTCCTGTTCACAAGAATAAATTAAAATTGTTAGAATAATACATAGAAATGCTCTGGTTGTTGTTTGTAGATTCATATCATATAGGTTGTTTAAAATTATTCAATAGAAATAACTGAGTTAAGCTATGAATAAGATAATTGGTGAAGCAAAGATTTGAATAAATCAAACCATATATGACTGTTGTATCGAGTAGAGTAAATTACGTTATTGACGTAGTAAATATAGGGGATTATTTCTGTTAAAAATATTAAAATTCGTTTTTTTATTTGTTAATTTATTTATTAACAGGATTTTTATTCAGAAAAACGAAAGGTATTTTATCTATATTTCAATAAAGTATATTGATGCTTCAATAAGTAAGAATTACCTGAGTTGATTTTATTTATCATAGTTCTATTGTATTTTTGAGGAAATAAAAATTGCATAATGAAACGAGTCATAAAAGAATGTTTGTAGATAGCAGAACGATTAATGGCGAGTTCCATATGACTTTTAAAGAAATAGTATAAACACATGAAAATTGTAGTATCTCCGGCAAAATCTTTGGATTTTGACACCGCATTACCGACAGAAAAGTATACGGAACCATCTTTTTTGGTTGAAGCCGAGAAATTGAATGCTGTACTTCAAAAGAAAACTCCAAAAAAATTATCAGATTTARTGAGTATTAGTGATAAGCTTGCTCAGCTAAATTGGCAGCGCAATCAAGATTGGAGTCTTCCATTTACCAATGAAAATGCCAGACCAGCAGTATATGCTTTTAATGGAGATGTATATACAGGACTAGATAGTTATACAATTCCAGAAGATAAATTAGAGGTTTTGCAGGATAAGTTGAGAATTCTATCTGGACTATATGGTATTTTGAAACCACTGGATTTAATCCAGCCATACCGTTTGGAAATGGGAACCAAATTAAAAGTTGGTCGTAATAATAATCTGTATGAGTTTTGGAAGAAACAGTTGACCCAACAATTGAATGATGAATTACAAGATGATGAGTTATTTGTAAATCTTGCGAGTAATGAATATTTCAGCGTAATTGATAAGAAAGCTTTAAAAGTTCCAATAATTACGCCTCAATTTAAAGATTGGAAGGGTGATAAACTAAAAATGATAAGCTTCTTTGCAAAAAAGGCGAGAGGAATGATGGTGCGTTATATCATAGATACAGGAGCAGAAACTATTGAAGATTTAAAAGGTTTCAATTACGATGGTTATGGTTTTAGTGATGAGTATACAACAAAGCCTAATGAATTGGTTTTTGTGAGGTAACTTTAATTGCAGAACGTTTTGTATTTGTGTGATAATTTAGAATAAATTTCTAAATACTTCCAATTTTAGTATCTTCAACCTTCTTTATTTTAGATACATTTTTTGAATGCAAAAAATCATTGATTTTCTAGATTGGATTGGAGAAAAAACTGGGGCATTAGTTAGTTGGGTAGCTGTATTGCTTGCTATTTTGATTGGGTTGGATGTGGTGATGCGATATGTTTTTCAGTTTACGTTTATTTGGATGATCGAAACTGAAATCTACCTTTTCGGGATGCTTTTTCTAATCGGTTCGGGATATACTTTTAAATATGGAAAACATGTAAGAGTAGATGTTTTCTACACAAAATTTTCTAAAAAAGGAAAAGCCTGGATAGATCTATTGGGAGGCATATGTTTATTAATTCCTTGGTGTTATGTAGTGATTGTATCTTCTTGGTATTATGGATTGTCATCATTTATGATCAATGAAGGGTCTGCACAACCAGGAGGATTACCCGCTTTGTACGTGCTAAAGTTTAGCATTACACTTGGATTTATTTTTTTATTGTTACAAGGAGTTTCTGAAATGCTAAAATCTATTCAGACTATTTTTAATAAAGATATTTGATGGAGTTTCTAGCAATTATTTTGTTCGTAATAATTTTTATCCTAATTCTTAAAGGGTATCCAGTTGCTTTTACACTAGGTGGAATTTCAGTTGCTTTTGCTTTTGGAGTTTCGATTTTTGCACCAGAACAGTTTACCATGTCTACATTTTATTTACTGCCTTCCAGAATTATGGGAGTTGTAAATAATTATGTATTAATGGCAGTTCCCCTATTTATTTTTATGGGAATTATGTTGGAAAAATCTGGGCTTGCTCAAAGTTTATTAGAAACCATGGCAATGATGTTCGGAAGAGTACGTGGAGGACTGGCCATATCTGTTGTAATTGTAGGTGCGTTATTGGCTGCGTCAACAGGAATTGTAGGGGCTACGGTAGTAACTATGGGTTTAATAAGTTTGCCCACAATGCTAAAAAGAGGTTATAAAACAGAGCTTGCTGTTGGGGTGATAGCCTCTTCCGGAACTCTAGGACAAATCATTCCGCCATCTATAGTTTTAGTGTTATTGGCAGATACTATCAATAGCTCTTCAAGAGGAGCAGCTTCAGTAGATGTGGGAACTTTGTTTTCTGCAGCGCTATTGCCAGGCCTGATATTAGTTGGATTATACATTATCTATATTTTAGTAAAATCATTTCTTCATAAAGATGATGCACCAAGTATTCCAGCAGAGGAAATTGCTGCGTTTAGAGGAACTAATTTTGGATTAAAAATTCTGAAGGTACTCTTATTGCCTGTATTGTTAATTATTATAGTACTAGGTTCTATTTTTACTGGAATTGCTTCACCAACAGAAGCATCGGCAATAGGTGCATTAGGAGCAACTATGTTGACCATTATTCAGAAAAAGTTTTCATTTAAAATACTTAAAGAAGTAGCTCAAGAAACCATGCGTCTTACATCAATGGTGTTTTTTATACTATTGGGAGCTACTACTTTTACTTTGGTTTTTAGAACATTAGGAGGAGATCGATATCTACAAGAATTAATTATTTCTTCTCAGTTAACCCCAATGATGTTTTTGTTATTAGTCATGCTGGTTATTTTTATTGCTGGGTTTTTTATTGATTTTATAGAGATTGTATTCATTATTGTACCTGTAGTAACTCCAATTTTTAATGCATTAGATATGAATATGCTATGGGTAGGAATTTTAATGGCGTTGAATTTACAGACCTCATTTTTAACACCTCCATTTGGCTTTGCACTGTTTTATTTAAAAGGAGTTGCGCCAGAAACAGTCAAAACAAGCCAAATATATAAAGGTATAATTCCGTTTATTATCATACAGTTATTGATTGTAAGTCTAGTACTATTTTTTCCGGAGATTTTTTTTAATGATTTATAAATTAAAAAAATAAATACCATTATGTTTTACGATCAATAGGTAATCATAACTGAAAAGGATAAAAATAGCCTATTGGTTTTGCAAAAGAAGAGTATTGATTTTCACGGAAAAAAGGGTGAAAAAAGATATAACGATAATTTATTTTTGATTAACAGAACGTTTAATTAAAAAGTAAAAATGAAAAAGTTACTCTCCCAAAAGTTTTACGAAAATTTGGAAAACGAAGTGTTTCCTCGTTTTGAAAATAAGTCAAATATATCAATATTAAGAAAAATTGATTGGGAAATAGAGGCTCATAGATGTTTGATGGATCTAACTGCTTTTTTGGGTAATGTAGATATCGATAGATTGAAAAATAATGGTATTGATACCATTGGGGTGATTGATATTTGTTGGAATGAATATGGAAGTGATATTGAGGTTGATTTTATGCCAGATAATGATTTTGATGCTGCTTATGATGAAGGATGTATAATGAATGACTCAGCAATAAACAATGAGGATTTTTTTGCTAGTCATTTTAATACTAATGGAGAAAAAGCATGGGGAGATATAGGAAATGATTACACAGAAATTATTTTAATTTTTGACTATCTATTATCTGATATAGTTCCTGCTATTATAGAACAAAAAGAATTCGCAGTTCTTCCCAAAAAAGTGCCATGTCATATTGGTTTTGCTGGTTTTCATGATGAGCAACGAACAAATATCTTTACGGTAGCATAAATTTCAAGTTGTTTTATATACTATGAAAATAAAATATGTGGGTATTGTTGCTTTTTTATTCGCTTGGGTCCTTTTAGTTCCCACTTGCCAAGCACAGACAAGAATTGATGCTTCTAAGATGCAAAAAAATAAATATACTTTGGGAGATGTTTTATTATTAAAATTAAACGAAGAGATACAAATATGTGATTCTCTATCAATAAAACTTACGTATTTTACTCATAAGCGTCCATTTAACAATGGGCCTACCAAAGCAACTGCAATTTTATCATTAACTACTGCGACTAATTCTTCAGAAATAGGACTTTCTATACATGGTAGACTTGGACAATCAGAAGTACGGTATGATTCTAAATTTTGGAATGGGTATGAATTTCGGTTAACAGATTTTGCTTATGATGATTATATTAAAGTAATCATTGAGAAAAGAGAGAAAGATAGGAATGATTAAGTCATAAAGTATCAAAGTATTGGTTTTTTTATTTTCATGATTTCATAATAAATAAAGTTTTGTAGGATAAAATAGAAAACGAATAAATACGGTATTTAAGCAGAGATATCCTATTTTTGGTAAAACTCGCAACCTATGAAAAAAATACCGTTTCTACTTATAGTTTTCTTTCTCTTTTCTTGTTTAGGAGAACCTCCTGCGAGTATGACCAATCCTACATCTTATGATATAACGAAACCAGACAAAGTATTTCATTGGAAAATGACTACAACTTGGCCGCCCAATTTTCCTGTTGTTGGTGAAGTTGCTGAAAAGTATGCAGAATGGGTAGATGAATTATCTAATGGTCAAATTAAGATTAAAGTATATGGAGGAGGAGAATTAGTTCCTCCTTTAGAAGCTTTTGATGCTGTTTCTCAAGGAACTATAGAAATGGGGTGTGGAGCATCTTATTATTGGGCAGGAAAAACGCCAGCTGCACAGTTTTTTGCAGCGGTTCCTTTTGGAATGAATAGTCAGCAGATTACTTCTTGGTTAGAAGTAGGTGGCGGTTATGAGCTTTGGAAAAAAACATATGCAAAGTTTAATCTAGTTCCTTTTATGGGAGGAAATACAGGTGTGCAAATGGGAGGTTGGTTTAATCGAGAAATTAACTCAGTCGAAGATTTTAAAGGATTAAAGATGCGTTTGCCTGGTATTGGAGGTAAAGTACTTGAAAAAGCTGGTGGAGCTGCGATTCTGGTGGCGGGTAGTGAGATTTATACCAGTTTAGAACGCGGAGTTATAGATGCTACAGAATGGATAGGTCCTTATCATGATTATAAAATGGGATTCCATAAAATTTCAAAATATTATTACACACCAGGTTGGCATGAAACAGGTTCTCAACTAGAATTTTTTATTAATAAAAATTTACATGACGGATTGCCACCACATCTACAAGCTGTCTTACAAGCTGCTGCAAAACGAGCTCAGGTTTGGGTATTGTCAGAGTTTGATAAACAAAATGGGATCTATCTAGATAAATTAGTGAATGAAGAAGATGTAGAAATTAGAGAGTTTTCTAAAGAAACCTTAGATGCTTTAAGAGGTTTTACCGAGGAAGCCATTCAGGAAATGATCGGAGATGATCCCTTATCAAAAGAGGTCTATGAAAGCTATTCCAATTTCCAAAATAGGATTGCTAAATGGTCTGAAGTGACCGAAAAAGCGTACTACAATAAAATACAGAATTAAGTATTTATGTTAATTCAGTCATAGAATTTACTGTAAACGTATAGGGTTTAACAGAAGGAAATAATTCGTTAATAATAAATACAAAAATTAATTATTTCAGCTATTCTAATTAAAATGTATTGGAAGTGTTCGTTCGAATCAATATCTTCGCAGCGAATGTTCGCTAAATATTATTTAAACACAAAATTTTTATCATGCAAATTAAAAAGGTTTTAGTAGCTAATCGAGGGGAAATTGCCATCAGAATTTTCAGAGCCTGTACAGAGATTGGGTTACAAACCGTAGGAGTTTATACCTATGAAGATCGATATTCTTTACATAGATATAAGGCTGATGAGGCCTACCAAATTGGTGCAGATAATGAACCTTTAAAGCCCTATTTAAATATTGAGGCAATCATACAGGTTGCAAAGAATAATAATGTGGATGCGATACATCCAGGATATGGATTTCTTTCTGAAAATGCTGATTTTGCTCAACGATGTCAGGAAAATGATATCATTTTTATCGGACCTAAAGTTTCGGTATTACGATCATTAGGGGATAAGATTATGGCAAAAGAAGTAGCTATAGCTAATGAAATTCCAATTATTCAAAGTAATCAAGAAGATCTTACAGATATTAAGATTGCTATTAAAGAAGCAAAAAGAATAGGATTTCCTGTTATGCTAAAAGCAGCTTCTGGAGGAGGAGGTCGCGGTATGCGTGTAATCCGAAGCGTAGAGGAATTAGAAAAAGCATATCCCGAATCCCAAAGAGAAGCACTTAATGCATTTGGCGATGATACGGTTTTTCTTGAAAAGTTTGTAGAGAATCCTAAACATATAGAAATACAAATTGTAGCGGATCATCATGGAAATATGGTGCATCTTTTTGAACGTGATTGCTCGGTTCAAAGACGATATCAAAAAGTAATTGAATATGCTCCTTCGTATGGAGTGTCTCAGGATATATTAGATAATCTTTATAAGTATGCATTAACCATTTGTAAGGCTGTAGATTATAATAATATCGGTACGGTAGAATTTTTAGTAGATGATGATGGTAGTATCTATTTTATTGAAGTAAATCCAAGAGTACAGGTAGAACATACAGTGACCGAAATTGTAACTGGTGTAGATTTAATAAAAACACAGATTTTCATTGCTGGAGGATATCAACTTTCGGATAAGCAAATTAAAATAGAAAGCCAAGAGAGTCTAAAGATAAATGGATACGCTGTACAGTGTAGAATTACAACAGAAGATCCTGAAAATGATTTCAAACCAGATTACGGTACCATAACTACGTATAGAAGTGCTTCAGGATTTGGTATTCGATTAGATGCAGGAAGTGTGTATCAAGGAGTTACTATATCGCCTTTCTTTGATTCTATGTTAGTAAAGGTTTCTGCAAACAGTAGAACGTTAGATGGTGCTTGTAGAAAAATGCGAAGAGCATTATCAGAGTTTAGAATTCGAGGTGTAAAAACGAATATGCCTTTCTTAGATAATATTCTAAATCACAATACTTTTAGAAAAGGAGCCGTAACGGTTAATTTTATTAGAGATACGAAAGAACTTTTTAAAATTAAAGAATCCCGAAATCGAGCTACAAAACTAGCTAACTTTTTAGGTGATGTTATTGTGAATGGAAATCCTGACGTCAAAAAGATAGACCCTACTAAAACTTTTGTTATGCCTCAGATTCCAGAGTTTGACCAAAAAGCAGCATACCAAAAAGGAACAAAAGATTTACTGACAGAGTTAGGACCAGAAAAGTTTGCAGCATGGTTGAAGAATGAAAAGAAAGTTCATTTTACCGATACAACTATGCGCGATGCGCACCAAAGTTTATTGGCAACCCGAATGAGAACTTATGATATGCTTAAGGTGGCAGAAGGATTTGCTAAAAATCATCCTGAAATCTTTAGTATGGAAGTTTGGGGTGGTGCTACATTTGATGTATGTCTTAGATTCCTAAGAGAGAACCCTTGGGAACGTCTTCGTTCGCTACGAGATGCAATGCCAAATCTTCTGTTACAAATGTTGATCCGAGGATCGAATGGAGTAGGGTATACAGCGTATCCTGATAATCTGATTGGTAAATTTGTAGAACAATCCTGGGAGAATGGAGTAGATGTGTTTAGGATTTTTGATTCCTTAAACTGGATGCAATCCATAGCTCCTTGTATAGAACACGTAAGAACTCGTACCCAAGGATTAGCAGAAGGATCTCTGTGTTATACAGGTGATATTTTAGATCCAAAACGTACTAAATATACCTTAGAATATTATGTGCAATTAGCAAAAGATATTGAAAATGCAGGAGCACATATATTAGGTATAAAAGATATGGCAGGTTTGCTAAAACCATATGCTGCTTATGAATTAGTTTCTGCATTAAAATCAGAAATTAATATTCCAATTCATTTACATACACATGATACTTCCTCGGTACAATCTGCCACCTATCTCAAAGCGATAGAAGCTGGAGTAGATGTTGTGGATGTAGCGTTAGGAGGACTTTCAGGATTAACTGCTCAGCCTAATTTTAACGCAGTGATGGAAATGCTGAAATTCCATGATCGCGAAAACCCAATGAATATGTCTAAATTAAATGAGTATTCTAATTATTGGGAAGCTGTACGTGAGTATTATTATGTTTTCGAATCTGGTTTAAAAGCAGGAACAGGAGAGGTATATCAGCATGAAATTCCAGGAGGACAGTATTCTAACTTAAAACCGCAAGCGCAAGGTTTAGGTCTGGCGGATCGTTTTCATGAAATTACAAAAATGTACGGTGAAGTAAATGAGTTGTTTGGTGATATTGTAAAAGTAACTCCAAGCTCTAAAGTGGTTGGTGATATGGCACAATATTTAGTGAGTAATAATCTTACTATTGAGGATGTGAAAGAAAGAGGAGAAACCATTTCTTTCCCACAATCGGTGGTGAGTTTATTCAAAGGTGAACTGGGGCAACCTGAAGGAGGTTTTCCAAAAGACCTTCAGAAATCAATTTTAAAAGATCAAAAGCCATTTACCAATAGACCAAATGCACATCTAGAACCTGTCGATTTCGAAACTGAGTTTAAGGATTTTGTAAAAGTCTTTAAAAAAGGAATGGGAAGAGAACTTGATATTACAGATTTTCTTTCCTATAAATTGTATCCAAAAGTATTTACAGGAGCTTACAATCACCATTTACAATATGGTAATGTAATGAATATTCCTACTAAGAATTTCTTCTATGGAATGACACCAGGCGAAGAAATTATTATTGAATTAGATAAAGGTAAAATCTTATTGATCGAGTTGATTTCTATTGGAGAACCTCAAGATAATGGAATGGTAACAATCTTCTTCAAAGTAAATGGACAAACTCGAAATGTTGAAATTAAAGATAATTCGATTAAAGTAGATAAGATCGTTCATGCCAAAGCAGATAAATCAGATGCCAAACAAATAGGAGCGCCGTTGCAAGGATCTTTATCCTCTATATTGGTGAAGACCGGACAAGAAATCAAGAAAAATGATCCACTATTCATTATTGAAGCAATGAAAATGGAAACTACGATTACAGCAAATGAAGATGCAGTTGTAAAGAAAATAGTTTTGAAGTCTGGAACTATGGTAGAAGCAGATGATTTGGTGATCACCTTAAAATAATAAATTGTTAAAACACAAAATCCATGGTAACATTTATTGGTTAGATGTCACTTACTACTATACAACCAATAAATTTTGTAAACTATGTTTCAGAGATTTTGTGTTTTAACAATTGCAGCTATTTGTGTTTTAGGGTGTGAAAGAGATATGGACCTTATGGATCTGAATGATCAAAGTGTCTTAGCTAAAAACACTAGTAATACGAGTGCTCAAGATCGTTATAAGTTTGATTATCCAACACCTAATTTCATATTAGAGAATAGAGAAGATTTGCTTTGGGGAATCAATGGGCATCCTTTGAGACCAAGTTATATAAATGCTCAGGGAGAACCCGTCGATAATGCTTACAAAGAAAATGTAACTTACGAAGAGCAAGTAGCACTACTTGCTGAGCTTGGTGTTTCTGTATATCGATTAGATGTTCATGTAAATGAAGATGGTTCCTTAGGTAGCGGAGAAAAAAAAGAAGATCTTATTCGAGTGTTAGAATTATTGGACTCTGAAAATATGACCGCTTTACCGGTGATTTATATAACAGATAATAATAGTGATTATAATACTGCACTTTCAAAAGATGAACTGATCGCTCGAATAACTTCAAAAAGTATCAAAAACTTAGATTTATGGAATCAAAATTATCAGAAAGGCTATACCAAGGGACAGGTATTTGGACAAGAATTTAAAGACAAAATAAACTATTATCAGATAGGTAATGAAGGTGCCCTTAGGATTATAGGTCGCACAGAACATCCTAATAATGTATCCAATATAAAAAATACAGAATATTTCTACAATACAGTAGGGTCTGGTTCTGAACGTCATCATTTTTTCGAAACATCTGAATATATACGAAAAGTAGTTGCGGATGCTGCTATTTCAAGCGGATTAATAGATGGTCTTAAAAGTGTTGATAATAATGCTAAATGTATTGTTAATGGAACAAGAATGCATTATGGGTACTTAAAACTATTCGAAGAATTAGATGTGAACTACGATTTAGTTGGTTATAATTGGTATTGGTCCATGGGACCCATTACAAATTGTATAAACGATTTACCTAATCAAGGATTAATAGGAGGAACCAATATTTATCAAAACTTATTGCAGTTATCTAATAATAAAGATATATGGATTACCGAAATTAATAAAGGTAGAGGTAGTATTAATTATGAGGAGCAAAATCTGGATAGACAGGCTGATGACATCAATGCGTCTATTAGAGCTATGTATAATTTGGAAAAAGTAAAAGCCTACATTGTTTATGAGTTATTAGATCTATATTCTGACCCTAATACAAATCATCGTCATTTGGGATTGTATAATACACTTGCTGAGAGCGGAGAAGAAAAAAAACCTGCTTTTAATACCATGAAATACACCATTGAAGAGATGAAATATGGATATCATGATATTATGTTTTCGTATTATCAGTTATATACTGGTAGAACTTTGGATATAACTAATAATTCTGGGTTGGATTATTGGGCTGATTTGTTAAAATCTGGAAGAGGATTAGAAGGTATGTTTTATGACATACTCAAATTAGACGCTAAGGTATTTATTAAAGAAGCTTATGAATTGTATTTAGATCGTTCTCCAGATCCAATTGGTCTAAGTTATTATGAAACAAAAATGAAGAATGAAAATTGGTCAAGAGAAAAAGTAATAGGTGATATTTGTTCTTCGCTAGAGTTCTGGAATAAGGCCCAGAATGATAATAATGTACATTTCAACCCTTCCGTTAATTTTTTAGAAAGAGTTCATAGGAAATTTTTTAATCGAGGAGTGCCGTTAAGAAACATTCGAAATAGTTTTGAAAATAATAGAGAGGAAAGACGTAGTCACATACTATCATCAGATGTTTTGGAAAGTGAAGAATTCAAAAGGAATTTTATTGTGGCAACTTTTCAGAAACTATTAGAAAGGACTCCTGATCAAAATTCTATAGACCCAATTATTGATCAATGGGGTTCGCAGAATAGAAGAATTGTAGCTATTCTTATTAGTAACGAATTTTGGAGAAAATCTATCATAAGAGGTTATCTAGAACGCAGGAAATAATATGTATATTTCCACTTTATTTTAGAAAAGAGAACAGGGTTTAATACTTTTAGAATGTACTACTATCTAATTATTGCTTTACAGGTATTTTGTATCTATCATGTTTTGAAAAACAGGCGTGAATATTATTGGTATTTTCTAATTTTATTTCTTCCTGTTATCGGAAGTATTATTTATATAGTTACTCAGGTGTTTAATAAAAAAGACCTGAGTAAAGTTCAAAATGAGATTGTAAGCGTAGTAAATCCTACAAAAAAGGTGAATGATTTAAGGAAACAAGTTGAATTTGCAGACACCTTTCAGAACCGAGTAAACCTTGGTGATGCGCTTTATGAAATCAATGATTATTCATCGGGAATAGGAGAATACGAAATAGCTTTAAATGGCAATTACAAATCAGATCCTGGTGTGGTTAAAAAGCTATTAAAGGGATATTATCAAACCAACCAATTTGACAAAGTTATCTTTTGTGCCGAGCAAATTTCGGGGAAACCAGATTTTAAAGGTTCTCAAAGCCAGTTCTTATATGGTTTGGCACTTGAAGAAGAAGGTAGGTCAGAAGAAGCTGAAGAAAACCTGAAGCCTATTGATCAGCGTTATTCTAATTATGAAGAGCGTTACACGCTTGCGCAGTTCCTCATAGAAAAAGGGAAACCAACTGAAGCAAAAGAAATTTTATCTGAAATTCTTCAAGAATCACAGCATATGTCTAAACCTAATCGTAATAGATATCGCGGTGTAGTCAACGATGTGAAAAAAACAATACAATCTATTTGAATACGTTTTTTTGCCTCATCTTTTCTTATTTTTTAATATTAATTAAATGTTATATTGAATCGCCTGGTTGATATTTCCCTCAATTAATTTATGTTTATTTTAGAAATAAGTTTAAATTTAGTGTTGAAAATAAGAGTTTTATATAAAAACACTTGTTTTTTTTCTAATCCTTGATTGTTTAAAAATAACTCAAGGGAACATTAACTTTAACTCATTTTATTATGTTTAAAAATCTCTTAAACCTAAACGGGGCTCAAGCAATTTCTAAAAAAGAACAGCAAACAATTAACGGAGGTGGATTATCAAGAGGTAATTGTTATCCATTTTTTCATTTAGGCTCTTGCCGTTTTAACTGTGATTGTAGAACACGAAGAGCGGAACAACCTAGTGGAGCAAGTCAATATTGCTTATTAAACTATCCTTATTATATTAATAATGCTGTTCAGTGTGGAGGAGCAGGTGGACCTGGTGATTGGGCATAAAATAATTGTTGATTACGATTTTTCTTTATTAGGAAAAATCTTGATCATCCTCTTATGACTTTTTAATAAACATTAATTTTAACTCATTACTATTATGATCAAAACACTCTTAAACCTAGATGGTGTAGAACAAATCAGTAGAAAAGACCAAAAAGCTATCAAAGCAGGTGGGTCTAGAGGTAATTGTTATCCTTTTTTCCACTTAGGAAGCTGCAGATTTAATTGTAGTTGTCCTAGCACTACTGCTAGACAACCTTCTGGAGCAAGTCAGTATTGTCTTTTAAATTATCCAGCAATTATTTTTAACGCTAGCCAATGTGGCGGTGGCGGTGGTGGAGGCGGAATTTTCGCTTAAGCCAAAACTGTTAATATTATAAAACTGCAATGCTACCATTGCAGTTTTTTTATGATTGTTAGTGATAACCATTTAAATTCCTTTGCATTTCGCAAAAACTTTCTAWTTTTACAGAAATCAAAGTCCCCCGATCATCTTGAAAATCAAACCTATTCAAATATCCCTATTTCTGATACTCGTATTGGGTGGATTGTTTGGACTGATGTTTTTAAGTCAAAAAGGAGGTATCCAAAAAGAACAAATTCAAGAAGATGGATTCTCCTATGAAGGGCTGTCACTAAAATATCCTACCTATAAAACCTTTTTGGCTTTAGAAAAAGACTCTTCTCTCACTAGAGAAGATATTCTTAAAGTAACAGAAATTGTAACTCCAGTAGCAGACGAGGCAGATGTAGAGCAGGATACTTCTCCAGAGGTGGTTGCAAAGAAGGATAGTATTCAGCGTCCGGATTTTTCTAAAATAGACACTACACAAATTGAGAGAATCCGATATCCAGCAAGTAATCCGGATTTTGCTAGAGAATTACAAGCTAAGTTATCTTCCAGATCTTGTAGAATAATTCACTATGGAGATTCACAAATCGAAGGAGATAGAATAACTGGATATATCAGAAACAGATTACAAGGTATGTATGGTGGTAGCGGACCAGGATTTATTCCTGTTAAACCTGTTTATAATCAAATTGCGGCAATTGTAAAACCTAGTGAAAATTGGTTTAGATATGCTAGGTTTGATCCTACTCAAGAAAAATTTAAACACAAAAAATATGGTGCTTATATGTCTGTTTCCAGATTTACGAAGCATCAAAAAACAGCTTTAGATAGTGTAGCTTTGGATTCGATGCCAATTGTGAAAGCATCTGTTGTAGTTGGTAAATCGAAGAAGGCGTATGCTAAATTCAGAAGATTTACCAATATAGGATTGCATTATGGTAATTGTAAGTATCCTATTAAAATTTCCGTTTATAATAATGGAAAGCTCATTCAGCAGGATAGTTTGAAAACAGATGGCAGGTATCATAAATATAGAATTAAAACAAGTACTACGCCAGGTAATTTAAAAATCGAATTAGAAGGAAAAGTAAGTGCTGATTTTTATGGACTAACTTTAGATGGTGGATCTAGAGTACAGATGGATAATGTAGCGATGCGAGGTTCTTCAGGTACTATTTTTTCAAGTACAAATGCTACCATTTATGGGCAAATGATGAGGAATCTAAAACCAAAGGTGATCATCATGCAATATGGAGGGAATACAATGCCTTACCTAAAAGATTCTACAAAAGTAGATAATTATGCAAAATCTATGGTGAATCAGATCAATTGGTTAAGACGTAGAACAAAAAATGTTAGTTTTATATTCATTGGTCCTACTGATATGTGTCTTCCGGTTAATGGAAAAATGGAAACATATCCTTTACTACCATATTTAAATGAAAAATTGATTCAAACTTGTTCAGAAAATAATATAGCGTATTGGAGTATGTATGATGCTATGGGAGGAAAAGGATCCATGCCTTTTTGGGTTGAGGAAAAGTTAACTGCCAATGATTATATGCATTTTACCTGGAAAGGAACTAAAATTATTTCAGAATTATTTTTTACAGCTTTATATCTAGATCTTAAAGAAGAGGTAAACGATGAAACATAAAATACTATTTCTTTATGTGTTTTTATGGAGTTCCATAATGATAGGACAAGATTATACTTTGGATACGATTCAAAGCAAATATTCATTTATCAATTGGAAGGCAAATCAGATTAAATTCGTAGAAAATGCTCCTTCTTTTGTGAAACTGTTTCGCAAACTAGATACCATTGCTAAGGGAAATGCCGAAGATGTTCATGTTTTTCATATTGGGGGTTCTCATATTCAAGCGGRTATTTATTCCAATCGATTGCGTACCTATCTACAACATATGAGCCCAACTGCAAAAGGGCAAAGAGGTTTCGTATATCCTTATAAAATGGCAAGTACCAATAATCCGAGTAACTACAATGTGGAATATGATGGAAATTGGACCGGATATCGATGTTCTATTAAAAAAGATAGTGTTGCATGGGGAATGTCTGGTGTTACTGCTGTTTTTAAAGATTCCATTGCCAATGTTAAGATAAAAGCGAATTATAGGGGATACGATGCACAACAATATGATTTTAATAGAATCAGAATCTTTTATGATAACTGGAGCGAAGATTATGAAATCTTTTTTAAGGAAGACGGATTAATAGCGGATACTAAAGTGAACAAAGAAGCTCATTTTGTAGAATATATACTAACACAAACATTAGAAGAGTTAGAGTTTTGTATTCAGCGTGTAGGAAATCCTGAAAACCCAGAGTTTTTGATGATGGGACTTGAGCTTATGAATGATAATCCTGGAGTAGAGTACACTACGATAGGTGTCAATGGAGCAAGTTTTAGTTATTACAATCGATGTAAGTTTTTTAATGATCAGCTAATGTTATATAAGCCTGATTTATTTATAGTTTCGGTTGGAACCAATGATGCATATCATCCGGATTTTGATCCAGAAGAATATACTATGTATTATGAAAATCTGATTTTGAACGTGCAAAAAGCCAATCCTGATTGTGCCGTTTTGCTTACTGTTCCGAATGATTCATATTACAAAAGACAATATCCCAATCCAAGAACA
>NZ_WEKL01000029.1 GCF_019295435.1 Aquimarina litoralis
GCAGATTGTTGTGGAATTGGTTGCGGTTTTTTAAACAATTCTAAATATGATTTACCAATATGCCCAACGATATCACTTGCCAACAACCCTTGATATCCAGTATTTTGAATTGCTAAGTCACCAGCACTACCATGCAAATAAACGCCAAAGACTGCTGCATGTAATGGATCATAACCTTGAGCAATTAATCCGGTAATAATTCCGGTAAGTACATCTCCACTACCCGCTGTAGCCATTCCTGGATTCCCAGAAGTATTCACATAAATTTGATCTTTGTATATAATCAAACTATTAGCACCTTTTACCACCACAATACAATCATAGGCGTTAGAGAATGCTTTTACTTTTTCAATTTTATCAAAATCATCTTTCCAATCTCCGACTAATCGTTTCAGTTCTCCTGGATGAGGCGTTAACACAGATTTAGGAGGTAGATATTGTAAAAGTTCCTTTTCTAGGGATAATATATTAATAGCATCTGCGTCAATAACTAATCCAGATTTATGATTCTTTAAAAAGGCTTCAAAACCTTTGATTGTTTTCTCATGAGTTCCAAGACCAATTCCTATTCCAATTGCTGTAGGAGCTATATCATATTTTATTTCCGAAATATAATCATCTTCATCATCTGTAATCACCATTGCTTCAGGAATAGAGGTCTGTAGAATTTCATAACCACACTCAGGAATAAAACTTGTAGCCAATCCTGCACCAATTCTCAATGCAGCCTCTGTAGCTAAAACAACACTACCCATTTTCCCATAACTACCACCTACAATAAGACAATGACCATAATCACCTTTATGAGCAAATTTATGTCTTGGTCTATATAAAGAAAGTACCTCATTTTTACCTATTAACTCTGCAAAACCAGGTGTTTGCGAAATAAATTCTCTACTCAAACCTATATCAATTACTTCAAGATCTTGAGAATATTGACCAGTTTCAGGTAAGAAAAAAATCAATTTTGGCAATTGAAAAGTAACTGTTGTGGATGCATAAATAACTCCTTCTTTATCATCAGGCGCTTTATCCGCATACAAACCTGAAGGTACATCAATAGACAATGTAAAACTTCTGGCAGCATTAATATGCTTAATTAGATTAATGACCCAAGGAACAATTGGTCTATTTAATCCAATTCCGAAAATGGCATCAATTACCATATCTTGAGGACTAATTTCTGGTAAATCTTCTTCTGATTTTAGCTGTGTTGGCCATTCAGAAGCAATTTCCTTTAATCTATCGTAGTTCACTAAAAAGTTCTGAGATCTTTTATCACTAAAATTAACAATATAGGTTTTTACATGATATCCATGTTCTACTAATAATCTGGAAATAACTAAACCATCTCCGCCATTATTTCCAATACCACAAAAAACATGAATTGGAATTGGTGCACCTTGTAATCGTTGATGCAATACATTAAAAATTTGAGTTGAGGCTCTTTCCATTAAATCCAATGATGTAATGTTTTGAGTTTGTATGGTTATTTCATCTGCTTTTCGCATTTGATCTGCGGAAAATATCTTCACAAGCTTAAATTTTGATTATTAAATAGAAATATACAATAATGTAATCAATCTTTTACTTCACTTTTTTAAGAATGCTTTAACGAATCAATGTATAAATTAAAGGATCAATAAAAGTTTATGATTACGGACGTTTTTTATTTTGTTCAAAAGTAAAAAATTATACATTTGAACTTAAATATAAAGCAAACTAATGTTTAGTACGGTTTCAATCTCGGTTTTACTTTTCGCGTTAGGAACAACGGCGTCAATCGCTTATACTTCATTTACACGTACTACAACAATTATTACCCTTAGGGGTTAATTCATATATATAACATAGAAATCAAGTAGGTAGTTTGTTTTACGTAAAGAAACTCCCGAAAAAGCTTTATCAATTCATCATTATAAAAAAATATTATGAACGTTCTGAAATTTGGAGGTTCCTCTGTTGCAAATGCTGCAACTATAGAAAAAGTTATAGAAATTATAGAAAAACAATCCGCTAACAAACCTCTTTATGTGGTGGTTTCAGCACTTGGCGGTATAACAGATCTTTTAATCAAAGCTGGTGAAGAAGCTTCTTCTAACAATGAAAAATATAAGAATACACTGGCAACTATTGAAAATAGACATTTAGAAGTCGTCAAAGAATTAATTCCAGTAGTTTCTCAAAGCTCGATTATTAGCAAGGTAAAATCTGAACTAAATAAATTAGAATCTTTATGCGAAGGAGTATTTCTGTTAAGTGAGCTGTCACCAAAAACAGAATCTGTGATTACAAGCTTCGGAGAAATGCTATCATCTTTTATTATTTCTGAAGCTGCTAAAGTAAAAGAACTAGACATCGTTCTTAAAGATGCTAGAGATTATATAGTCACAACAGAAGCTACTAAAGTGACTATTGATTATGAAGAAACAAATTTTAGTATACAACGATATGCACAGGATAACAAGCATCAAATTAGTCTGTTTCCTGGATTTGTAGCAAGAACTTCTGAAGGAGAACCTACAACACTTGGAAGAGGTGGTTCTGATTTTACTGCCGCAATTTTGGCTGCTGCTGTAAAAGCCGAGAAATTACAAATATGGACTGATGTAAGTGGAATGTATACTGCCAATCCAAAACTGGTAAAACAAGCTAAGCCAGTTGCTCATATTTCATATCAAGAAGCTATGGAATTGTCACACTTTGGAGCTAAAGTAATATACCCTCCTACGATACATCCAGTTTTAGATAAGGATATTCCTATAGTTATTAAAAACACTTTTCAACCAGAAGATAAAGGGACTTTAATTACAAGAGAAGTCACTAATAGGCTTAAACCTGTAACAGGAATTAGTCACATTGACGATATTTCCATCATATCATTAGAAGGAAGTGGAATGGTTGGTATTCCGGGATTCTCTAAACGTTTGTTTGAAGCCCTGTTTTTGGAAAACATAAACGTTATACTCATCACGCAAGCTTCATCAGAACACTCTATTTGCCTTGCTGTTGATGCGGTAGATGCAGAAAGAGCTAAAGCTGTTTTGGATACCACTTTTGAGTTCGAAATCACCAAACATAAGGTGGATCCTGTAAAGATTGAGAATAATACTGCTATTGTAGCATTAGTTGGTGATAATATGTATCATCATCAAGGGCTTAGCGGTAAAATGTTTAGTACTCTTGGTAAAAACAATGTAAACATTAGAGCTATTGCGCAAGGAGCTTCAGAAAAGAATATTTCGGTGGTGATTGGTAAAAAGGACATTAAAAAAGCACTTAATATTCTGCACGAACGCTTTTTTGAAGTGAAAACAAAACAGTTAAACCTTTTTATAACTGGAGTTGGAAATGTAGGTAGTAAATTATTGGCTCAATTAGAACAACAAAAGAGTTATTTAAAAGAAAAATTGAGATTGAAAATCAGAGTTGTTGGAATATCAAACTCCAGAACAATGATTTTTGATGAACAAGGAATTAAGTTAGATGCTTGGAAAGAAAAATTAGCAGAAGGAGAACCAGCAAACTCTGAAACGTTTTTTAACACTGCTAAAGAAATGAATATTCGTAACTCTATTTTTGTGGATAATACTGCAAATCCAGATATAGCAAAAGTTTATAAGCACTATTTAGCAGAAAGTATGGCGGTAGTAACTTGTAATAAAATAGCTTGTGCAGACGAGTATGCTAATTACTCAGAATTAAAAGAACTTTCTCGTAAGTTTARTGCATCGTTTCTATATGAAACTAATGTGGGAGCTGGTTTACCTATTATTGACACTCTTAATAATCTAGTTGCTTCTGGGGATCATGTCCATAAAATTCAGGCAGTATTATCAGGAAGTCTGAATTTTGTCTTTAATAACTACAAAGAAGGAACAAGTTTTTATGATGTTGTAAAACAAGCCCAACAAGAAGGATATACAGAACCGGATCCTAAAATTGATCTTAGTGGTGTGGATGTGGCAAGAAAGATTTTGATCTTAGCTCGTGAAAGTGGTCAAATTATGGAACTGGAGGATATTGATAAAGAAGCATTTTTACCACAAGAAAGTTTGGATACATCATCTGTGGATGATTTCTTTGAAACTTTAAAAACATATGAAGCCCATTTTGAAAAAATTCTTGAAGAAGCAAATCAAAAGAATTGTCGATTAAAATATGTAGCTCAATATGAAGATGGTAAAGCAAAAGTAGGATTGCAACATATCCCTGCAGATCATCCTTTTTACAACCTAGAAGGAAGTGATAATATTGTTCTTTTCTATACGGATCGTTATCCTGTACAACCTTTAATTGTAAAAGGTGCTGGTGCAGGAGCTGAAGTAACCGCTTCTGGTATATTTGCCGATATTATAAGAATTGGTAAAAAATAATAAGTTATGCAATCACAAACAAAAAGTATAAGAGTCTTTGCTCCTGCTACAGTAGCTAATCTTTCTTGTGGCTTTGATGTCCTAGGATGTTGTTTGGATACGGTAGGAGATGAAATGGTGATTTCTATAACTTCAGAACCTGGTGTTCGCATAACAAAAATAGAAGGTGCTGACTTACCTTTAGAAACTAGAAAAAATGTTGCTGGTGTTGCTGTGGAAGCTTTACTAGAAGCTTACGAAAGTGAGGTTGGAATTGAGATAGAAATCTACAAGAATATCAAAGCTGGTAGCGGTATTGGAAGTAGTGCCGCTAGTAGTGCTGGCGCAGTTTGGGCAGTTAATCACCTTTTGGACAACCCTTTTAGTCCTCAAAAATTGGTAGAATTTGCAATGGAAGGAGAAAAATTGGCAAGTGGTAATGCGCATGCCGATAACGTTGCTCCTGCTCTTTTAGGAGGATTTACTTTGGTGCGAAGTTATGCTCCTTTGGATGTTATAAAATTACATACTCCAGAAGATTTAGTGATGACCGTAATTCATCCCCAAATTGAAGTAAAAACATCTGATGCCAGATCTGTAATTAAACAAAAGGTAACTTTACAACAAGCAATTCATCAATGGGGAAATGTTGGAGGACTAATTTCTGGGCTTTTTACAGAAAATTATGATTTAATTGGCAGAAGCTTGGAAGATGTTATTATAGAACCTATGCGTTCCATACTTATTCCAGAATTTAAAAATGTAAAAAAAGCAGCCATGGACAAAGGTGCATTAGGCTGCGGAATTTCTGGTTCTGGGCCTTCAATATTTGCGCTAAGTAAAGGTATGGAAACTGCTAAACTTGTGGCCACTGCCATTAGAGAAGTATATTCCAAAACAGGATTGGATTTTGACATTCATATTTCTAAAATAAATAGTAAAGGAATCAAAATAATCGAATAATTATGCAGGAAATTAAAAAAATAGCAACAGGATCACCTTGGGAAGATATCGTTGGATATTCCAGAGCTATAAAAATTGGAAATAGTATTGAAGTTTCTGGAACTACTGCGCCTGGTGATAATGAATACGAACAAACCGTTGCGATTATAGAATCAGTACAAAAAGTATTAATAGAATTGGGGGCTACTTTAGATAACGTAATCCGAACAAGAATATACTGTACAGATATTTCTAAATGGGAAGAAATCGGTAAAGCGCATGGAAAATATTTCGGCGAAATAAAACCCGTAACGGCAATGGTAGAAGTATCTAAGTTAATCGATCCTAACATTTTGGTGGAAATAGAATTTTCTGCCTTACTTAATTAAAAAAGCATAATTAATGCAATATTATAGTTTACATAAAAAAGCTCCCAAAGTATCTTTTTCTGAAGCTGTTGTAAGAGGATTAGCTCCTGATAAAGGATTGTATTTCCCAGAAACGATCACTCCTCTACCCGACTCTTTTTTTGAAAACATTGAAAATTCGGACAAGGTAGAAATTGGATATCAAACAATTAAACAATTTGTAGGTAATGAAATTCCTGAAGCGGATTTAAAAGAAATACTAAAAGATGTATTAAGCTTTGATTTTCCTGTAGTTGATATTACCGAAAACATTGGTACTCTAGAACTTTTCCATGGCCCTACAATGGCTTTTAAAGATGTAGGTGCACGTTTTATGGCAAGATGTTTGGGATATTTCAATAGAAATAATGAAAATAAGGTTACTGTTCTGGTTGCTACTTCTGGTGATACTGGAGGCGCTGTAGCACAAGGCTTTTTAGGTGTAAAAGGAGTTGATGTAGTCATCTTATATCCCTCTGGAAAAGTAAGTGACATTCAAGAACGACAATTAACTACTCTTGGACAAAATATTACAGCTCTAGAAGTGGATGGTGTTTTTGATGATTGCCAGGATATGGTAAAAAAGGCCTTTTTAGATCATAGTATTACAGACCATATGCAGTTAACTTCTGCAAACTCAATTAATATTGCAAGATGGTTACCACAATTGTTTTATTTTGTTTTTGCATATAAACAGTTAAAGACCAAAGGAAAAGAAATTGTATTCTCTGTGCCAAGTGGAAATTTTGGGAATATCTGTGCAGGAATTGTGGCTAATAAACTAGGGCTTCCTGTGAAGCATTTTGTTGCTTCAACTAACGTAAATGATACTGTTGTTAGGTTTATGGAGACAGAAAAATACGAGCCTAAGGCTTCTAAAGCTACAATCTCTAATGCTATGGATGTAGGAAACCCAAGTAACTTTATTAGAATACAACAACTTTTTGATAACAACTTCACTTCCTTAAAAGATCAATTTTCTGCATTTAGTTTTGATGATGATTCGACTAAAGAAGCAATGAAAGAAATCTATGAAAAATCCAACTATATTGCAGATCCACATGGTGCAGTAGGATATCTTGGACTAAAAAATTATGATTTAAAAAATGATGAATACGGTGTGTTTTTGGAGACAGCACATCCTGTTAAGTTTTTGGATATTGTTGAGGACACCTTAGATCTAAGTGTAGAAATACCGCCACAGATACAAAAAGTAATGGGCAAGGAAAAAGTAAGTATTAAAACAAATGATTACTCAAAACTAAAAGAGTTCCTTCTTAGCTAAGGAACTCTTTTATATATTTTATGAAATTATTTGTTTCTCCTCTGCATTTAGAGAAGTTACACAGCATTAATATACTTTATTAGCAAATGACTTCATTACCTTATAAACAATATATGAAGTTGATGCCAGATATCTAAAATTCACAGTAGTATACTTATCTTCCGCCTGACGCACATATGGAGAATTATCACCATTCATTAACTCTGCTGTGATGGTAATAGTTTCATATCCTAACTTCGAGAAAATTTTTGATTCTGGAGTGGATACTCTTCTTTTAAAAACAGGAACTCCAGATTCTAATCGGTAAGCAGACTCTAAACTGATATTGGATGATAATAATTCTATAGCTCTATCCTCATCATTATCCCATCCTACATAATCCGCTCGATGCATAGAGCTAACATTATACTTATCTTCTTTTAATTTTTGTACGAACATCCTACAACCAATCATATTGGTTTCCTGCTGATCAAAGAATACGACTATAAAGTTAACTTTTCTTTCCTGTAATTTTGTAAGCTCCTCCGCTACATATAAAGCAAGAGCCACTCCTGTAGCATTATGAACCGCACCAGGACTTCCTTTAGCAGTATCATAATGAGCGGTTAGTACCACATATTCATCACTACCATTGGTAGCAGGAATTTCTGTGTAAATGTTATTTCCATTATACGTATTTCCTTTCTTATCCTGAACATTGTAGTTATTCTTCTGAGGTTTCAGCCCAATACCTTTAATATAATTCGACAAATAATCGGCTGTAATTCGTCTTTCAGAAGGTGTAGCACGACTGGCAAGTTTTTTCTTCCCTTTTATCGGTACATGTCCTGTTAACTTTCCAACAATATCTTTTTGAACATTAATAATTGCAGCTTCTTCTTGATCCGTTAAGGCCTGAGCCATTGAGATCTGAACGCCGAAAATAAATAATAGTAGTATTTTAAACGTATATAATTTCATTTTTAGTTTTTTGTATTCTTAATTTTTTCCTTCCTTCTAACAAATTTATAAAATTCAATAAATAATTTTACAATTAGTATTTTTATTCCCTAAAAAAAGTGTTTTTTATATGACATTTTCAAAAATCATACCATATTTTGCTATTATCTTTTTCTTTTTACAAGGATGTAAACGGGAAAATACCACACTCAACCCATTATTAGCTCCAGATAATTGGAGAAAGGAAACTTTAGTGTTTCCCTTATCTTTTGCTCCTACTCTTTCTTATAAAGGTACAGAATATGTACGATTTGCACCAGGATGGGGTAAAAAAGGTACAGAAGACTATTTTACGTACGCGTTTTTATGGTATTTAGATGAGAAACCCACATTAGATAGCAAAACTTTAGAAACTGATATGGAAGCTTATTTTAATGGATTAATGCAAATAGTTTCCAAATCTGAAGAAAACTCTTCTACAACAATTCCTAAGGCAAAGGCATTTTTTGAGCAACTTGACGAGTCTTCATATGCAGGTAAAGTAATAACCTATGACGCTTTTATCACCAAAAAAGAAGTTACGCTTAACGTAATTGCAACCTATAGTAATTGCCCTGAACTAGAAAAACATTTGGTTTTATTTAAATTGTCTCCTCAAAAGATAGATCATCAGGTTTGGTCAAAGTTAGATGCTATTCAGTTGGATTTAGATTGCGATTAATATTATGATTGATTGGAGAAATTAAATATCGTTTTTAAATCATCTAATCATAAAATTTATTATTTTTCTTCTCTAAAATACTTACAGCTCATGAATGTTTGTTTTCTAATGTATCCTTGGGAGGAGATTGATCCTGAAAATGACACAAGTCTTACTCTAATTCACGAATTTGCGAAGCGAAAACATGGCGTTGCCTTAGCAACACCTTCGAATCTTACTATACGTGATAGTGTAACCTACTCTTTCTGTAAAGTTCTAAATAGGCAAGATAAAGTATCATCTTCTATGAAATCTTTTTACGGAAAAGCCTCTTTTAGAGATGAAATGTTGCCATTAGCAGGTTTTGATGTTATTATATTAAGAAGTAATCCTCCATTAGATATGATAATGCTTAATTTTTTAGACTCCATTAAGGATGATGTATTTATCATGAATGATATTGACGGTATTCGAAGATCGAATAACAAATTATATACTGCTGCATTTGATGATATAGACACTCATTTTATTCCAAGAACTCATGTTACGAAAAACAAGGATTATTTAATAAAAATGATCAAAGAGTCAACGGATGATAAAATGATTCTTAAACCACTTAATGGTTTTGGAGGTTCTGGTGTTATTTTGATAGAAAAGAGAGCGATGACAAGTATTCGATCATTGTTAGACTTTTATATTGATAATAAAGATGGAACAACAAATTATGTTATTCTTCAAGATTATATCGAAGGAGCCGATCAAGGCGATGTACGTATTTTAATTCTTAATGGAAAACCAATTGGTGCCATGAGAAGAATTCCTGGGGAGGATGATCATAGATCCAATGTTACTGCAGGTGGTTCTGTTGTAAAACATTCTCTTACAAAGCAAGAAAAAGAACTTTGTAGACTTATTGGACCTAAATTAGTTAAGGATGGTTTATACTTTGTGGGTATTGATGTGATCAATGGTATGCTTGTCGAGGTAAATGTTATGAGTCCTGGAGGGATTACATATATCAATAAAAAATATAAAGTAAGACTGCAAGAAAAAGTTGTCGATTTTATCGAAGATAAAGTAGTGCAGAGAGTCAATAGATTTGATAGAAAAGCAAAACTTCGAAAAACTGTTGACGATGCTTAAACTATCTATAGCAGATATCATAGCTAAAATACAAGCAGAAGAACCTTTTCATGCCGTTACCGAAGATTACTCTTTTACTATTAAGATTGATTCTTACGCTTATTATATATGTGCTGCCGTACATGATGGGCATCAATTCAGAAAAGAACTTTGGGAACATTGTATACATACCGAGTATGAACGTTGGTATGAAGAAGATCCAGCGACTAAACAAATGGTTCAAAGTCATCCAATCATAATTGCAGGATGTGATTCTAGGTTTGAATATGATCTAAATAGAGATCCTGAGAATGCTATATACAAAGATGCTTGGGGAAAGCAACTCTGGAAAAAGCCCTTATCGGAAGATATCGAAGAACGCTCTTTATCAAAACATCAAAATTTTTATAAGGTAATTCAAGAGCTTGTTCATAAAATTGAATCAAAGTATGGTGCTTCTATTATTTATGATATGCACTCTTATAACTGGAAACGTTGGAAACGAGAAGTACCTATTATTAATTTAGGCACTGCTAATATTGATCAAGATCGTTTTGGAGCTTTTGCATCTTCTTGGTGTGATAGTTTATCAAAGATTAAATTACCATATCATGAAAAAACTTCTGCCGCCATTAATGATACATTTCAAGGGAATGGGTACTTTCTAAAATATATTACTAAAAACTTTAAGAATAGCTTAGTATTGGCTACTGAGTTTTCTAAAATTTATTGTGATGAATTATCATATGTTATGTACCCGGAAGTAGTTGATTGCATAGAAAACGAACTCAAAGAGAAGATTCCTGAGCATGCCTCCTCATTTTATAAAAGCTTTATTGATCTAAAATAGTGTTTCTGAAAGCTTAATCTATTATTTTTGCAACCTAGCTAAAATTATGATATGATAGAAGATGTAGTAGATATATATACAGATCTATTTAAAATTGATCAAAATCTGGATAGATTAGTAAAGAATATTGAACTTCTTAATTATCTTAATCCACTTAATATAGAACAAGAAAAGAAGAATTTCTTCGCCAGTAAGTACCGTTTCAATCCAAAATTTAAGTATCGGAAAATTAAATTTGATCCTTATCGATTACAAAGATTATTTTTTAGTCAACGATTAGAGCGAATTGAAGATGAAGAAATTAGAATTCTATATCAAGATATTATTTACGAATATTCTGGATTAATCCATTGCATTGAAACTATAGGAAGCGGAAAAAACTTTTATTATAATTCCTTAAAAGTATTTGGAACTCCTAAAGAGCGTGATGTAGAAAACGCTAGATTTATCTTGCATTTTGAAGACGAAGAACCTGGAGAGGAAATGCTAAAAAAACATTCTGCAATAGATGCAGAAGCGTATTTTAAAAAATTTGCTGAACGATATGATTTTGATTTTACTATTAAAAAATCGACAAACATTTCAGCTTCTGCAATGGTACTAAATGCCTCTGAAACGTTATTATTAAAGAAAAACTATCGATTTAGTGATAATGAGCTACAAGTTTTGGCCAATCATGAAATTGGTGTTCATATGGTGACTACCTTTAATGGGAAAAGCCAACCTTTAAAAATTTTCTCTAATGGTTTTGTTAACAACACAGAAACTCAAGAAGGTTTAGCAGTTTTTAGTGAATATATGTCTGGTTGTCTAACATTGAAACGAATGAAGGAACTAGCTTATCGTGTAATTGCTGCGGATAGTTTAATCAAAGGGTATGATTTTAAAGATACTTTCGATTTACTGTATAGTCAATATAAATTAGATCGAGAAGCCGCTTGGCAAATCACTTTAAGAGCACATCGCGGAGGTGGATTTACAAAAGATTATTTATATCTAACCGGACTTAAAAAAATATACGATTACTATCATACCAACGATGACATAAATCTTCTACTAACTGGTAAAGTAACCTTAGAGAACAAAGTAACTATTAAAAGACTACAAGAATTAGGATTAGCCAATACGGGTACACATATTACAGACTCTTTTGCAGCAAATTTGAATACTAACAAAAAGTTAGATTTTATTCTTAGTAATTTGAAATAGTACATTACAGCTATATTTGGCACATCATAGTTGCGTGTGGGAATAATTACCCTTATATTAGGTATACCTAAAAGTCCCAAACTATGAAAATTGCCCTTCAATTTCTTTTACTTAGCATTATTTATGGATGTAATTCTTCTTCACAAGAAAAGAAGATTAACTCAAAGGAAAATGTAGATACATTAGCTGTAAATCAAATTATTGACGAGCAAAAACAAGATCAAAAAATAATAGACACTGCTATTACTGATACTTTTTCTATCAAAAAGGACACACTTGAGGGAAAGATTGTTGATTCCATCCAAGATGATATCACTTCAACATCAGAAAAAAAGGAAATAATAGTCTCAAAAAAGCCAAAAGAAAAGAAAGATAAAAAAGTACAAAAAATAAGACCTAATCATACGATATGGGATCAACTAACAAAAAAATATGTTTCCTCAACAGGAAAGGTAAATTATAAAGGTTTTAAATCCAATATCTCAAAAATCGATCAGTATTTAGCCCATCTACAAAAGGTATATCCAAAAAAGGGTTGGACAAAAAATGAAAAATTAGCCTATTGGTTTAATCTATATAATGCGGCCACTATTCGCCTGGTAGCTAATACATATCCAGTAAAGAGCATTAAAGATATTAATTCAGGGAAACCGTGGGATAAAAAATTTATCAAGTCTGGTTCGAAAGTATATTCGCTAAATCAAATAGAAAACACAATTGTACGCCCCAATTATAATGAACCTAGATTGCATGTAGCTTTTAATTGTGCTGCTGTTTCCTGTCCTAAGCTATTGAAAGGTGCATTTTTTCCTTCAAAATTAAATTATCAGTTAGAAAAGCTTTCTAAAAACTGGATTAATGACACTTCTAAAAATAAAATTCAATCAGATAAGGTAGTAATCAGCAAAATATTTGAATGGTATGCTGTAGATTTCAAAAAAGGAGTAATTCCTTTTATCAATACATATGCGACTACTAAAGCAAAGGAATCCGCAAAAATTCAATATTTAGAGTACAATTGGAATCTTAATGATTAAGGAAATATAAAACATTAAAAAAGGGACTATTTCGTGGTCAATAGTCCCTTTTAAGTTGAAATGAAAACTAATTCAACACAAACAAACAGGTTTTACTAAAAACAATTAAAAAATAAAACCTACTTACTATCATGAATAGTACTCGATATTCTTTGTTGATTAATTTTGTTTCAAGCCATATTCCAATGTAGTAGGGTTAAATGTAACAGTATAGTTTCCAGCGGTTATTGGTATATTATTATTAAGTGTTCCTGGTTCTAATATCCCATCATTTTCTGTATCTCCGTAGTTGATTTCCCAATCGTTATTAAATCTAATTTTTAAATTTCCATTTTGTAGCGTAACCTCAGCTGTCCAATTGTCAAATAAAGGATTATACGTCAATGGCATATCGGGTCCATCCCAACCATTTACTGTAGCATCTCCAACCAATCCCCAAGAATAAGGTTCAATAGAATACTCAAGGGAATTCTCATTAAATAAGATTTTATAAGTCCCTGCAGATACTAAAATATCATTACCTCCTGATTCTAATGTAGTATCCGGTTCATTATCTCCATAATTTATCGTCCAATCATTATCAGCTCTAATTTTAATAGCTCCATCAATAAGATCGACGTATGCTACAAACGTTCCTGCGGGTTCATTGCTATCTGTAGATTGATAAAAAGGCATATCAGGACCATCCCAACCATTAATCGTAGCGCTTCCTACTAATCCCCATCTTGATGACAAATCCAATGCCGACATATACGGAGTTACCATTATGGATTCAACATCAGAAAACCAACTAGTATCATTGGATAATACAGTTTCTACCTTTACAAAAACTTCTGTTTCCTCTTCTGGTTCAGCTCCAAGGTTAATTAAAACCTGATTAAGCTGTGCTGTGGTAAAAGTTATTGCAAAACCATTAGTCACTGAAACAATCTCTGGCGAGCTAAAATTACCTTCTTCCAAATCAAACAAGAGTTGATAACTAATGGATCCTGCATTGAATCCAAAATCTGGTTCTTGGAATGTAATCGTAAGCACTTCTTCATCTTCATTAGCATTGTCCAATTGCAAATTGTTAACCGAAAATACAGGAGCTCCTGTTGTAGCATCCGAATTAGCCACTATTAGATCATCATTATTTTCACAAGAAGTAATACTCATCAGAATAACAAGCATTACAATTATTCTATTAATAACTATATTTTTCATCAGTTCTTTTTATTATTTTTTATTGTCAAATGAAAGTCTCCACCGATCATTGCTGGAACTATCCAGCAAATTTGTTTGGTTCATTTCATTATTTAAAAAGGTATTTAATTAATATCCAGGAGTTGGAACTAGATTTGGGTTTGCGTTTAACTCTGCACTAGGCATAGGATAAAGATCCCTAAACTTTTCCGTTGTTCTTCCGGCAGCAATATTTCCTTTCCAAGGCCATACACCTTGGTCTGAAAATTGACTAAAACGAATGAGATCTGTTCTTCTGTGGCATTCCCAATACAACTCTCGTGATCTTTCATCTAGAATAAAATCTAATGTCAAGTCTGCAATAGTGACATTTCCACTTGTATCGCCATAAGCGCGTTCTCTAAGTTGGTTAATATAGCCAAGTGCTGTATTAGCATCTCCTCCTCCTCCTCTAAGAAAAATTTCAGCATACATTAAATAAGCGTCTGCTAACCTAAATACTGGAAAATTAACATCAACATTGTTACCAGAAGCGTCAGAACCGATATCACCATTTACATCAATATTTCTATATTTTGTTACAGCATATCCTTGTGTAAAATCAAATGGATTTTGTATTTCCAATGTTTGTCCATCAGTATGAAACTTAGCTCTGGTATCTGTGTTTCCACTAATATCATCAAACTTACCAACAAAAGCACTAGTACTTCTTAGACCTGCCCATCCATTATTGACACCAAATTCTGTAGCATTCATTGTACCACCAATCGAAGCATGAACTAGGTATGTTGTTCCTCCAAAAGATCCATTGGCAATTCCATCAAAGAGAACTGGATAAATGATTTCATCTTCCGCTCCATTTCGATCATTATCTGCTAAAAACAAATAACTATAATCTGGAACTAATGAATATCCAGCATTTAGAATTCTCTCTGTATATTCAAATGCATCTGCATAACGATTTGTATTGGCATATACTTCTGCATTTAAATATAACTTAGCTAACAACATCCAAACAAAAGCCTTATCCGCTCTTCCGTATTCATTTTGACGAGGATTAGGCAAACGACTTTCTATATCCAATAATTCTGATTCTAGATACTCAAACATTTCTGCTCTTGATGTTTGTTCTGGAAAAAATGCACCTACTGGATCATTTTCATCAACCAAAGGTATATCTCCAAACATATCTATTCCATGCCAGTAGCTAAAAGCTCTCATAAAACGAGCTTCATCCCTAAATCCTGCTATTTCTTCTCTTAAGGCAGCATCAACATTCCCCCTACTATCCAATACTGATGGTTCTGTTTCTCTTAAGAACTGATTTACTAATCCTATTTGAAAATAAACTCTAGCATACATTGCGGTAATAAAAATATCAGAAGATGTCCATACATGATTATGGATATTGTGTATCGTTTGATCATTCCATGCTATAATAGATTCATCAGTAGCAAGTTCTTGTGTTGTAAAAAGCAAGCGAAGGTAATTGGAAAAATTTCCATTAATTCCAGCTATATCATCAAAATTACCACTGGTATCCTGACCTGTTAATGATATTCCTCCATAAATCTTGGCTAAAAACTGTTTATAAGCATCTGGGTTCTGAAAAGTAATTTCAGAAGTCTGCGAACTTAATGGATCTAAATCTAACTCGTCTGCGCAAGAAGCCAGTAATAATAGCATTAAAACGATAAGTAATGCCGAAATACTGGTCAAGCTGTTTAATATTTTAATTGCTTTCATATTCGTTTTTTTTAAAAGTTCATATTTGCTCCAAATACAATATTTCTTGGTCTTGGGAAGAAGTTGTTATCAATACCTCCAGCTATTTCAGGATCAATACCATCATAGCCTGTTATAGTAAATACGTTTTGTAAGGTAAACTGAAGACGTAAACCGATTTTATCGTCTTTAATAATATCTCGGAAATTATAACCAAGGGTGATATTATCCATTTTTAAAAATGAAGCGTCTTCTAAATAATAATCTGATAGTAATTGATTGTTTCTAAAACCAGTTTCTAGTATAGAGACATGGACATTTCTATTAGACCCTAATGACTGTAAACCAAATTCATTTCCTGTAGAAGAGGCTACATTATTATAGACATAATTGCCTAAACTTGCTCTCATGGTAAAACTTAGATCCCAGTTTTTATAGGTAGTACTAGAAGATAATCCGAAAAGATAATCTGCAGCTGGATTTTCTCTAATAGCTAAATCTTCAGAATCAATAACACCATCATCATTGATATCTTCATAAACACCTTCTATAGGTCTTCCGTCGGTATCATAAACCTGTCTATATAGTAAAAATGAACGTTGTGGTGATCCGACTCTATGAATTTGTACCGTATTTCCTATACCACCTGTAATAAACCCTGTAGGAACGCCAATGAAAGAAGGATCATCAACGATATTTAGTTTTAGAATTTTGTTGGTAAGATATGAGGCATTAAAACTTACATTCCAATTAAAATCAGTACTTCTAACAAGATCCGAGCTTATCGTAAATTCAAATCCACTATTTTCCAAATCTCCAATATTAGTAGTTAATTGGTTAGTAAGGTTTGTTCCTGAAGGAATTGGGATAAGGTTTAAAACATCATTGGTTTCTCTGGTAAAATATTCAATACTTCCTGAAATTCTATTATCAAGAAAACCATAGTCTAAACCGATATTATAAGTTTCTGATTCTTCCCATTTAATGTTTTCATCAAAACCTTGTGGACGTACAGTGTTATAAAACGTGCTTCCTAATTGATATTGCTGATTATCTGCTCCATTGACATATACTGGCAGATAGCCAAAGTCAACACCTATCTCTTGTTGTCCAGTTTCTCCATAACCTAATCGTAGTTTTAAATTGGAAATAGTTTTAGAATCCTTTAAAAAACTTTCCTCGCTAATATTCCAGGCCAAGGCAGCGGCAAAAAAATTACCCCAACGATTATCCTCGCTAAATCTAGAAGAACCGTCAGATCGATAACTAACCGTTAGTAAATATCTACTATCATAAGAATATCTCAACCTAGTTACATATGATTCTATGGCATTTTGCGTTTCAAAACTGTTTGCTACTGGAGTACCGACGGTTGGAGTATTGCTGTTAAAGTTTTTCCTGTAAAATTTCTGAAATGTATGTCCTGCTGTGAGCTCTATACTACTTCTAATACTTTCAATATCCTTTTTATAATTTAAAAAGAAATCAATCAATGTACTTCTTCTTATACTTCCATAATCTCCCACTGTTCCTTGAGTAAAGAACCCTACAGCAGAAGAAGCAGGAGTATCCGTGACTCCATTAACTTCGTTATAATCAAATCCTAAGTTAATATTAGCATTCAATCCCGGTAAAAAAGGAGCATTGTAATCTAATTTGATATTACCCAATGCTCTTTCTGTTTCAGCCGTATTATTCAATTGTTGTAATAATCCCACAGGATTTCTAGGTGCTAACGGTAGTGGATCTCCATTTGGTTGCAACCATTCCCAGAAACCACCAAAGTTTTCTGAGCCACTAAACACCGATTGCGTAGGATCAAATAGTGAGGCTGATCCTAATGCTCCACCATTTGCAAAATCATCTTGAGTAAGTGCTCCACGAATGTTTAGATCTATGGATAAACTATTATCAAACAATTTTTGCAACAAATTAATAGAAGCAGAACTTCTTTCGAATCTAGACGTTTTTACCAATCCTTCTTGGGTGGTATATCCAGCAGATACTCTATATGATGTACTTCCAAAACCCTGCGAAAGTGTAACATTAGTATCTGTTCCTAGTGCTTCCTGAAAAATTTCATCTTGCCAATCTGTATTACTATTTCCTAGAAGTGGTACTATTAAAGATGCATTTTGACTATTGGCAGCTACTTCCCTATACTGTTCTGCATTCAAAACCTCGTTTGTTCTTTGTACCATCCCAATAGATCCGGTCGTATTCACTTGAATTTTAAAAGGAGAACTTAATTTTCCGCTTTTGGTAGTAATTAAAATAACTCCTGCGGATGCTCTAGAACCATAGATAGCTGTAGAAGAAGCATCTTTTAACACAACAAAACTTTCTATATCATTTGGATTAATTGAATTTAGTGCTGAAACCCCATTTCCTCCGGTTGTTCCTTGGTCAATAGGAACGCCATCAATTACCACCAAAGGACTATTATTAGCAGATAATGAAGAGTTTCCTCCTCTTATACTAATGGTACCTGCTTGTCCTGGTTGTCCTCCTGGAGGGATTACATTTACACCAGCAGTTTTCCCTGTTATTAGTTGTTCAGGAGAAGTTATTGCTCCTGGATTAAATTCTTCAGAGGTTACTTTTTCTATAGCGCCGGTTGCATCCTTGACTGTAGTAGTACCGTATCCTATAATCACTACCTCATCTAATGTAGCGGCATCTTCCTCAAGAGCGACATTCATAGTGCTTGTAGTAACGACTACTTCTAGGTTTTTAAATCCGATATAGGAAAACAAGAGTACATCACCTATAGATGCATCTATTATGTAATTTCCATCAAAATCAGAGACAGCGCCATTCGCAGTACCTTTAATGATAACATTAACACCTGGTATTGGATTTCCTGTAGACTTTTCGGTTATAACTCCATTAATCATATCTTGGGAATAAACCCCAATTGATACAATGGTAATTAAAAATAATACTAGTTTTTGTTTTGGTTTCATTTGTTTGTTATTTGTGATCTGATATAATTATTCCTCTCGGTTATGAAATAGATTAGTTGGTTATTGAGCCTTACTAGTTCTAGGTCTAATTCCTGTTATGTTTTGGGAAATATTGAAATTGAAAATTGTATTGTAGATTGTTTCTTAAAAGCTTCTTTTTTATACATGAATCCATAGATGTTTTGTGCTAATTGTTTGAATTTGAGCACATATTAAACAAAAACGTTTTCGGAATAAAACTCTTTGAACAAACGACCAGTTATCTTGCCGAAAAACAACTTATTAGCGTTTTTTATCCATAAAATTATTTTTTAAGAGTATCCTAATTTTTGTAGATAGTAATGTGTCGTTGGTATACACTAAACTGTAATTCGTTTACATACATAGAAAACGTAGGAACATTTTGAGATTTTATGCTTACTTTTCGGTTCTAAGATTACCAATGACCAATTTTTTTTATAGCAACCAACTCAAGTATAGAATCCCTAGACATCTGATCTATTGGTTAGGATTTTACTTTTCATTAGTTTTAATTTGGTCCAGTACTAATCATAATTTTCAAGTTCATTTATTGATACAAGCAGCATTACTACCGGCTAGACTATTTCTTGTATATGGGACGATTTATTTTTTAATCCCAAAATTTTACTTTAAAAAGAACTTACTAGTTTTCGGTATTAGTTATCTAATCTGGCTTATCTTAGTTACCATCTTCATACAACGTCCAATGTGGGCGTTAACTATACCAATATTTTTCCATGAATGGACGAATTATGAGATGTTCAATTTTTTAGAAATCATGGGTAATATCTTCGATATCAATCGCGCAGCCATTATACCTATAATTTTTGTTTTCGTTAGATTCTATAATAGAGAGCAAAAAAGAACATTAACCTTAGAACGAGAACAATTTAAATCAGAATTAACCCAATTAAGAAATCAAATACATCCTCATTTTCTTTTTAATACGTTAAACAATCTATATTCTCTTATTATTAAAAAATCAGACGCTGCTGAAGATGCTTTGATCAGGTTATCTGGATTAATGAGATATATGTTATATGAAGCTAATGTTCCTAAAGTTTCTTTATCAAAGGAAATAGAGTATCTAAGAAACTATATTGATCTGGAAAAATTAAGATTGAATAATACGAATACGATTCATTTTACAACGAGTATGAATAAGGACAATGAGATTGCTCCATTTATCTTAATGCCTTTTGTAGAAAATGCTTTTAAACACGGTATTAGTAATGACAAAAAATCATCTATAGAGATAAGCGTAAAAGCGGATAAAGATGTGTTAACAATGTCTGTATACAATACAAAGAAAATAAATGCCCATAAGGATCAAGGCGAGAAAATTGGTGTTGGTATGGTAAACGTAAAAAAACGTCTGGAACTATTATATAAGGATAACTATGAGCTTCATAAAGAAGAAACTGATTCCTACTATAAAGTAATTCTGAAATTAAATCTTATCTAGTTTCACCTATGAAAAATCAAAAAATAAGATGTTTAGTTGTTGATGATGAGCCTTTGGCTAGAGATGTTATCGAAAATTTTATTTTGCGAATTGATAATCTTGATTTAATTGCAAAATGTAGTAGCGCCCATGAGGCTTTTAATGTTCTCCATAAAGAAGCAATAGATCTTATCTTCTTGGATATACAGATGCCTGAGATTACAGGAATCGAATTTCTTAAGGATCTATCTCCTGCTCCTACAGTAATCTTTACTACAGCATATAAAGATCATGCGATAGATGCCTATAATCTGGATGCCATAGATTATCTTTTAAAACCTATTGAATTTTCAAGGTTTTTAAAATCAGTAAATAAAGTATACAGACAATCAAAACCTAATTCAGAAACGAATATAGAAACTCCTATAACAAACGTAATACCCAAACCATATATCTATTTAAAAGTATTAAAGAAGATGCAGAAAGTCTATCTGGATGATATTTTATATATAGAAAGTATTAAGAGTTATATACGTGTAAAAACCACCACAAAAGAAATCATAGCGCATCGACCTATTTCATCTATCATTAGTGAATTACCAACTAAAAAATTCTTGAGAGTTCATAGATCATTTCTTATTTCTGTAGATCATATTGATGCTTTTTCTCCAACAGAAATAGAATTAAAAGGAAATAAAGTTCCGGTAGGCAGAAAATATAAAGAGACGGTAAAAGAAGTGTTAGGTTATTTCTAAGTTGCTTTTTAGTTCTGAAGCCAATCCTCAGTTACTGGAGGTGGTGGCGGTGGTGGTATAATTCCGTAACTATCGGCCCATAAATTTCGTCTGCAAGAATTCTCAGAATAAGAGCGCATAAATGAAAACCACCATGTTTTAAATCCAACATGATCTTTTAAAACCCTATAATTCTCTACAGAAACCTTCTGAGTAGCATCATCAAAAACAAAAGCAATCTGAAAAACGAATAAATAATCTCCTAATCCCCAATCCGTTCCGTTGTCTATCCATTTACTTGCATAGATGGTATAGATATATTGATTTTTAAAAGGATTATAAAAAATATTTGGTTGATTCAATTCATAATTTTCATACTTCATTATTTCGTCATCCAAAACCTCAAACAAATACTCCATTTGATAACCATCTACAAAAACTTTTTTTAATTTTTCTGTATTAGAAGATGCAATAAGATCTGAAATTTCTATGCCTTTATCTAAACAACTCACTAAAGCTTTTTTATCACTATGTTCGCTAAGTAAACCATTGCAACCTGCAATAAATAGTAAGAAAATAGTATAGCAAGAGAACTTACATAAGGTATATCGTATTATTTTAGAGAACAAAAACATCAAATAATTTATGAGTCAATAATGATTCTTCATGTAAGTATCAAAACTAACCAAATTGTTACCCAAAAATCTTATTTTTAAAATTAATTCCTGTAGCCGCAGATGCGGTAACAACACCTGCAAATAGGGCTCCGCCAACTCCTGCAGTAACTATATCTTGTCCTGTAAGATACAATCCTTTAATAGGTGTTCTAGGTTGTAAAAACTTTTGTCGGAAACGTTCTGGTGTATGATCAATTCCATATATTTCACCTTTCTCATAATTCACAAAGTGTTCTGTGCTTAATGGTGTGGAAAGCTCATAATGATCTACTTTACCTTCTAAGTGAGGTAATTGCTTAAAAAGTTCCTTCATTAAGCGTTGCGAAATATTTTCTTTCCAAGCTTCATAGGCATCTCCTCTTTTCATCCATCGGGTATCTTTCCATTGCGATACAGATTCATAGGGAACCAAAGTAATGATATCAATGGTGCTACGATTTGGGTACCTATTAGACCAATCTGGGTCCTTAGCCGAAGGAAATGATACATATACCACAGGGAAAGGAGCGTTTTGATCCTTTAAATACCTATCTACACATGTATCATGATCGACATCTTCCGGATATATCCAAAAATTCGTTTTAGGCAGTTCAAGATCTTCAGGGCTATATTTAAAACCCATATATAAACAAGCATGAGATACAGATGGTGTTACTTTTTGTAAGTTGTCTAATAACTTATGTTCTTTAATTACCGTATCTGGAAGTAATTTTTGAAAAGTATTAAATACACCTGCTCCACTAATAATGGTATCCGCATAAAACTCCTTACCATCAATCATTTTAACCCCTTTGGCTCTAGTATTTTCTACTATTACTTCGGCTACTTCTGCATTGGTCAAAATGGTTCCTAAAGAAGCTTCTATTACTGGATCGATAGTGTCTACAATTTTTGATGATCCGCCAATTGGAAAATTACCACCACCAAAATAGTGTCGTGCTACTGATGCATGCATTGCAAAACTACTTTGCTTAGGAGGCAAACCATAATCTCCATATTGAGCAGTTAATACCTTAATCAATTGTTGATTCTTGGTTAGTTTCTGTAATACTCCGTAGGTAGTTTGATCAGAATACTTCCAATAAGGTCTTTTCAGAAAACCACCTATCAAAAACCTAATAAAAGAAGGCAAAGCTTTTTCTTTATAGAAAGCACCCATCGCCTTATTAGCCTTAAAGACAAGATCTATATAGGTATCAATAGCTCTTTCTTCTTCAGGAAAATAGGATACCATCTTATTTCTAAAATTCTCCACTCCCTTTACAAAATCATAAGAATCATCTCCAATAATAATCCGATCATATACTTCACCCATATCAGCCCACTTGAGTTGATGATTTGAAACATAATCAAATAGCTTACGTATGGGACTCTTTTCTTGTTGTACTCCTCCTATATAATGTATTCCTACATCCCATTCGTATCCTTTACGTTTAAAAATATGTGTAAACCCTCCTGCAGTATAATGACGTTCCAGAATAAGTACTTTCTTTCCTTCTTTTGCTAAAATAGCTCCAACAGTCAGGCTTCCCATTCCTGATCCGATGATAATAGCATCATATTTTTCTTCTAAAACAGGACGTTGTTTATAGGATTGTATCATAAATTATATAAGGTTATAAGTTGCTTACCAAATCTAAGAAGAATCTCTGGATCTTTACTTTCGAATATTTAAAATGCTCTTTATCAATTTATTTATACAGAATTAAAGTGCTCTATTTATAAAATTATTAGTGTTTATAGGGGCTACTACTTCTTATGTTATCTACATTTTATTTTTGTATTACAAAAAGTTGAAATTTCCCCTTTTTAAAACATAAAATATTCACATTTTCTTAAAAAATAATAGCCTCTCTCTTAGCAGTTCAATGGTTACTTTTATTTCAACTTTTAACCTTAAATTCATAACAATGAAATCAACTTTCAAATCCATTTTGGGAACATTATTCGTATCCTTACTTATCATTTCATGTAGCGATGATACAGATTTAAACCAACCTACAGAATCTGTAGACAGAACAGCTATTTTTGACCTTGTAGGTACAGAAGAACAAAGAACTGCTTCTGCAGAAGAGTTAAACGAAATACCAGAATTTATTGAAAAAGCGAATTGTACATTAAGCGGAGACGAAGGATGTTCTGATAATGCTTCTTCCGAATTCGAAAGATATGTACGTGAATGTACAAGTTATACCAGAAACTGGCCTCCATCTGGTGCTGTAAATACGTACTATAGAAGTATGGTATATTATGTGGATGGAGATAGCGATATCAATCTAGATCACTATCAGGATGATTTACAAGCTCAAGTATCTCAAATTGTAGGATCTGGTGGTGCTGCATTTGTAGATGCAGATATCATATACTGGGAATGCAATGACAGACAAAACAACTCTTGCGTGATTCAATACTCCGTTTATAGATAACTGGTAATTTCATTACCACAAAAAAAGCAGGTCTCAAGACCTGCTTTTCATTTTTTGATTGATGTTTAAAATCTATAAGCTACTAAATTCTACGAATTCATATTCAGGAGAATACTCAATCATATGCCTTAATACAGAAGCATGCCCGTTACCGACAATTACCAATATCCTATCCTCATCGGTATGTTCTATTTCTTGAATTTTTCGAAACATTCTTAAATTTCTATTGTACCACCAAATTGATAAAAAATCTGCGCCTCTGTTATTATCCAATTTGAAATCACCTACAAAGTATGCTCCGTAATTATTCCAGTGCCCTTCTACTGTATTCATATATTTTATGTAGTCTAGGATTTTCACTTTTGCCGGCAAAACGGTCGAGGCATTAAAAGACTTTTCTACCATTTTATTATAAGGATCATCTGATTGAAAATCATAACCTTTACTAAGCTCTTTCATCATTTTAGGATATTTCTTTTCCAGATCTGTACTAAAGGTAGTAGCATCAATAGAGTGAATCTTATCTAAATTCAAATCATTGGCAATGCGCATTCCTAATTGGTAGCTTTCATTTCTTTTATCTCTATGTTTTCCTTTTTTATACTCTTCATACATCTTATCCATTCCCCAATCTTCCTTAGCTTCAATAGCTACCTTAGTAGGTTTAAATTTCTTGATATAAGCAACCAACTCTGCTACCTCAGATTTTTTCGGTTCTTTTAGTACATCAATTTTATCTTCTTCTTTGGTTTTGGTATAGTCCAAACCTGGGTATGAGAAATGAAAAGTCCCTACAACCAGAATTTTTGTTTTTTGCTTTGGATAATAACTAGCATAGGGTTTTAGATATTCTTGGTTATGTTCAGATACTTGTTGGGCATTTGTTTTGTTTGCTAATAACCCAATACTTATAGCGATACATAATAATAGACGATGTTTCATGGTATGTAATTTTTAAAATTCACAACAATAATATATCGTATCCAAAGATCAGATATAGATTTTACACCAAACAGTAGTATTATTCAGTGAACACGGTATATGATAAAACGTATATATATGTTGTACAAAAAGTATTATTGGTTTTATAAAAATGATAGTTGGTCATATCTAATAAAAACAAAAGTATTTTCACCTTACTTTTGAGCCATGGACACGAGAAAAGAGTTTTTATATAATGGTATTATTATCACCATTATTTTTTTAGTGGATCTTTTAGGGGATTATATTATTTCTAATCGAGATATTTTTTCTACAAATCCTCCATTTTTCCTATTTAAAACTGCCTTTATCATCGCATTACTTTCGGTATATGCTGTGAACTATTTATATAATGTTCCAAGGTTTCTATTTAAAAAGAAGTATCTCCTATACAGCTTATCATTTATTGGTATGATTCTACTATTTGGAGGTTTACGATTTTTATTGGAAGAGGTTGTGTTATATCATATTACTGGAATTCATAATTACCATTTTGATGTACCTGTTTCACAATTGATTACAACCTATTCTCTCGATTCTTTTTATTATACACTAAGGGCCTGTCTAGTAAGTACAGCTATTTGTTTGTTTTTTAGGTACAGTGAAAACAAAGAACAAATACATCATCTAAATATAGCTCATGAAAGAGCGAAACTTTCTGCTTTAAAATCTCAAATAAGTCCTCATTTCCTATTTAACACTTTAAACAACTTTTATGAAGAGTTATATGATGATAAACCTGAAACTGCCAATGACATACTAAAACTATCCGAATTACTACGATATGTTACTTATGAAACCAATGAAGATGTGACTTTCTTAAGTAAAGAAATTACTTTTATTGAAGACTATTTGTATTTCTTTAAACGTAGATATGAGGATAATTTTCATGTATCGCTACATATTGACGGTATGGTACATCTTCAAAAAATTCCGTCTTTGATGTTAATTCATTTCGTAGAAAATGTGTGTAAACATGGTATTATTAATGATGTAAAAAGACCTGCCTCGATTAGACTAAACATTCAGGAAGGCAGCTTAATATTAAGAACAGAGAATTATATCAATACTTCTGAGCAACATACCGAAACTGGTATAGGTACAGAAAATATTAAACAGCGATTGGAGGTTTTATATCAGGATAATTTTATTTTAGAGCATACAAACAGAGACAATCAATTTGAAGCCTTTTTAGAACTTAGGTTCTAATTCAACTAATTTCTATCCATGGAAAAAAGATTTACTTGTGTATTAATAGACGATGAACCTGCAGCAATTCGATTGTTAGAGAAGTATTGTGCTAAAGTATCATTCTTAGCAGTAAAAAATACATTTACAAATCCATTAGAAGGGTTAAATTACCTTGAACAAGAACCGATTRATCTAGTATTTCTAGATATTCAAATGCCAGAAATCACAGGTATTCAGTTATCTAAAATCATCAATGCTAGCACGAAAATTATTTTTACAACTGCTTATCCGCAATTTGCTTTAGATAGTTATGAAGTAGCAGCTCTGGATTACTTACTGAAACCTATAGCTTTTGATCGTTTTTATAAAGCTGTTTCAAAAATTAAAGGGAATACCCTTTCTGAAGCCGAAACAAAGCATCAAAATTCAGATGAGTTTTTCTTTTTCAAAACGGATGGAAAAAACAAGTACGCTAAGGTATTTTTAAAGGATATTATCTATGTAGAAAGCTTAAAAAACTATATTGCTATTCATCTGAAAGATCAACAAATCATTACCTATAATACCTTAAAACATTTTAAAGAAACCMTACCAATAGTACAATTCATTCAAATCCATAAATCATATATTATTTCTATTCAGCATATCGATAAAATCAGTAATGATGCTGTATGGATTCAAGATAAAGAATTACCTATTGGAAACACCTATCGAAAGTCATTTTTCGACACTATAGGGAAGCATCAATTGTAGCTAGAAATAGAAAATCATATAATTATGAATTGAAAATCGAGTTGTTATAAGTCTTCGACAAGCTCAGGCTGACAATCAGAATGCTTAACTAAATAACACTATCCAGCTACTTCATGCCTTTCCAGTCGTAATTGCTGACCATCAAACTTAAAAATCCAGAAAGAACTATACTCATTTTCAGAATAGTAATTACTACCATATTTAAAAGGTTCTTTCATAATTTCAGAATGAGTCACATCTCCTCTGCCTAAAATAACTTCACTTCCATCGATTCTTAAGGAAGTTTCGATAATTGAAAAACCATTATCAGTAGAAACTTTATACAATGCCTCATTACGATACCAGTTAACATCTTTTAGGTTTATTTTAGAAAAAATGGATTTCAATTCATTAAGTGCTACTTCTGGATTCACTTCATCTCTAAGCCCATTATCCAAGAATAAATTAATGGTGATCGTATCGTTTACTGTTAATACTCTTTTCAATTCCTTTAGTTCAGAAATCAATCGTTTCCTCTTGCTTTTAATATTCGATTCAGCACTTTTAATAAGTGCTATATTCGCATTCTCTATATCATTCAATGTTATTTCTGGCGGATTGTTATAATCTGGTTGATACCAAGAATAATCCTGAAAATGTTCTAATAAACGTTCGTCTTTAAAAATATACTGATGTCGAGCGAAAATTTCATTGCGTAGTAATTGAAGGTCATATAGACTTTTCTTTGCAAAATCCTTTTTAGTATATTTTTGTGTATCACAAGCTGAACAATCTTCTAATTGTGCTTGTAGCAACAAAGAGAAGAATAAAAGAAATAGAAGTATGGTATTCTTCATAAGAAAAGAGATTGGTTAGTTAGTACCACAAATATACTATTTGTAGTAGAACGTCACTCACTATCTTATTCATTTTCAGTATTCTTATTACAAAGCTAAGTTTTCTATTCCTCTTTAGATTTTCGCTTTGCTATTTCTAAAAACATAGTAAACTGTGGTTGTTGTGTAGATTGATATACTTCTTCGTACAATTTTATGGACTCTTCATAAGCTCCTTTAGTTTCTAATACCCAAGCAAGAAAAAACTTAGCCTTAAAATCATCTGGTTTTTCCTGGATACAATCTCGAAAATCTTTCTCTGCTTTTTCTAGTTCATTAAATGCAAAATATCTGGTCCCACGTTCCCAAAGAAAATCAAGATTATTAGTAGTCTTTATCAATTGACTTAGTGAATCAATCACTACTTCTTCCGTTTCTTTATCTCTTACTGACTGCATTCCCTTCTCACGCATTGCTTCCAGATACTTATAATACGGATCACATTGGTGAATTAATTGTTTTTGCATATCATACATTAATTCTTGTCCCATTGAATACCCTTGAGTATATGCATCTAAACTATCCACAGCGCTATGCAAAACCATCTTATCAATATCGTCTTTATAATGTTTTACTTGTTCTGTAAAACAGCTTACAAAAAAATCCTTTTTTACTTCTTTTGTTATATCAGCCTTTGAAAAACAATCACAAATGTCTTTCCCGAATTGTTCTCTAAAAGAATCTAAATTTTCTAAGGAGGTAACACCATTCATAATATCGTTAAACTCTTTCTCCGAAATCTTTTTCACTTCACTTTCCAGAGCAAGATCACTATTGACMATGGAACTTCGTTGTCTGTATCCATCTTCAGAAATTTCAAGAATCTCTACATTTAATGTAAATTTTTCAATAAGATCCTTATTAGGGTTTTCCAAAATTTTATTTAGCGCGAGCGTGTATACACATTTCTCAGACCAATCGACCGTTAACTCTATTTTCACTCCTGTTAATGCTCCATATTCAATTTGTTTATCCCCAGACCTATGCATTACAGAAAGTCCATATTTTGGATGGTCAATCTTGAAAAAACCTTCTTTAAATTGATGACAATCTTTTACCTGTGCATTGGTTATTAAGGATATCATTAAGATTCCCCATAGTATGTGTATTTTCATTTGATATTTTTATTTTTCAGTGTAAGTAGCATATAAACATTTGCATCAAAAATTAGAATTCAATCATTTTAAAGCCTTATTATGTAACCTCACTATTATATTAAAGTATCTTATTTACCATTTTAGGAATGTCAAAAAAACATATTAGGTACAATATAATCTATATTTAATCCTAAGTTAAACGTGTTTTTGTAGATTCCATATTCATTCGCTTTTTCCGTTAGCTCGAGCATAATTTCATTATCACTTCTAAAACATTTCATTTGTAGTGTACCATTGTTCATCTTAATCCAAATCTTTTCGAATGCATCCAATTTATAGGAATTTTCCTTAATTAGGATTTCTCCAGATTTCATTACACCTTTTTCAAATATCGATGTATACATTATTTTCCCTTCTTTATTATACTTAATAACCTTTCCGTTCAATCTATAGTTTAGTAATGTATACTCATATTTTTTTAGTTTTCTTTGAGAATCATAAATAACAACATTTTGACTTTTTTCTGTGTTATAGGAAGTTTCAGTTATACCATCATTATTAGTTTTAATAATTTTCGAAATATTTCCATTTTTATAAAAGATCTCTTCATCTCCTTTTATTTCCTTACCTTCTACAGGGATGTCTTTTGAATATGTTAAACTACTAATAGCTTTTCCATTTCTATCATAATAGGTAGAAGTACCTTCAAGCATATCATTCTTGTAATTACTTACTTTTATTTTGTTTCCACTGTAATCAAATGAAACAAAAGCTCCTTCCTTTACATCGTTCACATAATTTCCTTTTTCCAGAATCATTCCATTATTCTGTAATCTCTTATAAAGTCCGTTTTTTTCTCCATTTGCAAAAGCATAATACTTCAGTGTTTTATGATCATAAGCTGTTCCGCTAAATGGTTTCTTATTTTTAAATAAAAGTTCTGCCACAATATCTCCATTTTCTGTATAATAGGTAGCTTTGTTATTAACATCAATGTCCTCTATTAGAACATATTCGTAGTTATTAAATGCATTGGGATTATGTTTCTTATCATATTTTTTACTACGTACAATGGTGCCATTATCCTCTTCTTTATACTTACGAATTATGTCTGTGTCATAGAAATATGTAAGTAAAGTACCACTCTTAAGATTGTAATCATATCTGCCTGTCTCGTTCCCTTTTCGATCATAAAAAATCACTTTGTCTTTATTCCCATTACGATAAGACAATACAGAACGTTTTTTCTGAACATTATGATAATAATATATCTGTTTCACTAGGTAATACCCGTCATGATATCGTTCTTCTATCCCAACTTTGCTGGAGTCTTTATCAAAATACTTGAACTTTTTCTCATAAGTAGCTTTATTATTTACATATTGTACCTTACTTATTATTCTACCTTTATAATCAATAGAGAATCCTGTACCCTTTTCCGGATTTAAAAAGTCTTTAGAACTAGATATAACCTCTCCGATTAAATTATCTTTTTTATCAAAATAAGTGATGATACCATTTTCAAAAACACTGAACTTATTATTTGACTGTGGATAGAATTCAGTTTCTTTAATTATAACACCTTCTTTATAGACAAGTTCTCTATTTTTTTGTTTAAAAATCCCTTCATAAGGTTGATATCCTTTGTATTGCAATCGACTGGTTTCTTTGCCGCTTTCATCATAATTAATGATCTCCTTTTTTATATTATTCTCATGATATATCTTTGACTTAGGTTTTTGGTTCTCATAAAAATATTGTTTGAATATAATTTTACCATTTGCATCTAACTTCTCAATATATTCGATCAGATGCACCTTATCTTCAATATCATTCGAGTAGAACTTAACTTTTGTTCCATCTTTTAAATCCCATGACTTATTAGAGCTTTCAAATTTTACGGCATGTAGAAATTTTCCGTTTCGATCAAAATACTCGATATTATTCTTTTTCTTAACATCTACTTGTTCCCGAACTACCCCATTAGGATAATAAAAAGCTGTTACTATTCCGTTTTTATAAGCATAATCTCTAATCTGTTTTACGCGAAGTGGATTTTGATAATATATAACCGAAATGCCCTTATACTTACCTTTATCATCAGTTGATAAAGCTCCTAAATACTCTCCACTATTTCCATAGTATTTAACTTCGATTTCTTTTGGATAGGTATCTGTTATTTTTTTTATACTTTCATATCTAATTCCCTTTAAATCTTTATTGTAAGTAACCTCTCGAATAATACTATCTTTTATTTCTGTATATTGCTGTATACCCGAGAAAACAAAATTATTCTTTCCAGAAATTAGCTTTCCGTTTTTATAGTTGGCTACAAGTTTTTGATCTTTATAATATGTAATCATATCCCCATCAAAAAAACCATCTTTGTATGAAACAATTTGTGAAATTTTTCCAGTTTCGGTATACCAAGTCACTTCACCTTCCCAAATAGATTCTTCATCATTGCTTCTAGATAGACCTTCCATTTGTAAAGTACCATCTATATAATAATCTTTAATGAGGTAAAGAGAATCTTTTTTAATAGCTGGAGGACGAAAAAAAGAAGCATTTTCTTTACCTATCAACTTCCAGTTTTTATCATACCAGATGGTATCTTTTTGAGCAATAGCTCTATATAACAAACAGTTAGACATCAAAAAGAAAAGCAAAATAGATTTCTTGAGTAAGGAAGTTTTCATAACAATACTTTGCATAAACATATTTTCGTAAAATTATGCATCAAGATTGTAATGACTATCCCTGAAAACAATGATAATTAGATCCCTGAAAAAAGAGAATTACAATAGCAAAAGCTCCTCTAATTTGGGGAAAGAGGAGCTTTTAGGTAGGTTGGTTATCAGTAGTAAATTGATAAGCAAAAAAAGAGTGTAGTTGAGTTTGGAGTTATTGTAAATGTTTCTCAGTAATGTAAGCTTATCTCCGCGGGTCTGATTGCCTATTGGAAAAAACACTCAGACCCATTGCAGAAATAAAATGATTGGTTAATTGAAATAAATGGGTAATTGATTTTATGTTAAGAAACAGAAACTGATTGCTGTTTCTTTAATTCTTTTTTGGTTAAATCTCTTGTAAGCCATCCGCTTCTTCCTGCAGTAGCAATTGCATAAGGAGTAATCCAGAATAAGGTAAATGCATAGAATAAACTATAAGGATACGCCCATAACGATTCTGAAGCACTATGTTTTTTAGCATAAAAGAAAGCTTGAATACTAGAAAATACTAGAATACTCATCATCGTTGAGCTAATAAATAGTATGGGATAGGTAAAAATGAAATATAACATTAATAATGTTGCAGGATATGCCATCACCATTTTAAGCCACTGATTCATCAATAGTATTCTGGTTCCTGTCTTAGTGCCTTCTCTAAAATTTCCAAAAGCGAATTTACTCATAGCAATATTTTCTCTAATATTACTGCGCTCCCATCTGATAAACATTTTGTATAGATTTTTATAGCGCTCTGGTGTATTCGTATATACATATGCGTTCTTCTGAAAAAACACTTTATATCCTTGTTTCAATATCATATTGGTCATAGCACGATCTTCCCCAATTTTAGATACTTGTCCTAAAAAGGTTTGCGTAATCCATGCTGCGCGACAGTTCATAACTGCTTCTCTTCGATATGCTGATAAGGCACCAGGTGTACATAATACGGATCCGATAGCACTCTGAGCAGAGCGTATAAATTCAAAACTAAAAGCAAAACTTACATTTAGCATTCTTGGAATTAGCGCTTTATCTCTATTTAAAACGCGCACATTACCAGCTACTGCTCCACATTCCTCATTTACTACAAAAGGAGAAGCCATTGTACGTAATGTATCTTTTTTAACAATAGAATCACTATCTACCGTGATAAATACATCTCCCATTCCTAGATTAAATCCTCTGTACAGCGCATGTCTTTTCCCTCTATTCTCTGGTTGTTGATAGATAGAAACCCGATTTCCTAATTCCTTTTTAGCTTGTTGCATCCATTGCCAAGTGTCATCCTGGCTACCATCATCTATAGATATGATTTGTAATTTCTCGATCGGATAATCGCTTTCTGCAAGACTATGTAATGTTTTATACACCAATTCGCCTTCATTGTATGCTGGCACAATCACTGTACATAGCGGTAATTCTTTATCAGATACCGTGGCAATTGTTTTATAACGGAGATATAAAAACAAAATATACACTAAGAAACTTACTTTGATCAACAATAATGTTACTCCAGAAATCATCAACGTAATTCCCCATGCAGTGTTCATTCTTTGTAAATGAATTTCTTCAAAATAAGGTTGTAAAAAATACAATAAAGATGCTGATCCGAATAATATTAAAAACGTAACTAACAAGATAAAAGAAGACGAAGCATTCTGAATTTTATACTTCAAACGATTCCCTAATGAATCCTCTATTATTGGTGTTTCCGTTATTCCTATCGATCTTGATATTTCCATAGTGTTTTTTTATTTCCACACTAGCAAACCAAAATTGATACCATTTGCAAAGTTCCTTGAAATACAAGGTTTTAAAGAATATGCCAAAAAATAAAAGTGTGTATTTTTTACACAACTGTGTATTTGCACCACAATAATTCCACAGTTCTGAGGGTAAAAAAATGAAAGTTTTCTACAAGTATTACAAATACCAATTCATTCAACTAACATCAGAATGTTTTGTTATTTTTGTGATATCTAACAAATGAAACGACGACTAAAAAAATACCTACGCCTCTTATGGCAATCTGTACTCTTCTGGGCAATAGCTATGGGATTGTTCTCAATCTTTAGGTATTATGGAATTGATGAAGAAGAAGGTTTTACGGTGATTCCCGAATATAGTGGTCCTCAAGGAACATTAAGAGCATTAATGGGATTTAGCAGTATAGGAGCACTTTTGGGTATCGTGTATGCAACCATAGATATGTTCTTTGATAAATACAGTTCTAATAGGATTTCATTAGTCTACAATATTATCATCCAAACGCTGCTCTATTTCATAACTACAGTCATCATATTTACCATTATTATGGATATTTTTTCTGAGCTTTATAATCTCAAACTCAATACGGATACTGGTTGGTGGAGAAGTAACAAATCTTTTTGGGCTACAATTCTTTATATGGTGATGTTGTCTTTTGTATTTTCTTTTATTACAATTGCTGCCGAAAAGTTTGGAAGAGGTGTATTTATTAAAATGCTTTTTGGAAAATATAAAAATCCACAAGAAGAGAAACGCATTTTTATGTTCTTGGATCTTAAAGATTCGACTACCATTGCAGAGCAGCTTGGACATTTTAAATACAGTCAATTCATACAAGATTGTTTTTATGATCTCAATACGGTAGTTCCTAAGCATGAAGCTGAAATCTATCAGTATGTTGGCGATGAAGCAGTCTTAAGCTGGCCTTATAAAAAAGGATTGGCCAATAATAACTGTGTCAATTTATTTTTTGCCTTTCAACAAAGGAAACAACAAAAAGCAGATTACTACAAAAAGAAGTATGGTATCATTCCAGAGTTTAAAGCTGGATTGCATGGAGGCGTTTTAATGGTTACCGAAGTGGGTGTCATTAAAAAAGAAATCGCCTATCATGGGGATGTAATTAATACTTCTGCCAGAATTCAAGCAGAATGTAATAATCATAAGGTAAAACTTTTGATTTCTGAAGATCTATTGAAAGATATGAGTTTTACAACTTCATTAACTACCAAATTCTTAGGAAGTGTACTGCTCAAAGGGAAACAACATGAGGTAAATATCCATACGATAAAAAAAGTTTTTTAATTTTTTTATTACTCAAAATCAAACACTTACATTCAAAAACCAACAATTCTTACATTTTTCTGTAGGAAAAAAGTAGGGTGTATTTCTATCCATATGTTTTAGGTACAGAAACAGGGTCATTGATGATTACAAAATTTATGACTCATTAAATCTGAAATAATTATGAATCGTACACTAAAACAACATTTGCAGTATAGTTCGCAATCCGTACTTTATTGGTCTATTGCAATGGTATTATACGCTATATTCAGATTTTATGGAATTGAAGAAGAAGAAGGACTTACTATTATCAAAAAATATGAAGGAACTTTTGGAGTAATTCATTACACCATTAAGTTCATTAATATTGGTATTCTTATTGGATTATTGTATGCGGCAATAGATTTTATATTCGATACCATTTCTAGTAAAGTATCACTTACTAATGATATCATATTTAGAACATTCTTTCACTTCTTAGTCACACTCATAGTATTTACCAACATAAAAGATATATATGCTGGAATCTCAACTATAGAACATCAAAAATATAATGATTGGTGGATATCAGATAAATCCTTTTGGACCTTCTTATTGTTTATCATTATAGGATCTCTTGTCTTTTCTTTCTTGAAAATTGCTAATGAAAAATTTGGTAAGGGAGTTTTTATCAAGATGCTTTTAGGAAAGTATAAAAATCCACAAGAAGAGAAACGTATTTTTATGTTTCTAGATCTAAAGGACTCCACCACAATTGCTGAAAAACTAGGACATTTCAAGTACAGCCAGTTGATACAAGATTGTTTTTATGATCTAAACAAGGTAGTCCCCAGACATAATGCAGAAATCTATCAGTATGTTGGAGATGAAGTGGTATTGAGTTGGCCTTATAAAAAAGGATTAGCAGATAATAACTGCGTCAATCTATTCTTTGCTTTTCAGCAACGAAAACAACATAAATCAGCATATTATCTCAAAAAATATGGAGTAGTTCCTGAATTTAAAGCAGGATTACATGGAGGAAAATTAATGGTTACCGAAGTAGGATTGATCAAAAAGGAAATTGCATATCATGGAGATGTCATCAATACATCTGCACGTATCCAAGGGCAGTGCAATGCTTATCAAGTTCCTTTATTGATATCTGAAAAGGTAATTCAAGATCTTAAGATCAGTGCAAATCTTACGTGTCAGTTTATAGGAAGTGTGTTGCTAAAGGGTAAGCAACAAGAGGTAAACATCCATACTATAGCGAGGGTTTAGATTGCGAGGGTTCTGGGGAGGATCCAAGCAAGCCGAGGCTTACGATTTGTTGTAGGCTTCGGTTTTTTTGTTTTAGGGGGTGATTGGTATAATTTGATCACCCTTCGAGTAACACTTAGACAAGCTCAATGTGACATCTCAGGGTTCGAATATGCACGAGGGCTGAGGCTCTCGAAGCCCGGCAAGCTAAAATAGTATCATTAGACTCAATAATATCACCCTTCAAGGACCTTAGGGTTCGAATATGCACGAGGACTGAGGTTCTCGAAGCCCGGTGCCGCAACCAATAAAGACTAGAATTTATCTCTATATGCCATAGATAATCCAGGTAATGTATCAAGCTCTCCTCTTATTAAAGCTTCTTTTTTAGCTCTATTCCAGCCTTGTACTTGCTTTTCTCTATAGAACGCAGTATCAATTCTATCATACTCTTCATAGTATATCAACTTTACAGGAAGTCGTTTTTTAGTATGATTTGCTCCTTGACCATTTTGATGTTCTTCTAATCTTTTCTCTAAACATTTTGTACTTCCAGTATAATAACTCCCATCATTACACTCAAGTATATACATATAACCCTTCATTTATTACTTAACTAAATGTTCTATCATTATATGTTTTGAAAAGAAATTGTGTTACCCTGCTTCATTCATTAGGAGTAATTAGACTACTTTTCGAGTAACCTAAGGGTTCGAGAGCCTCACCCTTTTATAACATCCAAGGGCTGTACTTCGACTATCGATAGCTATAGGGAGAGCTAACACGAAGCTTAGTTCTAAACTAAATAAAGAATACATAATTCAGGGTTCGAGAGCCTCACCCTTCGATAAATTACGAGGTCCTCACCCTTCGAGCGACCTCAGGGTTCGAATATACACGAGGGCTGAGGCTCTCGAAGCCCGCATGACAAGCTCAGAAAATATCATAGAACTCAACAACATCACCCTTCGAGTAGCACTTCGACAAGCTCAGTGTGACACCTCAGGGTTCGAATAAATCTGAAGACCGAGATCCCTCCTTAGGCGGACACGCCTCGAAGCCCGGCAGACCTAAGTTATTTCTCGAAATCTTCTATTTCAATTATAAAAAATAAGACGCAACAGCGGCTATGATGAGTAGTGCCAGTGCAATGATCACTCTTTGCAAACGTACCTGATCAGAGTGAATCGTACATTTCTGGGGATTGTTTTTTAACACTTGTAGAGGCACGCTACTACCAATCTTTACATTGTCAATATCACTGGTAGTTTTCACTTCCGAGTAATTTTTTCCATCAATAGTATAAGACAACCCTATTTTAATAGCCTTTTTGCCACCTTTCAAGACTTTATCAGCTTGACTCAATACAACGATAGCATTTACAGTAACCGACTGATATTTAAAAACAAAAAATAAATATCCTACATACAAAGTGTACGATAACAACAGGGCTACTATGATCGTCATATAAATGGTCATAAATTCTTAGTCTAGGGCATATACATATAATCCGTGCATTTTTGCAAGGTTTCGTTTTCCCTTCATGATTCGGTGCATACAATGATTGAATTAGTAGTAAACAAGCACATGCAACTAAACAACCATTACCTATACAAAGATACGGTTTATTACCATAGAAGTAAACAGCTGCTAAACAGGGATTTAATAAAAAATTACTAAAAAACACATTTTATTTTTTAACACCGGTTAACATATAATCCAATAAAATGAGGATCATGCAAACTGCCGTCATTATTTGATATTCATTCCCGATGACTCGAAATACTACTAACAAAACTCGAATACATCTCAAAATAACCCATCTTAACTTTAGAACGTCTTTATAAAAACAAGATTTGAGCTAAGCCAACCAGCGAATCCGTTAAAAAATTAACACTTTTTAATCGTATGGGGGTACCCTATAAGGTACCCTCCACCCACCTTCGAGGTACCTAGGGGTACCTTCTGAACTAGGTAGTACGAAGGTTTGAGGTAAGTGCCACTATGCTCCAAGGTTCGTTTCACTATGCTTTTTGGTAGGCGGTTGCTAGCTTTGGGGTACCCCATACCACTATTTGAGGTACCCCTAACGAAGCTCCGAGGTGTCTTGTCCTGAAATAGGTTTACACAAAAAGTGTAAAAATGGATAGATATTTAAAGACAACAAAGATTAGATACAGCGAAGATTTCAAGCTATTTATTTGCAAGGAATTCATGACTGGGAATTATTCTCTGACTTCTCTTAGGAAGAGATATGATATTGGTGGTAAAACTACGATTTCCAAATGGCTAAAGAAATATGGTTATTTAACTCCTAAATTAGTATCTTCCTGTGGTATGGCAGCTGAAGAACCAAAACCATCTAATCCGGATAAATCTCGCTCTCAATTAGAGAAAGAATTGCAGGAAGCTAACTTATTGGCTAAAGCTTATAAAAAGATGATTGAGATTGCTGAACAAGAGCTTAAAATCAAGATCATAAAAAAGTCCAATACCAAGTAATCCAAGAGATGAAAAACACGTATCCAAAGATAAGTTTAGGCAGAATCTGCCGATTACTTGGTGTTACTCGTCAAGCATATTATCAATATTTTTGGTATCGAGAACAACTTTCTTTTGAAGAAGATTTAATTGTATCTGAAGTTCATAGGATACGAAAAAATCATCGTCATATGGGAGGCAGAAAACTCTATGAACTTTTACAGCCATTTCTTATGGAACATCAAATAAAAATAGGTAGAGATCGATTATTTGATATTTTATCTGCCAACAATCTTTTAGTTAGGCGTAAAAAGAAACAAACAATAACTACAAACTCTTTTCATAGGTTTAAAAAATACCCAAATCTTATCAGAGAGTTTATTGCTAGCAAACCTAATCAATTATGGGTAAGTGATATTACCTATTGGAAAATCAAATCAGGTTTTGTTTATATTAGTTTGATTACAGACGCATATTCTAGAAAAATAGTAGGATATCATTTAGCAGATAATTTACAAACTTCAGAGACTATTAAAGCACTACAAATGGCTATAGGAAGCATACATGAAAATAATAGTCTCAAATCCAAATTAATACATCACTCCGATAGAGGAACACAATATTGTAGTAATGAATATGTAAAGTTATTACAAAATACTAATATCAATATTAGTATGACTGAAAATGGAGATCCTCTAGAAAATGCAATCGCAGAAAGAGTTAATGGAATTATTAAAGATGAATACCTTAATCACTATCAAATAGAACATTTCGAAGATGCAAAAGAAACAATAGATATAGTTATTAATTTATATAATAATGAAAGACCACATATGAGTATTGGAAACCTAACTCCAGATCAAGTACATCAAAACAACATAAAAACTGAAAAATTATGGAAAAATTATTACCTAAAAAGTCCTGTCATTGTAAACCAATAATAGGATTAAAAATATGTGTAAAGTTATTTTAGGATTAATATAAAATATGTAAACTTTTTTTAGGACGACACACTATAAACTATGATAAGGGTACCTCTAATCCTCGGATAGGGTACCCCAAAGCTAAGAACAACCTAGCAAAAAGCATAGTGACACCAACTTCAAAGCTTCGTACTACTTACCTCAGAGATACTTAGGGGGTACCTCTGAGGTAGGGAGAGGGTACCCTTTAGGTACCCTAAACAACCTATCAATTGTTAATTTTTTAAGAAATCATTACCATGATACTCCTCGAAGTTTGTAACTTCGAGGAGTATTCGAGAAAAAAAGTTCAAACAATAAAATCAAAGACACATTCCCGATAACGCTTATTAAAATTAGTTTTAATATGAGATATTTTATATTATCTTTTTTTATAATACTAAGTTCCTGTAATACGGAAAACAATAATTGTAATCAAAATAATTGTGATGAATTAATTCTAACAAACAAAACAATTAAGACTGTTAATGGTATAAATTCAATTTACTTAAAAGATAAAGAAAGCTTAACTAATATTTGTAATCTTCTAAACAACCATAATAAAGGTATAAATGTAGAAGTCAGAAATAATAAAGGCTTTATTGAGGTAGCTTGTGCGAAGAACCGAGAAACATATTTTCATATAATTTTTTCAAAAGCTAATGGTCCTATCATAAGATATCAAAGAAAATATTATAAAAATGATGAACTTGTAAATCTTATAGGATCTCATTTATATCCTGATAAAGCTTTCTAGCACCTCACAACCTAAACCAGAAGCCTAAAATCCGATACCTGACTACAAAAGGAAGAAAGGAGTTAGTGAACGGAATACTGAAGTTACAAGCAGAAAAATGAAATTGAAAACCCTCAGACACCTGACACCAGACATTCAACTTAACCGGACTTCGAGAACATTTCGACAAGCTCAATGTAACACCTCAGTCCTCGGACATACAACACCCAACACCTAAAACCTAACTCCCAATACCTCTCATCCGACATTCAACTTAACCGCACTTCGAGAACATTTCGACAAGCTCAATGTGACACCTCAGTCCTCGGATATCCGACACCAAACACCAGAAACCAGATACCTAACATTAAAAATCAATAAAAAAATACCTTTTTTGGTGGTAACATTTTTGTGGTTCATGACACTATATAGTAGGAAACCATTTGTAAGAGGAAAACCATCACAATAATCGATTGCTTTTTAGTATAATTTATAAGCTTCTATTATCTTTGGCGGCTCATTTTGTGGTAGATACAAAACATAATTTATGAAGTATAAAAAGTTAATTGTTATAGTAATTAGTGCCGTAAGTATTGTTAGTTGTAGAAGCATTTCTGTAAATAAATCTGCTATGCATACAGCTACCACTACACCAGTAGCTTTGGGAGTGATTGGAATTCACGAAAATCAAATGCGTAACACCGATTTTCAAGTAACAACAATACCTAACTATAAACAAAACATTCGCGTAGGAGTTACTTCTGTTCATTTTGATAATACTACCTTCAAAGCATATCTACAAAGGTCTTCACAAAACAAACAACAAATCAAATACGTTGATTCTTTAGAAAAGAAACCTCAGTTTATAAAATTAGAAATCATCGATTGGGTTGGTCTCATCTCAGAATTAGAGCAGGATCATAACCAACAAACAATTAGCTATTTAAAGAGACAAAAAGATGCAGAGATTATTGCTTCTGTATCTATGGCAGTAAATCAACAAATCCTTTCAGATATACAAAAAGCTGAGGCTGTGTTTTTAGTAAATAAAAACTACAAACAATACGAATTAGCATTGGTAAAAAATGGAAATACCTATAAAACCATAGATTTTGCAGATACTGCCCTATTCGGTTATCGATTATCTTATTTCTGTTGGGGAGAAAACGAAAAAAGAAGAGTATCCTTATTTGATATTGTAGATGAAAATGATAAATGTCCTAAGAATACCTATAAAAATGCAGAAAAAGCAAGAGAAAAAATAAATTATTTTAAACTTTAAAAGTCTATCCAGTAGATGAATTGACTTAGTTTTCAATTCAGAATGAAAGCGAAGGCCTATTAAAATTATATAGAAACACATGAAAAAGCAGTTCTTATATATAACAATACTATTACTCTCACTATACGGCTGTGAAGAGATTCTATTTGAAGAAGATATTACAGAAGACACTGTATCCCTAATCGCTCCATCAGATGGTACACAGGTAGAAAATACTTCACTAAACTTTAGCTGGAATACCGTAGATCAAGCAACTTCGTATCGATTACAGATTGCAAGACCTACTTTTGAAAATGCAGAACAGATCGTAGAAGATACTACAGTTACTACTGCTAGTTTTAGTACTACATTGACAAAAAACAACTATCAATGGCGAGTACGAGCTCAAAATTCTGGTTCTCAAACAGCATATACAACAGCAAGTTTTAGCATTATAGAAAGTGAAGATTTTTCTGCTAGAGAAGTACTATTATCTTCTCCAGCCGATAATATGATTTCAAACAATACTTCCGTAAACTTGCAATGGCAAGCCGTAACCGATGCTACTGCGTACAGAGTTCAGCTGGTAGATGATAGTGATCAAGTAATCTCTGAAGAAACTACTGCCAATACCACTATTCAACTAACGTTCCCTGAAGGAGTAACCACTTGGCAAGTTCGTGCTGAAAACGATACTCAAAACACTTTGTATTTTAGTAGAACTCTTACTATAGATAGTATGAATCCATTAAAACCAGTTACTACTGCTCCTGCAGATCTGGCTACGCTTACAGACACAGCAGTATCCTTTACCTGGACAAGAGAAGCTCTGGAAGGAACTACAGAATTTGATAGCATTTATATCTATAGAAATGAACAACTAACGGATTTGGTTATTAAGGATCAAGTAACATCTCCTGCGGATATTACACTCGAAGCTAGTAATACTTATTATTGGTTTATAAAAGCTTTTGATGAAGCGGGTAATCAAAGTGAAGCTAGTGATACGACAAGTTTTACCATAAATTAATCATATGCTAAAAGGTAAAAAAGGAATATATGTATTGCTACCATTAGTGGTATTTATTTGGGGAGCTATTATTTATCAGGTAGTAGATGCTTTTTCTGATGAAGATCCTGAAATTGCAGATATCACCAATGTATCTTTTGCCAAAATAGAAACGAAAGAACGAGAGAAATTCCAGATTAGCACTGTGAATAGAGATCCTTTTTTAGGAACTATATACAAACCTAAAAAAGTAGTACCCAAAACAACGACTCATGTAAAAAAACAGGAAATAACTTGGCCCTCTATACAATATAAAGGTTATGTAGCTGCTCAAAACAGGTCTTCTACGATCTTCTTAATAGAAATTAACGGATCAGAACAGCTACTAAAAATCAATGATACTTTTGCTGATGTCAAACTAATAAAAGGATCATCGACTACAGTTAAACTGCGATATAAAGGTAAGAACAAACAGTTCCAAATTTTGAATTGAAAGTCTCTTATAAAATAAAAGCTCAGGCAATGCAATTTGCATTGTTAGTATCGGTAATTATTGCCATACTACTCAGTGCATTTTTATTACTAACCCATGTACAGTCTTTTTTTAGGATAAAATCACAAGAACTAATCTCGGCTACTGAATTGGCCAACAATCAGTTATTAGCTTCTTTACAAACACCTACAATATCAGATGATACCATCCAGAATACTTTAGATTCAAAAACCACAAAACTGATCTCGAATTATCATGGTGTTTGGACCAAAACGGTATCAGATGTTATCGTCAAAAACAGAAAAGTGAGTAAAGTTGCTTTTTCAGGATCTGAAACAGATATCAAAACACCTAATATATACCTAGCTAATAAAAATGCTCCACTAGTGATTGTAGGCAACACACGATTAGAAGGTAATAGCTACTTGCCTACTCAAGGTATCAAAGCAGGAAATATTTCTGGTAATTATTATCAAGGATCTTCTTTATATTATGGTAATGTGTATGAAAGCAAAGAAACCATTCCAACACTTGAAGATACTTGGATTTCATATATAGAATCTCTTACGAAAGGTATACTGATCGATGAAGAATTGATGATTCCCTTAGCAAACGAAGTGTTGAATTCGTTTTATAATACCCCTAAATTAATTTATAGTACGGAAACTATCTTTTTAGGAAACGAAAGAATAGCTGGTAATGTCATCGTACAATCAGCCTCCAAAATAATCGTTGGTAGTGCAGCAAAACTTACGGATGTCATATTAATTGCTCCAAATATTGAAGTTCAAAATAATGTAGTAGGTAGTTTTCAAGCTATTGCAACAAAAAAAATAACAATCGGAAAAAGGTGTCTCCTCTCCTATCCTTCTGCATTAGTACTATTGGACAAAAACAAAATGAATACGAATCAGGATAACGCTGCATTACATAAAAATCCAGATTTTACGATTCACAAGAACACACAGATTGAAGGTACTATAGTCTATATCAAACTAAAAGAAGAGGTGCAAAACAGAACGAAATCCCATATAAAAGTTGATGAAAATGTGAACGTTATTGGAGAGATTTATTGTGATGGAAATATAGAGTTTTCAGGCGTTGTAAAAGGTTCTTTATATGCACAGCAATTTGTAACGAAAGCTTCCGGATCGATCTATCTGAATCATTTATATAACGGAAAAGTGTTGAAGAATCCTATTATAAAATATGCAGGATTACCTTTTACAGAAACTAAAAAAAATGTGGCTAAATGGTTATACTAAAAAAAATACGTGCAGCTACGCTTATTGAAACGTTGACAGCTTCGGTACTGATCATCATTGTCTTTATGATTGCTAGCCTTAGTTTTAATAATATTTTTAGTAATCACTTAAGCGGAGATCGAAGTGCTATCGAAAATAGAATTAAAGAATTAGAATATCAGGTATTACATCAAAACATAAAATTACCCTATACTGAGGATTTTGATACTTGGGAAATAGAAATCACAACCAAAAACAATACTCATATTCTGAAATATAGTCAAAAAGAAAATACATACGAAAAACAATTAATAACACCTTGAACACTTCTTCTCATAAAATAAAAGCATTTACATTGACCGAAATGATGGTGGTATTGGTAATTACTGCTATTGTTGTTGGTTTGGCTTTTTCTGTATTGAGTTTGGTACAGAAAAATATGAGAAGTATTGAAAATAATTATGAGTATCAATCAAATATACAATCATTAGAAGTTGCCTTAACTATAGCTTTTAATCGATATCCTTTGGTAACATGGAATGCTAAGAATACTACTTTATCCTTCTCTTCACCAACTCAAGAAATACACTATATTTTCACAAAGGATAGTATCTATAATGATAAGAGTTCTTTCAAGCTACAAACAAAAAATATTCAGTATTTTTTTGAAGGTAAAGAAGTGAATAACGGAAGTATTGACGCTATTAAATTGAAATTTATGAATACTTCCGATACGCATAGTACATTTGTATATAAACGCAATGATCCAACAATCTATTTCTGAATATGGGAATTAAAATACAAAATACAAAGCAAGCAGCTACTGAAGAGAGTTCTTTTGATATTTCAGAAATATTAACCAAAGAGATTACCCTATTTGGAAATGCTTTTAACAATAAGAAAAAAGAGCAATGGTATGCGGAACTAAGTGTATTACTAAAATCTGGTATTGATTTAAAAAGTGGTTTAGAGTTATTATCAGAAACTCAGAACAAGGAAAAAGACAAAAAACTGATGAGTACCATGTTATCAAAATTAATTGATGGAACGTCTTTTTCGGAAATTCTAAAAGCCGATAAAAACTTTACGGATTACGAATATTATGCTGTTAAGATCGGAGAACAAACAGGAGAATTAGCTCAGATCACCTTAGAATTAAGTGATTTTTATAAAAGAAAAAATGATCTTAAAAGAGAAATCATTTCTGCACTTACTTATCCTGTTATCGTACTATTAACAGCATTGGTTGTTATATTTTTTATGTTACGATATGTGGTACCCATGTTCGTAGACATATTTAAACAAAATAAAGTAGACCTTCCTGGAATTACAGAATCTATTATCAGTTTCTCCAATTTCTTCGGAAAACATGGCTGGATAATTTTAGGAGTTATCATTGTTATTCCAATCATTATCTCTTTTATATCCAAAAAGAAATGGTATCGAAAGATAGTCGGTACTATGCAGTTAAAAGTACCTATTTTAGGAAATTATGTGAAACGAATTTATATGGCGCAGTTCACGCAAGCTTTATCGTTATTAACGTATGCGAAAGTACCAATGGTAGATAGTATCGATCTTGTAAAAAATATGATTAATTTTTATCCACTTCAGCAGGCATTACACAAGACCAATCAAGCTGTAATAGCAGGTGATAAATTAAGTGATTCTTTTGCTAAAAGTAGCATCTTCGATAAAAAATTGATCGCTATGATTCGAGTGGCGGAAGAAACAAATCAAACAGAGTTTATTTTTCAGAAACTAAATGAACAATACAACCAACAGGTAAAACATCAATCACAAGTAATATCCAATGTATTAAACCCAATACTTACTATTTTGGTTGGTATCATTGTAGGTGTAATCCTTATTTCTATGTATTTACCAATGTTTAGACTAAGTAGTGTTATTGGATAACTTTAATAGAATCAAGCAGACATGACACTAGTTCTAATAGAATACTCATCGATACTAGATAAATTGCTCAATGAGTGTATTTGATCAGACGTATTACTGATGATATCTTCATAGTATGCTAATGTTTTAGCATCAAAACCAGGTGTATCCTCTGCCGTAATTTTGAAAATATCCATTTGATATATAAAATTATTCAGGATATGGTGACTAGAAGATAACATAGCTTTGTAAATTCTAAGTTTCGCTTTTTCTAATTTTAATTCTTTAATGCGCCTGCGGGTATCCAGCGCTAGAAAAATACCAAATATTAATAAAGGGAGAATAAGTTCATCGAATCGCAACCGCTCAATTTTAGAAAGTGCTATGACAATATATTTGAAAATATCTAATTCTAAAAAAACAGAAGTGAAATACACGAAAATGGATAGTGCCAATCCAATAATCGTAAGCTTGTAGTTGTTCATTATAGGGGTAACCAGTTTAAATTAATGACGATTTGTGACATGTTTTAATACCGTATGATACATCTATTTTAGAAATAATATCATATAAAGATCCAATGTTAAGCTTGATAAATGTACACAAAAAAATAATAAAAAAGCATTTTAGACATAATTTATTAACAATGCATGCATAGTTATTCACAATTTCTATCTAAAGTATTTTCCTAAAAGAAGAGAAGACTATAATACTCACTCAAGCCTAAACATTTTATTTTCAGATATATATAAAAAAAATCGACTACGGTACACATACCCCTATGAAACCGTAGTCATTGATTTATAAGCAAAATTGTTTATTTGATTAAATGCCTACCTTATTTATCAAAATCAATGTTTGCTATATATATGTGTCATTTGTAACAATTATGTTACCCCCATTTTTCATCTTTTTTCGTTTTTTTTCAAAAAAACTTTTTCAAAGGATAAAAAGTAATGGTAAAAAGTAAAATGCAAGGCCGTTATGTCTCCAATTTTCAGATTATTATGCTACTTCTTCTCCTATTGAAGCTTCCCAAATTCGAAACCATTCTTCATCAGAAATTTGAACTGCTAAGGAATCTACGGCAGATTGAATTCGATTTATTTTAGTAGATCCTATGATTGGAAGTATTCCTGATGGGTGTTTCAACATCCAAGCGGTTAATATTTGATCAGCTGGGACATTATATTTACCCGATAATTCATCAACAACTTTATTAATCCTAACTATCTTTTCTTCTGGTTCTTTAGCAAAGAACTTTCCACCTGCTAAAGTTGAATATGCCATAGGCTTTATATGATGCTTTATACACTGATCTAATGAACCATCAATAAAAGGTTGTAAATGTATCGGCGAAATTTCAATTTGATTTGTTTGTAAAGGAAACGAACTATGCAACATTTCAAACTGAGTTGTGGTAAAATTAGAAACTCCAAAATGTAATACTTTACCATCAGCCTTTAAACCTTCAAACGCCTCCGCAATTTCCATAGGATTCATTAACGGGCTTGGTCTATGAATCAACAACATATCTATATAATCTGTTCGCAAGTTTTTTAGTGATTGCTCCACAGATTCAATGATATAGTTTTTTGTTGTTTTATAAGATTTTATGTGATTATCCGGTCTATTTGGAGTAACCAAACGGATACCACATTTAGTAACTAGTTGTATTTTTTCTCTTAATGCATTGTCTTTAGCGATGGCATTACCAAACAAAGCTTCTGTAGTATAATGACCGTATATATCAGCATGATCAAAAGTAGTTACTCCAATAGACACACAATCTTTAATTAACTGTTTAGATTGATCTACTGTTAGATTTGCTCCCCAAGCTCCCCAATTCATGCATCCTGCTACTATTCTTGAAAATATAGGGCCGTTATCTGAAACTTTTGTTTTCATGACGTTCAATTTAAATATTTGGTTGTGGTTAATTTTAATAATTTATTGCCTCATAAATCAATCGCTGAATCTCAGATCGAATATCATTAGAGATCAATTTCCGATTCGCAGAATCAGGGAAAGTTCGATTACTTAGAAATACATAAATAATTTCTTCATCGGGATCTGCCCAAGTAAATGTTCCTGTAAAACCACTATGACCGTAACTGTTCATAGAAATACAGCCACATGTAGGACCAACATCTCCTAATTGTGGTTTATCAAACCCTATTCCTCTTCGAACTTTCTTATGACAATACGAGCAAGTATTAAATTCGGCAATAGTTTGACTGGAAATGTATTGTTTGCCACCATAATATCCACCATTCAAGTACATCTGCATCATTTTAGTGACATCATTCGCATTTGCAAACAAACCTGCATGCCCACCAATACCTCCGAACATAGCTGCTCCTTGGTCATGGACATAACCATGAATAATTTCTTTTCGATACGCCTGATCATTTTCTGTTGGAACAATTCGCTTTTTATCGAATTTATTAAGAGGAAGATATCCCATATTATTTGCCCCCAAAGCTTTATACACATGTTGTTGGGTTAAAGCATCCAAGTTATTCCCATAATGTTCCTCAATAAAAGATTTCATTAAGTAATAAGGCAGATCACTGTATTTATAACTTAATCTACTTCTAAGTTCACTATCTTTAATACGCAACATCAAAGAATCTTTCATATCACTTCTGAGATATAAATTACCTGTTACTCTGATATTAAAGTCATCTGACTTTTTGTTACGATAATACTTTTTGTCAGGTTTTGTAGTAACACTATCTAGTGTTTTTAAGAAAAACGGAATCCATGCTCTTAAACGAGCATAATGAGATAACATAGATCTTACCGTAATATCCTTCTTATTAGAATCTTCAAAAGAAGGTAATAACTCTCCTACTCTACTATCTAAGGAAATAATTCCTTTGTCCTTCAACTCCATTGTAAGCGGCAAAGTAGCGAGAATTTTAGTTAACGAAGCAAGGTCATAAATATCTGAGCTCTTAACTTTTCGGGACTTTGCATAAGTATGATATCCATAATTCTTATTAAAAATAACTTTACCTTTTCTCGCAACCATTAGTTGAACGCCTGGAGTCATGTTCTCTTTAAGCGCAATATCCACAATAGAATCAATTCGCTGCAGTTTATGACTGTTCATACCAACAGTTTCAGGTATTCCATAGGTAAGACGTTTTAACGATCTTGTTTCTAAACCTGTTCCCAAAGGAAAATCTGTTCCTAGACTTACTGGAAGTTTTCCTTTGGCTTCTAATGCTCCAAAAAGTAATTGCGCTGCTTTTTCTTGAGCAACATCACTGTTTTGATAGGCCATCAAAATCCCTTCAAAATTTGTTGTCGTTTGAAGGTCGAGCATCGCATAAGGTCTAGAAAATATACTAAGCACTGTATTGTTGAGTCTTGCGATTTCGTATAACCAGACCAGTTCTTTATCCTTGAATTTATAATCTTTCCAGGGATTATCGTTTGACTTATGCAAACCAACAATTACATAATTATAGTTTTTAAGTTGATCTAATATATCCGGAAGCTGATTACCTTTTACCCAATCGACCTTAGCGTATTTGTTCAATTCTTCTAGAAAAACTTCTCCAGAATCATCTCCTAACGACACATATGCTATTTTTTTGAGATCTAAATTTTTCACTGGTAAAATAGCACGTTCGTTTTTCAACAAAGTCAAAGAATTTTCTACTAATTTGTGATGCAATACTTCATTTGCTACACTATTTAATTCTTCAATAAGATACTCAGATTTTATAGGCTTATAAGAATGCAAACCAGCTTTGTACTTGGCCATCAAAATCTTTTTAACAGAACGTGCTAATCGTTGTTCTGTAATTTCTCCTGCATAATATGCAGAAACAATCTTTTGCGAAGCCAAAGGCACATCTTCAGATATCAATAATATATCATTCCCTGCTTTGAAAGCTGCTAAATCAATATCTCCTGGAGCTTTAAAATTTGAGGCTCCTTTCATATTTAAAGCATCAGTAATAATCAATCCCTCAAAACCTAGAGTGTCTTGTAATATATTGGTAACTACGTTTTCTGAGATAGAAGAAGGATATCCGGATCTTGGTTCTAGACTTGGTATATTCAAATGTGCTACCATAACACTAGACAATCCCTCTTTTATTAATTTTCGATAAGGGTACAACTCTATACTATCAATTCTCTTTTGATCAAAATTTATCGTTGGCAATGTCTTATGAGAATCACTATCCGTATCTCCATGACCTGGAAAATGCTTCGCRCTAGCTAGCACCCCTTCCTTTTGCATTCCTTTCATAAATGCCAGCGCCTTCTCTGTAACGTTGTCTTTATCCTCTCCGAAAGAACGGTTACCAATAATAGGGTTCTTAGGATTAGTATTCATATCTACTACAGGAGCAAAATTAAAATGAACTCCGAGTCGTTTGCAGTGTTTAGCAATTTGGCGACCTGTTTCTTCTATCAAACTATTATCTTGGATCGCTCCCAAAGTCATATTCCAGGGAAACGCTTTGGTGGAATCTAATCTCATTGCCAATCCCCATTCGGCATCCATTCCAATGAGCAATGGAACCTTGGATAATTCCTGATACTCATTATTTAATTTAGCTTGACGTTGTGGACCACCTTTTGAAAATATAATTCCACCTATGTGAAATTCTTCTATTAACTTTTTTATTTTATCTGTTTCTTTCTTCGGCTTGGATGAAAACACATCTACCATAAAAAGCTGCCCAACTTTTTCTTTTAAAGTCATTTTATTATAGATACTATCCACCCAAAATCGTTGATGATCATAATCATCTTTTACGATTAATGGATTGACTTGAATAGTATCAACAGTTACATCGGAATTTGTAGAATCAATGTTTTTTAAAGCAACGGTATCCTGAATAGTCGGAATATCAGATTCTTGCGAAAAAACCGAGATAGTGAAGATAAAGACTAAAACAGAAAGGTATTTGGTAAACGTATATCGCACTAAGAATTAATTTAAAAATCGGTTATGCCAACTATCTTTTGCGGGTACTTCCCAATCTGTTTTGTATTCAGCTATATTAGTAACTAGATTATTAAAAACAATTGTATTTGGAGATACAGACCTGTTTTTTGCCATTTTTCTAAAATCTGTAAGCGATTTATAAGCTACGAACTCTCCTTGTTTATAGGAAACATTCATTTTGTCCATTAAATCCACATTATAATCACTTTCTAATTTTTGAATAAAATGCACAGAGGCATCTATAGAACACCCTGTTGCTTGATTCAAATTTTGATCTAACCCAATAGTGATAAAACGTTTATACTTGATATCAAAACCTGCTTTTAGATTTGCTCCATGAGCAGTCCATTGATTTATAAAGGTTTCTAGTTTTTCTTTTATTTCTTCTAACTCTTCTTTTGTAAAAGATCTGTTGGCCTGATAAATCCAAACTCTTGATGTATCTGGCAACTCATTAAAATCTACTAACATCTACTTTCTTTTTATTTCATAAAATAACAAAAAGTATTCCTAATTGTTGCAACAAAAAAGAGTTAATATGAACAAACATATCAACTCTTCCTTTATTTTTAGAAATCTTTAAAGTTCTAACTATAAATCTTGAGCATTCGCAATTAATTCTGCGACATCTAACACCTCAATACTATCCTCTTTTTCCTTATTCTTTACTCCATCTGTCATCATGGTATTACAAAAAGGACAACCTGCTGCGATAATATCAGGTTTCGTTTCTAATGCATCTTCTGTTCTTTCAATATTTACATCTTTGTTACCTGGTTCAGGTTCTTTAAACATTTGCGCTCCACCAGCTCCACAACAAAGTCCATTGCGTCTACTACGCTTCATCTCTGTAAGTTCTACTTCTAATTTTTGAAGTAGCTCTCTAGGAGCTTCGTACACATTGTTAGCTCTACCCAAGTAGCAAGGATCATGAAAAGTTATTCTCTTTCCTTTAAACTTTCCTCCTTCTACAGTTAATCTACCATCATCTAACAGTGATTTCAAAAACTGTGTATGATGCATAACTTCATAGTTCCCTCCTAATGAAGGATATTCATTTTTCAACGTATTAAAACAATGAGGACAGGCGGTAACTACTTTTTTGATTTCATAAGCATTCATTACCTCGATGTTGGTAACTGCTTGCATTTGAAATAAAAATTCATTTCCTGATCTTTTTGCTGGATCTCCTGTACAGCTTTCTTCGGTTCCTAATACAGCAAAGTCTACTTTGGAACTATGTAATAATTTTACAAAAGCTTTTGTGATTTTCTTAGCTCTATCATCAAAACTTCCAGCACATCCTACCCAAAATAAAACCTCAGGCATTTTGCCTTCAGCCATATACTCTGCCATTGTTGGCACCTTTACCGCTTCACTCATATGTTTATACTATTTATATATCAATTTGTTAGAAAAATTTTCTAACAAAAATTTATTTAATCGTGTTTTCCATCATCAAAAACCTCAATAGTCACAACTCTTTCTACTAATTCAGTAAACTTACCAGTATATCTAGTTGCTTTTACCAAGTGATTATCTATCCAATGATAGTTTCCTCCTCTAGGTTTCCCCATTAAAAGGCTATGGTATTTAAATCCATGCTTGTTTAACCAAGTTTCAGTCACATCTCTGTGCTCTTCAGTTCTTGAGGTAAAGAAACAAATGATATGACCTTCCTCGTACCATTTATTCAAAGTGGCTAAAGCATCTGGAAAAGGTTCGCAAGTTACCATACGCTCTGGTTCTTCGTTAGGAACATCTTCTGTGATTGTTCCATCGATATCAATAAGGTAATTTTTGATACCTTCAGGTAAAACAGGACTGATATGTTCACCAGCTTCTACCTTTTCATGCAATAATTTCTCTACTTCTTCCTTCTTCATAATTTCTAAATTCTCTTAATTTTTAAATATTTATGGTTAATAGTTAAGGTTAATATTCACAAAAATTTATTCCTGACTCCAATTTAATCTGTCCATTTGGTTAAATGGCCATGGAGCGCCGTTATTTTCAATATTAGACATCATGTTGTTTAGATCCATTGGTGCAGCACTTTGCTCCATTACTAAATATCTTCTCATATCCAAAATTATCGACAACGGACTTATACTTACAGGACAAGCTTCTACACAAGCATTACAACTTGTACACGCCCATAATTCTTCTGTGGTTATATAATCATTTAACAATTGTTTCCCGTCGTCAACAAAGCTACCGTTCTTATCAATATTATCTCCTACTTCTTGAAGGCGATCTCTGGTGTCCATCATGATTTTTCTAGGGGATAACTTCTTCCCTGTCTGGTTTGCGGGACATTCGCTAGTACAACGCCCACACTCAGTACAAGTATAAGAATTTAGCAATTGCACCCAGTTTAAATCCGTAACATCAGAGGCTCCAAACTTTTCTGGTTCTGCTTCTGGTTCATCTCCTGCTGGAGCCGCAAAAGGATCAGCATTAGGATCCATCATTAACATTACCTCATCTGTAACGGCTTTTAAATTATCCATTTGACCTTTTGGATTTAAATCTCCATAATAGGTATTAGGAAATGCTAAAAGAATGTGTAAATGCTTTGAGAAATATAAATAGTTTAGGAAAATCAATATACCGATAATGTGTAACCACCAAGCTCCTCTTTCTAAAAGAACTAGCGAACCTTCAGACATACCATTAAACAAAGGAGAAATAAACTGACTGATCGGATACGCACCTGCTTTTGCATAATGATCTGCTCCTATATTTTGTAACTGTAAATCTGCTGCATTCATTGTTAAGAACAATGTCATTAATACAACTTCAAAATACAAAATGATATTACCATCATTTTTTGGCCATCCTTTTAATGTTTTGAATCTTCTAATATTAATTACATTTCTTCTGATCCAAAATATGAATACACTTACTAAAACCAAAAGTGCTAAAACTTCAAAAGATCCTATTAAAAAGTCATACAATCCTCCTAGAAAGGCAAAAATTCTATGGGTCCCTAAGATACCATCAATAATAATTTCCAGAACTTCAATATTTATAATAATGAAACCAAGGTATACAATAATGTGAAGTATTCCGGCGATAGGTCTTCTTACCATTTTGGATTGTCCCAAAGCGATACGAGCCATATTATTAAAGCGTTCTTTCTTATTATCCGTTCGATCTACATCCTTCCCTAATTTAATATTACGAATAAGTTTACGAACGTTTTTTGTAAAATATCCTATTCCTGCGATTAAAATAATTACAAAAATGATATTAGGTATATATTGCATAGTTTAGTGTAGTTAGTTTATTGAGTCTGCCGGCTTCACATATGGCTTATTCTTCTTACCAAAAACCGATATATTTACGTATCGAGTTGGATTCAACCTAAGGTCTTGTAATAGTAATTCCAACTCTTTACTTGCTTTATCCAAATTAGTATACAATTGGTCATCTTTTAATAGCTTACCAGCTGTACCTTTCCCTACTTCTAAATCTTTAGAAATCTTTTCAAAATTAGCTAGAACTTTGTCTAAATCATTGACCAGTTTACCTATATTCACTTTTGATAAGGAATCTGAAAACTGACTCAAATTTGTAGACATTTTATCCAAATTAGAAAGTGTCGTATTCAGCTTATCTTCATTACCAGATAATATATTGTTCAAAGAACCGGATGCTCCTTTAAAGTTTCGAACGGTAATACTTAAATCTTTAAAAATAGAGTTCAGATTATTCTTATTATCTGCATTAAGAATTCCATTAACCGAAGTTAATAAAGTATCCGCATCCTTGATAGCAGATTCTAGTTTGAGCTGCAAGGGAGTTAACTGTTCATTTACCAATTCTAACAAACCAGCTTTCACTCTTCCTGGAAGCGTATCTTTATCTTTTGCTTCCATTCCTGCTTCATAAATTGGATTAATAGCTAAAGATTTTCCTCCAATTAAATCTCCACCATAAACCATGGCTTCACTATTTTTAGAAAACGAAAAGTCGCTACTTACATTAAATTCTACAATTAGATTTCCTATTTTATCAGCGAATTTGATGGAAACCACTTTACCTACAACTAATCCATTTATAGTTACTGGAGAAGAAGGAATCAATCCTTCTACATTATCATAGACTGCATAAAACGTTCTATCACTTTCCAAAAGGTTTTTTCCTTTCAAGAAACTATATCCAAAGATCAAAAGTGCTATAGCAGCTAATGCTAAAATTCCAGTTTTAACTTCACGAGTAAATTTCAAAATAGCATATATTTAGGACACAAATTTAGAATAAAAAATATACTTCCAAAGATTATAATGAACGATTTATCAGTATTTATTTAGATTAATTCGACGGAGTATCCGTTTTTAATGCTTCATTAAGCGGAATTAACTCATTATCTTTAAAAGCAACGACAAAACAAGAGGTATATCCCTTCTCTACCGCCACACTTCTTAACTCCTTGATTAAATTATAATTAGAAGTACTCCCAAAATAATATTTATAAATCTCACCAAACTGAACTTTTGATAATTGATCCAGTCCATTAAAGTTTTTAGGCTCTAAAACTATATCGTTAGAGCCAGCAGCGATTTGTACTTTAAAAGTGATATCATCATATAGTTCTTCTCCTACTATTTTGGTTATGGAATCATTCGCAACCGTTTCAGGAGTTTTAGATTCGGGAACATAATAGGTTGCATCCAAACTCTCTTTATAATCTACTATAGATTTGATAATAGATTTAGACATTTCATCCTGTCCTTTTTTGGAGTTCAGGTATTTTCCTTCTTTATTATTAGTTAAAAAACCTAGTTCTATTAAAACACTGGGCATATACGTTTGATGTAACACAACAAAACCAGCTTGCTTTACGCCTCTACTCTTTCTTTTTAGCCTTTTAGAAAATCTTCTTTGCACATAACTAGCAAGTGTTAAACTTTGTTCTAGGTATTCTTCTTGCATTAACGTCAAACCAATTATTGATTCTGGAGAATTTGGATCAAAACCATCATAATTAGCTTCATAATTATCTTCCATTAATATCACAGAATTTTCCTTTTTAGCTACATTAAAATTTTCATCATTGGCATGTAACCCTAAAACAAAGGTCTCTGTACCAAAAGCTTGTGATCTATGGGAGTTACAATGAATTGATATAAACAGATCCGCTTTCGCCTTGTTTGCTATTTTACCTCTTTCATGTAGTTCTATGAACTTATCGGTTTTTCTTGTATATACTACTTTAAAACGGTCATCTTTCTCTAAAGCCGCTCCAACGGCTAAAACTACTTTTAATGCGATATCTTTTTCTTTATATCCATTACCTCGATTTCCTGGATCGTGTCCTCCATGACCAGCATCCAGTACTACTACAAACTTTTCTTTATTCTCAATTTTGGATCTATTGGTAAATGAAAATGCAGACAACACTACTATCAGTGTAATCAATACAATACTATATCCTATTTTCTTCTTCATAATTATCAAAATTATAGCTCAGCTTGAAACATTACGTAATTGTTTCCGTATTTAGTATRATAATTCTAAAATCATATGGTTATGATCTTGGAATTTACTAGACATCGTTTCATTAAAAAATAACATTAGAGTGTCGTATTTGATATAATTATTTATTTTTTTCTCAATTACAATCTCTACATAAAAAATATATGTAATTTTGGCACTTCAAAAACTAAGCCATAGTTTTACAAAAATAGGATATAAACCATTGCAAACAACGGTACGTAACATACTTTATTCACTAAGTTTTTCACTATTTTGTATTTGTTTTACAACTGCACAAGAGTTTGATAAAACCACGAAGAAACCTGTACAGACTCCAAAGGACTCTATTGTATTACCAAAAACAGTAACAGAACCTAAGTCTGAACTACTTGAAAATGAAAAAGATCAGGATACTACGAAGAAGGATAGCGTTGTGGAGCCTCCTCAATTATTAACAGATAAAGTTACTTATAAATCCAAAGATTATATGAGGCTAAGTCGTAGAGAAAACAAAATGTATCTCTACAATGAAGCAGAAATTATCTATGGAGAAATGCAGATAAATGCTGGATTAATTATTGTCGATAATGCCAAGAATGAGGTATATGCTTATGGTATTAAAGATTCTGTAGGTGATTATACACAAACTCCTGTTTTTAAACAGGCTCAGAATGTAGTTGAACCAGATTCTATCCGATTTAATTTTGATACAGAAAAAGCGCTTATTTACAACTCTAGGACCAAACAAGGTGAGATGAATGTAAAAGGAGAAGTTTCTAAAAGGGTAAATGACTCTGTTATTTATATGAGTAATGTGAAATTTACCACTGCTGAAGATGTGGATAATGCGGATTATTACTTCTATGCTCGAAGAATTAAACTAGTACCAAAAAAGAAAATTGTTACGGGACTAGTAAACATGTTTATTGCAGATGTACCTACACCTCTAGGATTACCTTTTGGATATTTCCCATTACAAGAAAAAAGAACTTCTGGATTTATCATTCCTAGTTATGGTGAAGAAAATAATAGAGGATATTTTTTACAAAATGGTGGTTATTACTTTGCATTGAGCGATTATGCAGACCTCACTATTACCGGAGATTATTATACCAATGGAAGTTATACCTTATTAGGAGAAACATCTTATGCAGTTCGCTATAAATATAGAGGTAATTTAAGGTTTCGATATGAAAACAATTTGACCAGTGAACGAGGTTTTCCTGATTTTGCCCAAAGGACTACTTATAATATTCAATGGTCACATTCTCAAGATGCCAAATCGAATCCTAATTCAAGGTTTTCTGCATCCGTAAATTTTGGTAGTAGTGACTTTTTCCAGCAATCAACAAATCAATTAAATACAGGAAACTTCCTGAACAACCAATTAAGTTCTTCAATTTCCTATTCAAAAACGTTTCAAGGAGATCMTCAGGTAAATGTAAATATTGCAGCTAATCATAACTCAAATACCAATACACAGGTTGTAAACCTTTCATTACCTAACGTAAATGCGAGTGTGTCTAGAATATTTCCTTTTGCACCAAAAGTTGGAGTTAAAAAAGGAATCATCCAAAATATCAATACGCAATACAACTTCAGAGGTGAAAATCGAATAACTACTAATGATGATGATCTTTTTACTGGAGAAATGTTTAGAGATGCGCAAATAGGAATGCAACATTCTATTCCGATTAGTACAAACTTTAAGATTTTCAAATATCTAAGTGCCACTATGGGAACGAGTTTTCAGGAAAATTGGGTGTTTGAAACCATTGAAAGACGTTTTGATCAGGACGCCAATGAAGGTGCTGGTGAGGTTGTAAACGATACTATTACAGGCTTTGATGCCTTTAGAACCTATAATTTTTCAGCTAGTTTAGGAACAACTATCTACGGAACGTTTAATTTTAAGAAAGATAAAAAAATACAAGCGATTCGCCATACAATGCGACCAAGCATAAGCTATAGTATCAACCCTGCTTTTGATCAATTTTATGATGAATTTATAATACCAGACAATCCTGAAACGCTAGATGTTGACGAAACAGAAATTGTAGAATACTCAAGATTTGAAGGAGGATTCTTTGGTGCACCAAGTAATACTTTTTCAAGTAGTGTTGGTTTTTCTTTGAGTAATAATCTGGAAGCGAAAGTTCGAAGCAAGGATACAACAGATCTTGAACCTAAAAAGGTAATACTACTTAATAATTTAAATTTCAGAACAGCCTATAATATAGCAGGTGATTCCTTACAATTAAGTCCATTGTCTATTACTGGAAATATTCCAATAATTCAAAATAAACTGGATATTAACTTTAGTGCAGAACTAGACCCTTACGCTTTGGACAACAACAATCGTAAAATTGATGTTTGGAATATTGATAATGGTGGTAGMTTRTTTAGATTAACGAGAGCTAGCGCAAACTTCGGATATTCTTTTTCTAGTAAAGACTTTGAAAAGGGCCAGACCAATGAAGATCCTCTTACAAATCAGACCTTCCAAAACGGAGGACGACCTGATAATCTATTTGGTGGAGGAACAGATTTTGGAGAAGAGCAAAGCTATAGGCAACAAGACAATGATAAAGAGAAAAAAGACATTAAGAACTATAATTATAAAATCCCTTGGTCCTTGCGATTATCCTATACCGTAAATTATAGTAATAATGCACGACAAAATGAAATATCTTCGCATTCTATTATGTTTTCTGGAGATGTGGAGTTAGCTCCTAAATGGACTGTAGGTGTATCTTCAGGATATGATTTAGTAAATCCTGGGTTTACTTTTACCAACCTAAGGTTTCAAAGAGATTTGGATAGTTGGAATTTGAACTTTAACTGGATACCATTTAGTGAGAGAACATCATGGAACTTCTTTATTGGAATTAAATCATCTGTTCTTAGTGATATTAAGTATGATAAACGAAGAGAACCGGACAGACAACTATAGGTTTGAGGTTTGAGGTTTGAGGTTTGAGGTTTGAGGTTTGAGGTTTGAGGTTTGAGGTTTGAGGTTTGAGGT
>NZ_WEKL01000030.1 GCF_019295435.1 Aquimarina litoralis
TGCGAATCAGAACAAAAGTGCCGCTGAAAGAAGAAGGTTAGCTGAATTAGCTGAAACACAAAAAGCACTTGAAGCAGCTAATAAAAGAACTTTAAGTAGTTCTGAAACTGCTTATACACCTATAGAGTCAAAAACTTCCTCTAGTGGAAGCAATCCAAGCTCTACTCAATCTTCTTCCGCATCTGCTGCTCCTTCAAAAGCTGTTAGAGAAAATAAATTCTCAACTTGGGAAAAGAAAACATATAAATCAGGAGCTACTCCTAAATCATTCAACTTCAAAGGTAAGTATGAATACAAATTAGACAACTACCTTAAAATAGAAGTTGGTAAAAATACAGATGTTGTTGTTAAGCTTGTAAAAATGGGTAAAACAGCAAAAGACGATGAAACTATAAGAATCGTATACATTAATAGTAATCAAACACAATTTATTAGAAACATTCCTGAAGGAGAGTACTATTGTGTTATTGCATATGGTAGTGACTGGAGAGAAAATCCAAATGCACCTGCAGGAAGCGGTAAAGGACAGTTTACTAAAAATCCTTTATATGAGAAAGGTCAAGATATCTTAGATTACAATGTTATCAAAACTGATGTTGGTATGAATGTTCCATCGTATAGTTTATCTTTAGATCTTTTACCAAATGGTACATTATATAATGATGCTGAAGATCAAGACAATATTGATGCTAAGGCATTTGGAGAATATTAAAAAATAAAACATACATAATTATAATTTATTATCACCAATAATAAATGTAGATAAAAAAGGTGTCGTAAAACGACACCTTTTTTATTGTGATAAACTAACCCTCTCTGCAATACATAAAATTAAAACTAAATAAAAGAGATTAAAATTTATTCAAGAAAATTAAATTATTAATATTCTTTGGCTATAGATATAGCGCATAAAAAACCTCAAATTTATTATTAAATTTGAGGTTTTATTTTTTTATAATATGTAAACTATAAGAAATATTATAACAGTAACAGCACTGCTATTTTCTATGCCTTTCGCGAGCTAATAATGTATTTTTTAACAACATAGCAATCGTCATAGGACCTACACCTCCAGGAACTGGAGTAATAAATGAAGCTTTCTTACTTACATTTTCATAATCTACATCTCCAACTATTCTATATCCTTTTTCTCTCGAATCGTCAGCAACCCTAGTAATACCAACATCAATAATAACTGCATCATCTTTAACCATCTCTGCTTTCAAGAAATTAGGAACTCCTAATGCAGAAATAACGATATCAGCTTGAGAAATAATCTGTGTTATATTCTTCGTATGACTATGAGTTAAAGTTACAGTGGAATTACCAGGCCAACCTTTTCTTCCCATCAAAATACTCATTGGCCTACCCACAATATGACTTCTTCCAATAACAACCGTATGCTTTCCTTTTGTATCCACATTATAACGTTCTAACAATTCCAAAATACCAAAAGGAGTAGCAGGAATAAAGGTAGACATATCTAAGGCCATTTTTCCAAAATTCATTGGATGAAAACCATCCACATCTTTATCTGGATCTACTGCTAGAAGTACTTTTTGAGTATCAATTTGTGGAGGCAATGGTAATTGAACGATAAACCCGTCAATATCTGAATTTTCATTCAACTCTTTTATTTTGGCAAGTAGCTCTACTTCACTGGTTGTACTTGGCATTTTCACCAAAGTAGATTCAAAACCTATCCTTTCACATGCTCTTACTTTACTTCCTACATAGGTAAGACTAGCTCCATCATTACCGACCAAAACAGCTGCTAAATGTGGAACTTTTTCGCCACGATCTTTCATCTTTTGAACTTCCGCAGCAATTTCATTTTTTATATCGTTACTTATTTTTTTTCCGTCTAAAACTTCCATAGTTAAGCCCCTGCTCTATATTTAAATTATTAAAATTGAATATTTACGAATGGTTATCGCATTTTACCCATCATTTGCATCATACGTTTTCCACCTCCACCTTGCATCATCTTCATCATTTTACTCATCTGATCAAACTGTTTTAGCAATTGATTCACCTGTTGTACCGAAGTACCAGAACCTTTTCCTATACGTTTTTTTCTACTTGCATTTATAATTTGTGGTTTTGTACGTTCTTCTGGAGTCATTGAATGGATAATTGCTTCAATATGCTTAAAAGCATCATCATCGATATCAACATTTTTCATCATTTTTCCAGCTCCAGGAATCATTCCAACAAGATCTTTCATATTCCCCATCTTCTTTACCTGTTGAATTTGCTTTAGAAAATCATCGAACCCAAATTGATTCTTAGCAATTTTTTTCTGTAATTTTCTAGCTTCTTCTTCATCAAACTGCTCTTGTGCCCTTTCTACCAAAGAAACAACATCTCCCATCCCTAGAATACGATCCGCCATACGAGAAGGATAGAAAACATCAATAGCTTCCATCTTCTCTCCTGTACCAATAAATTTTATCGGTTTATTAACAACAGACTTAATAGAAATTGCGGCTCCACCTCTCGTATCACCATCAAGTTTGGTCAGAATAACACCATCAAAATTCAAAACATCATTAAATGCTTTGGCAGTATTCACTGCATCTTGACCTGTCATTGAATCTACAACAAATAATGTTTCTCCAGGTGTAACAGCTTTATGAATATTAGCTATCTCAGTCATCATTACTTCATCCACAGCTAAACGACCTGCTGTATCAATAATAACAACATTAAATCCATTTGCTTTTGCATGGGCAACACCTGCTTTTGCAATAGCAACTGGATCAGTATTTCCTCTATCACTAAAAACCTCTACATTGATTTGCTCTCCAACAACGTGTAACTGATCTATTGCTGCAGGTCTATAAACATCACAAGCTACTAAAAGTGGTTTTTTAGTCTTTTTATTTTTTAGATAATTTGCTAATTTCCCAGAGAATGTTGTTTTACCAGATCCTTGTAAACCTGACATTAATATCACGGAAGGATTTCCAGAAAGATTTACTCCTGCTACTTCTCCTCCCATCAAATCAGTTAACTCGTCTTTTACAAGTTTAACCATTAACTGACCTGGCTTCAAAGATTTAAGTACATTCTGACCTAAGGCTTTTTCTTTTACCGTGGCTGTAAAATCTTTAGCGATCTTATAATTCACATCGGCATCAACCAATGCTCTACGAACTTCCTTAAGTGTCTCTGCAACATTTACTTCCGTAATTTGTCCGTGACCTTTTAAAATATGTAACGCCTTATCTAACTTATCACTTAAATTATCAAACATATGCTTTCTTCTGGTTTTTCAATGTCCTCTTTTTGACGGACAGGTGCAAATTTAATAATTTGAAGTGTATTTATAAAGAATGGTTAAGATAGAATTCTATATCAAACGATAAATAAATTTGTAAACAAAAAAAGCTATTAGAAAGACTCTATATTTTCTTCCTAATAGCTTTTCAGACAATTATTTTAGGCTAACTCAAAATGTCTGTCTTTTTAATGTAGTGAGGATGGAATTAATACACCATTAATTACATGAACAATACCGTTAGAAGCTTCAATATCTGCTAATAATACTTTAATAGAACCATTTAAGAATACTTCGCCATCGATCATTTCTATACTCACCTGATCCCCTTGTACTGTTGTAACGGTTTGACCTGCTATCAAATCCTCCGCAGAAAATTTTCCTGCAGCAACATGATATAATAACACTTCAGTTAAAGCATCTCCATCAGGAATTGCATCTAATGCAGCAAACGCATCATTTGTAGGCGCAAATACGGTAAATGGACCTTCTCCATTTAAAGTATCAACTAAATTAGCAGCTTGTAATGCCCCTACTAAAGTAGAAAGTTCTGGTGTAGCTACAGCAATCTCAACAATAGATTGTAAATCCGCTGGAAGAAGTAAAACACCATCTATTACATGAACAATACCATTAGATGCTTCAATATCTGCCAATAATACTTTAATAGAACCATTTAGGAATACTTCGCCATCAACCATTTCGATGGTTACCTCATCACCTTGTACGGTAGTCACTGTCTGACCTGCGATTAAATCTTCAGCTGAAAATTTTCCTGCAGCAACATGATATAATAATACTTCTGTTAAGGCATCTCCTCCTGGAATTTCATCTAGTGCTGCAAATGCATCATTCGTAGGTGCAAATACGGTAAATGGACCATCTCCATTTAAAGTATCGACTAAATCAGCAGCTTGCAAAGCACCTACTAAAGTAGAAAGTTCTGGTGTTGCTACAGCGATCTCAACAATGGACTGTAAATCTGCTGCAGGAAGTAAAACACCATCGATTAAATGAACAATACCATTAGATGCTTCAATATCTGCTAATAATACTTTAATGGAACCATTTAAGAATACTTCGCCATCAACCATTTCGATGGTTACCTCATCACCTTGTATTGTGGTTACTGTCTGACCTGCGATTAAATCTTCAGCTGAAAATTTTCCTGCAGCAACATGATATAATAATACTTCTGTAAGTGCATCTCCTCCTGGAATTTCATCTAGTGCTGCAAATGCATCATTCATTGGTGCAAATACGGTAAATGGACCATCTCCATTTAAAGTATCAACTAAATCAGCAGCTTGCAAAGCACCTACCAAAGTGGAAAGTTCTGGTGTCGCCACAGCTATTTCAACTATAGAAGGTAAAGGTTCAAATGAAGGTGGTATTAGCACAGTGTCGATAATCTGAATAACACCGTTCGATCCTCCAACATTAGCTGAAAGCAACTTAACAGTATCATTAATAACTATTTCATTATTTTCATCAAGACTAACTTTTATATTTTCTCCTTGTAGCGTCTCTATCATTTCTTGAGCTAGCAACTGAGGAGTATTCAGTCTTCCACTTGCAACATGATATAACAGAACTTGCCTTAACACTTCCAATTCTGGTACTTCATCAAGAGCAGCAAAAGCTTCATCTGTAGGAGCAAATACTGTAAAAGGTCCTTCTCCAGATAATGGTGCAACTAAATCAGTAGCTTGTAAAGCTCCTACTAAAGAGGTAAACCTACCATCTTCAACTATTAATTCCACAATAGTTTTATCTGGGAAAATTGTTTTGATTAATTCTGCTTCCCATTCTCCTCTTCCGATTCCATTTCCAAATATTCTAAAACCTCCTTCTAAATTTCCTTCTTCATCTACACGTCCTATTCCAAAAATTAAGTTTCTTCCTGGTGGATTAATGATTAAATAAACAATACCGTCACTTACAATAGCTCCTCTTGTTCTTGCTCTAGATCCATCAGGAAGTACTAAGTTTCCTCTTACAATAGTAAAACTTGCATGGTATAGCGTGAAATTTAATCTAAGCTTTCCAACAATATCAGTTCCGGCACCAGCTCCACTATTTATGGAAGCCGAAAAGTCATATACTCTGCGCTCTCTGCTAATATCGAAAATAGCGTTTTTGGCATCACCAAAAGCTTCTTCCTCATTTTCGGGCTCTAACAACTCTCCATCAATAATGTTTTTAGTCATTTCTTCGATTTCATCGAAGCTAATGATCTTTGATTCTTCAAATTCAATTTGATCGGGATCTGGTTGATTTAATTCGTCATTATCTGTTTGGCAAGAGATAAAAACGTTGATTACAAAAAGGCACAGGAATGGTACCGTTAATCTTTTGATTAGCGTTCTCATGGGTTTTAATTTTATTTGTTAATATTAAGATGCGTGTGTGAAAAAAGGGCATTTAGTTATGAAGAGAAATCAAGGGTTTCAATTTCTAAATGCCCTTTTGGGGGGAATCTTTATTTTGGGGGAAACTATATTAGTTCAATTGATTCGGAATCATCACTTTGTTGATCACGTGGATAACTCCATTGCTTGCTTGCACATCTACTGCAACAACTTCAATATCCGTATTTCCACCACCGTCAGTTAAATTAGCAATTGCGCTATTCGTTCCAGGAATAATAACCGTAAGAGGATCTCCTTCTAAAGTACCAGGAGTTACTAAACCATCGCTTAAATCACCAGAACGTACATTTGCATTTGCAATTACATGATGAAGTAATATAGGAGTTAATCCACTTTCATCTGGAATTTCAGTTAATGCATCAAACGCACTATTTAAAGGAGCAAATACGGTGAAAGCAGGATCTATACTATCCAAATTTCCACCTTCAGTTCTAGATAAGATAGAAGCAAAATCTGTAGCAGGTGTTAAGTCGGTTAATGCACTTACAAGCGTAGAAAAGTTAGCATCTGCTGTAGCGAAAGTTACCACTGTTGGTAATGTAATTACAGCTCCAACTTTATGAATAACTCCATTTGAAGCTACAATATCGGCTTGAGTCACAGTTGAAATACCATTAAATGATACTCCTCCATCTGTATTGATATAAATACTAAGATTATTCATAGTATCACTATATGTTGCTAAAGTATTTCCATAACCAGTAGTTAAACCTGAAGAAATGTTAGTGCCAGCAATTACGTGATTTAATAAAATTTGCTCTAAAGTTGCAACAGGTACTCCAGAAATATCTCCTAAAGCTGTAAATGCTGCATTATCTGGTGCTAATAACGTTAGATTACTATCTGCTCCACTTAGCACTGCTTCAAAATCAGTAGTAAAGCCTGTTGTAGTTGTTGCAACTGAAGCTAATGAAGAAAACTCACTATCTGCAGCTACAAAAGTTAACATTGTAGGTAATGGTATCACTTTATCCACTGCATGAATAATTCCATTATCTGTCATAATATCTGGAGTAGTAACAGTTGATTCTCCATTGATTACAACACCGCTGGATGTATTGATATACATACTAAGGTTGGCACTTGAATTAGCTTCAGTAGCTAAATTATTAACATATCCTGTAGTCAGGCCAGAAGATGGAGCTCTTACTCCTAATACATGATTTAAAAGAATTTGTCGTAAAGTTTCTACAGGCACATCTTCTAAAGCTGTTCCGTCTAAGAATTCAGTGAATGCTGCATTATTTGGTGCGAAAACGGTAAAATCTCCATTACCATTTAAGGTAACATCAAGATCTGTTCTTTGTAAGGCTGCTAATAGCGAACTATAATCTGCGTTATCAGATACAAAGTCTGCTATAGTCATTGTATCAGGGATGAATATCGTATCATCATCATCGCTACATGAAACGATAGAAACTAAGCACAATGTTAAAAAAGCTTTTTTGAAGAAATTTTTCATATTATTGGTTTTTAATTTTAATTTATTGTTCGATGATGAAACAACTGATAGATTAAAAGTGCTACCTCAAAATATGATTTTAATACTTTTTTAACTTTTTGTTTAACGTTTTAGTTAAAAAAATTAAACAAAATTTACCCATCATTTTCCTCACAAGATGCCTGAAAAGCCAGAATTCCCGAGAGTAAATCAGTATTATGTGCTATGTCAAGAAATTCTCCATTACTAAGAAGTAATCGGATAGGGTAGTTAATTGCGACAACGGTATTTGCATTCAGATTCCCCATGAACCCGAACACCTGTGCATCGTGAAACACTTCAGTAGTACCTATTATATTATTATTAGAATCGTATGTCGCAAACCTAAATGGATATACAAAATCTACGCATTCTATATCTTCATCTTCAATTTGACACGTATCTGCCAGGTTTCTTAAAGCAGCATCATTTTCTATAATCTCACTAACATGATCATCTCTTGTGATGGTAATAGGAAACTGTATCTGGATATTATCAGACACCTGCAATTGATTATAATCTTCAATTTTATTGATTACCAAAGGTTCTGAATTACGTATAATCATATACGGAAGGTTAATACTAAAACAATTGCCTCCATCTACGATATCATCAAATGAACCATCGTGTGTAACAATATTTTTCATCAAACCTACCAACTGCGAGCTTTGAGGTATTGTATTATCAATCGTTGGATCAATAATCTCCTGTTCTTCTTCCTGACATGAAATCGTAAGGAGTAAACAACCAAGCATCATCATCAAAAAACATTTTCTTAAATCACTCATATCCAAATCTTCTAATTAACTACTATAATAACAATTTCAGAGCCCAAATTCCCACTAACTTTATATTTTTTTTACATTTGAAAAAAATACAAAATGTCTAAGTCCCTATTTCAGGATGTTTGTGACGAACGATTATTTTCTGAGCTTTTTAAAAAACATTCAAAAAACCTTCATGATTTTATCTACTATAAATATGGTTCACATATAGATCCTAAAGATCAAGTTCAGGAAGCTTTTATCAAACTTTGGGATAATTGTAATAAGGTTTCTGTCGATAAAGCCAAGAGTTTCTTATTTACGGTTGCTAATAATCTTTCTTTAAACAAAGTCAAACATGATAAGGTAAAGCTAAAATATCAATCAACTGAAAAAAAAGATCGTACTAATGAAAGTCCTGAATTCATTATGGAAGAAAAAGAATATCTTCAAAAATATCAGAAAGCACTTTCTAATCTAACAGAATCCCAACGTGTAGCTTTTTTAATGAACAGAATTGAAGGTAAAAAACATAAAGAAATTGCTGAGATTTTGGGGATATCCAGAAAGGCAGTAGAAAAAAGGATTTATGGTGCTTTGGAGAAATTAAGAAAAGATATTGATGGAATTTAAAAAAATAATATCGAACAGGGTAGGAATTTTATGTCATCAATTGTTATATACATAAGAACTTTGCTATGAAAAAGGAAGATCTTATTAAAAAGTGGTTGGACAACGAACAACTCACTAAGCAGGAATCGGAGGCGTTTGAGAAATTGGACGCCTACGATTCTTATGTAAGAATCTCTGAAACTGCAAAACAATTCAAAGCTCCTGAATATGATGTCACCAGTAATCTAGACATCGTAACTCAACAGTTGAAAGCACCTAACACTAAGACTTCCGGAAAAACGTATTTCTATTCCATTCTGCGTATTGCAGCAGTTTTTGTTATCGGAATTGGTATTTATTTTTCTTTCTTTAATGAGTACAAGGGTAAAGAGATTAAAACAATTGCTAGCCAAAAAGCAACAATTACATTACCTGATAATTCTATTGTAAAAATAAATGCTACATCTTCCTTAGCTTATGATGAAAAAGGTTGGGAAAATAATCGAGAATTATATTTAGACGGTGAAGCGTATTTTAATGTAGCAAAAGGGAAAAAATTTGATGTGCGCACATCATTAGGTGTAGTTAGTGTAATTGGAACCCGATTTAATGTCAAACAAAGAGAAAATATTTTTGAAGTTGTTTGTTATGAGGGGATCGTTAGTGTAAATAGTAATGATCAAATCGAATATTTAAAAGCTGGAGATGCTATTATATTTAATTCAGAAATTAGTGAAAAACTAAAGGTAACTGATCAAGAACCAACATGGTATACTAACAAAAGTTATTTCAATAAAACTTCTTATGATAGAGTGCTAAAAGAATTGGAATGGCAATACGGTGTAGAGGTTAAAACAAAAAACATTGATCCTACTATTGTTTTTACGGGTAATTTTGTACATTCAGATATTGAAACGGCATTACAATCGATTACGATTCCGATGCGGTTGAAATATGTGATTAATAACAAAACCGTAACCTTATTTAAAGAGTGATTCAACCCAAAATCCTCGTATCTACTATCTTCATATTTTTAATTCTTTTTACAAGTCAATCCCAGACTAAAAAGGATAAATACACACTTATTTCTGTTTTGAACACTATTCAAGAACGGTACGGATACGATTTCTCATATGTAAATAAAGAATTAGAAGACATCTATATAAATTCACCTTCAACAACATTATCTTTTGAGGATACAATTCTTTATTTAGAAAAAAACACTCCTTTTAAGTACACCAAGTTATCTGACAATACGGTAACTATAAGTTTTATTCCACAAGAAATTTGTGGAATATTATACAATACAGACAATCAAATCATAGCAGATGCATCTATCATTGGACAGCAGAATGCTTCAATAAGTGATGTTTCAGGAAAATTTTCCCTTCAAGTTGATTCACCTAATGAAAACATTGTAATTAGTTTTTTAGGATATACCTCCACTACTATAAAAGCCTTGGATTTTCTAAAAAAACCTTGTAAAAAAATAATTCTTACACCTAAACTTGAATATATAAACGAAATTGTTATTAACGATTATTTGATCAAAGGAATCGATAAACAATTGGATGGTTCCATTCAGATTGACTATAATAATTTTGGAATTCTTCCAGGACTTGTTGAGCCTGATTTATTACAAACTATACAAGCACTTCCTGGAGTATTAAGTGTTAACGAAACTGTTTCAGACATTAATGTAAGAGGAGGCACTAATGACCAAAACCTGATTCTTTGGGACGGAATTAAAATGTATCAATCGAGTCATTTCTTTGGTCTTATTTCGGCTTTTAACCCATATCTAACAAAGAATGTACAAGTATTCAAAAATGGATCAAGTGCTCGATATGGTGATGGCGTTTCTAGTGTTATAGCAATGAATACAACCGATAAGATCAACAAAGAATTAGAAGCTAGTATTGGTTTAAATTTAATCAGTGCTGACACTTATATTGACACACCAATCGGTAACAAATCCTCTGTTCAGTTTGCAGTAAGGCATTCCATCAATGAGCTGTTAGAAACACCTACCTATAATCAGTATTTTGACAAAGCCTTCCAAAATTCAGAAGTTATTAGTAACGGTAATTCTGGTCAGCGGTTTTCTTTCTATGATGTCAGCTTAAGATGGTTATATCAACTATCTCCAAAAGATCTTATTAAAATCAATGGGTTGCTTATGAGAAATGATCTTGTTTTTCAAGAAAACTCTTTAGATAGTCAAATTGATATCTCTAGAGAAAGCAGTGCAAAACAAAACAATTTGGTTGGAGGTATTTTATATCAACGCAATTGGAGTAACCTTTTTAAAACGGAATTACTTCTTTATGGAACTAATTACCAATTGGAAACAATCAACTCTGACATACAGAATAACCAAAGACTTCTGCAGGAAAATGATGTTTTAGAAAATGGACTTAAACTAAATACATTTCTCAAAACTAATTCGAACATCAACCTTAAAAACGGTTATCAATTTAATGAAACCGGTATTACTTATCTTCAAGATGTCAATAATCCTACTTTCAGAAATCTAACGAAAGAAGTGGTTAGAACACATAGCCTATTTTCTGAAATTGAATATCGTTCTGAAAATGGTTCTTTATACGGTAACTTTGGTGCTAGACTTAACTATTTAGACAAATTTGATACTTATATTTTAGAACCAAGAATTAATTTTTACAAAAGATTTTCTAATCATTTCACTTTAGAAGTATTAGGTGAGATAAAAAGTCAATCCACATCTCAGATTATAGATCTACAAAACGACTTTTTGGGTATAGAAAACAGAAGATGGGTATTGTCTAATGACCAAAATATTCCTATTTTAAAAAGTAATCAAATTTCGGTTGGACTTAGTTATAATCACAATAATTGGTTAGTATCTACTGATCTTTATCGTAAAAATGTTGACGGAATCATCACTAGAAGTCAAGGTTTTCAGAATCAATTTGAGTTTTCTGATGATCACGGTTCTTATACAGTACTAGGAATAGATTTTTTAATTAATAAAAGATTTAAAAATTTTAGTAGTTGGCTTAGCTATTCCTATGCAGACAACACATATTCTTTTAACAATTTGATTCCTTCTGATTTTGCTAATAATATAGACATAAGGCACAATATCAATTTTGCCGCAACATATAATAAAAATAACCTTAAAATATCAGCTGGTATTAATTGGCATAGTGGTAAACCTACAACACTGCCAGATTTTACAAATACTAGCACAAATGGCACAATTAATTATGTAGCTCCGAACAGTTCAAGATTGCGTAATTATATACGAATCGATCTTTCATCTACATATACATTTAAAATAAATAAGTTTATAAGTGGGCTTACCGGTATTTCTATATGGAATGTTCTAGATCAAGAAAATATCTTTAATGAATACTATTCGCTAGATGAAGAAGGAGAAATTGAAGAAATACGTGAATTTGGATTAGGAATTACACCGAATGCTTTCTTTCGTCTAAGTTTCTAAAGGTGTTTTACTCCGTTATAACTAATCACATCATCGCCTCCTGCCACCTTTTCAWTGTTTTTAATAATCTTGAATTTATTTTTCTCGAAAAAAGCTTTCATATTGGTATTAATTTGGGTTGTAAGCACATCCATACCAACTTCTCTAGCAACCTCTTCTAGTTTCTGGTATAATTTTTTTGCAATACCTCTTCCCTGATAGTTTTGATGCACAAAGACATATTCTATCTCACCATTCTTAGTAAGCGAAAATGATCCAATAACTTCACCATTTAGCTTGGCATTATAGACATAATCATTTTTAAATTTTTGTTTCCAATGATTATTATCCAATGCCAATCTGGAAAAAATTTTTACTTCATCCTTCGTAAATATTTTTGATCCATAAATAGTAACCGTCTGATAAAACAGACGTTGCATCAATGGCAAATCACTGTCGGTAGCTCTAGATATTTGGTAATTCATGAATTAAACAGAAGAAGTCTTCTAATCTTTTGGGGTAAAACGTCATTTCCTATAAAAATAAGAAAAATGAGATAGGAATGAAATTTTTTGTTAAAAAAAATATAACGTAGCTAAAAAAATCGTAATTTTTAACAGCCTTAAATCTTTATATGAAACCTACAACCTACTATTTAGCGTTCGCTATGCTATTTCTGTATGCAATATCCTATAGTCAGCATACAAAGTTGGATAGTATTGTGAATACGACCAGTTCTATTTCAGATTCCCTTAACATTGATCTAGCCGCAGATTTAATTTATGATCTAAGTTTAAAAGAGAAGTTTGAAGAAGGTCTTCAATATTCAGACACAATTATTCGAATATCACAAAAAATAAAGTATGATAAAGGTGTTGGAAAATTGTACAATGAAAAAGCAAATATCTACAACCAGATGGATCAGCTTTTTGACGCTTTATTGTGTTATGATCAAGCCTTCTTATATTATGGAAGAGTTAATCATACTCGTGGTTTGGCAATAACGCAAAACAATAAAGCTGTTATTGAACAAAGATTAGGGAACTCTGAAAAAAGCTTAGTTCATCTTTTAGAAGCTTATTCCTATTATGAAAAACTGAAAGATAGTTCCAAATTAGCTACTACTATTAATAATATTGGGAATGTATATGCCCATTTAAAGAATTTTGAGTCTGCTAAAAAATATTATAGACAATCTCTTGAATTAAAAAGAAAAACCGGTTCCAATACCATAGGTTCTACATTACATAACATAGCAATAATCTATGTGAAAGAAAATAAATTGGATAGTGCGTTAGCATTTTCTAATGAATCTTTAGAAGTGAACAAAAAGGAGAACTATAGCTACGGAATTGCTGAAAGTTACAATGCACTTGGTAGAATATCATTCATCAAAAAAGATTATCAGAAGGCTAAAAAATATTATGAATCTGCACTTTTTATCGGAGGGAAAGTTGCCTATAAAGAAAGACTTATTAGGACAAAATTGTCTCTAGCTGAAATYGCCATTAAAACAGAGAAATTTGAAGAAGCAGAAAATTATATTTCATCAGCAAAAGAAGAGTCAAAAAAAATGAATTCTACGCCGCTTCTTCTTAACACCTATGATTTATACTCAGTTCTAGATTCTGCAAGAGGTGATTATTTAAATGCCTATAAATGGCAAAAACAATATAAAGATCTTTACCAGAAACACACTCTTAAAGAAACTACTCAGCAAATTGATATTGTAAAAAGTAGATTGGAAAATGAAAAGAAACAACAAGCATCATTGGATAAGCAAAAAAGAGAAAAACAAGAGGCTAAAGAAGAGTTATTTAAACAAAAAATATATACCTATGTTGCAATTGCAGCATTTATTGTTGCTTTTATTTTTATCATTGGAATTATAAAAGCGAGAATACAAAGAGCTAAATATATAAAAGAGTTAAACCAATCAAATCAAGTAAAAAATAAATTGTTTTCTATCGTATCTCACGATTTAAAAAATGAAATACATGGGTTAGACAAAACGCTTAACCTATTAAAAGAAGATGTAATTTCGGAAACTGAATTTAAGGAAATTATACCTGTACTTTCTAATAGCACACACCAAACTTCAATATTATTAAATAATCTTTTGAATTGGTCCAAATCCCAAATGAAAGAACTTAAAGCAAGTCCAAAAGACTTTGACTTTACTGAAGTTATTAATGATAAAATTGTATTTTTTACTTCTAGAGCTTCTCAAAAAGGAGTTAAGCTTATTAATAATCTTACAGATTTCACGAAGGTGTTTGCAGATAAAGATATGTGTACTATTGTAGCTCAAAATCTTATTGCCAATGCTATTAAATTTTGCAAATCTGGTGATACACTTACAATTCATAAAGAAGAAGAAAAAGATATCATGAGGATTTATTTCAGAGATACTGGAATTGGAATTCCAAAAGAGAATCTATCAAAATTATTCTCAGATATAACACTAACAACTAAGGGTACTGATAACGAATCTGGAACGGGATTAGGTTTAAAGATCTGTAAAGAGTTAATATCTCTAAATCATGGAACATTAGAAGTAAAAAGTATTCTTGGGCAAGGAAGTACGTTTTGTATCCAACTACCCAAGAATAATATCTTATAAGATGTATTTTACATTCGCTCTGGCACCTGTATTCCCAGCAATCCAAATGCAGACTTAATAGTTTGCCCTACTGCCCCAGAAAGTTGGATTCTAAATACTTTTTCATTCTCTGTGTCGGCCCCAAATATTGAAACATTTTGAAAGAATGAATTATATGCCTTTACCAAATCATAGGTATAATTAGCAATAATTGCAGGACTTAGATCTTTGGCTGCATTCTGAATTATTTCAGGATACATTTCCAATAATTTAAGAAGCTCTTTCTCTTTTCCTTCTAAACTAATATCTTTTATTTGATCTTTCCAATTAAAGTCTGCTTTACGAAGAATAGCTTGAATCCTAGCATAAGTATATTGTATGAAAGGTCCTGTATTACCTTGAAAATCGACAGATTCTGCAGGATCAAATAAAATTCTCTTTTTAGGATCTACTTTCAAAATAAAATATTTTAACGCTCCTAATCCAATGGTCTTATATACTTGATTTTTTTCTGTATCTGTATATCCATCTAATTTCCCTAATTCTTTAGAAATCTCACCTGCTGTTTCTGCCATTTCCACAATAAGATCATCCGCATCAACTACTGTACCTTCTCTACTCTTCATTTTACCACTTGGCAGATCAACCATCCCATAACTTAGATGATGTAAATTTTTTGACCAGTCGTATCCCAATTTCTTAAGGATTAGAAAGAGCACTTTGAAATGATAATCTTGTTCATTCCCTACGGTATAAATCATTCCTCCAATATCAGGATTATCCTTTACTCGTTGAATAGCAGTTCCAATATCTTGTGTCATGTATACAGCAGTACCGTCACTTCGTAACACTAATTTTTCATCTAATCCTTCATCTGTAAGGTCACACCAAACAGAACCATCATCTTTTTTGAAGAATACTCCATTGGCCAGACCTTCTTCGATATTATCCTTACCTAACAAATAAGTATTACTTTCGTAATAATAGCTATCGAAATCTACTCCAAGTGCTTTGTATGTTTGCTCAAAACCATCATACACCCAATTATTCATGGTTTTCCATAGATCTACAACCTCAGCTTCTCCTGCTTCCCATTTTCTTAGCATCTCCTGGGCTTCTAATAAAATTGGGGCTTCTTTTTTAGCTTCTTCTTCGGATTTACCTGACACTATTAAATCTGATATCTGACTTTTATATTCTTTATCAAATCTCACATAATAATTACCTACTAATTTATCTCCTTTTAATCCTGTAGATTCCGGAGTTTCAGCATTACCAAACTTTTGCCAAGCTACCATACTTTTACAAATATGTATTCCTCGGTCATTGATAATTTGAGTTTTATACACTTTTTTCCCACTAGCCTTAATAATTTCAGCAACTGCATATCCCAACAGATTATTTCTAATATGACCTAAGTGCAAAGGCTTATTGGTATTAGGAGAAGAATATTCTACCATAGCCGCTTTATCTCCTTCTGTAGGAATTACAAAGCCATAATTTTCTTCATCCTTTATTTCAGCAAAAAAGTCTAGGTAATAAGTATCTGAAATTACAAGATTTAAAAAACCCTTCACTACATTGAAAGAAGTAACATTTTCTACATTTTCTACAAGATATGTTCCTACCGATTCACCAATTTGAACAGGATTTCCTTTAACCACTCTAAGCATAGGAAAAACTACCACGGTAATATCACCTTCAAACTCTTTACGAGTGCTTTGTAGTTCTACCGATTCTAAATCTGCTTCATATAGCTTTTTAATAGCTGCTTTTACCTGTTCTGAAATGATTTGATGTAATGTCATTTTATAAATTGTATTTGATCTAAAAATCAGGCAGCAAAGATAAAAGAAATATCAGGTTCTACCACTTCTATTCATATCAATTCGTATCTTGTAAGAAAAGAAAAATTGCTCGTTAATAATACGTATAGAGATCCTGAACTAAAAAAAACATTAAGAGAACAGGTTGGTAAACCTTTTACTTTATTAGAAAGAATCAAATTAGGAGGAATAGGTTCTCCAAAACTTCACATTACTGAAGCTAGTTTAGAGATTAACAATCTACTTTTATTAGATAATCGTATAAATTCCTGCAATATTGAATTGAGACCTAAAGGAATCTTACTTGGTTTTGGTGTACGTTTAGAAACTTATTTATTGGTAATCCCTTTTTATAAATTAGTCATCTATAAAGGTAAAGCAGAAGAATATAGTATATACAAGGATCACTATTTTATAAAATTTAAAGCCTCTAAAACAGATACTGCTATTCACAAATTTGTGCAAAAAATAATAAGCTATAAAGCGGATCATGGGCCACAAAGCTTGGAATACCCATAACATTTAAACAAACAAAAAGACATTAAACAGATGATAAGTTACTCCTAATTTATATCTAGAATACTATATTTCTTCGTATCTTTTAAATAAAAACATGCGGATATTACTTACTGGAGCAAATGGTTACATTGGTATGAGATTACTGCCATTATTAATAGATGCAGGTCATGATGTAATTTGTTGTGTAAGAGATAAAGATCGATTTTCTGTAGACAAAGATATGTCAGATAAGATTTCGATTGTCGAAATAGATTTTTTAGAAAAACCAGATCCTAATAAGCTTCCAGAAAAAATAGATGCTGCATATTACCTGATTCATTCCATGAGTTCTTCTACATCAGATTTTGATAAAAAAGAAGAGATCTCAGCTCAAAACTTTAATATTCTCGTTTCCAATACGCAAATCAAACAGGTGATTTATCTTAGCGGTATTGTTAATGAGAAAAATTTATCTAAGCACTTATGGTCAAGAAAGAATGTAGAAGAGACATTGTACAAGGGTAATTTTAATCTTACTGTTTTACGTTCTGGAATTATAGTCGGATCAGGGAGCTCTTCTTTTGAAATCATTAGAGATCTGTGCGAAAAGTTACCCATCATGATTACACCAAAATGGGTAAACACAAAAACGCATCCTATAGCTATAAGAGATGTTTTAAGCTTCATGACAGGAGTATTAGGAAACTCTAAATGTTATAATCAATCTTTTGACATTAGTGGCCCTAACGTTATTACCTATAAACAAATGCTACAATTGTATGCCAAAGTTCGAGGGATTAAATTACTGATTTTCACACTTCCAGTAATGACACCGAAATTATCTTCCTATTGGCTATATTTTGTTACATCTACCTCTTACAAATTAGCATTAAACCTAGTCGACAGTATGAGTATTCCTGTTGTCGCGAATGATAAACGTCTACAAAAAATATTAGGTATCGAACCAATGACTTATACAAAAGCATTAGAGCTTGCTTTTATTAAAATAGAGCAAAATCAGGTGGTATCTAGTTGGAAAGATTCTATGATAAGTGGTCGTTTTGATCAAGATATTCAGAAATACGTTACAGTGCCTAAAAAAGGGTGTTTACGAGATCGGAAAAGAATAAAAGTAGATAACCCTAATCATGTAATTGAAAGAATATGGGCAATTGGTGGTGAAACGGGATGGTATTATGGAGACTGGATGTGGAAAATAAGAGGTCATATTGATAAGTTTTTTGGAGGTGTTGGTTTACGAAGAGGTAGAACTAATCCAGATAAAATTAATTCTGGTGACGCTTTAGATTTCTGGAGAGTACTAGTTGCAGATAAAATCGAAAAGCGCTTATTGTTGTTTGCTGAAATGAAAGTTCCGGGAGAAGCTTGGTTGGAATTTGACATTGACAAAAACGACATACTTCATCAGACTGCAACATTTCGTCCTAGAGGTTTATGGGGTAGATTATATTGGTACCTTATGGTACCTTTTCACTATTTTATTTTTGGAGGAATGATACGTAACATAACATCCAATCACAACAAAAAATACAGATGAAAAGCAAATTATATCGATAATCAACGTATTTTTGAGTAAAAATTAGTATTTTTGCAAAAAAACAGATGCGGAAATCCCTCCTCTTTCTTATCATATTAATCTTTTCGATTGGTTGTAACACCAAGACAATCGATGATCCAGAATTAGAGGATTTTGCAAAAATTTTAGTGGGGAATTTTTCTTCTAAAAAACAAGCCAAAGAAGAATCTGGGTATTCTGCTGTTGGTCTCATCAATAAAGTTATTTGGAAAGATAGATCGGGAATTTGGCTATATCAAGAATTATTTGCTGAAGGAAAAACTAATGCTATTTATAATCAAAGAATCTTAAATATTAAAAGGGTGGATAGTAACACCCTAAGTAGTACAAGTTATGTAATTCCAAATCAAAAAAAATATATCAATGCTTGGAAAGATATTTCGGTTTTTGATAATTTAACCATAGACAGCCTTACTATTAGAGAAGGATGTGATGTATATTTCAGAAAGAAAACCTCTACGATCTATCAAGGAAAGACTAATAAAGAGACATGTTCTAGTAGTTTTAGTAAAAAAATATCTTATACTACGAGCAATATTGTGATTAGTAGAAATAAAATTTCTTCTTGGGATAGAGGTTATGATAGTAATGGAAAACAGGTATGGGGCAAAATTCAAGGACCCTATGAATTTATTCGTATTACAGAAAACTAATAAAACCTATTATTGTTCTACAAAATCATGCAAAGTTTTATTTTCTAAAACTTTTAATGTATTATCTCTAACTTCTATCATCAGTTCGTGCACAGTACAGGCATCTTCATCAGGGCAGTCATCACACTTTTCATAGAAATTTAAACTAACACATGGTAACATAGCTATTGGCCCCTCTAAAACCCTAATGACTGCTGCCATAGAAATTTCTTTTGGAGATTTGATCAGATAATACCCACCTCCTTTTCCTTTCTTAGATCCTAAGAAGCCATTTTTACGAAGTGTCAATAATATACTTTCAAGAAACTTTTGAGAAATATTTTCACTTTTAGCAATTTCAGATATCAAAACTGGATGCTCACACTTTTTTCTAGCGATATAAGTCAAGGCTTTTAAGCCATATTTTGTTTTTTTCGAGAGCATCTGATCGACTTTATAATACTCAAAAATAACTAAAAGATATTACTTCGTCATTATACAAATTTCCTTTGCCAGTTATACTGCCAATTTAAATCTCTTAATGAATCTGTAAAAGCTTGTTTATTTTTGAGGAAGAAAAACCTCTGCCATCATACAACGAGCGCTTCCACCTCCGAGTTTTTCGATGGTTTGTAAATCGCTATGAAGGATTTCACAATGCTTCTCTATGGAGGTAATCTGATTTTGAGTTAAGCTATTGAATGCTGCTGACGACATCACTAAATAACGTTTTCCATCTGCTCCGACAACCTGAAGCATGTTTCCTGCAAAATGATTCACCTGCGCTTCGGTAATAGCAATAATCTCCTTACCATCATTTTTTAAATGATTCGACAAGTTTTTACGTTCTTTTTTATCATCTATACAGTCTAAACATACTACTGCAAAAGTTTCTCCAACCCCCATCATCACATTTGTATGATAAATAGCAAGCCTCTCTCCTTTAACAGTTTGATATGCTGTAAAGATTACTGGCGCATACTCGAAATCTTCACAAAATTCAATGAGTAACTCTTCATCTGCTCTCGGTGATAATGCACAGTAAGCTTTTCTGTTTACTCTATCTAATACCAAGCTTCCTGTACCTTCAAGAAAGATATCATCATTTTCTGCAGAAGTATAATCTACTACATTTTTTATTTCAAAACCCGAACTCTCAATTATATCTAAAATCTCAGGTCTTCTTTCTCTACGTCTATTAACCGCAAACATAGGATACAAGCCTATATCTCCATTTTCATGAAAAGAAACCCAATTATTTGGAAAAATAGAATCTGGTGTATCATTTTCAATTTTATCATCAATAATGATAACTTCCACTCCTACCTCTTTAAGCTTTGTAGTAAAAGTATCAAACTCTTCTTGAGCTTTTATATTTTCGTCAACAGCACTATTGTCTGAGGATTTCTGATAATAATTATTTATTGCTGTTTCTTCATTCATCCTAAATTTTACTGGACGAATCATAACTATAGTATTAGTAACCTGTTTCATACATTTTCAAAATTTCAGTACTAACAATTTAATCTCTAATTAATGGCATAGTAGAACATCTTAATAGTCCTTCTTGTTTTGCGATTTCGGCATAAGGGACTTCCTCAACAGTTATCCCCTGATTTCTCAACCAACTATTTAACCTTGTAAATCCTTTTTCAGAAATAACAATATCCTCTGATATAGAGAAGATATTAGAATTCATGTAATACATTTCATTTCTGTCGATATGAAATAAATTTTCATTGCCAAAAAAGTCAACTAAATACTGATAATCCTCCAACTTTCTAAACCCTTCTTTGTGAATAATGGCTTTATTTTTTCCAACTGGTTGAAAACAGCAGTCCAAATGCAAAGCATTATCCTTAGGATCACTCATGGATTTATTAAGATCGAACTCCTTTACAATCTTATTTGGAAAAAGTGATTTTATATAGTCTACTCCTTTCATATTAGTTCTTGCAACAATGCAATCACTATAGTCATCTCCTTTATAAGTACCAATAAAAATATGATCATTATGAACTATAATATCACCTCCTTCAAAATGTATATCTTCAGATGGAGCTTTACATACCTTTTCGGGATCAATTTCATCTATCACATACTGAATCGCTTTGATCTCTTTTTCTCTATCTGGAAGAATATTAGATTTTATAAAAGTGTCTTCTATTACCAAAGCTATATCTCTTGCAAAAATTTGATTATAATTTTCTATTATTTTAGGTCTGTATACTTTAACATCATATTTTTCAAAAACATTAGCAACTGCAGTCATTTCTGCAACCATATCTTCCTCTTTAGGATATGTCCCTGCTAAAATATGTTCTATTGATTTAGGATCGTAAGCATCTTCAATTTTTGGCACAGCACCATTACTTACGGCAGTACCTAGAACAACAGCTCTTAACCTCGAAGTTTCATTTTTAACGTTTAATTTCAATGGTATAAATTTAAGGTGAAACTATAGCAGCACATTAATTTTCATGCTGAACAAATATAGGAAGAGGCATTCTGTTCACACTAATTTTATTCAAAAAAAATATCAACTTTTTGTCAAATTCTGAAATTTAGCTTCTCAGGCTTTAACTTTTTGTTAATCTCATAAAAAAAGGTGTTGAATGTTTTCAACACCTTTTTAATATTATTTAGGTTATGATTACCTTTTTGCAACCTCTTTGAATTCTCTATAATTTGCTCCAGTATATATTTGTCTAGGTCTTCCAATTGGTTCTTTTCTAAGACGCATTTCTCTCCATTGAGCTATCCATCCTGGCAGTCTTCCTAATGCAAACATAACCGTAAACATTTCTGTTGGTATCCCTAAAGCTCTGTAGATAATTCCAGAATAGAAATCTACATTAGGATATAGTTTTCTTTTTACAAAATATTCATCCTCTAATGCAACTTGCGCAAGTCCTTTCGCGATATCTAAAACAGGATCTTCAATTCCAAGATCTCCTAATACTTCTTCTGCAGAAACTTTAATAATTTTCGCTCTTGGGTCAAAGTTTTTATATACTCTATGACCAAATCCCATTAAACGGAATGGATCTTCTTTATCTTTAGCTTTGGCAATATACTTTGCTGTATCTCCTCCATCCTCTCTGATAGCTTCAAGCATTTCTATCACTGCTTGATTTGCTCCTCCGTGCAAAGGTCCCCACAAAGCAGAGATTCCAGCCGATAAAGAAGCAAAAAGACCAGCATGAGAAGAACCTACAATACGTACTGTAGATGTAGAACAATTCTGCTCGTGATCTGCGTGCAGAATTAATAATTTGTCCAATGCATCGTTTACAATTTTATTTGCTTCATAAGTTTTATTTGGCCTAGAAAACATCATCTTACTCAAGTTCTCTACATATCCTAGAGAGCTATCTCCATAGTCTAAAGGAAGACTTTTACGTTTTCTCATTGTCCAAGATGCCAATACAGGAAACTTGGCCATTATTTTCACAATAGCACCATACATTGCCTCTTCAGAATCTACATCCACAGATCCTGGATTGAAGGCTATTAATGCACTTGTTAAAGAAGAAAGTACACCCATTGGATGGGCACTTTTAGGGAATCCATCTAAGATCCTTTTCATATCTTCATCGATATGAGATTCTTCTTTAATATCTTTATCAAATTTATCAAGTTGTTCAGCAGTTGGTAGTTCGCCAAAAATTAATAAGTAAGCTACTTCTAAAAAATCCGCCTTTTCTGCTAATTCTTCAATAGAATATCCTCGGTATCTTAAAATTCCTTTTTCTCCATCTAGGAAAGTAATTGCACTCTCGCAACTTCCTGTATTTTTATATCCAGGATCTATAGTTGTTATACCACCTGTAGCACCTCTGAGAGTTTTGATATCAATTCCTAATTCTTTTTCTGTTCCTTCAATTATAGGGAACTCATATTTGTTACCGTCGATTTCTAAAATAGCTTTTTTTGACATTGTGATTATTTCGAATTTTGCTGTTATAATAAGGGTTGCTAAATTACGAAATATAGTGTTAATATATTATTAATCATCGCATCTATTTTAGATCATAAATATCATTTTGAAGTTATGTTTAAAAAAAGAGGATTCGTAACGAATCCTCTTTTTAAAACTATTAATTTTTGATAATAAATCAATGATTCAAACTATGGAGTTTGACCAGCGATTATAAATCCATAAAACTGTATAAACATATTGACGGGATGATTCAATACATTGTTTCGAATTACATTTGCATCATTTCCAACACCAACAATGTTTGTTTGTCCGTTCATATTAACATCTCCATTATTATATCCTGAAACAGAAAACCCATAAAACTGTATAGCTACATTTGTAGGATCATTTAAAATAACATTCCTAATAAAAGCACTATCATTTACAGATCCTATGATGTTAATTTCCTCATCTTGAGCTGCATCACCAGCCCACATCCCAACGGTTCCTATTGGCATTCCAAAAGAAGTTTGACTATCGGTTCCAGCAGCAGATTGCGTACCATCTCTAAAATCCAGTACTGTAGTAGTACTTCGATCTAAAGTAACCGCAGCATCTGTAATTATTCCTAAATGATTGCGATGATTTACAACAACATGGTAGCTTCCTCCTGAAGTTGCATTCATAGTGATCTCTGGATTACCATTTGTATCAACAATATCACCATCTCTTTGAATAAATGCAGACTGTGTGTCCAAAACAATTGTATTGTCCGTATCATCTCTTAATTCTAAAAACACCCAATCAACAATATTATCATTATCCAAAACAGCATCATTAAAAATAGTTCCATCAACTGAAACGCCATCTGTATAAGGTGTATTATTAGGTATATAACCTGCTGTTCTTAGATCATCTCTCATCAAATTGTCCGTACTCCCTAACATTGCTCCCTGTAAAAATGCTTTTGGAGATACTCTAACTACATCATCAAGAACATTCACTGCAAAATTATAAACGGTTGGTACAGCACCACAAGTAATATCGAAGGTTACTGTAGCAACATATATACCTGAATTTATGATTTGCATATCATCAGAAATTAGAACTTCTCTACCAGAAGCTGAAAAAGCATTAGGTCCACTCCAAGAAACAGTTCCATTAAATGATTCCACTAAATGTAGCTCTAATCTTCTTCCAATTTCAACATTAATGGATGCTGCGGGGTTTGCTACATAGGCAGCATCATCTACACTTGTTTCAAATGAAAGTGTCGGGTTAGCACTATCAATCGTGATATCTTTTTGTACAGATATGCCACAGGCACCACTTATGTCATAATTAACTGTATACATTCCTGGTGTACTTGCCAATAAATCTATTTCTCCAGTACTTGCACTTACAAAAACTAAACCTGTTGTACTACTAAAAACACCTCCACCAGTTCCTGTAATAGAAGGTATTGGGTTACTATCAGCTTCACAAAACGTAGTTGAAGAATAATTGAAATCCGTAACAGCATTGGTAGTAATAGTAATATTGAATGTGCTTGTCACTCCACAAAGACCTGGTGTTGTATAGGTAATCTCATGATTACCCGCCACACTAGCATCTAGATCTATTGTCCCGGAATTTGTATCTATAGATAATCCAGAAGAAGAGCTATTACTAAAAGTTCCTCCCATAGTTCCTGTAACTGTAGCTGTAGGATCTACATCGCCACTACAATAATCGGTATCTGGATAACTAAAAGTAGCATCTTCCTCGGTAATAGTTATATTAAAAGGCGTACTCGTATCTCCACAACTGCCAGCAATTTGATAAATTATTGAGTATGTACCCACAGGAGTTGTTGATAAATCAATCTCTCCAGTATTCACATCAGCAAATACAATATTTACATTTGAACTAGAGAATACACCTCCAGAGGTTCCAGTAATCGTTGGGATTGGATTACTATCAGATGTACAATACGTAGATGCATCATAATTAAATGCTGCAACTCCTGCTGATGTAATTGTAATATTAAAAGTACTAGAAGAAGAGCAAGTTCCAGTAATTGCATATGTAATTTCATGAGTTCCTATTGAACTTGCACTTATATTAATTAGACCAGTAGTGGAGTTAATAACCAATCCAGATACTGAACTATTTGTAAAAGTTCCTCCTGTTGTACCCGTAATAGTTGGAGTCTGATTAGTAGCATCTGCACAATATACAGAAGCACTGTAGCTAAATGATGCGTCTGCTTCTCCAATTGTTATATTTTGTGGAGCACTTGTAGCTCCGCAACTTCCAGATAACTCATATACAATAGGGTAAGTTCCAACCGGAGTAGCAGTTAAATCAATTTCTCCGGTACTTGTATTAACAAATATTAAATTATTATTAGAACTCGAAAATGTTCCACCAGTAGTTCCTGAAATAGTAGGTATTGGATTTGCGTCTGTCTTACAATAGTTAGAAGTTGCATAACTAAAGCTAGCAACACCAGTAGTTGTAATTGTAATATCAAAAGTACTTGTAGCTGCGCATAATCCAGGTGTTGTATATGTAATCTCATGATTCCCTGGAGTACTAGCATCCAAATCTATCAGTCCACTACTAGTATCTATAGAAAGTCCGGATGAAGAACTATTACTAAAAGTTCCTCCCATAGTCCCTGTTATAGTAGGCGTGGGATCTGCATCACCACTACAATAATTTGTACTTCCATAACTGAAACCGGCATTCTCCTCGGTAATCGTTATATCTACAGGAGTACTTGTTGCACCACAACTTCCTGAAATCTGATATACAATTGAATACGTACCTAACAGACTAGTTGCTAAATCTATTTCACCTGTACTTGCATCAGCAAATACTATATTAGCATCTGCGCTAGAAAATGTACCTCCAGGAGTTCCAGTTATTGTTGGAACCGGATTACTATCAGAAGTACAATATGTGGATGCGCTATAACTAAAATCTGCAACACTTGTAGTTGTAATTGTAATATCAAAAGTACTTGTGTCCGAACATAATCCAGGTGTTGTATATGTAATTTCATGATTCCCTGGAGTACTAGCACCCAAATCTATTAACCCTGTCATAGTATTTATGGATAGACCAGAAGAAGAGCTATTGCTAAAAGCTCCACCTGTGGTTCCAGTAATCGTTGGGGAAGGATCAATATCTCCACTACAATAATTTGTATTTCCATAACTAAAAGTAGCATCTTCCTGAGCAATAGTTATATTGACGGGGCTACTTGTAGCTCCACAACTCCCTGAAATCTGATAGACAACAGCGTATGTACCAGGAAGGCTAGCCATCAAATCAATTTCTCCGGTACTAGCATCCGCAAATATGATATTAGCATCTGTACTTGAAAAAGTTCCTCCAGCGGTTCCTGTAATTGTTGGAGTTGGATTACTATCAGATGTACAATACGTAGATGCTCCATAATTAAATGTAGCTATTCCTGTTGATGTAATGGTAAGATCAAAAGTACTTGAAGAAGCACATGTTCCAGTAATTGAGTAGGTAACCTCATGAGCTCCTAAGGAACTTGCGCTTATATCAATGACACCTGTAGAAGGATTTATTGACAAACCTGAAGCAGAACTATTGCTAAAGGTTCCTCCTGTTGTTCCTGTAATGGTTGGAGTTGGATCTGAAGCATCACTACAATATTCAGTTGAGGAATAGTTGAACGAAGTATCTGTTTGTGTTATGGTTATATTTTGAGGTGCACTTGTCGCTGCGCAACCACCGCTTAATGCATACACTATAGGATAAGTTCCAACAGGCGTGGATGCTAAATCAATTTCACCTGTACTTGTATCTGTAAATACCAAACTGCTATCAGTACTTGAGAAAGTTCCTCCTCCAGTTCCTGATATCGTAGCTATCGGATTAGTTCCTGTTTTGCAATAGGATGAACTATCATACGAAAATGAAGCATCTCCTGATGATACTATATTTATAGTAAAAGGAGTAGAAGAACTAGTTACTCCTTGACAGTTATTTGTAACAAACCTTCTTACAAAATAAGTTCCGGGTGTTGAAGATCCCGGACTTATAACTCCTGTTGAAGCATTCATAGCCAAACCCGCTCCTGCTAAAAATACTTGACCTGATGACTCAGGTTTTTCTTCATTTAATATTGGGACTATAGGAGTATTGTCGTCACTACAAAAACTATCTGAGGTGTAAGAAAAGTTTGGATCAAGAGTAACTACTATTTTCACAGTATGAGTAGCGATTACACAACCTCCTGGAGTGGTATACTGAACAGTATATTCACCAGGTATAGAAGCATTCAAATCAATTTCTCCAGTTGTTGAAGGCATTTTGGCGGACTTATTTCCTCCAATCGAAAAATCAGAACCGCCGCCACCGCTTACAAATACCAAACCAGAAGGTGAACTTGTAAACTCTCCACCTGTGATTCCTGTAATAACTGGTGTAGGATTCGATCCTGATGTACATAGAGTTGTTGAAGTTGTAGCACTACTATTATATGTAATACTAGTAGATTGAGAAGAATGAATCGTAACATTTTGCATAAATGTTAAGGGACTTCCGCTAGCTACAGTATAAGTTATCTGATAGGTTCCTGGTGTACTTGCATCTAAATCAATCTCTCCTGTACTATTATTAGAAAATATTAAACCGGATGTACTGGTAAAAATTCCTCCTGGAGTTGTTACATTAGGAATTGGATCTATATCATTCTGACAAAATTCTGAGGGTGTATAACTAAAAGTAGCATCAAACTCTTTTGTCTTATAAAATTCTTCATCTGACATATCATTGTAGGATAATGATCGACTAGAATTATTTACAAAATCTACAATATCATCTTCTCTCACAAATTCATATGCAAATGTTTGATTAGTTGATAAAGTCAGTAAGAAGAACAATAGTAAAAGTCTCTTCATATAATGTGTTTTGATTCCGCGAAAGTATTAAAAAATACTTACCCAGCCTTCTAAAATAGTTAAAATAAGTTAAAAATCAGCATTTTAACCAAAGAAACATGCTTTTCATCGTTCAAAATTTTAAGAAAACGGGTAAAAAACCTTATAAATACGGGTTATCCACAAAAAAAAAGCTCACTTAAAAGTGAGCTTTTTCCTACATTTCTAAATATACTATTTAACTTTAAATGCTTTCTCTTTTGGATAATAGGCTACAATTCCCAATTCTTCTTCAATACGAAGTAATTGATTGTACTTAGCCATTCTATCACTTCTGGATGCTGATCCAGTTTTAATTTGTCCTGTATTTAGAGCAACTGCTAAATCTGCTATTGTATTATCTTCAGTTTCTCCAGATCTATGTGACATTACAGAAGTATATCCTGCATTATGTGCCATATTTACAGCAGCAATTGTTTCTGTAAGTGTACCTATCTGGTTAACTTTTATCAAAATTGAATTTGCAATACCATTTTCAATACCTCTAGACAATCTCTCAACATTGGTTACAAATAAGTCATCACCAACTAACTGAACTTTATCTCCCACTTTATCTGTCAAATACTTCCATCCTTCCCAATCATTCTCATCCATACCATCTTCAATAGAAATTATTGGATATTTTTCAGCTAATTCTGCAAGATAATCAGCCTGTTCTTCGCTTGTTCTCACAACACCAGATTTCCCTTCAAATTTAGTATAGTCATACTTTCCATCAACAAAAAATTCTGCAGCAGCGCAATCTAAAGCTACCATTACTTCATCACCAAACTTGTATCCTGCTTTCTCTACTGCAAGTGCAATAGAATCCAAAGCGTCTTCTGTTCCTTCTAATGTAGGAGCAAAACCTCCTTCATCTCCAACAGCTGTACTTAATCCTCTATCATGAAGAACTTTTTTCAAATTATGAAAAATCTCAGTTCCCATTTGCATTGCATGTGTGAAGTTTTCAGCTTTTACTGGCATTACCATAAACTCTTGAAAAGCGATTGGCGCATCACTATGAGAACCTCCATTGATAATATTCATCATAGGAACAGGTAACGTATTTGCACTTACTCCTCCTACATATCTATACAATGGCATATTCAATTCATTAGCAGCAGCTTTAGCAGCAGCCAAGGAAACACCTAAAATAGCATTAGCTCCTAGTTTTGATTTATTTGGAGTACCATCTAATTYAATCATTGTCTGATCTAATAGATTCTGATCGAATACAGAAAAGCCAAGTAACTCTTCTGCAATTATTGTATTTACATTCTCAACAGCTTTTTTAACTCCTTTACCCATATAATCACTACCACCATCTCTCAACTCTACTGCTTCATGTTCTCCCGTTGATGCACCAGATGGAACTGCAGCTCTACCTAACACTCCATTTTCGGTAATCACATCTACTTCGACTGTTGGGTTACCACGTGAATCTAAAATTTGTCTGGCGTGAATATTAATTATTACACTCATTTCTTGATTTGTTTTTGTTGGATAATTTTAATTCTTCGCAATATACAAAACCAGTTAGTTTAAATACCTCAGAAAACCTCTTAATTTATTGCTTAAACCCCAGTAAACACGACAAGTTATCAACTATAACGTTATAGGTCAACTAATTATATTTTACGTATTGATTTTGTGAAAAATATGCAGTTTTTAAGCTTCTACTTTTGCGTTTTTAATATTATTTATAAACTGATCAAATAAATAAATAGAATCATTTGGACCAGGACTTGCCTCGGGATGATATTGTACAGAAAAACAATTTTTATTTTTTAGTCTTATACCTGCTACTGTGTCATCATTTAGATGAACATGAGTTATCTCTACATCTGGATTACCTTCAGTTTCTTCTCTATTAATCGCAAAACCATGATTCTGTGAAGTAATCTCTCCTTTGCCAGTTGTTAAGTTCTTTACAGGATGGTTAATTCCTCTATGTCCATTATGCATTTTATACGTGCTGATTCCATTAGCTAATGCTATTACTTGATGTCCTAAACAAATACCAAACAAAGGTAAATTCCTACTAATGATCTCTTTAGCAGTCTCAATCGCTTGTGATAAAGGCTCTGGGTCACCAGGACCATTGGATAAAAAATAACCATCAGGTCCCCATTCATTCATTTCTTCAAAAGTAGCATCATAAGGAAAAACCTTTATATAAGCATCTCTCTCAGAAAGATTACGTAATATATTTTTCTTAATCCCAATATCTAATGCTGATATTTTATAGGTTGCTTCAGGGTTTCCAAAGTAATAAGGTTCTTTTGTAGATACTTTTGATGCTAATTCCAAACCATTCATATCTGGAACCTCTGCCAATCTTCTTTTTAATGATTCTATATCATCAATCTCTGTAGATATTAAAGCATTCATGGCACCATTATCTCTAATATAACTTACCAATGCTCTTGTATCTACATCTGATATTGCCAATAGATTATTTTTCTCTAAGAAATCCTGTAAAGAACTATCAGCTCGATCTCTAGAAAACTCATAGCTAAAGTTTTTTACAATTAACCCTGCAATTTTTATTGAATCAGATTCAACCTCTTCTTCTTGTGTTCCATAATTTCCAATATGTGCATTGGTAGCAACCATTAGCTGCCCAAAATAAGAAGGATCCGTAAAAATTTCTTGATAACCCGTCATTCCGGTATTAAAACAAACTTCTCCAAATGCAGTTCCTTCTTTTCCAACCGCTTTTCCATAAAAAATAGTACCATCTGCTAATAAAACAATTGCCTTTTTTCGAGATTGATATTTCATCCTTTATATATTTTAATATTACAATTCCCTTTTTCTAGGATTTAAACTTTTACAAAAATTCAAAAAAAAAGGATAAACGACAGAACGTTTATCCTTTTTTATTATGTGTGATTAATACTAATCATTTATTCTTCTTCTGAATTAGTAGCTTCTGGTGCAGGAGCTGCAGGAGCACTTGCTTTTTTGCTTCTACCTCTACGAGTAGATTTCTTTTTAGCAGGTTTACCAGCGTTATACAATTCGTTGTAATCCACTAATTCGATCATTGCCATATCAGCGTTATCCCCAAGACGATTTCCTAACTTGATAATTCTAGTATATCCTCCTGGTCTATCACCAACTTTAGCAGCCACATCTCTAAACAATTCTGCTACAGCATACTTATTACGTAATTTACTAAACACAATTCTACGGTTGTGTGTAGTATCTTCTTTAGATTTTGTAACTAATGGCTCTACAAACTGTTTTAAAGCTTTTGCTTTTGCAACAGTAGTATTTATTCTTTTATGCTCGATAAGAGAACAAGCCATGTTTGCAAGCATTGCCTTGCGATGTGCAGTTTTTCTTCCTAAGTGGTTTACTTTTTTTCCGTGTCTCATGACATTAAAAATTTAAGCATCATCTTGCTCAATCCGCCTCGTGCAGAGAGCAAAATATGATGTGTTAGTCTTTATCTAATTTGTATTTAGAAAGATCCATACCGAAATTAAGCCCTTTAACATTTACAAGCTCTTCAAGCTCTGTTAAAGATTTCTTTCCGAAATTACGGAACTTCATTAAATCATTTTTGTTATAAGAAACTAAATCTCCTAAAGTATCAACTTCTGCAGCTTTCAAGCAATTTAATGCTCTAACAGAAAGATCCATATCTATCAATTTAGTTTTTAATAACTGTCTCATATGTAATGATTCCTCATCATATGTTTCAGTTTGAGCAATTTCATCAGCTTCTAATGTGATACGCTCATCTGAGAATAACATAAAGTGGTGAATCAAGATTTTAGCTGCTTCTGTCAAAGCATCTTTTGGATGTATAGAACCATCTGTAACAATTTCGAAAACTAGTTTTTCGTAATCTGTTTTTTGTTCTACACGGTAATTCTCAATACTATACTTTACGTTCTTAATTGGTGTATATATAGAATCCGTAAAAATCGTACCTATTGGTGCATTAGTCTTTTTATTTTCCTCTGCTGGTACATAACCTCTACCTTTTTCTATAGTTATCTCTAAATTCAGAGCAACTTTTTTATCCATATTACAGATCACCAAGTCTGGATTAAGCACTTGGAAACCTGAAATAAACTTCTGAAAATCTCCAGCAGTTAATTGCTCTTGCCCTGAAATAGAAATGGTTACTGATTCATTATCTATATCTTCAATCTGACGTTTAAAACGAACTTGTTTCAGGTTTAGAATAATCTCAGTTACATCCTCTACAACTCCAGAAATTGTAGAAAACTCGTGATCTACTCCTTCTATTCTCAATGAAGTTATAGCGAATCCCTCTAAAGAAGATAGCAAAACTCTTCGTAAAGCGTTACCAACTGTCAGTCCGTATCCAGGTTCTAATGGTCTAAATTCAAACTTACCATCAAACTCACTAGAGTCGATCATGATAACTTTATCGGGCTTCTGAAAATTTAATATTGCCATATTATTGTTTCTTCTAAGAGTTATTTATTACTTCGAATATAATTCGACGATGAATTGTTCGTTGATATTTTCCGGAATTTGAATTCTTGCCGGTACAGATACAAAAGTACCTTCTTTTGTGTCATTGTTAAAAGTAATCCACTCGTACACTTTGCTATTATTAGCTAGTGAGTTTTGAATAACCTCCAAAGACTTTGATTTTTCTCTTACTCCTACTACATCACCAGGCTTTAAACGGTAAGAAGGAATATTAACTAACTCTCCATTAACAGTGATATGTCTATGAGATACTAATTGTCTTGCTCCTCTACGAGAGTTCGCTAATCCCATTCTAAAAGCAACATTATCTAAACGAGATTCGCAAAGTTGAAGTAAAACCTCACCGGTAATACCTTGTGATCTAGTTGCTTTTTCGAACATATTTCTGAACTGACGTTCTAATATTCCGTATGTATATTTAGCTTTCTGCTTTTCCATTAACTGAATTGCATACTCACTTTTCTTTCCTCTACGTCTGTTATTTCCATGTTGACCAGGAGGATAATTTCTCTTTTCGAATGACTTATCGTCTCCGAAGATCGCTTCACCAAATTTACGAGCGATTTTAGTTTTTGGACCAGTATATCTTGCCATTTGATTATTACTTAAATTTTAAGAGGTAATTATGAATTAAGGTCTCTTTCCTTCGATAATTGTCTTCCCTCTTTTTAGACTTACTTTAATTATATATCAATAAAAGATATCCCGAACTAATTCGGGACAACTTTTAATTATACTCTACGTCTTTTAGGAGGACGACATCCATTGTGAGGCATTGGAGTTACATCAATAATTTCAGAAACTTCAATTCCAGAATTATGTATTGAACGTATAGCAGACTCTCTACCATTTCCAGGACCTTTAACGTATACCTTTACTTTCTTTAATCCAGCTTCGATAGCTACTTTAGAAGCATCTTCTGCTGCCAATTGCGCAGCATATGGAGTGTTCTTTTTAGAACCTCTGAATCCCATCTTACCAGCTGAAGACCAAGAAATCACGTCTCCTTTTTTATTCGTTAACGAAATTATAATGTTGTTGAAAGAAGCAGTAACATGTGCTTCTCCTACTGACTCAACAATTACCTTACGTTTTTTTGAAGTTGACTTTGCCATATTGTCTAGTTTTAGTTGTTAGCTTTTAGTTGTTAGAATCCTAAACATTGCTATCTCAAACAGATTCATCTAACTTCTATTCACTAATGACTAATGTCTCTTTAATTAATTATTATTTAGTTGCTTTTTTCTTGTTAGCAACTGTTTTTCTTCTTCCTTTACGTGTTCTAGAATTGTTCTTAGTACGCTGTCCTCTTAATGGTAAACCAGCTCTATGACGAATACCTCTATAACATCCAATATCCATTAGACGTTTAATATTCAATTGTACTTCTGAACGTAATTCTCCTTCTATGGTATAGGCTCCTACAGCTTCACGAATTCGACCAATTTGATCATCATCCCAGTCAGAAACTTTAATACTCTCATCTACTTTGGCAGTTGCTAATATTTCTTTAGCTCTACTTCTACCGATTCCGAAGATATAGGTTAATGCTATAACTCCTCGCTTTTGTTTAGGTATATCTACCCCTGCAATTCTTGCCATAATTACCCTTGTCTTTGTTTAAATCTAGGATTCTTTTTATTAATTACGTAAAGTCGGCCTTTTCTACGCACAATCTTGCACTCGGCACTTCTCTTTTTTATTGATGCTCTAACTTTCATCTCTTTGTGTTTAAATCCTGAAAATACATATTAAGCATTTCAGAAGGTCTCGTTAACAAGATTTTCAGCCTGCAAAAGTACACAAAAAATCTTAATTAACTAATATTCTTAAAATTATTAGTATCTATATGTTATACGAGCCTTTGATAAATCATAAGGACTCATTTCCAATTTAACCTTATCACCTGGCAATAACTTGATATAATGCATTCGCATTTTACCAGAGATATGAGCAGTCACTACATGACCATTTTCTAATTCTACTCTAAACATTGCATTAGACAATGCCTCGATAATACTTCCGTCTTGTTCTATTGCTGGTTGTTTTGCCATTATGCTACTGCTTTTCTATTTTTACCAGTTTTCATTAATCCATCATAATGTCTATTCAACAGATAGGAATTAACTTGTTGCATTGTATCAATTGCAACTCCAACCATGATTAACAATGAAGTACCTCCAAAGAACAATGCCCATCCTTGCTGAACATTTAACAATTTAACAGCGATTGCCGGAAAAACAGCAATCAACGCTAAAAATATTGATCCAGGTAAGGTAATCTGAGACATTATTTTATCTAAATATTCAGCTGTTTCACTACCTGGTCTTATACCTGGAATAAATCCACCGCTTCTTTTTAAATCATCAGCCATCTTGTTTGTTGGARCTGTAATAGCGGTATAAAAATATGTGAATATGATAATTAATAATCCAAATACAACATTATACCAAAAACCAAAAATATCACTAAATGCAGCAGCAATTCCTTGTGACGTCTCTGAATCTGATAATCCAGCTACCGCAGCAGGTATAAACATAATTGCCTGTGCAAAAATGATTGGCATTACTCCCGAAGCATTTAGTTTTAAAGGTATGTATTGGCGTGAACCGAAAACATTCTTTTCATATCCTCCGCTTGCGGTTCTTCTTGCGTACTGAACAGGAATCTGACGTACCGCCATTACCAATAAAACAGAAGCAAGAATAATAACAAACCAAATTACCAATTCAATTAGTACCATAATAATATCACCACCTTCTCCAGAAGTTCTTGAAATAAAGTTCTGAACAAAAGATTGTGGTAATGTTGCGATGATACCAACCATAATTAATAAGGAAATACCGTTTCCAATACCTTTATCTGTAATCTTTTCCCCTAACCACATTGCAAAAATACAACCCGTAGTTAAGATGATAACAGATGACACAACAAAAACGGTTTGACTTATTTCTGCACTAAAAGCTGTAGGCGGAAGCGTAGCAAACAAATTATAAATGTAACCAGGACCTTGTACTAAGGTAATAGCTATGGTTAGCCATCTAGTAATTTGGTTAATTTTCTTTCTACCACTTTCTCCTTCTTTTTGTAATTTTTGAAGATAAGGAATAGCAATTCCCATCAACTGCACCACAATAGAAGCTGATATATACGGCATAATTCCTAAAGCAAAAACAGATGCATTTGCGAATGCTCCACCTGTAAAGGCATTAAGCAAACCTAGCAAACCATCTTGAGTTTGAGTTCCTAAGTTAGCAAGTTCTGCTGCATCTACTCCAGGAAGTACTACCTGTGCTCCAAATCGATATACTAATAGAAGTCCTAATGTAACAAGAATTCTATTTTTAAGTTCTTCGATTTTCCAAACGTTTTTTATTGTATCAATAAATTTCATGAAATATCTTTTATAGGGTTACCGCTTCACCACCAGCTGCTTCGATAGCAGCTTTTGCAGTTGCTGTAAATTTATGTGCTGAAACTTTTAGCTTTGCTTTCAGCTCACCTCTTCCTAGTATCTTAACTAAATCATTTTTTCCTGCTAGACGTGTTTCTAAAATCACATCAAGATCAACAGTATCAGTTATTTTACCAGCATCTACTAATTTCTGTAGTGTATCTAAGTTGATTCCCTGATATTCTTTTCTATTAATATTAGTGAATCCAAATTTAGGCACACGTCTTTGAAGAGGCATTTGCCCTCCTTCGAAACCAATCTTTCTAGAATAACCCGAACGAGATTTTGCTCCCTTATGACCACGAGCAGCAGTTCCACCTTTACCAGAACCCTGTCCACGACCTAATCGTTTGCTGTTATTTTTTACTGAACCTGCAGCAGGTTTTAAGTTACTTAAATCCATGTGCTTATATTATTTTGTTTCAACAGAAACTAAATGTTTAACTTTATTTACCATTCCTAGGATATTAGGAGTGTCATCATGCTCAACAACCTGACCGATCTTTTTAAGACCTAAAGCCTCTAGAGTTCTTTTTTGTCTCTGAGTACGGTTTATAGCGCTTTTTACTTTAGTTATTTTAATCTTTGCCATTGTTCCTAATTTATCCTTTAAACACTTTTTCAAGTGAAACACCACGTTGCTTAGCTACTTGCTCTGCACTTCTCATTTGTAACAAAGCATCAAAAGTTGCTTTTACTACGTTATGAGGGTTAGATGATCCTTGATTCTTAGAAAGTACATCATGTACACCAACAGATTCTAACACCGCACGGATCGCTCCACCAGCAATAACTCCTGTACCCGTTGCAGCAGGCATTAATAATACTCTTGCTCCACCATACTTACCTTTTTGCTCGTGCGGTAAAGTTCCTTTATTTAACGGTATACGTACTAGATTTTTCTTAGCATCTTCTACTGCTTTAGCAATAGCTTCAGCAACTTCTTTAGACTTACCTAAACCATGACCTACAACACCGTTTTCGTCTCCTACAACTACGATAGCAGAGAATCCAAATGCTCTACCCCCTTTTGTTACCTTAGTAACACGTTGTACACCAACTAAACGATCTTTTAATTCAAGTCCACTTGGTTTTACTAATTCTGCGTTTTTATATTTTTGATACATAATTTCTTAGAATTTAAGTCCTCCTTCTCTAGCTCCTTCAGCTAATGATTTTACTCTTCCATGGTATAAATACCCACCTCTATCAAAAGATACGGTTTCTACACCTGCTTTCTTAGCTTTTTCTGCTAGAGCTTTACCAACTAAGCCAGCTTTTTCAGCTTTGCTTCCTGATGCAGCAGCAATATCTTTATCTCTTGAAGAAGCAGCACTAATAGTTTTACCAGTTACATCATCTATGATCTGAGCATAGATCTCTTTATTACTTCTAAAAACAGATAATCTAGGACGTTGTTCTGTTCCGCTTACTGTACCGCGGATTCGCTTTCTGATTTTTAATCTTCTTAAATCTTTTGAGAATGCCATAACTTCGTTATTATGCAGATTTACCTGCTTTTCTTCTTAATTGTTCTCCTACAAACTTAACTCCTTTTCCTTTATATGGTTCTGGCTTACGGAATCCTCTAATCTTAGCGGCTACCTGACCTACCAATTGCTTGTCATGAGAAGTTAATTTTACGATTGGGTTTTTACCTTTTTCCGATATAGTTTCGATTTTTATCTCTGGCGCAACATCAATAACGATATTATGAGAAAAACCTAAAGCTAAATCCAATTTCTGTCCTTGGTTAGAAGCTCTATATCCTACTCCTACCAATTCTAGCTCCTTAGTAAAACCTTCTGAAACACCTTGTACCATATTATTAATCAAAGCTCTGTATAATCCGTGCTTTGCTCTATGATCTTTAGCATCACTAGGTCTTTCTAGAACAACCTGACCTTCTTCTACTTTCACATTGATACTATCAATCTCTTGTGAAAGCTCTCCTAATTTTCCTTTAACAGTAACAACATTACCTGTCACTTCTACAGTGACACCAGACGGAATAGTTACTGGATTTTTTCCTATTCTTGACATTTCTTTTGTCTTTTTTTACTGTTAGTATACGTAACAAAGTACTTCTCCACCTACATTCTCTCGCTTAGCTTGCTTACCAGTCATTACACCGTGAGAAGTAGAAACGATCGCAATACCTAATCCATTAAGAATTCTTGGTATCTCTTTAGATCCTGCATATTTACGTAAACCAGGCTTACTGATTCTTTGTAATTCTTTGATTACAGGTTCTTTTGTTAACTTATCGTATTTAAGAGCTATCTTAATACTACCTTGTGTTGTATTGTCCTCAAATTTATAACTTAAGATATATCCTTGATCGAATAATATCTTAGTAATTTCCTTTTTAACTTTCGATGCAGGAATCTCAACAACTCTATGTTGAGCGCTATTCGCATTACGAATTCTAGTTAAATAATCTGCAATAGGATCTGTATTCATTATCTAATATTTATGGTCTTGGTTTTCAATTATAACCTAATCGAACCTTAGACCAATTAATTTTTTATTACTACCAACTAGCTTTAGTTACACCTGGAATTAATCCTTTATTTGCCATTTCTCTGAAAGTAACACGAGAAATTCCAAACTGACGCATATATCCTTTTGGTYTTCCCGTTAACTTACAACGATTGTGCATACGGATTGGTGAAGCGTTTTTCGGTAATTTTTGTAATGCCTCATAATCTCCAGCTTCTTTTAAAGCTTTGCGTTTTTCAGCATATTTAGCAACCGTTTTAGCTCTCTTCACCTCACGGGCTTTCATTGATTCTTTAGCCATAATTAATTCTTTTTAAATGGTAAACCTAGTTCAGTTAACAATGATTTTGCTTCTTTATCAGTATTCGCAGAAGTTTCAAAAGTGATATTCATTCCTGAAATTTTATTCACTTTATCAATATCAATCTCTGGGAAAATGATTTGTTCAGTAATTCCTAACGAGTAATTACCTCTACCATCGAAACCAGTTGCTTTAATACCATTAAAATCTCTTACACGTGGTAAAGCTGAAGTAATCAAACGATCTAAGAATTCATACATTCTCTCTCCTCTTAACGTAACCTTTGCACCGATTGGCATTCCTTTACGTAATTTAAAAGAAGCAACATCTTTCTTAGAAATTGTAGCTACTGCTTTTTGTCCTGTTATAGTTGTTAACTCATCAACTGCGTAATCAATTAACTTCTTATCTGCTACAGCTGCACCAATTCCTCTACTTAAAACAATTTTTTTAAGTTTTGGAACTTCCATTACATTGCCGTAGCTAAATTCTTCTGTAAGAGCAGACACTATTCTGTCTTTATACTCTTGTTTTAGTCTTGGGATATAAGCCATAACTATATTACTTCATTAGATTTTTTAGAAAATCTCACTTTCTTATCACCTTCCATTCTATAACCAACTCTTGTTGTTTCACCATTAGATGTTAACAATGATAAGTTAGAAATATGAATTGGTGCTTCCTGCTTTACTATACCACCTTGTGGATTAGCAGCACTAGGCTTCTTGTGTTTTGAAACAAGGTTTACACCTTCAACAATTGCCTTGTTCTTATCTTTCAATACCTTCTGTACAGTTCCTTGCTGACCTTTATTGTCACCAGCAATAACCTTTACTGTATCTCCTGATTTAATTTTTAGTTTTGTCATGTCTGCAATACTATTAAAGCACTTCTGGCGCTAGTGATACAATCTTCATAAACTGTTTGTCACGAAGTTCTCTCGCTACAGGACCGAACACACGTGTTCCTCTCATTTCTCCTGCTGGGTTCAAAAGAACACAAGCATTATCATCAAAACGGATATATGAACCATCCGGTCTGCGCACTTCTTTTTTGGTACGAACTACAACTGCAGTTGAAACGGCTCCTTTTTTTATGTTTCCATTTGGAGTTGCTTCTTTTACACTGACAACGATCTTGTCTCCTACAGAGGCGTATCTTCTCTTTGTACCACCTAAAACACGGATAACTAAAACTTCTTTACCACCTGTGTTATCTGCTACTTTTAATCTAGACTCTTGTTGTACCATAATTACTTAGCTCTTTCAATTACTTCTACTAATCTCCAGCATTTGGTTCTACTCATAGGTCTTGTTTCCATGATCTTTACAGTATCACCAATATTGCAGTCATTTTTCTCGTCGTGTGCAACATATTTCTTTGTTTTTAACACGAACTTTCCGTACATCGGGTGTTTTACTTTTTTCACCTCAGAAACCACAATCGATTTCTGCATTTTGTTACTAGTAACTACACCTATACGTTCTTTTCTTAAGTTTCTTTTTTCCATCTTTCAGCAGAATTAACCGTTTAATTCTCTTTTAGTAAGCTCAGTTTCCATTCTCGCAATAGATCTTCTAACTTTACGTAATTGTAAAGGGTTTTCTAATGGAGACATAGTGTGAGCCATTTTTAAATCTGAATATTCTTTTCGATATTTACCAAGCTCCTCTTGTAATTCAGCTGTCGACGATTCTTTTACTTGTGATTGTTTCATAATCTTCAATTATTAAGCTTGATAATCTCTAGCTACGATAAACTTAGTTTTTACTGGTAATTTCTGAGCTGCTAAACGCAATGCTTCTTTAGCAACATCATGAGGAACACCACTTATCTCAAATAAGATTCTTCCTGGTTTTACAACTGCTGCCCAATATTCTACAGCACCTTTTCCTTTACCCATACGTACTTCAAGAGGTTTCTTAGTAATAGGTTTGTCCGGGAATATTTTAATCCACAGAGAACCTTCTCTTTTCATATAACGAGTAGCAGAAATACGAGCTGCTTCTATTTGTCTAGCAGTTACAAAACTTGAATCTAATGCTTTTATTCCGAAAGTTCCATTAGAAAGTGTATGCCCTCTATGAGAAAGACCTTTCATACGTCCTTTTTGCTGCTTACGGAATTTTGTTCTTTTAGGCTGTAACATTGTTAATTTACTTTAAAAAATTACTTTCTACGGCGTGATTTATTATTTCCACCTCTTCCGGAACCTCTATCTCCTCCTTTTCCTTGTTTCTTAGAAAGACCCACTAAAGGAGAAAGTTCTCTCTTACCATATACTTCGCCTTTCATAATCCATACTTTAACACCTAATCTACCATAAGTAGTATGTGCTTCAACTAAAGCATAATCTATGTCAGCTCTAAATGTTGATAAAGGAATTCTTCCATCTTTATACGACTCTGAACGTGCCATTTCCGCACCATTCAAACGTCCTGAAATCTGAATTTTGATACCTTCAGCATTCATTCTCATTGCAGCCGCAATAGCCATCTTTATTGCACGACGATATGAGATACGACTCTCAATCTGTCTCGCAACACTAGATCCAACTAAAAATGCATCAAGTTCTGGTCTTTTGATTTCAAAAATATTGATCTGAACTTCTTTATCAGTAATTTTCTTAAGCTCTTCTTTTAACTTGTCTACCTCTTGTCCACCTTTTCCGATAATAATACCAGGTCTAGCAGTAGTGATAGTAACGGTTACAAGTTTAAGCGTACGCTCAATAATTACTCTAGATACACTAGCTTTTGATAAACGTGCGTGTACGTACTTTCTAATCTTATCGTCTTCGGCTAATTTATCACCGTAGTCATTACCTCCATACCAGTTGGATTCCCATCCTCTGATGATACCAAGGCGATTTCCGATTGGATTTGTCTTCTGTCCCATACTATTTATATTAGCTTTGTGTATTATTTTTTGCTGCAACCACGATTGTTACGTGATTAGAGCGTTTTCTTATTCTGTGTGCTCGACCTTGTGGAGCTGGACGTAGTCTTTTTAACATACTACCTCCATCAACACGGATCTCTTTAACGAAAAGATCTGCATCTTCTATACTTGCGTCTTCATTTTTCGCTTGCCAGTTTGCTATTGCAGAAAGCAACAGTTTTTCTAAACGACGTGCTGCTTCCTTTTGGCTAAATCTAAGAATATGAAGCGCTCTTTCAACTTTTTCACCACGAATTAAATCTGCTACTAAACGCATTTTGCGAGGTGAAGTAGGACAGTTATTAAGTTTAGCAAAAGCAATCTGCTTTTTCTCTTCCTTAATTCTTTCTGCCATTTCTCTTTTACGAACTCCCATAGCTTAAATTATTTTTTACCTTTATTTTTAGCACCAGCGTGCCCTCTAAAAGAACGTGTTGGCGAAAATTCTCCTAATTTATGACCTACCATATTTTCTGTAATGTATACAGGAACAAACTGGCGACCATTATGAACTGCAATTGTTTGACCAACAAAGTCAGGAGAAATCATAGAGGCTCTTGACCAAGTCTTAATTACAGTTTTCTTATTAGCCTCTACATTCGCTGCAACTTTTTTCTCTAACTTATAGTGAATGTAAGGTCCTTTTTTTAATGAACGTGCCATATCTTATTATTTCTTTCTACGTTCTACAATATACTTATTACTCGCTTTCGTCTTAGAACGGGTTCTAAATCCTTTAGCAGGAAGACCTTTTCTAGAACGTGGATGACCTCCAGAAGAACGTCCTTCACCACCACCCATTGGATGATCAACAGGGTTCATAGCTACTGGTCTTGTACGTGGACGACGACCTAACCATCTTCCTCTACCGGCTTTACCACCAACTACTAATTGATGATCACTATTAGAAATTGCTCCAATAGTAGCCATACAGTTTACTAACACCATTCTTACTTCTCCAGAAGGTAATTTTACAGTAGCAAACTTACCATCTCTTGCCATAAGCTGAGCAAAAGAACCAGCACTTCTTGCCATAACAGCACCTTGACCTGGTCTTAATTCTATACAAGATATGATTGTACCTAAAGGGATATCACTAAGTGGCATCGCATTTCCAATTTCTGGAGCAACATTGCTACCAGAAACGACATTTTGCCCCACTTGAAGCCCATTTTGAGCAATAATATAACGCTTTTCACCATCTTGATAATTTACAAGCGCTATAAAAGCAGTTCTGTTCGGATCGTATTCGATAGTAGCAACAGTAGCAGGTATTCCTTGCTTGTCTCTTTTAAAATCGATAATACGATACCTTTTTTTATGACCTCCACCTTTGTAGCGCATGGTCATTTTTCCTTGATTGTTTCTACCTCCAGATCTTTTTTTCGGAGCCAATAGGCTTTTTTCCGGCTTATCAGCAGTAATGGCATCAAACCCATTAACTACTCTAAAACGCTGACCTGGGGTAATTGGTTTCAATTTTCTTACTGACATTTCTTAGTCTTAAAGATTACTATATAAATCAATTACATCACCTTCCGCCACCTGTACAATAGCTTTTTTAATAGCTTTTGTTTTACCAGTAACCATTCCCGTTTTAGTGTAACGAGTTTTACGGTCTGGACGGACATTAATAGTTCGAACTTTAGTAACAGATACTCCATAAGCAGCCTCAACTGCCTTTTTGATCTCTACCTTATTCGCTTTTTTCTCTACTACAAAACCATAGCGATTATAAATTTCACTATCCGCAGTAGCCTTTTCCGTAATAATAGGTTTTATTAAGATACTCATGGCTTCTATTTACTTAAATTCGTTTCAATTCCTTTCAAAGAACCCTCTAAAAGCACAACACTCTTTGCATTAAGTATTTTGTAAGTACTTAATTCTGAGTAAGTTACAACTTCAGAGCTTTTTAAATTACGTGACGACAAATATACATTTTTATTTGACTCTCCCAACACAAACAAAGATTTTTTGTCTTCTAGCCCTAAAGACTTTAAAACAGCAGTAAAATTCTTTGTTTTTATTGTATCAAAAGTAAAGTCTTCAACAACCGTAATTGCCTTGTCATTTGCCTTTATACTAAGTGCAGATTTACGTGCTAATCTTTTTAAATTTTTATTTAATTTAAAAGAATAATTACGCGGTCTTGGACCAAATATTCTACCTCCACCTTTAAAGATCGGAGACTTAATACTACCTGCTCTCGCTGTACCAGTTCCTTTTTGTTTCTTAATTTTTCTTGTACTTCCAGCGATCTCTGCACGCTCTTTAGATTTGTGAGTTCCTTGACGTTGATTTGCCAAATACTGCTTCACATCTAAATATACAGCATGATCATTTGGTTCTATACCGAAAACAGCATCAGAAAGGTCTACCTTTCTTCCTGTTTCTTTTCCGTTAATATCAATTACTGCTACCTTCATTACTTCTGAATAGTTACATAAGCGTTTTTGTGACCAGGAACACATCCTTTTACAACAAGTAAGTTCTTTTCAGCAACTACTTTTAACACTCTTAAGTTTTGAACTTTTACTTTATCTCCACCCATTCTTCCTGCCATACGCATTCCTTTAAACACTCTTGCAGGATACGATGCAGCTCCAATAGAACCAGGAGCTCTTAAACGGTTATGCTGACCATGTGTTGCTTGTCCAACACCACCAAAACCATGTCTTTTCACAACCCCTTGAAAACCTTTTCCTTTAGAAGTTCCTGACACATCAACGAACTCTCCTTCTACGAAGTGTTCTACAGTGATTGTATCACCTAATTTGTACTCCTCCTCAAAACCTTGGAATTCTACAACTTCGCGTTTAGCAACAGTTCCTGCTTTTTTAAAGTGACCTAAAGCCGCTTTTGTAGCATTTTTGTCTGCTTTGTCATCGAAACCTAATTGGATAGCTTCATAACCATCCACTTCCTCAGTTCTGACTTGGGTAACCACGCATGGTCCAGCTTCGATAACTGTACATGGAATATTCTTTCCATTCTCATCGAAAATGCTGGTCATACCGATCTTTTTTCCTATTAACCCAGACATATTTATTAATTATTAATTAGTATTCTTATTTAAAATTTTGCAAAAAAACAGGGTCAAAATACTTCAACCCTGAATGTATTTTTTGCCGTTTTTCCTTCGCACGCAGCTCAGGACATTTTCATGTAAGTTCTTTATCTTACTTTGAAGTTTTATCAAACTTTGATTTCTACTTCAACCCCACTTGGTAATTCCAACTTCATTAACGCATCAATCGTTTTTGAAGAAGAACTATATATATCCAAAAGTCTTTTATAAGAGCTAAGTTGAAATTGCTCTCTTGACTTCTTATTTACGTGTGGAGATCTTAAAACTGTAAAGATCTTTTTATGCGTTGGTAATGGAATTGGTCCAGTCACCACAGCTCCAGTACTTTTTACAGTCTTAACAATCTTCTCAGCAGATTTATCTACTAAATTATGATCGTAAGATTTTAATTTTATTCTAATTTTTTGACTCATTTCTGTAAAATTAAGCGTTAACTCCTTTTGCTGCTGCAATTACCTCTTCTGAAATATTAGAAGGAGTTTCAGCATAGTGAGAAAATTCCATTGTAGACGTTGCTCTACCTGAAGACAATGTTCTTAAAGTAGTTACATATCCAAACATTTCTGAAAGTGGCACAGTAGCTTTTACAGTTTTTGCACCAGCTCTATCACCCATATCACTTACCTGTCCTCTACGTCTATTCAAATCACCTACGATATCACCCATGTTTTCTTCTGGAGTAATAACTTCTAACTTCATAATAGGCTCCATTATCACTGCTTTTGCAGCCTTAGCAGAAGCTTTGAAACCAAGCTTAGCCGCTAACTCAAATGATAATTGATCCGAATCCACATCATGATAAGAACCATCAGTAAGAGTAACTTTCATAGCATCTACTTCGTATCCAGCTAATGGACCATTTTGCATTGCCATTTTGAATCCTTTTTCAACAGAAGGAACAAATTCCTTAGGAACGTTACCACCTTTGATCTCAGAAACAAACTCTAAACCTACTTTACCTTCTTCAGCCGGCTCTAAAGTAAATACAATATCAGCAAACTTACCACGTCCACCAGATTGTTTCTTATAAACTTCTCTGTGTTCTGCACGCTGTGTAATAGCCTCTTTGTACTCTACTTGTGGTTGACCTTGATTAACCTCTACTTTAAATTCACGCTTTAAACGATCAACAATAATATCTAAGTGAAGCTCTCCCATTCCTGAGATAATAGTCTGACCAGAAGCCTCATCTGTTCTTACAGTAAATGTTGGATCCTCTTCCGCTAACTTAGCTAAAGCAAGACCTAACTTATCAACATCAGCTTTAGTTTTTGGTTCTACTGCGATACCAATTACTGGATCAGGGAAATCCATTGATTCTAATACAATAGGATTTTTTTCATCCGACATTGTATCTCCAGTTTTGATATCTTTAAAACCTACTGCTGCACCAATATCTCCAGCCTCGATATATTCAATTGCATTTTGTTTGTTTGAGTGCATCTGATAGATACGAGAAATACGCTCTTTCTTACCTGAACGATTATTCAATATATAAGAACCTGCATCTAAACGTCCTGAATATGCACGGAAGAATGCTAAACGCCCTACAAAAGGATCTGTAGCAATCTTAAATGCTAAAGCAGAAAATGGCTCTTTTACATCAGGCTTCCTTAATTCTTCCTGATCTGTATTAGGATTAATCCCTACAATACCTTCTTTATCAGTTGGAGAAGGTAAGTAACGACATACAGCGTCTAATAAAAACTGTACTCCTTTATTTTTAAATGCAGATCCACAAATCATAGGAATGATAGACATATCCATTACAGCAGCTCTAAGTGCAGCATGCACCTCTTCTTCTGTAATTGAATCTTCATCTTCCATAAATTTTTCTAAAAGATTTTCGTCATAAGCAGCAACCTCCTCAATTAATTTACCTCTTAATTCGGCAGCCTCTTCTTTTAGCTCTTCAGGAATATCAATTACATCAAAAGTAGATCCCTGAGTTTCATCATGCCATACAATAGCACGGTTCTTTACTAAATCTACAATCCCTTTAAAATCGGCTTCATCACCAATATTCATTACAATAGGAACTGCATTAGAACCTAACATATCTTTCACCTGCTGACATACTGCCATAAAGTTAGATCCTTGACGGTCCATTTTATTTACAAATCCAATACGCGGAACTTTGTAATTATCTGCAAGCCTCCAGTTAGTTTCTGATTGAGGCTCAACACCATCAACAGCACTAAACAAGAATACTAATCCATCAAGAACACGTAAAGAACGATTAACCTCTACCGTAAAATCAACGTGACCTGGAGTATCGATAATATTAAAATGATATCCTTTAGTATCAGCAACAGCCTGACCATTTTCTGTTGGAAACTTCCACTCACAAGTGGTAGCAGCAGAAGTAATAGTAATACCTCTTTCTTGCTCTTGCTCCATCCAGTCCATAGTAGCAGCACCATCGTGCACCTCACCGATCTTATGACTAACACCTGTATAGTATAAGATACGCTCTGTAGTTGTAGTTTTCCCTGCATCAATATGTGCAGCAATACCTATATTTCTTGTATATTTTAAATCTCTAGCCATTTCTGTTCGTGATTAAAATCTAAAGTGTGAGAATGCTTTATTTGCTTCAGCCATCTTATGAGTATCAACTCTCTTCTTAACCGCTGCACCTTCTTCTTTTTCTGCAGCGATAATTTCTGCAGCTAATTTCTGTGCCATAGACTTCTCATTTCTCTTACGAGCAAATTGAATCAACCACTTCATCGCGGTAGATATCTTTCTGTCAGGTCTAATAGGATTAGGAATCTGGAAAGTTGCCCCTCCAACTCGACGACTTCTTACTTCTACATGTGGCATTACGTTTGATAACGCATCTTTCCACATTTCCAAAGCTGTTTTTTCTTCGTTCTGTTTTTTCTCTTCTACAATATCAATTGCATCGTAGAAAATTTTGAAAGCAACCGATTTCTTTCCATCCCACATCATCATATTAACGAAACGAGTCACTAATTGATCATTAAAACGTGGATCTGGTAAAATAGGTCTTTTTTTAGCCTTTCTTTTTCTCATGTCTTCTTCTTAAAGTTTTTTTAATTACTTCTTAGGGCGTTTTGCACCGTACTTAGATCTACGTTGTGTTCTACCTTCAACACCTGCGGTGTCTAAAGCTCCACGAACGATGTGATACCTAACTCCTGGTAAATCTTTTACCCTTCCACCTCTAACTAATACTATCGAGTGCTCCTGTAGATTGTGACCCTCACCTCCGATGTATGCGTTTACTTCTTTACCATTAGTTAACCTAACACGGGCAACTTTACGCATTGCCGAGTTTGGTTTTTTTGGTGTAGTAGTATAAACACGCGTACAAACACCACGACGTTGTGGGCACGAATCCAAAGCAGCCGATTTACTCTTCTTAGTTATTTTGGCTCTACCTTTTCTTACTAATTGTGAAATTGTTGGCATAATTTGCTTTACACTATTATTAAATAATTTAAATTACCTCTTTATAGAGGGCTGCAAAGGTAGAAATATTTTTCAGCAATTCAAATCCTAATGCATTAATTTTCAAATACATTTAAAATGATACGATTTAGCCGTAAGAAATCCCTGTATTTTCCGTTATTTTAGCAGTATTAAATTGCAAGTTGAAAACGTTATCATTTTATATCTTTGTCCTTAATATATGTATACATTCATTTTGTAATGCACAGAATTCCTTAATCTCACTTCAATTAAAAGGACAAGATTCCACAGAAACTTCAAAAATTGATAGCATTACATATAACAAAATATTCAAAAACTACTTAGAATTAAAAACCGAAACAGAAACCCTACATGAAAAATTACTTAAAACAGGATATCTAGATTCTCAATTAATTGAACTAAAAAAAAGCTCAGACACTTCATTCGTAGGAATTTTTGAATTAAACAGAAAGTATGAAAGAATAACAATACAATACAATCAAGAAACTATCCCAAAAGCAATTATTGAGAAAATTTCAACTAACATTACGAACGAAACTTTCACTATTCCCTTTCAAAAAACTAAAGAGACATTAGAACTTTTAACCACATATCTAGTAAATCAAGGAAATACTTTTAGCAACCTATATCTAACTGAGATCAAAAAAAACAACCATGAAATTTCAGCAAAACTTGTAAGTTCCAAAAGCAATGAAAGAAAAATTGATGACATTATTATAAAAGGCTACACTAAGTTCCCCTACTCCTTTTTAAAATACAACAGTAAAATAAGAAAAGGTGAGATTTTTAAAAAGAATAAGATTATTGAAAAATCTCTCACTATAGACAATTTAGGTTTCGCCAAAAACCTTAAGCCACCTGAAGTATTATTCGAAAAGGATTCTACTAAAGTTTACTTGTATTTAGAAAAAAAATCCGCTAACAACTTCGATGGTTTTCTTGGATTTTCAAACGACTCCGAATCAGGAAATCTTGAACTAAATGGCTACTTAAATCTAAATCTTATCAACAATCTAAATTTTGGAGAAAGACTCAATCTAATTTACAAAAGCGACGGAAACGAACAACAAAGATTCCAAGCTAACATATCCTTACCTTACCTACTAAAAACTCCTATTGGTATTGAAGCAGGTTTAGATATCTTTAAAAAAGACTCTAGTTTTTTAATTACTGAGCAAAGATTTCGTTTGAATTACATAATCAACGACAAAAACAATGTTTATATAGGATATAAAACAATTTCATCAGACGATCTTCTTGATATACCACAACCTTCTTTAAATATAGACAATTACTCATCATCATTCTTCGGAATTGGTTTTAACCGGATCACACGACAAAACAACCCTCTTTTTCCAGTAAAAAACGGTCTCGATATAGAAATTGAATATGGATCAAGAAAAAGTGAAACCCTAAACACCGAGCAAGCAAAAGGAAAAATAGATGTGAACTATATTTTTAATCTCAATCAAAGAAATTCTATTTTCCTAAAAAACTCCACCGCTATAATTCTCTCTGATGAGTTTTTTTTTAATGAACTTTTTAGGTTTGGTGGAATTAACTCAATTCGAGGGTTTGAAGAAAACAGTATTAATGCTTCTCTATTTAATGTTATCAACTCTGAGTATAGATACCTACTTTCTAAAAACATCTACGTACACACGATAACAGATTTCTCATATTTTGAAGATGAAAGCAATAATTTGACTGACAACTTAACCAGTTTTGGATTTGGATTAGGCCTAAACACGAAGACCGGTCTATTTAGGCTAATTTTTGCTAATGGGAAAAACAGCGATTCAAATTTTAAATTTTCGAACACCAAGGTTCACATTAGCTTGAATGCAACTTTTTAAGTGACATAGAATTCACCACAAAAAAAAATCTAATTCCGCCTATATATTTTTCAAATTGTTAACAACGAAAGTTGATTAAACAAAAACCAATAATTTAACAATTAAACAAAAAATTAAGCAAAAGTCTTAACAGCAAAACACCTAACTTAACCCTAAGAAACAAATCAAAACAAAACATTAAAAAACAGACAGTTACACACTTTTCCTTCTGTTTACTTCAATTTCTTTTTTAATCAAAACAAACCACAAAAAACATCAAAAAGACACTTTAAACACAGTATCTCAAACATATAGCTTTATCGCGCTCTATGTTAACTAAACCTGAACAGCAAATTATTTTTTTACTAAATAAAAGTTGTTTTATTAAGATTTTATTATGATTTTTGGAATTGGCTAATTCAAATTTTTAAAACTATAATGAGATCACACACAAATCACCTACTAGTACTTTTATTAGTATTAGTAGCGCAAATTTCGTTTGCGCAAGACAGCACTACCATAACTGGAAAAGTTACGGATAATCAAGGTTTACCGCTTCCTGGGGTAAACATAGTAGAAAGAGGTACTAACAACGGAACCCAATCCGATTTTGATGGTAATTTTACCATCAACGCTTCTAAAGGATCAGTACTTACTTTCAGTTATTTAGGTTTCACAAAAAAGTTAATTACCGTGGGCAATGAAACGGCAATTAATGTTCAAATGGAAGAAGATGCCGCTATACTTGATGAGGTTGTTGTAACGGGAGTTGCATCAGGAACCTCTAAACGAGACATTGGTGTTTCGGTAAATTCGGTAAAAGCGGAAGATTTAGAAGCTTTAGGAGCACAATCTGTTGACGAAGCGCTTCAAGGAAAAATTGCGGGTACTATTATCCAGTCTACTAGTGGACAGCCAGGACAGCAACAAAATATAGTATTAAGAGCAATTAACAGTTTAAATTCTTCTCAACCACTAATTCTTATTGATGGAGTTCAAGTATTAGCAAGCCAAAACAGTATTGGTGGAGCTTCCAACCTTAGTTCTAGATTAGCTGATCTTGATTTCAGCAATGTAGAGAGAGTTGAAACAATCTCTGGTGCAGCTGCCGGTACCATTTATGGTGCACAAGGTGCTAATGGGGTTATTAACATCATTTCCAAAAAAGGAAAAGCTGGAGCTCCAAAAGTTAACATTAGAACTAACGTAGGTTTCACTAATGCGATTACAGGTAAAGACCAACGCAGAACACGTCTTCACCATTATCAAACTGATGCTCAAGGCTTTTTAACACGTTTAGACGGAACACGTGTAATTGATTTAAATGACGAATCACAATATGGAGCTGTAGTTCCTAATGTAGTTGATGTAAATGGAACTCAATTAGGAGCACAAGGAATTAACGATACTCCTTTTGCAGAAGAAACTTTTGATGCTACGGATCTACTTTTTGAGACTGCTGTAAGTCAAAGTACTGGAATAACAGTATCTGGAGGTTCTGACACTATCAACTATGCTGTTTCAGGAAACAGATCAGAAGAAGAAAGTGTTTTAGTTCCAGGAAAATACACAAAATATGACGCTAGATTAAATTTTGGTTTTGATCTATCTAAAAAAATAAGAATCAACACTCGTTTTGACGTTGTTAACAGTTCTAACACAACTGGTGCAAATACAGATAACGCTAACGCTAATAACGCTATTAATAACGTTTTTCAAAACCTTCCTCATGTAAGATTTGACATTTTAAATAGTGATGGAGATTTAACTGTTTCTCCAGATGAAACAGATCCTAACTCCACGAACCCTTTCTTTTTTAGAGACATCCAAATAAGACAAGATGACATTACTCGTTATTTAGCAAATATTGATATTACTTACGATCCGGTAGATTACTTATCTTTTAATTTGAAATATGGATATGATACTTACACCGAAGTATTTACATTTTTTCAAGAAAATCAAGATAGTCACTTACAAGCAAGCACAATTGGAGGTAACAGAACAGGTTTAATTAACCAATTAACTTCTCAGGAATACTTTCAAAACTTATTATTATCAGCTAACTTAAACTTAGATTTTGAAGAAGATTTTAGTTGGAGCATCCCATTAAAATCTACAACTACTGTTAATTTTGACTGGAGAGATAGAAATTTAGAACAAACCAGTGTAAGTGGAGCAGATATTCCGGCTGGACCTTTTGGAAGTATTAATATCAACCAAGCGAATGTAAAAACATTTAATTTCTTTTTCGGAGCTCCATTTAGAACATATGGTGTACTTGTAAACCAAAAGTTTACTTATGGAAGATTATTTGGATTTTCTGGTGGTTTTAGAACAGATTATTCCAACAGATTTGGGTCAGGTAAAAACTTTACTTTCCCTAGAGCGGATGCTTATATCAACTTCGATGATTTAATTAAAAGTGATAATATTAACATCCTAAAACTTAGAGCTGCATATGGTGAAGCTGGTATCCAGCCATTATTTAGTGCAAACATCTTAACCTTTAATTCACAAACAGTAGGAAGTGAAGCTATCTCAAGTATACCTGGCACACTTTCTAATGAAGATTTAGATGTGGAAATTTCAAGAGAGCTTGAAGTAGGTGCTGATTTCGGTATTCGATTAAGTGACAATGCTTGGTTTTCTTCATTAGACGGATTCGTAAACTTCTTTGATAGAAAAACTGAAGGTGCTGTTTTTGGAGCTGGTGTTCCTACAAGTTCTTCTTCAGGAAATGTTCAGGATAATGCTTACGATATCACTTCAGATGGTATTGAAGCCTCTTTGAATACTTCAGTTTACAACTCTGACAAATTCTCATGGAATTTTGGAATTCGATATACACAATCTAAAGCAATTTTAGATAGAATAGAAAATGGATTACCTGTAGTAATTGCAGATAACTTTGTTTTAGAAGAAGGACAGGAAATTGGTTCTTTCTCAGTATTTGAAGTGCTAACAAGCCTAGATCAAACAGATCTTGAAGGTAATAGAATTATTGCTGCTGCAGATGAAAATGATTTTACCGTTGCTAGTTCTGGATATGTTGTAAATAAAAACACTGGTAATGTAGTACTTACTCCAGACAAAAGAACAGTTGGTAGTTCTCAGCCTGATTTCGTTATGACATTTTTAAATGATTTCAGATTTAACAACTTTGTTTCTTTATCAGTTCAACTGGATTGGTTTCAAGGCTTAGATGTTTACAACAGAGCAAGACAATGGCTATATAACAACGCTTTACATGAAGACACAGCAGTTCCTATTTCTATTGAAGATCCTACAGGTGCAGTTCAAACTGGTGCTTTTGTAAGCTATTATACATCTCTTTACAACACTAATGTTCCGACATCAGAATTCGTAGAAGATGCTTCATTCTTACGTTTTAGAGATATCACTCTAAGATTTGACCTTAACAATCTCATGAAGTTTAATTTCCTTGACAAATTGAGTTTAAGTATTTCTGGAAGAAATTTAATCACTATAACTGATTATAAGGGATTAGATCCAGAAGCAGCTAGATCATTTGGTAATACTTTTCAAAGAGGTTTCGATGAATTTACACATCCAAACACGAAAAGTTACAACTTTGGTCTTAACATAACTTTTTAAAAAAATTGAACTATGAAAACTATAAAACGAATATCAGTACTATTGACACTTTTACTAGGTATATATTCTTGCCAGGATAATATTCTAGATACTAATATTGAACCAGAAGATCTTAACTCTCCATCTCTTGCATCTCTAGGAAACAAAGCAGGGTTAACAACTTTTGCGAAAGGAGTATATAATCATATAGATAACCCATACTTATGGTTTAACTATGGTTATCATGAAACGATGGGTGATGTTATGACCATGCCTTGGGGTAATTTTGGAGGAAGATGGGTAAACCAAACATCTTCTGTAGTCCTTGATGATGGTACTGTTGTAACCCCTCCAGCTGGAGGTCCACAACCAGGTGAAATCGCTATTAGAAACACGAGAGCAGCTGGTGCAGATAATGCTACTCAATACGAATGGAGAGATATCTATAGAACTATAGGTCAAGCAAATACTATACTTGAAGCATTACCAAACATTACTGATGCAACACCATCAGAATTAGATGCTTTCAGAGCTTGGGCACTATGGTGGAAAGCTTACGGTTATCATAAAATTGGATCATTATATGAGCAAGGGCTAATTGTTGAATTAGGACTAATTGGTAATGATGGATTAGGTACCATCAACAATGAATTTGTTCCAAACACAGATCTTATTAATGAATCAAATTCCATTTTAAGTGAGTTAGAAACTTTACTGAATGGAGTAGCTGATCAAGCAGCCTTTGATACTCTTTTAGGAAACTTCCAATTAGCTATCATTGAAAACACTGTGGGACTTAGTGGATTAATGGAAAATGTAAACACGTTAAGAATTAGAAACCTTGTATACAACACGACAGTTGCAGCCATGACTACTGCTCAGTGGAATGAAGTTATCACATTAGGAAATAGTGGTATTAGCGACAACACGAATTCTTTCACTATCAAATCAGAAGACACTTTCTTAAATGGTAGCTGGCTTCCAGGAGTAGTAACAGGATTCTGGTATTTCCCAAGTGATCGTTTGATACAGGATATCAATGCGGGTGACGAAAGATTAGCTGCTTATTTCGAGGCTGATTTTGACTTCCCAAATCCAAGAGGTAGAGGTATACAGTATGGAGCTTCTCACTTCTGGCAAGATGAATCAGCAATAGTATCCAGTGGATCACAAACAGTATCCATGTACTATGCAGGTAGCTACGAAGAAAACCAACTTTTCTTAGCAGAAGCTAAAATAAGAACTGGAGATATTGAAGGAGGTCTTGGACACTTAGATGCTGTAAGAACACTTCAAGAATCAGGTTTGGCTGCTACTGTAGGAACCGGTCTTAGTGAAGCAGATGCTTTAGAAGAAGTAAGAAAAGAAAGAAGACTAGCATTACTTTTTAGAGCAGTATCATTTTACGATGCTAGACGTTATGGTATATCATCAGGTTCTAGAACTGGCGCATGGATATTGGATGCAGCTGGTGTACTAAACACTAACGCAACTATTAATTATGACTATTTAGAATATTGGCCAGTTCCAGCATTTGAAACTGACTTCAATCCATTACCTGGAGATCTAAATTAAAAACAGACTGATTCACCTTTATAGATCTAATTGTATTTATACGGTGAGAGAAATAATAAATCCGAATGAATTAAAATTTGTTCGGATTTTTCTTTTTCAGTGTTTTTAAATATTTATCTTAAGAACTACCTAGTCATAAACAAAGGAATTAATTCTATTATAGTTCCCCATAAATACTTGCAAATTAAAAACGAAAACAATTTTAGCAAGTAAGTTTTCTTGTTACCTTAATTTAGTTCCGTCAAAACTAAAACTCTTATAAGACTTCAAACAAATGAAGAGAATAACTCAACTTATCATATCGTTGTTAATCATTAGTTGCTCTAATGAAACAACAAATAAAAAATCCTTTTTACTTAATAAGGTAGATCGTTCAATAACCGGAATAAACTTCATTAACGAAATTAAGGAAAACGAAAAATTCAATATTGTAAATTATTTGTATTACTATAATGGTGGTGGTGTAGCAATTGGAGACATTAACAATGACAAACTTCCTGATATTTATTTTGTTTCAAATCGAGGAAAAAACAAACTCTTTTTAAATCAAGGAAACTTAAAATTTAAAGACATCTCCAAAAGTTCTGGAACCGAAGGTAATTCAGAATGGAACACAGGAGTTACAATGGTGGATATTAATAACGATGGATATTTAGACATATACGTTTGTGCAGTCTCAAAAATATTAGGATACCAAGGAAACAACGAATTATTCATCAACAATGGCGATGGAACATTTAGGGAAGAGTCTAAAAAATACGGATTAGATCTAAAAGGATATGCCACTCAAGCTTATTTTTTTGATTATGACAAAGACAATGATTTAGATGTCTACATTGTTAATCATGCTTTACACACAAAAAACTCACATGGTCCTTCTTACATTCGAAAGAAAAGAGTTGATTATATTGGTGATAGACTACTAAGAAATGATGACCAAAAATTTATAGATGTTAGCCAAGAAGCTAAGATTTACGGAGGAGCTAATGGATACGGTCTTAGCGCATCAATTGGAGACATTAATAATGATGGTTTAGATGACATATACGTCTGTAATGATTTCCATGAAGATGATTATTACTATATAAATAATGGTGATGGAACTTTCAGAAATGAACTCTCTAAAACATTCGCATATACCAGTAGATTTTCAATGGGTAGCGATATAGCAGACATCAACAATGACGGTAATCTCGATCTTATCACATTAGACATGCTTCCGTATGATGAAAAAATTGTGAAAGAATCTGATGGAGATGTTTCATATAACACGCAAAGTTTTCTTCTAAATCAAGGATATAAAAAGCAATATGCAAGAAATATGCTCCAAATAAATCAAGACGGAAACTATTTTTACGAAACCGGACTATACAACAATGTTGCTGCTACAGACTGGAGCTGGTCTCCCTTATTTGCAGATTTTGATAACGATACTCGTCAAGATTTATTTATAACAAATGGAGTTTATAAAAGACCTAACAATCTTGATTTTATGAAATACCTTTCCAATTCTTTTAAATCTAAATCTAGAAACAACAAAGATTGGTTAATAAAGTCTTTAGAAGCTATGCCAACTGGAGAAGCGCCAAATCAAGTATTCCAAAATAACTCTTCACAACTCATAAATAAAAC
>NZ_WEKL01000031.1 GCF_019295435.1 Aquimarina litoralis
GTCTAAATGTCTAAATGAACTTTTAGGGTTCTTCCATTAAAATTTGGATTCTCATATTGATTGGCCCAAGTAAGAAAGGCTTTTGAATGTTTTTTAGTTTTTTCGTCATTTATTAAAAGAGCTCCGTATCGTTCTTCTTCTCTTTTTACCAATCGATTCATTCGTTCTTCATTATTTAGATAGATGAAAATAACTAAATCAAACGAAGATTTCCACTGGTTTCCCCAACTAACTAGAGAACCACTTATAATCACATTTCGATGATAATCAAACGCTTCTCTTAGGTTTTTGTTTCTATCTTCGAATGGAACTTTTTCCTGAAAGGGAGGATTGGTTTTCTTCCAATAAAAGTCATCAGAATCTAAATGAACAAAATTAATATGTTCAGCTATTTTCTTTGCCAAAGTGGTTTTTCCCGTACCTGATCCTCCGAATACTAATACTTTCATTTTTTTGCAGTATGCTTAACCAATAAAATTCCACTCGATAATACCCAACCGGCAATACTAAATGTAAATATCCTGAAACCTACTAAGTTTGTAAATACAAAATCAGTGAGCCCACCAACTATTGACAGAATTGTAATAAAAATTCCTAAGTAGCTAATCCATCTTGGATATTTTTTTTCTAGAATGATTACGATGGAATATAATAAAATTGAAAAACAACAAGCTACTATAAACACATAATCTAAAGGAATATTAATGGCGAATCCATAGTTTTTAATCATGTTTAATGTTTCTATATTTTGCTCTAAGGTATCAGCGTATTTATTTAGGAAGTAGGGTAGTGCTAACCCATTAAATAAAGCCGCGAACATAGCTGCAATCAATCCGAAAGTTATCACGATAAACCCAAGAATAGATAACTTCCACTTATCCAGTAAAGCTATAGTCAATCCATAAAATCCGAATAATAGTATTGGCAAACTAAAAATTGCCAAGGCATGAGCACTACGAATTGTTTTAGAAATTTTAATAATATGTTCGATTGTGCCTCCTGATGGGTGCAATACCATAGTTGCAATAATTAATAATGCTCCTAAAATCATTGCAATACCTGTACTTCTATACATTTGATGTTCCATAAATTAAATTTTAATTAAAACATCAAATATCCAAGGTCTATTTCGAAGTATCACTTGATCGTAATCAAGAAATTATTGTAACCTTCTCCTAACTCTGCTTAAGGTTTCTGGTGTTATATTTAAATAAGRGGCGATCATTTTTTGAGGAAATTTCTGAAGTAGTTGAGACTTGTTTTTAAGTAAGTAACCATATTTCTCATCTGGAGTATGATAATTATCAAAGATAGACATACGTGCTGTCGCTTCTTCTAATACATGTCCCATTTTAAAAAATGTTTGAGATATCCCGATTAGTTTGTGAATGGAATCTATGGTCAATTCTATTACAGTACTATCTTCATATGCTTTTATATGATATTCTGAAGGCTTTCTGGATGTAAAACTTTTATGATTAATAATCCAATCATTTTCAATACCTAAATCCATAACTATTTCGTTTAGATCTGTATCTATTTTGTAATGATAAAAACTTCCTGAAATAATATACCCTAATGAAGAACAAGTTTGTCCTTCACTCAATAATATACCTCCTTTTTTATATGCTTTATACTGAACTTCTTTTTCTAATAAAGAAGATTCTTCTTCTGTAAAATTGCCGAGTTTAGTTACGAATTTCAAAAATGATGGATCCAAAATACAATTGGGTTAAAATGATTGTTAAAATTACAGATTAAATTGTTTTCCGGTTTATAAATCATTACATCATTTTATTGTAGGTTTGAAGTTATAAGTTTAGTTACTTTTTAAATGAGATGGAAAATTCTTCTAGGAAAATAAAAAAACCTTGGCCTACAAAAGATGCTATGGCACAGATCTATGAAAATAATTTGTGGGGTACTGATGGTTCAGACTTTTATTCTGGTGAAGGGTCTCATGATCCAAGTATTGTAAGACCTTATATAAATAAACTAGTAAAGTTTTTATCATCTTTTGAAAACCCGATTACTGTTTGTGATTTGGGTTGTGGTGATTTTAATATAGGGAAAGAACTAGTAACATATACAAAACAATATATAGCGGTAGATATTGTAAAGGATTTGATAATAAGAAATAAGGAAAAATTTCAGCAAAATCATTTGGAGTTTTATTGTTTGGATATTGCCAGAGATGAGCTGCCAAAAGCTGATTGTGCAATCATTCGTCAAGTGTTTCAACATGTATCGAATGAAGAAATTCAAAGCACTCTTTCAAAACTATTAGCGTATCAATATCTTATCGTAACCGAACATATTCCAGAAGGAAATTTTGAACCTAATATTGATATTATTTCAGGTCAGGGAATTCGTTTAAAAAAGAAGAGTGGAGTAGATCTCTTAGCTCCGCCATTTATTTTACCTACAAAAAAGAAAGAGTGCTTGCTAACAATTCCTTTGGATTCTTATCAGGGGGTTTTACAGACTAATTTATATCAAATGTATTAGTGGATAGATACCGTTTTATCTATTTGATACATAGTAAGCATTTGCTTTTCGATCATCTTTTTTGGTGCATTTTTCAAAAGAAAATTTCTAATACCTTTTCCATATTTCCAGTGAGCCATTTTACCAGTGTTCCATGATTGCTTTACAATTTGATGCACCTTTTTTTCTCTTTTTTGTTGAAATATTTCAAAGATATTTTTTGTAGATTCTTGTTTCAATAATTCACTCAGATAATAGGCGTCTTCAATAGCTTGAGCTCCTCCTTGTCCCATATTTGGAGTAGTTGCATGACCTGCATCTCCAATTAAAAGGATATTATTTTTATGCCAAACTTCTAATGGTTTTAAATCGCTAATATCATTTCTCATTATTTTTTCTTTCGGAGTAGCGGAGATCAAGTTGGTGACCATTGGATGAAAATCCTGAAACATAGTCAGCAGCTTATTATGAGTTTCTTGATTCTGATCTTTCTCATTTGGTTTATCTATAGCTACAGCAAACCAGTATACTTTGTTTTCTGATATTCTAGAGATCCCAAAACGTATTTGATTTCCCCAAAGTTCCATTCCGCGATGGTGAAACTCTTCATCCAGTGCTAATTCAGCAATACCGCGCCAACATGTTTGTCCAGAATATCGAGTATTACTAGTAGGGAAAAGTTGTTTTCTCACTTTAGAGTGTATACCATCGGCACCAATTAGATAATCCGTTTCTACCGTATGTCCATCATCGAATACTACTTTGATTTTGCCGTTTTCTAGCTCTTCATATTTATTGAACCCTTTACCAAGATGTATTTTACTTGTTGGAATTTTATCAAATAACAATTTTTGAAGTTTTGCCCTATGAATTGCGATGGTAGTAAATCCAAAAATTTTTTCAATGGTATCCTGATAATTATCAGATAAAGGAGATAGATCAGCTTTTCCTAAGGTAATTCTATTAATAGTATTTCCTTTTTGTTGCACTTCTTCTAGAACACCGATATGATCCAAAACTTGTAGTGCATTGGGAGCTAACCAAATTCCAGCACCAACCTCTAGTAGATCTGGTGTTTGTTCAAATATCTGATAATCAATACCATTTTTTTCAAAAGCCAGTGCAGTTGTTAATCCTCCAATTCCTGCTCCTATAATTGTGTATAGCATATTTATATTTTAAACTTTAATAGTTCTTCATAAGGATTTCCGGATAAGTCCAATAATTTTGCAAATGCTGGTTCCGTTTTCATCCCAGTTTCTTTTAACTGTCTAATTTTCTCTTTAAATGCTGATCCCTTTTTGTTTAGGATTTTGTATTCCATGATCATATGCTTATATGCTAGCTGTTGTTCTGTTGGTAGGTTTTGTCCAAAAATTTCTATGGAAAAAGCAGCGTTTTGAAACTTAGCAATAGTGTATGTGTTACCATTATCATTAGATGTTGATACTTGAAAATTCTTTTGATTCATGAATAGCTTGGATAGGATAGAAACAWATTCATCATGATCTGCACAGGTACAAATGATATCCAGATCGCTATCAGTAGTATAAATATCTATGGGAATGGTTCCAGCGAGAATTGGTTGATATCGGTTTAGCTCATCAAAAATTCTAAGTTCAGTAAGAACTTCATAGGCATCTTGTTGGTACTTATTGCCCAATTTTAAGTATTCGATATTAGTAAAATCTACCATAATTACCGATATCTTTTAGTTCCTTTGAAAAACTGATTGCTATTAGAATTTCACCTATTCTTAAAGTACTTAGAGTAATCTATAAGACACCTCTAAATTAATTCTTTATAAAGGTATTTGCAAGAGTTTGAGATGTAGAATTCAAGAGAATTTCTTTATATTTTTATTCCATAATCTTTATGAAGCATGACTTTGTAAGATTTTATATACGAGCTCTTTAGAAAGCTTTTGGTCTCCAGCTTTATTCCTAATAGTTTCGAAAGAACATTGAAAATCACACCCATTTTTAAACTCACTACATCCATAAGCTGTTTTTCCTTTGAGTATATACCCTTTTTCACATTTAGGACATGAGATCTTATCTGGTATTGTTTTAGGTTGTGTCGCTGCTTTTTTAGGTTCTAAAATGAGTTTATGATTTTCATCAAAACGCAATAAACCTTCTACATTTTTATCATCTTGCTTAAAACCTTTTAGATTCACAGTACATCCTTTTTGAAGTAATCTGATGTATTGTTTTTCAGATATTTTCTTGTTTGAAAAAATAAAAGGTAGTTGAAAGTCACATCCTTCTTTGTAAGAGCTACATCCATAAGCTGTTTTTCCTTTTAATAGCCTTCCATTAGAACACTTTGGACACTTTTCGTTTACAATACTCGTTTTGCTTGTTTTCTTAGCAGGTTTTTTCGTTTTCTCTGAAGTGGTATATGAAATATTAGCGCTGGTTCTTTCAGTTCGCACTTCATACACCAGATGGTCTACCATTTGTTTCATATTTTTGATAAAAGCACCTGCATGAAATGCTCCTTTCTCTATTTCCTTAAGCTGTTTTTCCCATCTTCCGGTTAACTCTGCAGATATCAGTAGTTTATTTTGAATAGTATCGATCAATTGAATACCGGTCGTAGTTGGTAAGATTTGTTTTTTATTACGTTCTATATACTTTCTCTTGAATAAGGTTTCAATAATATTAGCACGTGTAGAAGGTCTTCCGATACCATTTTCTTTCATGAGTTCTCTCATTTCTTCATCATCGACCTGCTTTCCTGCGGTTTCCATTGCTCTTAATAAGGTAGCTTCTGTAAATTGCCTTGGTGGTTTGGTTTCTTTTTCAAGGAAAGAAGGTTCGTGTGGACCTTTTTCACCTTTTACAAACGCTGGAAGTATTCCAGACTCTTTTTTATTGGCACTTTCTGGAGTTTCAAAAACAATTCTCCAACCTTTTTCTAAAATAACTTTTCCAGTAGTTTTAAAAGATACCGTATCAGCTTTGCCGATCACTGTTGTATTCGCTACTTTACAATCGTCATAAAACACAGCAATAAAACGTCGGGTAATAATATCATATACTTTTTTCTGGTTTGCTTGTAAGCTTGTTTGCTCTCCAGTAGGGATAATGGCATGGTGATCGGTTACCTTTTTATCATTAAATACTTTGGTAGATTTTCTAATTTTTTTATTTAATAATGAAGCGGTTAAAGAACTATAATCTGTTAGTTTTTGCAAAATCCCAGGTACTTTTGGGTAGATATCATTTGGTAAAAAAGTGGTATCTACTCTTGGATAGGTAACTACCTTAAGTTCATATAAGCGTTGCACAATTTTTAACGTCTCATCTGCAGAAAAGCCAAACTTTGTATTGCAATACACCTGTAATCCAGTAAGGTCAAATAATTTTGGAGCATATTCTTTACCGTTTTTTTTGGTAATTGAAATGATTTCAAAATCACTCTGTTTTACTTTTTCTGCTAATACTTCTCCATCTTCTTTTTTTAGAAAACGACCTTCTTCATAACTAAATAAAGTATCTCTATATAAAGTTTGTAATTCCCAATACGGTTGTGGTTTGAAATTTTGAATTTCTTTATACCTATTCACTACCATCGCAAGACTGGGAGTTTGTACTCTACCAATTGACAATACTTGTTTATATCCTCCATGTTTTACAGTATATAATCGAGTAGCATTCATACCCAAAAGCCAATCTCCAATCGCTCTCGAAAATCCTGCGTAATAGAGATTATCATATTGGGTAGAAGGTTTTAAGTTAGTAAAACCTTCTTTGATGGCTTCTGTAGTTAAGGATGAAATCCATAAACGTTGTACTTCTCCAGTGTATCCCGCCTGATCAATAACCCAACGTTGTATCAGTTCTCCCTCTTGTCCAGCATCACCACAGTTGATAACGACACTAGCTTTATCAAATAATGATTTTACAATACCAAACTGTTTTTGAATACCTTGATTATCGACTACTTTGGTTTTGAATTTTTCCGGAAGCATTGGTAAGTTATTCAGATCCCAACTTTTCCAATGTGGTTTGTAATCATTCGGTTCATATAGTGTACATAAATGTCCAAAAGTATAGGTTACAGCATACCCATTGCCTTCATAATACCCATCGCGCTTTGTAGTGGCTCCTAATACAGAAGCAATTTCTCTGGCAACACTTGGTTTTTCGGCTATACAAACCTTCATGAATTTATTTTTAATACTGGGTCGAAAATTACTTAAAATTTTATAAAGTAATGATTGATAAAGGTTCTAATTAAGAGAAACCGCTTAGCTCGTTTTTTCACTGAAAATAGGGAGAATAAAACAATCCGTAACATTTAATTTTATGCTTTGTTGCTTTTTAGCTTTTCAACGGAATTCATATGCTAAAAATGAAAAGAGGTATACTATTTCTTATTATAATTTGTTTCGGTGATCTATACGGTCAAGACTATTTGTTTATTGAAGGTAAAGATATTTGGATTCGTGAAACTCCCATTAATGGAGAGGTTATTATGAAGTTGAATACAGGCGATAAATGTATTATTTTGAAAAAAGGATCTCCTCAAACAATTAAGGGGTGTTATGATTATTGGTATAAAATTAATTATAACGATGAAACAGGATGGGTTTTTGGTTCGCAAACTTCAATAAAAACAGATGAATCTATGCATAACCTAAATTTTACAGCACAATTGAAAGAGTTTCTTAATCTCTTAAAAACTAATAGTAAACAAATCCAAAAATATATTCACCCACAATACAAATTAAGATACATTGATGAAGGTCATGGAATATACACTGATATCTCATTACATCATTCTTTTGATTCATTAATTAAGCAAAAGGAATATTTCAGGAAATACATAGATGATTTTTCAAAAGCAAATAAGATACCCATACAATATTATGATGGAGAAATCGAAACTTTTAGTCCTATGAATGCTTATGTTAATACTGAAAAAATTACGTTTTCCCAATGTTCATATTCAGCTAAGATCATATTAAGACACCAACACGAAATTGATATTGATTCAGAGGAATTCAAAAAAACAGAAGAATATAAGGAACTTAGAGCAACTATAAATTTAGAAAAACAAATAAAAAAGAAAGTAAACATTAATGATTATGGCTTTTTTTTCTTCTTAGAAGGTTTTAAGTGGTATTTGGGTGTAATTGATTCAGTGAGTGGTTTATGAAGAAAGAAAGAAATATAACAATACAAGCCAAAATTATATATTTTATATCAAACCTTTTCTTCTTTATAAGCTTAGTTTCAACTATCATAATCACAGATCAAGTAAATACCTTAGGATGGAATTTTGCCAGAATTTATATTGATATTTTCATAAGTCCTTTTGTATTTATAATACTATTATTCTTAACCCGTGTAATCATAAGACTAAAAGCAGTCAAACGTGTTTTTAAGGTTTTGATATTTATGAATATTCTTTCAGTTGTTTTTATTTGTTATCTGGTCATTATATCGTTTGCTAGTTCTAAAGGATTATATGGAGTGCAATCCATTTATGATAATCATTTTAGCCATTCTACAGATACATATAAATATTTTCATCCACATATTGGTATCATTGGAATTTGCATTTCATTTATTTCTTATTTCTCATATAGATTTATGTCTAAAATGAACAAAAAACGAGATATAAAAAAAGAATGGAAAGCTCTACTTTTTTTCATTACTTTATTTTCATATTACTTACTACTGTACATACAATAATTTGGAGGAATTAACGAATCTAATACCTATAAACTTCTATGATAAAAGTCAATTTTACCTTTTAGAAAAGGATTGATTTTATACTTCTAAAATGATTGTAAATAGTCATTGTGTAAAAAAATGGTTTTAAATCTGAAAGAGTAATAATTTTTAATAAATATATCTTGGTTTTCTGTCAAATTACTATCGCCTTTTTAAAGATTAACAAGTACATTTGTTGAAAATTGTTTTGAATGGCAGGAAATACGTTTGGAAACTTATTTAAAGTAACCACTTTTGGAGAATCTCATGGTCCAGCAATTGGAGGAGTCATTGATGGATGTCCTTCAGGAGTAGCATTAGATCTTGAGGCAATACAAGCAGAATTAGATCGTCGTAGACCAGGACAATCAGCAATCGTTACCCAACGAAAAGAACCAGATACGGTAGAGTTTTATTCTGGTATTTTCGAAGGAGTAACAACTGGAACTCCTATTGGTTTTGTGATTAAAAATGCAAATCAAAAGTCAAAGGATTACTCACATATTAAAGATTCTTATCGACCTTCTCATGCAGATTATACCTATGATCAGAAATATGGTATTAGAGATTATCGAGGAGGAGGACGATCATCAGCCAGAGAAACCGCAAGTAGAGTAGTAGCAGGTGCTATTGCAAAGCAAGTACTTTCTGGAATTTCTTTTAATGCTTATGTGAGCGGAGTTGGAGCTATTAAATTAGAGAAGCCACATACAGAACTCGATTTTTCGTTAATAGAAAGTAATATCGTGCGTTGTCCTGATGCTGATAAAGCGACTGAAATGGAACAATATATCAAACAAATCAGAAAAGAAGGAGATACTGTTGGTGGTTTGGTAAGCTGTGTAATATCTGGAGTTCCTGTGGGATTAGGAGAACCTGCTTTTGACAAACTACACGCTGAATTAGGAAAAGCAATGCTTTCTATAAATGCAGTAAAAGGTTTTGAATATGGAAGTGGTTTTGCTGGTGCCGAATTGAAAGGGAGTATGCACAATGATCTTTTTAATACGGATGGCACTACAAAAACCAATCTTTCTGGTGGAATTCAAGGAGGAATTTCTAATGGAATGGACATTTATTTTAATGTTGCTTTCAAACCAGTAGCTACTATCATGCAAGATCAGGAAACCATTGATAAAGATGGAAATATTGTGAATATGCAAGGAAAAGGTAGACATGATCCTTGCGTAGTGCCAAGAGCTGTTCCTATTGTAGAAGCAATGGCAGCCTTAGTAATTGTAGATTATTGGCTTATGAATAGAACTATTAAAAAGTAAGCACTCAAAAATATAGTTAATGTTACGGTAATCTTAATAAGGTTGCCGTTTTTTTGTTTTTAATTTATATCTTCGACTTTTTCTATTCAAAAAATATAGATAATTCACATGAAGAAACTTGCATTGCATTGGCAGATTATGATCGGAATGATCGCCGGAGTGTTATTTGGATTTTTAATGACCCAGTTTTCCTGGGGAAAAGGATTTACAGGAGATTGGATTGCTCCGTTAGGAACTATCTTTGTAAACCTTCTGAAATTAATAGCAGTTCCACTAATTCTCGCTTCTTTAATAAAAGGAATTTCTGATTTAAAAGATATCTCAAAATTTAAAACCATTGGTGGACGAACCATCATCATATATATAATCACTACGGTAATCGCCATTACCATTGGATTACTTATGGTAAATGTCATGAAACCGGGAAATGGGATTACTCCAGAAACTATTGAAAAACTAACAGCAGAATATGCAGGAAGCGCAAAAATATCCGAACGTATTGCAGAAGCAGGTAGACAAAAAGAAAGTGGTCCTTTACAGTTTATAGTTGATATGGTGCCGCAGAATGCTGTAAAAGCAATGAGCGATAATAAGATGATGCTTCAGGTGATATTCTTCGCTATATTTTTAGGAATTTGTATGCTTCTTATTAAAGAAGAAGAATCAGAACCCTTAAAAAAGTTCTTTGACAGCTTAAATGAAGTTGTTTTAAAGATGGTAGATTTGATAATGCTTACAGCTCCTTATGCAGTATTTGCCTTATTAGCGAATGTGGTAGTAACTTCTGATGATCCTGATATTTTATTGGCATTATTGCGWTATGCAGGCGTGGTAATATTTGGATTGGCATTGATGATTGTATTTTACTGTGTTTTGGTTTCTTTGATTACCAAAAAATCTCCATTTTGGTTCTTAAAGCAAATTAGTCCGGCACAATTATTAGCATTTTCTACTAGTTCCAGTGCAGCTACTTTACCTGTTACTATGGAAAGGGTAGAAGAACATATAGGAGTAGATAAAGAAGTATCAAGTTTTGTATTACCAGTTGGAGCTACCATTAATATGGATGGTACCAGCTTGTATCAGGCGGTAGCTTCCGTATTTATTATGCAAGTGCTGTGGCCAGAAGGATTAACATTTAGTAATCAAATTACTATAGTGTTAACAGCACTATTAGCTTCTATCGGATCTGCGGCAGTTCCTGGCGCAGGAATGGTGATGTTGGTGATCGTATTAGAAGCCATCGGTTTCCCATCAGATAAACTCCCTATTGGGTTAGCACTAATTTTCGCAGTAGATCGTCCATTGGATATGTTGAGAACTACGATCAATGTTACCGGAGATGCTACAGTTTCTATGATTGTAGCTAAATCGGTTGGTAAATTAGGAGATCCTAAGGTTAAAGATTGGGATGATCACTATCAAGCCTAATTAATTCCACTTATTTGTTATACTTTTTCTAAAATTCGATACTTTTTCTCAATAAAAGTATTGGTAGTTTTACCTTTATCAAAAATTGAGCAATTTGTATGAATAGCAAGGAAAAGGTTTTTTTAGACGAATCTTTAAAAAAGGTATACAACCCAACAGATTTTAGAGAAATAGGTCACCAATTGGTAGACATGCTTGCGGATCATTTAGAGCATGTACAAACTGATTCAGATTCGCCTGTAATTAGATTTAAAGATCCAGAAGAAGAACTATCCTATTGGAAGGACGACATGTCATCTGAAACTAATATGATGGATTTCTACAAAAAGATTCTTGATAGATCGATCCATGTGCATCATCCAGGTTATATGGGACATCAAGTTGCTGTCCCATCTGTTATCAGTAGTCTCTATGGATTAATGACAGATGTATTAAGCAATGGAACAGGAGTCTATGAAATGGGAATGGCTTCCAATGCGCTCGAAAGGATTGTTACGGAGTTTGTTGCTAAAAAAATAGGATATGATACTAATGCTTCTGGGTTTCTAACTTCTGGAGGTACCTTAGCCAATTTAACTGCATTACTGGCTGCAAGAAGAGCAAAAGCACCAAATTTGGTTTGGGAAGAAGGACATCAGGAAAAATTGGCAGTTTTAGTTTCAGAAGAAGCACATTATTGTATCGATAGAGCAGCCAGAATACTTGGTTTTGGAAAAGAAGGGATTATAAAAGTTCCTACAAATGAATCATTTCAGATTGATGTTAGTGTATTACAAGAACATCTAGATCAAGCTAAGCAAAATGGTTTAGTAGTGATAGCTTTGGTAGGATGTGCATCATCCACATCAACGGGTTCATATGATGATCTCAATGCATTAGCAAATTTTGCGGAAGAACATAACCTATGGTTTCACGTAGACGGAGCGCATGGTGGTGGAGTAGTTTTTTCTGAAAAATACAAGCATTTAGCAACAGGTATTGAAAAAGCAGATTCTGTAGTAATTGACTTTCACAAAATGCTATTGACTCCATCATTAAATACCGCTTTGTTATTTAAACAAAGTGAAGACTCGTATAAGACTTTTGAGCAAAGAGCTCAGTATTTATGGGATTCTCAACAATCTAGAGAATGGTACAATTCAGGTAAAAGAACCTTTGAATGTACAAAGTTAATGATGTCTTTAAAAGTATATGCTATTCTTAGAATGTATGGAGAAGATATTTTCGAGAAAAATATAGATCGATTGTATGATCTCGGAAGGGTATTTGCCCAAATACTTAAGAATAGAGCAGGTTTTGAGTTACTCTTAATGCCAGAAGCCAATATTGTGAATTTTAGATATGTAAACTTACCAAACAAAGATGTAAACGCATACAATTCTAAAATCAGGGAAGCGCTATTAAAATCAGGAAAGTTTTATATTGTACAGACAATGATAGGCGATCAACGATATCTTAGAATCTCCATTATGAATCCCTTAAGCACTGAAAATGATTTTGAAGCATTGTTGGATGAGATAGAAAATATTGCTCAAACTTTTTGATAGCGCCTACTTTTCTTCAAGACGCAACCAATATAGAAAAATTACGTCTTAATAGTATAATCACTAAAATTAAGACTTATGAGATATCTATGTGTTATACTATTTTCTATCATGTTAATAGGTTGTAGTAATGATGATGATAACAATAACAATACGGTAAATACTGAACAAATACAGGGAAAATGGAGTTTGGTAAATGTTTCTGGTGGATTTGCTGGGGTTGATCAAGATATCGAGAAAGGTCTTATTGAATGGGACTTTAATAGTGATACGGGAATGGTAACCATTACCAATACGATTACAGATTCATCATTTAATACCATATTACCTTCTGGTATGTATAGCTATAGTATTTCTGCTCCTGCAGATGCTGATGATCTTATCGTAAATGACGTTAACTTAGGTAGAATTAATTTTGAAAATACTTCTTTTACTGTGCAGGAAACGCTGGTGGATGGTTTTACATTTCGTTTTGAGCGATAGTACTAAAGAACAGTTATATATTGACTTGATATAAATCATATCAAAAAAATGAGCCTAATCAGGCTCATTTTTTTTAAAATATCATAGGTGTTTCTACCTGTTTATGGATTATTGAGGAAACGTTTATTGCTTTGATTTTTAGTATTTTAGGTCTATTTAGAGCTTGCCCATAATAAAAAAGGGGGAAAACCCCTATATGAATTCTAGCTAAAGTCCCCTTACTTTGTCTCAGATATAAATATACTTTTGAACCACACATAAAATAAACCTTAAATTAACTCATTATGAAAAGGCTTTTTCTACCCTTAGCTCTAATCTCATTTGCAGTCGTATGTTTAAGTATTGTACATATAGACAACGTAAACAAATTAGATAAGAAATATAATCAACTAAGAGAGAAACATCAATTTGATGATCAAAATAAAACAGAGATAACAACCATTGAGCAACCGAATCAGAAATGAACGGTTTCTCAAGATTCGTTACAAACTAATAAACAAAAGGGAACCAATATTTCAGAATTGGAGGAATAAAAGGAAAATAATAAAAGTAACGGATAACCACCAAAATGCTGCCTTACTAGCCAATAGTAGGGCAGTTTTTTATTGGTAATTATGGGAATTTTCAAAGATTTTCGAAAATTTTCAAAGTAACAATTCACTAGATGTAAACGAATTCTAATTGAATGCCTACGAATTCTAGAATACCTACTGTCTACGACAGTAATCATAATTACTTTTAAACCGTAAATAAAGGATGGTCTTTTTTTTGCTCCCAAATTATTTTAACCCAAAATAAAATAGATAGTATGAAGCAATTGTTATTACCGGTGGTCCTTATATGTTTTGCAATATGTTGCTTAGGATTTGTACATATGGACAATATAAATAAACTGGAAGAAGAGACAAGTAAAATTGAAAAAGCTAACAATCAAACTATATTATAAATTGGAATACCTATAACCAATTTAATCAATAAAAAGAGCTTTAAGCTCGGGAGTTGGGATTACACAATTATCTCTTTTACCAAACCATTTATATCTGTTTTTAGCAATAAAATCATACACCCAATCTCTTAAGAATTTAGGTAAGATTAAAAAAACAGAAAGTAACGGATAACCACCAGACAGCTGCTTTGCAATTTGTAGAGCAGCTGTTGATTTATGATAATAACCCTCATCGGGTTCGATCAACAGAATAGTATCCAATTGAGAAGTATCTACACCTCTTTCAGCGGCTAATTGTTTACCAATTTCACTTTGTAGCGAAGCGTACCGAAATACATCATTTTTATCTCTTTTGATAATAAAATTGACAGCTCCATTACATAAATTACATACTCCGTCAAATAGTATGATCTTTTTCCCTTCTATATTCATATAGCAAAGATACATACCAATGCTGAAATCTACATTAGAATTATCATTTTGTTAAGAACACATGATTACTTTATAATCACAGAATCAATTACTTGTTTGGTAGTAATCTGTAGATTTTTAGGAAGTTTATTATCCTTTGGCAATACAGCAAGATAACGATCATTATTAGAATCAAAGACTTGCTTAAATATTGGGTCTTCCAGCTCGAGCATATCACATATTTCTGTAATCAAATCCAAATGATAGATAAGATCAGTACTTCCTAAATGAAATATTCCTTTCTTATCTCTATTAATGATATAGTGCAATTGCTGTGTCAATTTGGAAATTGAAGTTGCATTGATAATTACATTCGGAAAGACTTCAATAGATGCTTTAAGATCATATAATGTTTTAATTTCCTGCACACGAGGTGTGTTTGCTCCAAAAATCATAGGAACCCTAGCAATTACGTATTTTTCCGTTGGTAATCGCATTAATGCATTCTCTATTTTGATCTTAAACTTGCCAAATACACTTTCACTTAGTGTTTTATCATGTTCATACGATGGGTAATTACTAAAAGTATCAAATACATTCGCGCTTGACATAAAAATGAGCCTAGCTTTATTTCTTTGTAGCCAACTAATGATTCTGTAATGTGCATCGATTTGAGAATTAAAATTTCCTCGGATAGCAGAAACAATAATCGTTGGTTTTAGATTATCCAACAAAATAGAGATATCCTCAAGCTCCATATCATATTGAAAAAATTTTTGATTCTTTTCATAAAAAGTATTGTCCGTACGGTATGTACCGTAGGTATCAAAATAGGAATTCAACTCCTTATAAAGGGCATTACCTATGAATCCACTAGCTCCTATGATTAAAACCTTTTTCAATAGTATTAGATGCTAAAAAAGTTAAGTTCCAGAGATCACTATTCTCTGTAATCCTGAAACTTAACTTACGCTTTATTATTGTTATAAAAAACTATCCCTTGTAAAAAGGTAATTTAACTACCGTTGCTGGAATAGCTTTTTTACGTACTTGAATATTAATTTTACTTCCTGGCGAAGCAAAAACTTTAGGAACATATCCTAAACCAATTCCTTTTCCTAAGGAAGGAGACATTGTTCCCGACGTAACAATTCCAATGGTATTTCCATTCCCATCTACGATATCATAGTCATGTCTAGGAATTCCTCTTTCATCTAGTTCAAATCCTACCAATTTTCGTTCTGCTCCACGTTCTTTTTCTTTTGCTAATTCGTCAGCATTGATAAAATCTTTCGAAAACTTAGTAATCCAGCTTAAACCCGCTTCAATAGGAGAGGTTTTATCATTAATATCATTTCCATATAAGCAATATCCCATTTCTAATCGTAAGGTATCGCGAGCAGCAAGACCAATTGGTTTAATATCAAAATCAGCTCCAGCTTCAAATACTTTATCCCAAACTTGCTGTACTTCAGAATTTTTACAATAGATTTCGAAACCACCACTTCCAGTATATCCAGTAGCTGAGATGATCACATGCTCAACTCCAGCAAAATCAGCAACCTCAAAAGTATAGAACTTTAATGCTTCTAAATCAACAGAAGTTAATGACTGCATTGCTTTTGCAGCTTTTGGTCCTTGAATAGCCAATAAAGAATAATTTTCAGACAAATCACGCATTTCAGCATTCATGGTGTTATGACTTTGAATCCAATCCCAGTCCTTTTGAATATTAGAAGCGTTTACCACTAATAAATACTTTTCTTCTCCAAGTCTATAAACGATTAAATCGTCTACAATACCACCTTTGTCATTTGGCAAGCAACTATATTGTGCTTTTCCATCTACCAATTTAGACGCGTCATTTGATGTTACCTTTTGGATAAGCTCTAAGGCATTTGGACCTGTAATTAGAAACTCTCCCATATGAGAAACATCAAAAACACCTACACCATTTCGAACCGTTTCATGTTCGATATTCACTCCTTCATAAGATACTGGCATATTATAACCAGCAAATGGTACCATTTTAGCTCCTAACGCTTGGTGAGTTTCAGTTAGTGCAGTATTTTTCATAATGAATGAATTAGTAAAATTAGAAATCAAATTGACGCCGAAAGTAAAAAACTTTGTGCTTGTAAACAATGCTTTTAGATGATAAATTGTTAACTTTTTCCTAATCTAAATCCTATTTATTGAGAATATGATAATACTGGTGATGATCCTATTTGTTTTTTAATAACTTTATGAACTGTCACATATTAAACCATATACAATGTCTGCTGGATATTCTGGAACTCCGTTAGCTAAAAAATTAGGGATTAAAACGGGAAATACAATACTGTTGTATAATGCGCCCGATCATTATTGGGATTTGTTTTCTGATACTCCAGATGATTTGAAAGAGCTTCATGATATTGTAAAGGAAGAAGCAGATTTTATCCACATTTTTTGTAAAACTAAAGAAGAACTAGAAAAAGTAATTCCTGAATACAAAATAGGATTAAAAAAAACAGGAATGCTATGGGTAAGTTGGCCTAAAGGAGCTTCTAAAATACCAACGTATCTAAAAAGAGATTACATCAGAACGTTTGTACTACAAAATGGACTAGTAGATATAAAAGTCGCCGCAGTGGATGAAGATTGGAGTGGTTTGAAGTTTGTATACAGAATAGCCGATCGGAAGTAAGATGTTTTTTAATAAAAAAAATATTTAAGCCGACTAATAAGCAATGTCTAATTCATCGTTTTTCAATTTTAAAAGCAACCATTTGTTCGTTTTAGTATCTACATAACAAACGTAAAAATATAGCAATGAAAAAGTATGTCGTTCTCTTAGTAATTCCTTTTTTGATGTTAAGTGCTTGTAGCAATGATGATGATAATGGTATAGAAAATCCAGATTTGTTGGGAAAATGGCGGTTGATTGAGCAATTGGTTGATCCTGGAGATGGTAGTGGTACTTTTCAGACAGTATCTAGCAATCAGGAGTTGGAATTTCTTGCAGAAGGGGTCCTTCAGGTTTCTAATGGAAGTCTATGTTCCCTATCAGTAGATACTGAAGGAAATAGCACAGAAAGTTATTCCTTGGATGAAGGAAAAATTACGGCGGATTGTAATAATTTTATTGGTATTAGTTTTGAGATTAAAGAAGGTAGATTGTTTCTATATTTTTCTTGTATAGAAGGATGTGCCCAAAAATATCAGAAAATCTAATGTATTTGTATGTATTTTAAGATACGTACTAAAATTAGTGTGATCGCAGTTAGTATCGTAACTATTGTACCTATTTTTTTCCACTTTTTAACCTTTTCTGGATCTCCAAATCCAATAGGTTTTTGAACATATAATCCGTTGGGAATATTTAAAGACGCAATTTTAGTAAATAAGTCATCAATAGTCATTTTACCTCTTAAAAAATCTATGAAAATTGGATTTTTTCTTATAAGATCATGATTTCCTTTTTGTTTGATAATGAGATACTCATCACATTTAAAAATATAGGTTTCTAGGCTTTGCAGCGCTACCAAATTAATAGATTGTTTAGCGACTTCTTGCTCTGTGTGTAATGTAAAGTTTCCAATGGTTCTCTGTACCGGTAGCGAGTCTTTTTGTTCAAAAGGTTGATCTTCTAGCGCTTTTTGAATATTCCCTTTTATGATTTGCAGTTCACCAATGGCCAATTGCCCAGATCCACCAAAATTTAATAAATAGGTTTTGAGATACAGATGTTTTTCATGATTTTCTGCAATGAGTTCATCTTCTTTTTCTACGGTCAATGAAAGCCCGATAGAAGCTATTTGTTCCTTAAAAACTTTTCTGAATTTATTGAGTAGTAACATATCGTTTTAATATTAGCTATATGACTTTTTATTTCTTTATAAGACTAACAAATCCTGCTCTAATAAGAACAGGATTTGCTTCAATAACCCCCATCAATTATGATAACTAAACTTAATAGGTCCTAAACGATTATTGCATTAGCTTTTTAGAAAGCTCCTGTAATTCAGCTGACTTAGCCATCATATAATCATTTAGCTTTTTAACATCATCTCCAGAAAGATTACCCATAACTTCCTGAGCTTTGGTTCCAAGCTCTTGACCTTTTTGACCTAAAGAAGCGAAAGCTGTCATATCTTTACTTTCTACAACTTTTTTGTATTCTTCGATGTAAGCTTCATAAGAATCTACATACTCCTGAACTTTTTGGTCACTAAAGCTTGGTACACCATCAGATGATGCTGCTTTGTCATCACTGCTTTTTTCTTCGGTTTTTTCTTCTGTCTTTACTTCTTCTGTTTTGTCAGCGGTATCAGAGGTATCCGATTTAGTTTCGTTTTTGCAAGAAGTAGCAAACAGAACAGCAATAATTAATGCGAAATTTAAAATGGTTTTTTTCATGATTTTTATATAAGTGTTAATTAATCGATTAGTTTTAATTACATCACAAATATATCTCCCTTATGATCCCTACCAAACACTCTTTTCAGTGAAAAAAACACCCTGTTTTCAGGGAGTTATTTTGTATGCTATTTATAACGTGTTGATTTTTAGTTTTTTAGATGTCTGTCTTGCGGTTAAAAAAGTGAAGTATTGCTTAACCATACTTAATTAGGGACAAATCCCCGTTTGTAAAGGGTAAAAAACCTATTGTTCCTACATAGGTAGTCTTGTAAGTTTACTCCATCAACTTTAAAAATATATTACAAATGAAATCACAAACAACTATTGTATGGTGTATGCTGCTATTGTTTACAACGATGGCTTGGGCACAAAAAACAAGAACGATCAATCAACAACGCTTTTTAGAAGAAAAAGATGGTTGGAAGGTAGTAGATGAACAAACGGGGCAAAAATTTACCCTTAGTGATGAAATCACAATTCAATTTCGTAAAGCACCTTCTCAAAAAGAAATTCAGCGATTAGAAAAAACGTATGGTATGAAGTTTATGAGAAGTAATAGACTAGGCTTTTATGACTTCAAAATTACGACCAGAAGTAAGATTTTGGATTCATATGATAAGATGACCAAAGAGGTAGATGCACAACAAATATTTACCAATACTATGGGAACTTATATCTTAACACCTAATGATCCTCAATTTGGGGTACAATGGGGGTTAGAGCAGATGAGCGATGCAGATATTGATGCTGAAGATGCTTGGGACATTACTACTGGGAATAGTAATGTGATTGTAGCGATTCTGGATAGTGGTACCGATTGGATGCATGAAGATTTGGGATTAGGAACGGATGGATATCAGAATGTATATCTCAATCCAGGAGAAGATGCATGGGCTAATCCAAATGATCCAACAACCGGAAATGGAATTGATGATGATGGTAATGGTTTTATAGATGATTGGAAAGGCTGGGACTTCCATAATAGTGATAACGATTCTAGAGGTCCTTTCTGGCATGGAACACATGTAGCAGGAGTTGTTGGTGCAAAAACCAATAATAATACGGGGATTTCTGGTATTGCAGGTGGTAATAATGGTGTAGGAGCAAGATTAATGTTAGAAGGTGTTGGAGATTTTGCTCCAAATGGTTCTATTATCGATGATGCAATTATATATGCTATGGATAATGGGGCAGATATTATCCAGTTGAGTTTAACAGTGGGTAGTTCACCAGCAATTAACACCGCCTTACAAAATGCGTATAATGCAGGAGTATTTATTGTGTGTGCTGCAGGTAATTCAGGAGCCGGAGTCATATCATATCCAGCATCTAATGTAAATGCTTTTTCAGTAGCAGCAACAACTAGTACAGATGTGAAAGCTGGTTTTTCTCAATTTGGACCTAATTTAGATCTTGCAGCACCTGGAGTAGGGATTCGTAGTACACAAAATGGAAATGCATATGCTAACAGTGATGGAACTTCTTTTGCTGCACCAGCAGTATCAGGTGTGGCAGCATTAATGTTATCGGTAGATCCTACCTTAAGTAATGAGGAGATTGAAGATATTCTGAAATGTACGGCAGAAAAAGTAGGAGGCTATAACTATAACTGGAATCCTGCAGAGCCAGGACATTCTCAAGAATTAGGATACGGGCGATTAAATGCACATCAAGCGGTACTAGCTGTAGATACTTCAGATATATATATAAGAGATACAGTGGCTGATGACGGTACGGAACCTTCTTCTGGAACGATGTATTTAAGTCCAGATATCTGGGTGCGTAACGATGATGATGGCATATTAACACATGAAAACCCAGAATACAAGCTATTAAGTCCTAATTGGGTATATATCCGAATTAATAGAAAGAATTGTTCCAACATCGATGATGGAGTATTAAAGTTATATTTTAGTAAAGCATCAACAGGATTATCATGGCCGCTACATTGGGATAATTACTATCAGATGGTAGGAGGAAGTAGTGTTTTACATGGAGATTTTATTGGAGATGTGGCCATTCCTACTTCTCCAGATGATGAAATAATCGTTAAAATTCCTTGGTATCCACCAAATCCGGCAGATTTTGTGAATGATGTGCATCACTTTTGTCTATTAGCAAGAATAGAATCTGCGACAGATCCTATTGGTGCAGAAGGAACTTCGGTATGGAACAATACCAGAAACAATAATAATATTGCTTGGAAAAATGTAAGTGTATATGATATCAATGCTTTCAACAATGTAGCACCAGCAGTATTTATACGAAACATTGATAAAAGAGCCAGAGCGATCAATCTACAATTAGCTGTAACAGAAAATAGAACAGATATTCCGTTTGAAAAGATTGGCGCATTTTACCTAATTCCAGATGAAAAATTAAACGAATTATTGGCAGAAGCGAAAATGGAAGGAATCAAACGGGTAGATAGGAATGTATACAGAGTATATGAACCTAAAGCCATTATCTATAATGTGAGAGCAGAACCCTATCAAACTTTCAGTATGCAATTACTGGTTAAGCCAGAAGTAGAATTAAAAGAGGGTACTTATCTTAATTACAATATCTTACAAACAGATGAGGAATTCCAACCAATGGGTGGCGAGCAATTTACAATAGGTAACTTTGGTGGTAAGGAAAATGATAAAATAACGACCAAACCAGCAGAGGAAATCAAAACTATTGATTTCAGTGCGTATCCTAATCCAACACAAGGAGAAGTAGCGATACAACTTAATGATACCTATACCAATGTAGGTATCGTAATCAGAAATATGGCCGGAGATGTGATTTATGCAGATCATCAAAAAGAAACAGACCATTTTAATGTAGAATTAGAAGGTTACAAAGGACTGTATTTTGTGAAAATTATCACAGGAGATGGTCAAACCAAAACAATGAAATTACTGAAGAATTAATCCCAGAGATCATACCCCAAGACTTGTCAAAAACCGCTTTGTAAAAGGAGCGGTTTTTTTTGGTTAGGAATTTCTCATTCATGGTAGATTAAAGTATTAGTTTTTATGTTAGATAGGATATGTATCATTTTAAAATGTCGTCCTAAGAAAATAATACGTAAAAAATGAAGAAAGTGAAGCGTAACATAAAATTCGCAAAATGTCATTAGTTTAAGTATTGAAGTTATATTATTGATCAACAGTATAGCTTAAGTAAACGTATATAGTTTCATTTTATGTAGCGTAGCGTACAAAATTTTTAGTAATATTTTCTTCAGACTAGCGTTTTTTGTTTCTTTTTTTGGCAATGCAAAAAAGAAAGATCAATAATCAAATTAATATTTTAGTGTTTTAAATAGTATTAGCTTTGATATATTGCGAACTTATCCGGCTTCAAGAGCATTTCGACAAGCTCAATGTGACACCTCAGCCTTCGGTTAGAATTATCAAACCGTTCTGATAATTATCGGGACAGTGTGATACCTCAGTCCTTGCTATTATTCGAACCCTGAGGATACTCGAAGGGTGTGTTTGTCAGGCTTTGTGATATATAGTGAACTTGTGAGGCTTCGAGAGCATTTCGACTCCCGATAGTTATTGGGAAAGTGTGATACCTCAGCTCTCGAATTTTGATCCACTCATACTTCATACAATACCATTCGTCTACACTTTTTGGGTATTAGTCGAAATATACGTACCTTTCATAAGGTTTTTTCTTCACTCAGATCATAGATGTACTATTTTTACACTATGCAATACCTTAGAGACACTGTATTTTTTCGAGAAGCCATTCAGGAGTTAAATTATTCGTTTGGTAATTTTTATTTATTTGACGGTTATGTAGTCGGAGAAATAAATGAAGATGTTGTTTTTACTTGGGATGATCATGCTAAAATTCTAGTTGAAGATTTAACCAATTTATACGATCATGATGGCGGAGAAGTGGTTTATATTACCAATAGAGTGCATAAATATGCTGTGAAACCAAGTGATTGGATAAAATTCTACAAAAGTGATTACAAACTACGAGCGTATGGTATTGTAAGTTATACTTCCAAAGGATTAATGAATGTACTATTAGAAAAGTTATTTATGCGTAACAAGATCCGAGGATTTGATACCTTAGGAGATGCGATCCATTGGGCTAAAGTACTTACCAGTGTGATCCGATCAAAAGCGAGTTAAGAACATCATCCAAAATTTATAGTATCTGTAGGTTTTACTTCCTTTTTGAAACGACGTCGCGATAGCGATGGAGGAGCTGTAGTTTTGGAAAAGGAGGATATTTGTTTATATAAATCTTTAAGTCTATACATTGGGCTTCGAGAGCATTTCGACTCCCGATAGCTATCGGGACAATGTGACACCTCAGCCTTCGGATTGATTCGAACCCTGAGGATACTCGAAGGGTGAGTTTATCAGACTTTGAGATATATACGGGACTTGTCAGACTTCGAGAACATTTCGACAAGCTCAATGTGACACCTCAGCCTTCAGTTAGCATTATCAAACCGTTCTGATAACTATCGAGAGTCGAAGTGTAGGCAATAAAAAGAAAATAAGCCTCTCTTTTACATAACGTTCTATCGTGCATATCCTTCAAAACATCATTTTTGCATACAGTTTATCCGGGAATTTATACCTATATCGAAATAATTTGTTTGTATATAGCTCCTTCCACATATTTTTGATATTTTCAGCTTCCAAATTCCAAATTGTCACGCTATGGCCTTTCAGGCGAAACTTTTTATTAATGACGAAGAACGAAATGTACTGAACAGTGCATTTTTGTATCAGCAGTTGGTAGATGCGAATGGTCGTCCACAAACGACGATTCAAAATGGTAAAATCCATCTATTATTAGAATCTACCAAAAATGATGAATTATTTTATGATTGGATGTTTTCTACCCATACCACGTATAATGGATATGTTCGGTTTTATAAACGAGATGGGTTTAGCAAACTATTTGATTTTGAGTTTGGCAATTGTCATTGCGTACAGCTAGATGAAAAATTTAGCGCAGAAGGCAATGATCCGTTAAAAATGGAAGTACTGTTATCTCCAGGAATTCAAAGAGTACGAGGACAGATTTTCGAAAAAAACTGGAATCCCAGCAATCCTTTTGCTGAAGCCGCACCTGTGACGGAGCGGGAGGAAGAAAAGGAAGAAGATCCACCTAAAATAATCGAGATGAAGTGGTTAGATGAAGATGAATCAACGGAGATTAAAGAAACTAATAATTTAAAAAAGGTCTTTTTATATGCTAAAGTAAAAAATATAGAAGAAGGAGAAGAACTTAAAATTACCTTAGAAGATGGTGATGGTGATAGTAGCAATAATGTTGTTTTAAGTGGAGTGGTGAACGAGAACGGAGAGGTAATTCTTAAAGAATAAAATATATGGAAGAAAATAATTCTAATAACGAAAAAAAATCTACTACTTATATACCGAAAATATTATATAATGGAGAATCTCTGAATTTTAAGGAAGTTCCGATCACTATAAATGAAGAGGAACCTTTTGAATGCCCATATTGTAAAGAGGAGATTACAGCAGCCCAAATTAAACATGTTGTTCCTAAGGCGAATGATGCTTTTGTTACTAAAGTTTTGAAATATATAAACAAATATAGAAAGGATTACAAGCTGGATACATGTTTACGAAAAGCACATTTTATTTCTCAAATTGGAGCTGAAATGTTGTTTAGAGAGAAGTACTTAGAAGAAGGTTCTAAATATCACCATTCGGCTCTTCATATTCACTCAACTCATTTTAGTACAAGTACTGTTATAAGTGATACGGTACTAAATTCTTTAGAAAACCATCTTACTGATATATTTAAAATTACAGATAAGGATGGAAAAATAATTACTAAAACTAACACTCAGCTTAAGAAAATACTTAAAGATGAGAAAGTTACTGTGAACGAAAGAAAACTCTATGGTTATACTAATGGTAAAAAAGATAATGAAGAAAATCTAAAAACGGTTAAGAAAAAAGAGAAAAATAAGGAAGGCAAAGAAGTTGAAGTTGTTGATTTTAATATTGTTTTAAAAAAACATAAAACTTTTGGTGTAGAACTTTTATCCAGAGCATATGCTGGGAGATATGGTAATGGAGATGAAATGTCCAGAGATGGTTACATTTACAGAGGTAAAGGTCTAAAACAAATAACATTTCATGATAATTTAGAGAGTTTTTCTAAGTTTAGAAAGAATAATCCTTTTCCTGATGATACACATGGAGATATTGATTTTACAGAAGTTACAGATAGAAGTAAATTGAAAAGTAAATCAGATTTGTTAGCGGATTCCAGTGATTTAATTTTCGCAGTTCAATCAGCTCTTTGGTATTGGATGCGAGGTAATGGAAAAATTTACACTTACAGTGATAGTGACAAAGTGTATGATGTATCTAGAAGAATTAATGGAGGGAATAATGGATTGAACGCCAGATATGACAATACTTTAAGAGCTAGAGAAGAATCTGGTTTTAAGGTGTATAAACATTACCAGGAACTATATAATAATGGAACTCAAGAAGAAAAGGATAAGGTAGTTGCCAATTTAGAATATTTATCCAAGGACCTTATAAAAAATGATACTTCGAAAAAGAAAGGACATAAAAAAAGAAAAGTAAATCTAAAAGATCCAAATGCCTCAGTATTACTAGATAGATTGCAAAATTCTCCTAAACCTATAAAGATAGAACCTATAGGGATTAATCTTATTCCCTTGGAATCAATAATTTCGGAACAAAAAATATCTCTTAAAACTATAACTTTCGTAGAGCCTGAAAAGAAAAAGAAGAAAAAAAAGAAGAAAAAAAATAAATGATAAAGTTTTCAATAAATACAATAAAGCTATTTTGGCTCTGTTTGTTAATCAGTTTCTGTACAAGTTCTTGTAAAAGTCAAAAGAGAACAATTTCTGAGATCAAAATTGAACCAATTGAATTTAGTAGGAATTGTGAAAATACGGGATCTTCACTAAAATATAGATTACCAATAGCAAAAAATTATAGAGAATTGGATGAGATAATTATTAAAAAGTTAATTGATGATGATTTTTTTTTATTTGTTAATTCAGATGGTCTAAACGAAATAAAACAAAAATCTTTACAAGAGGTTATTAAATATGAATTTGATTTAGCAAAGCTAAACTGCAATGGTAACGATGCTTTATCTACCTCTAAGGAATGTGATTATGAAGTATATTACAATTCATTAGAATTAGTAAGTATTCAATTTTCTTTATCTACTATACAATCGGGGTTTGATCAATTTTATATCAACTTAAATTATGATATTGGTAAGAAAGAGGAGTTCATATTATCTGACATAATTGATGATAAAGGACTCGATTTTATTTTAAAAGAATCAAATAATGAAATAGACCGTGTATTGGGAAATTATCTTTCGGATAGTCAAATTGATATTGAAGAAAGAAATGAACTCAAATCTTTGAGTTCCGAATCAGATTATAAACTATCTAATGACTCCTTGAAGGATTACTCTTTTTTGTTAATAAATAAAAATGGAAAATATGGTATTAAATTAGATTATGATTTTCCTTTTGATACTAGAATAACTAATATGTTAGGAAAGCCAGAATTGTTTTTTGGTTTCTCCGAAATGAAGGAGTTTTTAAAGATAGATCTTTAAGGGAATGGTGAGTTCACTAAAGTTTACTTATGAAAATGATTGTAACTAATTTTGAAGTATTAACTTTTTTGCTGTTGTGCTGTACCTCTTTTTATATATGCTTTAATTGTAAACATGAAAACACCGATAAAGCAATCTGTGAAAATGAAAAAGATAAAAAGTTATTTCCTTCTCTTGTATATGATATTCTTCTTGATTGGATGTAATCAAAGTTCATCTGTTCCTAATAGAAGTGAGATAGTCGATCCTGTTTCAAAAACAGAAGACTCAATTGTAGCAAATGAAACTTCTCAAGGATTGAATTTTAAAACATCTCTTGATAGGTTACAGGGAATATGGAAAGGAAAAAAAGACCTCAATCAAAGTATTCCATATAGAATACAGTTTGATAAAAAAGTTTTGGATATACTCTGTATTGAAGGAATATGTGATGAAGAAGGTAATGATAATTCGGTTTTAGAATTAAGCTTCTTAGGTTTTTTAAATAGCAGTGTAGATGAAATATTAAAAAAGAAAGATTTATATGATTCTCAATCACTACTTAATGATGGTAGTGTCATGGTTAGATTACTTAAAAATGATATACTTTTGGACGAAAGTTTTAGCTTTGATAGCTTTTTCTATACAACAAAGTTAACCTCAAGTTATATGTATGATGATGAACTTTACAATGAGTCTAGTTTTATTAAAATAGATGCTCTCCCGAAAGAAATTTTTGTAAAGCTCAAGCAACGATCCAAATTAGACAAAATAGATTATCTAAAAGATTTTAAGATTAAAGAACAATCTAAGAAGATAAAAGTTACAACTGATAAAACCTTTTTTCATAATGAAATGTCCGAAACATCAAAAAGAAAGGCCTTTTTGGTGAAAGAAGATATTGCATATATGGAAGATGTTAATGATGATTGGGTTAAAGTGTATTATGATGGTAAGATTGTTTCTGGTGGATATGTTAAACGATCAGATGTGGAAATTTTAAAATGATATTTCAAAGCTCTTCGTCAATACTTAAATGCTTTTATCTTATTGTCATCATAGCTATATTTTATAGTTATAAAAGCAATAAGAGTAAACGCAATATTATTGAAAACAACGATAAAGTAATCTGGCAAAATGAAGATGTGAAAATTTATGCCAATCATGTAATTATTGAAGAAGGAGAAGAAAGATTGGTTATATATTCTAACAAAAAAGATACTTTACTAAACTTTTTACATGAAGATGGGGGAAAGATTACTTTTCCTTTTGTAATAAATACTAATGAAGAAGTTTTCATTAATTTTTTTGAAATTTGGGAAGGAAGCGGATTTCTAAGCAAAAAGAACTTTTACCATCTAAATCAGGAGGAATATACTTTGAATAAAGTAGAAAATGTTCCTGTAAAAAATATTTTGCAAGCGGTAAAGACAAAATTTAAAATAGCAGATAGTATCTATACCAGAAAAGGAGAATTTTATAAAAATTTCACTTTTGATAAAACCTGTTTTAATGAAAATAATGAATTACCCTTTTCTCTAGTGATTTATAATCATGATAATCCTAATCTCAATAAAGGCTTGGAAGGTTTTAAAACTGTAAAAGGTGTATACACAATTGAAAAAGAAGATAATTACATGCTTACTTTTAGTTTAAAGGATTTTAGCGAGTAAATGGCAAAGTTGGTAAACAATATCTTTTTTCTAATTATTTGCTTTCTGTTTTCTTGTAAACAAAGTAAGACAGAAAATATTCCCAATTATAAACAACATAGTTCTTCTGAAAATGTTGTTGTGGATTCTAAACAATATAAGGTTACTAAAAGCTGTCATGACAATATCTATATCATTGATCTAGATTTGAAGGATCGATCTATTCTTATAAAAAACAATGATCAACAATTTAAGATTCCTGCTGCTAAATTGATCGAAGACGTTTCAGCTAATGAAATGGTTACTGATTTTGAAATCGTTTGTAATTGTGCTAAAGTAAATAATGAAATAAGTATCCAATATGAGTTTGACCTCATTCATTATAAATATAAGTCATTTCAGCACAGAATTGTTTTCAAGGATCAAAATGTTTTTATTGAGAAGGCGTATCATTTGTACAGTGGTAGACAGCAGGAAACACTTTTTGGAAAGGTTTTTCAGGGGAATACTTCCTATTCATATAACTCATCAATTGATTTCGAAAGTGATACAACACAAATCATAAATTTCAGGAACTTTCAAGACGAAAATTATACACAAAATATAGATTCGTATGTTAGTGAAATTAGAGATTTATATTATCAGCGTGATTTTGATAGACTAAAGCTGTTTGCAGATACTACGGTATTAGGTATTGCATTGTATAATTTAGAAATAAAAAAAGCATTAGTACGCTACAATGATATCGCTTATTATTTAGAACAAGCAAAAGCATATGAAGAGGCTATTTTTCTTTTAGAAAAGATCATCAAAGAGGCTCCAAATAGAACCGTAGCTTATATTAATTTAGGAGATGCATATTGGGGGATAGGAGAAAAAGAAAAAGCCAAAAAAGCTTATCTTACTTACATAGAACAAATGAAAGCAAATGGTAAAAAATCTAAAATACCTCAAACTGTTCTAGAAAGGATATAAATTATGAACTATAGATTTATTATTACTGTATTATTTGTGATTATTTCTAACACCAAATCCGTTGCACAAAAAGAGAAGAATAGTATAATTAAAGCGACGATTGATTCTACCTCACTACGTCAAATGGGTTATTTTTCTAATGAGTTCTCTTCTATATTCGAATACTATCAATCTGAATTAAAAGATGAACTCAGTGTGTGGTCCGAAAAAATGTTTGGTAGCGCGCAAGGAGTTGATATTACCTATGCGCAACTATTAAACTTTAATTTTTCTAGTAATTATAAAAACAAAAATTACCCTATTAAGAATCTAAAGGATTTTTCGTATTTGTCCGCCTATGTTTTTAAAGAGAATCAAGAAGTACTTATTGATATTACTATTAATAAAGGACCGAATATATTAGGAGACTATAATACCGTTAAGTTACATCCTGATAACGTTTTAAAAAGCACCGATACTATAATGTTTCCTTTGCAGTTAAGTTTGGTCAATGGATATACTAAAAGTAAAAGCTTGTTTTATAAGAATGGGAGAGTAAAGGAGTTAAAGGTACTTGTAAATGATAAAACTGTAGGTTACGTAGAGTTATTGGATACGCCTTTGATTCAGCAGTTTAGTATTCAAACTTTGTATACGAAAGATGATAAAATCACCTTAAAACCACTGACTTTTTATAAAGGAACTAAATACGATGATATTTGTATTTCAGAAATTCAAAGATGCTTAGGAGAGATAGCACACCCTAGTATAAACGAGAAGTATAAGGTAAGAGAGCTGGAAAAAAGATAACTTTGTACATAATCCTAAATAAACGATCCTTTTGAAAAATCTATTGATTGTACTTACGCTTATTCTTCTAATTTCCTGTAACTCTAATTCAGTAAAGAAGGATACGCAACAAGAAGGAATTACCATTCTAGAAGATGGTGCTAAAGTAGAGAACGCGGTAGAAGAAGTTCCCGAAAAGGTAGAAGATGCAGTCGAGAGTGTTGAGGAAACCAAAGAAACCAATGTAATCCCAGAAGAATATGAGGATATATTTGAGCCAACTCCATTTATAGCCAAGATTTTAGACCAATTAGGAGTATCATCCAGACAAGTATATGAGCAGTTTATAGTGCAGAAAGTAATGCCCTATGATACTAGTAGTACTATTGTGGTAATTCCTACGGTGGCAAGCCAAGAATATGATTGGGAAGTGTATGTATTGAACAGTTACGTATTGGTAGTAGATTCGGAAACCGCAGAGATCAAACAGCAGTTTTACGAAAAGAATAACTGGTATTCTGATGCTATTGAGATCCAAGAGATTGCTATTGATACAGCCAATTACACAGTTGCAGAGGGAAAACGAGCTTTTGGGATAATAGTTTATTATATAGGGTCTTCCAGACCAAATCCTATGAATTCTAAAACGCTGTCACTATTTATCCAAGAAGAGAATGCGTTGGTACGAATTTTAGATGCCTTCGAAATGCAATCCTTTGGGGGTGAGTGGGATGTAAAGTGTACTGGTGAGTTTATTCAAGTGGATAAGATTCTCGTAATGGATACCCATCAATACAATGGATTTTATGATATCAAAGTACGTATAGAAACTACGAATATCGAATCTTTTGAGAAGGGAGAAGATGATTGTGAGGAGAAAAAGACAATACGAAAATCAGAAAAATTACTAAGGTATTATGGTAGTTATCATTTGCATAATAAAACCTATTCCTTAGAAACCAAATCCTCTTGTGGTTTGGAAATCAAATTAGAAGGAGATCAATATTATCTAAAAACGAACAAAAGAGAGCATGCAGGAACCTTTGTAATTAAGGATGGTTATATCACTTTTAAAGAATTATTTGCTGATAATCCTAAAAGAGAGGTGCAAGGCAGCTATAGTGAAAATGAAATTGTGATACAAAACTATGGCAATGCTATGAATGAATTTACCGTTTTCGAAGAATGCGATCTGAAATATTTACGTTTGGTGTTAGAGGATTGATCTTTTTAATTTTTTATATAGGACTACCACATTTTGTAACACTATCCCAATAGCTATGAGGTGTTGAAGTTTTGGTATTGAAAAAAAAGAAAAAGAAGTCATAGCGATATAACTTCTAAAGTAACATAGTTTTACTTTAACTTTTATAAAAAGTCCCTGATCACAAATTTTTCTGTTTCGTTTCAAAACAGTTCTTATTTTTAAATAACTCTTCGTGATTTTAGTATAGTATAATACAAGTTTTGTACCGGCCTATCAAAAAGAATTTTAAAAATCAAGGCAGCAGTTTGGACTTGGGATGAAAAACTGTTTGAGCATAGCGAGTTTTTTTCATCCGTGGCTGGTGATGCCGTAGTATTTTCTTAAGTTCGTTTTGTAAGCCTAGACTTTTTTGTTTCTTTTTTTGGCAATGAAAAAAAGAAAAGGGATACCTAAATCAATTAAAAGAGGCAATATTTATATAACTTTTAAGAGAATATTTTTTTACTTACACTTTCATCAAAGCACTTATTTTTATCTAAAAAGGAATAATCTTTGTATATACCACCACCTAACCAAAGTTTTTGTCTAATGAATAAGGGAATTTTCATCATCATCATTTTATGCAGTATTCAATGTTTTGCTCAACAGCAAACATATGACGAATTGCTTCAGGATATAGAAAGGACAAGGAAATCAAAACAAATAGCCTATACCAATGCAGTTTCCGCAGAAGAAAAAAATACTATTATAACAGAAAGTAGAGTATATATTTATAATACTTTGACAGACAAGATATTTCCATTTTGGTATGGAACGCAGTGGGATTTTAATGGTCATACCAAAACGCCTAAAAAAGGAAAAATAGCTTGCGGTTATTTTATTACGACTACTTTAGAGGATATGGGATTCAATATTCCTAGATATAAATGGGCGCAATCTGCATCAGAAATATTTATCAAAAAGCTAGCAGGCAATGCTATCAAGCGTTTTACAAATGCATCAGTCAAAGATGTAGAGGAATATCTCTTACCAAAAGGTAATGGACTTTATCTAGTAGGATTGGATGATCATACGGGATATATTTTGGTAAAAGATCAGGAAGTTAGATTTATACATTCTAGTTATTACCAACCCGAAATTGGAGTCATGTCTGAAGCTTTAAATACAGAAAATCCTTTGAAATATTCCAAATATCGCATTATCGGAAAGTTGTTATCAGATACTATGATTATCAATTGGATAACTAATCTTCGGTATCAATAGAAAACTTTGTGTACTATATCTTTCATACAAGTAAGCTTTCTATATTTTAGTTGAGTATAATAGATGTAATCCATTCCCTTGTTCATTTCTTTTGCTTGTCCAAAAGAAACGAACCAAAGAAAAAGACACTTTTTCATAGGAATTTTTTAGCTTAGGCTAAAAACCATCCTGCAAACTCCGCGGCGCTACGCACCTGAATCTCGGAGCTTTGCCAGGATTATTCTTTTGAAAAAGAGTTTAGCTTAAAAAACCTTGGCATTAACATCAAACCTATACGTATTTGTTTTATTATTAGTTCATTATATATAGTTAGAAGCGAATAGCAATTTAATCCTTAAAAAAATTAAGGGAATCTTCCAACAAGAACAGTGGTTTTCAGGGGTGTTTTTTATGTAGGAAAACCGTTACTTTGAATATCAGCAACTAACAACACACATTATGCCTATTTTCGCCCTAAATGAACACCTTGAGCATTACCATACGTTAAAAAGCCAGTTCGTATCTCCTTACAACAAATCTGAAGTGTTGATGGAGGTAAATCTTTATAAAAAAGTAATCAATACCGGACTGATCCAGAATATCCAGAAAAAACCAGTTATTGAGTTTTATACCACTACCGATAAAAAAGAAATCCCAAGAAAACACTGGACATCACAAATGAAAAAGGCGGCATTGGCCTATATCAAAGAATACCCAATTCTAGATGCTGGAAAAACCTATTCATGGTTTAGTAAACTCGTTTTTTCTACAGCAGCTATTGGGATTTTGGCAGCAAGTGCTTTTATTTTTTACTTAGCTTTTTTTACCGGTCCACAAGCTAACAGTGCGATGGATGATTTTGTTTCCTTACCAGAAATAGGGGATAAGTACTATGGATTTATCCATCAGACTCTTGATGAAGATCAAACACCTTTTTTAGCGCATGGATGGATTAAAATTGTAGAAACCAATCCGAAGGATAGTACATGCAAGTATGTAACGAGTGCTAGTTTAGGGAATCTAACCTTTGATACTTTACAGGCTGAACATACCAATTTTTCTGCCCAATTGATTGAAGGAAAGTTTATCGCTGATAAATCTGCTCAGAAAATATCGATTGTTTCCCATGATAAGCGAATGAAATTTGACGCTCAGGTTATGAGTGATAATACGGATTATTATAAAATAACCTCGATCAAATAACTTTTCAAAACTAAAAACTCTTAAAAGCTTCAGCATCTTTCACCAACACCACAAAGTCATAGGCAAACAGGACTTTTTTAAAGGCATCGGAAAATCGATCTCCATAACCATATACTCGTAGCGGTTGTAGGTTTAGCACATAGTATTTTTGGTTTATAGTGGGAACTATTTTTTGTAACTCTTCAGGAAAATGTTTGATATTATCAAAAGGTACTACCGGATTGGGAGCAAATGGATTTCCGGTAGCAACTGTACCAGAGATTCCCATAACGAGATAGTGTAAAGATTTCTTGTCATTTACAATGGCTAGTTCATGTATCAGATTAGAGACATCATAAATATTAGTTCTTGTTAATCCTTTTGCTGCATGATTAGCACCTAGTTTAAAAATAACTTTGGGCAAAGTTTCTTTTCGTAAAGCTTGGTTATAATAGTTTATAAAATTTCGTTTCATTAACTGCCCACGTACATTATTGTTTTTGTAGTATTCTTTAGTAAGATTGTTATAGGCATAGATTTCTTTGGTTTTCCATAATTGCTTCAGGATTTCTTGTTCTTTAGGATCTGTAGCGATTTGTAATAATTCTTGATGTGTGGTTTCATCATATTTAAAAATATAGGTGTCATTGAAATTTTTATTCCCAATAGCTTGCGAGTAAGCTGCGTCAGCATCTTTTTGTAAAACAGCAAGTTTCGCTTTGAGTTTATCGTTACTAGTAGTACGTATCAGATGATCAAAGTTCATACGAAACTGTACCATAAATGTTTGATCAATTCCCCAGATGCTTCCTTTACGCTGTATCACATTCGTAAATAAGGTATAATCATCTTTATTATTATAAAATGGAATAGCAAATGGAAACTCTTTGTGTATAGCTATCGCAGCAGTTATAGGATCTTTGGAACCTGCTACTTTCTGAATGGTTTTGGCGGCAACCGCATCCGTCTCGATACATAGAGTTTTGTATCCAAAAGGTTGTGCAATGTTATAAAGAGCATTGGTGAATTCACCCACTTCTTTAATTCCATGCTGTTCCCCAATCATTACAAACTGACTATTCTCTAAATGCTTTTTGGTAAAAGAAACAAATGTGTTATCGGTGAGTTGTTCTACTTCAAAACTATAATCAGATAGTTCAACAGTTTTTTGAGGATACGCTAAAGAAAATGTGCAAAGGGCAAGTAATACAATAATTCTCATGTTCACGTTTTTAGATTGATGATTCAAAATTAGGAGGTTTCCTTTCTATTTTTTTTGAGAATTCTTTGAAAGTGGATATCTATTGTGTGAACTCTGATATTTGATCTATGAAACACCATATACGTATACTGAAGGGTTTTTAATTTTGCAGTAATCACCGCTTAAAGCAAGAATAGTCTTGCGGTATTCTAATGTAAATAGCTATTTTTAACTTGATTTAGCATATGTATATATGGAAAAACAACCACCAAAATTATCACTGCTTTGGAGATGCATGATCGTATTTATCATTGCTGCAGTAATGATGGGAATCATTTATATCGCTTCTAAATTTAAAGAACCACCAGGATTTAATTTCTTTTTTGAGGTGTTATGGATGTTTATCATATTTCTTTGTTTTGAAACCATAAGTCGCGCACAAAATTATGTAAGTAAACGTTCGGATTCTAATGTAATTCTACTAATAGGAGGTGTTGTAACTGGTACCATTACCTATACCATTTTGTTTTATTTATACAAATGGCTAGATCATTGGGTTTTGCATAGTGAGCCACCTTTATTACAACATATGGTTTTTTCTGTATTGATAGGAATTGCGATTTCGGTTATACTAGGCTTGATTCAATTGGCGTATAACTGGAAAAATCAGTATTACATTTCACAAATCCAAAATGAGAAGTTTAAAAAAGAAATCATCAAAGCTAATTTGTCGATCCTAAAGAATCAATTGGATCCACACTTTATGTTTAATAATTTTAATACGTTGTATTATTTGATCAATGAAGATAGTCAATTGGCTCAAAAATTCTTAAAAAACATTGCTGATGTATATCGTTACATTCTGCAACATAACGAGCAAGCTATGATTCCGATAGCACAAGAATATAAAATGGTAAAACAATACGTGTCATTAATTGAACAACGATATAAGAGTGCCTTACAAGTCCATGATACGGTGGATACCAGTTTATTTTCAGAAAAGAGTATTCCACCACTAGTATTACAGCAGTTAATAGAAAATGCAGTAAAGCACAATCGTATTGATGATCAAGCACCATTGCATATTTATTTTCAGGCGGATGATACTTATTTTACGGTAAAGAACAATCACAACCCAAAACAGCAGGTACATACTACAGGTACAGGTTTAGATAATATTACCAAACGATATGATTTTTTAACAGATAAAGAAGTGTTGATTTCTCGAACGGATGACGAGTTTAGTGTTTCTGTACCCCTAATTTTTAGTACGAATGGATCCAATTAAAACGGTAATCATTGAAGATGAATCGACAGCGAGAGATCACTTGGTGAAACTGATTTCTCAGTTGGATACAGATATTGTAGTAACTACTATGCTTGCCACGGTACAAGATAGTGTAGAATGGCTTAAGAATCATGAGCATCCAGATTTGATTTTCATGGATATTCAGCTATCTGATGGACTTTCTTTTGAAATCCTAGACGCTGTGTCTATTGCTGTTCCTATTATCTTTATTACTGCGTATGATGCCTATGCGGTTAAAGCATTTAAAACCACAGGAATTGATTATTTATTAAAACCTCTGAGTTTAGAAGATTTGCAACAGGCGATACAACAGTACCAACAGCAGCATACCTATCAAGAAGAACGAGTTTTACGACATGTCGATATTACACAATTGTTAAAACAACCGAATGCACCTCAATACAAAGAACGTTTCTTATTGCGATCAGGAACTAGTATGATTCCTGTGACAACAAAGGATATCGCATATTTTTATAGAGACGAATTGGTATTTGCTAAGTTGTGGGATAATCAGTTGTTTCCTTTAGATGATTCCTTACAGCAATTACAATCGGTATTAGACCCAAGAATATTTGTACGGTTGAATAGGCAATTATTAGTAAATATCCAGGCGATTGATAAATTGGTTCCTGCAAAACCCGGACAAGTGAGTGTCATCCTTCATCCACCTTTTGATACTGAAATTCAATTAAGCCCAGAACGATCCCGTTGGCTTAAACAAGTGCTGGATGGGAATTGGTAGGCTTGATTTTCAGCTCTCGCCAGTGTTCGAACCCTGAAGTTCACATTGAGCCTGTCGAAATGTTCCCGAAGGGTGAATTTACAGAGTTTTGAGATAAATATTAAGCTTACCGGGCTTCGAGATGGATGCTGAGCCTGTCGAAGTACAGCCCTCGGATAGATTCGAACCCTGAGGTGTCACATTGAGCTTGTCGAAATGTTCTCGAAGGGTGAATTCACAATATTTTGATGCCTTTACTAAGCTTACTGGGCTTCGAGACCCTCAGCCCTCGAGTTGATTCGAACACTGAGCGAAGCCGAAGTGTTAGCTGCCACAACGCCAGTATATTCCTCACAAACCAAATCACAGCTGTCAGTATCTATCTAGTGAGTAAGCGTTAATACAGGAATTCAAAATGTATGAGTCTACAAAGAAAGCGTTTTCAAAGTCTTGTTTTATAAGGCTTTACTCCAACGTCAGGCTGTCAGTATATGTTTTTGGTATTGAAAAATCGGTAATAATTTTCAGAAAGTGTTAAAAATTAATTGGTTAAGATTTAATTTTAACAGAAGATTATCAATACAAAGACTCAAATACAAAATTATCGGTATTGTAATTGACCCTATAGCTACTCAAATGAATGTTAAACTCAATCTGGATGTGTTTATGTAGAGTTTTAGATATTGTTTGTACAGTGAGCTTGTTAGACATTGTCGAAGGGTGAGGCTCTCGGACCCTGGTGAAACACCTAGTTTGTCGGACTTCGAGATGGATGCTGAGCCTGTCGAAGTACAGCCCTCGGAATCGAACACTGAGCGAAGCCGAAGTGTAAGTTTCCTTCATAAGGCGTACATGTGTCGAAATGTTCTCTAAGGGTAAGCTTGTGAAGCATTAGTCTTCTACAGACTGCCAATTGATATTTAATTCAATAATAAACATCCAGATTACTAAAACAAATGAAGTATGAGTAATGTATTAAACAACCGATTATCGGTAACCGTAGATCCAGCAGTGATCACAGAAGTAAAAAACAGAATTGAAGAAATCAATACACTGTTGCCATTTTTAACGGGATTAACTAAGGAGGAACGGATCACGCTCCCAAAGATCAATCGTAGTAACAAGATTTTTGTAGAAGATACCTTGGATAGTATGCGGCAAAACGGAGATATCCTTCCTGCTTTTATTAATGTGGAAGAGTTAGAAAAGGATTATGGTTTGTATAACGAGTTGAAGGTATTGGCATTAGAGTTGGCAGAACTCTCAGAAAAGATAAATGATACCCGTATCCTTGCCGGATCCGAAGCCTATAGTACCTCTTTATTAGCATATAAGATGTTTGGAGTCGCCGCTAATAGTGGGGTAGCAGGAGCAGAGTCACTGTACAGTAGACTACGAGAACGATTTGTAAATTCTGGAAGTAGCAGCACAGAAGATGATATCCCAGATGAAACGGATCAGAATCCGGATGCGGCGTAAGGAGACTTCGAACCCTGAGGTACTCGAAGGGTGAGCTTCCTCCATAGGCGGACACGTGTCGAAGTGTTGTCGGGTTTCGAGAGCCTCAACCCTCGGATAGGTTCGGACCCTGAGGTGTCACACTGAGCTTGTCGAAGTGCTACTCGAAGAGTGAGTAATTCGGGCTTCGAGTACCTCAGCCCACTAAACCCCTAATCATTAATACTAATGGTTAGGGGTGTTTTTTTACCCAGTAGTGGGTATGTTTTTGCACTTCTTTCGAGCGTATTTTTATCCACATAATACAGAATGTAACTATGATATATAGAGATAGGAGAAAACTGATTTCTCCCCAGATAAAGTATTTTTTCTGCTTCTATAATTCAAAAAAAAATATAAAGCCCCCATATCCAAGAGATGTTTTGGTATGGGTTTTTTATTGACTAAAACAAATCAACTATGAGAATTAAATTATTTTTATTAATCGCTTTAATGTTCACTAGTCTAAGCTGTGATGATAATTTAGGAACATTAGATTTTGAACAAAATCAAGAAAAAGAATTTGCTGTTTTTTTACCAAACATTGGAACATTTGATTTTAAACAACAGTTTGCCACAACATCTTCTTCTGGAGGTATAACCACCTTACTTAAGGTAAATTCGACCAATTATATAAATGGTTCTATTCGCTATGAAATTATAAACTTTAAAGATGCCACGAGATCTTTTGAGAATATAGAGTTTATTACGAATGACGAAATACCTTTTAATACTGGAGATTACACCGAATTATTTGATGGAAGCGGAGTTCTACTGGATACCGATAATACCTATATAAGCGTAATCGAATTGCCCAACAATCAAAATGATCTTGCAGGACGCTATGAAGGCACAGGACAGATTGTTACTATTTCAACTCAGGATACTATAATAAAACCAGTATTTAATATATATGGGAATATCAATACCAATAATCAGATATTATTACTCCCATTAGAAAATACTCCCGAATTCAAATCTTTAACAGGAACATATTTAGCTACAGGGGAATTTACTGGAACTTCTATCAATGGTGAAACAATGGGATCAGTAGATAATATAGGATCTGAGGCATTTATGCTAACGAACTCACAATTATCAGATACGTTAAATCTAACCATTAATAATGAAACTAAAAAGTTAGTACTCCAATTGACACAACAACAATAGGACTCTTCATTAAAATATATTCAAAATGAAAAATCAACTCATTCTTGCCGTACTATTTACTATCATTACGGTAACTGGAAATGCTCAGAAAAAAATTATAGGAACGAACATAGAAGGAACTAATTTGTTTATTTCGGCAGAAGCCGAAACCATTTCAAAAGTGACTTTTAAAATAAAGAAGAATATCAATGAAAGTATAGAAGAAATTCCAGAGTTTACATTAAATCCTTTTACCAAGTATAGTTTTAAAGTAGAAATAAATTCGATCTTTAAAAAGTTAAAAGATAGTATTGATGTTTTAGAGCTTAAAAAGAAAGGATTAGAAATTGAAAAAGAATTCGAAAACGTATTAAAAAGTACTATCGAATCTAAGGAAGGTACACCTTCATATTATCAGAATAAAACAAAACTAAATAGTCAAATAGATAATCTTTATACCTATTTTAATTCGCAGTTAGTATTGATTTTTAAGTATGACAATGAACCTATTGCAGGTAGATTACATTATAATACAGATGTTAAAAGAATACAATATTTTCCTAATAATAGTTACGAGACCTATTTCAATAATAGGACAAGAAATCACCATCGCCTCATTAAGGAATTATATTTGATCCGTAAAAATTACAAAGAAGCAAAAGAAACTCTAGATATTGAAAAGTTGAATGATTCAAAAGCCCTTAACGCTAATTCAAATGAAGAAGTTGATTTAAATAATACAGTAAATATTGATTCACAATGTAATGGAAGTGGAAAGAGAAGTGAAAATCACAAAAATCTAATAAGTGATTATATCAATAAAATCCGATCCCATTTCTCTTCTGAATCAAGAGAATATAGAGCAAGATACATACAAGAACCAAATTTATTTCTATGTAGATATGGCGATATCATAAATAGTTTTAGGGATTACAACAGAAATAAACGAATGGAACTTATAAAAGAGAGATTGTTGCTTTATAAAAATCAGGAGATTTATGATCAAATAGAATCATCTATTAAGCCTTATGAGAAATTTAAAGGAGAATTAAGTAAAACTAGAAGTCTAATCCAAAAACTTAAAGATTTAATGGATTTACTGAATAGAAAAGAAAAAATTATAGAATATATAACTGATGAGAATAAATCTATTGAAGATGAAATTAAAATGTTAAGTAGACGGATTACAAATATTAAAAATAATGTGGACGGATATGAAATCTCTTTTAATAATTTTATTCAAGCAAAAGACGATTTAAAGGGTAAGAATATTAAGATTGAGAATGCTCTTGATGATAGTGTTATTAAAACATACCCTGATCTAATGGAAATACAGAATGATTATTTTAGAAATCTTAAAAAGTTTAAAAACTTAGAATCAGATTTAATTACATTAAGATTAGAAAGAGATAGTGATGGAAGAAATTACCTAGAAAAAGAAAGAGAAAATGTTCAAAGAACTATGAATACTTTGTTATTAGAGATTAAAGAAATGTATAATCAATTTTATTTAAATGATTTGGATATTAATGAAATTAACAAAGAAGAAATTAGTGATATTCTATCAACACTAAAAAAAGGAGAAAAAGAAATTAGTGAAAAGTATAAAAAACTAAGAAATAATATTTTATCAGAATTAAAGAAAGCACCTTTATGGGAATTTAGCGCAAAAGATATTCAATTAGACATCAATGATGGATTTGTAGAACATATTGTTGTTCTAGGTAATATTACAGTGCCTACGAGAGATAATGATCAACTTAAATATTTTAATACGATTATTGAGGAAGTTTTAGAATCAAGTCCTGATACAGAAATTAATACCGGGAAAGAGTTAAAGTTTGTAAATCAATTTCCCTACGGATTTAGTTCTTCCAAAGATTTTGATGATTTCAAGCAGTACAAGTTGTACGTATATAATGGAAAACACAAACAGTTTGAGATGAAATTAGAGTATTTATTCCCCAATTACATCCAAACTCTACAAAACGATAGATTAGATTTTAGCCCCAGAGATCAGGTAGTGAAATTACCAATAGATTCTGATACTCAAGGTTCTAAAGAATTGAAAAAAGATAAAAGTTCTAAGTTATTTAGTTTAAGCGCATATTCAGATTTTAATGGTTTAAAAGAAACTGATCCAAATGGAGTCATTCAGTTTGAAGTTAATAAATTAATACCTTTATATACCAAACGAAGAACTTCGTTGTTCGGAGAGCGCTATATCAATAGAGGTTTCAATTATGGATATCTTAATTATATCAATCCTCAATTTCGTTGGTCTCGATTAAATGCTAATAATGATGACAAAAATTTAACCTTGTCTTATCTTCCAGTATTTAATGGTACAAGCACAGATTCTTTATCTTATGTAACCCAGTTAGATTTGCTAAGACATGAAAATATAAGTGTTGGTGCAGATCTCAATATCTTCTCATTCGACCTTCCAACTTCCAAAATGCGACTGGAAGTAAATGCCAGTGGTCGATATGCCAGAACTAGAGTGTTAGATACCAGAGGAAGACCTGTCAATGGTCAGAATGCTAATAACGAAACTATCTCTAATATTGTGCAAACTTTTAATTTGAATACTTGGAGATTTTATCCAGAATTCATTCTCCGATTACGACCAGAAGAACGGTATGGAGCGAATTTGGCATTACGTCCCATACGATTTAATACAGTGACAGATGGTTTTTCTAACATTAGTTCGGAAGAGGCCTTTACCTCCAATTTATCAGATGATAAACAATGGTTGCATCAGGTGGAAATCAATGCTCATTTTTCACCTTCGGGAAGAAAAGACGATCGTTTCTTTTTTAGATATCGATATACCAATACTTCTACCTGGGAATATAATGGATTTAGTGAGATACAAGTAGGGTATTCAATGTCCTTGAAGTTTTAGAGAGCTAGTAATAACTTGTTTAAATATTATTGAACTTGTTCTTTTTCCGACTTTGAGATGTATGCTGTCCCGATAGCTATCTAAAGTCGAAGTGCTACTCGAAGGATGAACTTATGGGGTTTCGAGATCCTCAGTCCTCGGATTAGTTCGAACCCTGAGGTACTCGAAGGGTGAGGTTTCGCACTATCCCGATAGCTATCGGGAGTGGAAGTACAGCCTGCAACACCCCTAATCATTAAGAATAATGGTTAGGGGTGTTTGTTTTACCCAGTAGTGGGTATGTTTTTATGCTTCTTTCAAGAGTACTTTTATCATTATAAGATATGATAGTACTCATCATAAAAAAAGATCTTATTACAAGTCAATATTAAATTTTAAAAAAAAGATTATGTCAAATGATTTAACAATTATTCGAAAAAAAAGAGCTTTTAACTCAATGTTAGATTTATTGAAAAATTATTCAACTCAAAATGAACATGGTGAAATTACAATGAAACCGGCTAGCTTTTCATTTTATAAAACCAGAGATGCTATTTTGAGATTAAGTGATTTACATAATAAATCATTAGGTAAGCGTACAATTGTGAACTTAGATGATTTGGCAGATTATGAAGCGAGTAAATTATACCGAAACTTGAATAATTCTTTGAATATTCAATTAGTAATGAAAAGTAAAGAGCATACCATAAATTTCGTCAAAGAACTATCAGCAGTATCTTCTGCTATTGATAGCTTAAATGGATTAGAATCTATTTCGCTTACTGCTATTTCACGATTAAAAAAATACAATAGCTTAAACACGGAAGCACAGAATATCATGGCAAGATTTAATAATTTTCAATTAGGTCAAGGCTTTGCTGCTGGTCATAGTTCAAGTTTCTATTTTAATTCAATGAGCAACACTTGGATGGATTTCACTTACGAAAACTTATTTAACGAAGGAGATTCATTATCCAATCTAAGTAATGATTGGAATGAATTAGGGAGAGCCAGTTCTAAATCTGACTGTATTAATAAATATAAATTGATGTTAGGAGTAGGCAGTGCTGCTGCCGGCACGGTGCTTGGAGGAGTAAGCGGTGGTTTATTAGGTAGTGCTGCAGGACCTGCTGGAACAGTTGGAGGGGCAATTGCAGGTGCCGGTTCAGGATTTAGTGGAGGATATGCTATAGGCAGTATGATTGGAGAGGATTTTGGAGAGGTTTTTTGCAAAAAAGAAGATAACCAAAACGATAATGGAACACAGAATAATAATAATTCCAACAACAGCAACAACAGTAATGATGAGTCTAACATAGATGAAGAACAACTAGAAGAGGCTAAAAGACAAGCGGAAGAAGAAAGAAAAAAGAAAGGATGTTCTGTAAACCCAGATATGGATGACATGTATTTTGGATCCCAAATGAGAAGATTAAAAGGAACGATAGATACATATTATCCAACAGGTATTGGACTACATAAATACATTGAAAAAAATGTAAATGGATTTTTCGAGTTAAAAGGAATACCAGAAATTCATCAATCAAATTCCATAAATAATAAATTTCATTTAGAATTTGGCTTTTTAAAATCTATTCCTAATTTAAAACAAACCATTAATGAATTTGTTCTGGATAAACCTATTTCATTTTCTGGTCAAATTTATAATAATGGAGGTTTGAATTTAGGCCAAATTGAAGGTAATTTAGGAACTATAATACTTGAAAATGGAACTCCTTTATTGAACAATGGGGAAGAAGTTCTTTTAAAATTGAAAAACAAAGTCGATCAATTAGAGGAAGCTGATTTGAACCAAGAGTTACCTGAAGGGCATACACCCAAAGTTGCTTTTAGTTATGTGATTGATAGACCTGAAATAGATAATGAACTTGAAGAGAATCATACAATGCATGTAATATTTATTCATTCGCCTACGCTGAGAAAACAATTAGGGAATACTATTATAGTCTCCGAACTGGGATTACAGCAAGCTTTAGAAGATCTAGAAAAAATGGAACGATTATCTCTTCAGATTGATACAATCACCAATTGGGGAAATATTGATATGTACCAATAATCTACATAGGTTACAGATTATTTGAAACACCTCTAATCATGGGCAATAATGGTTAGGGGTGTTGATTTCAAGGGTTAAAAGTTAATAGTAATTTTTAGTCCTTTTCATAATTACACAATACTCTGCCATATTGTTTTTCCGCTTTGCGTTTGCATATTTTACGTATAGAATCTTTACAACGACTTAGACCTCTACAGTCTTTATCATAGTGATATGTTTGGCTGTTTGTACTATTACAGATATAAACTTCTACTTCGCATTTAGTTTTTTTCTTTTCCTGATCTAAGTTATCATCTTTGGAACGCTTTGACCAAATACCAATATTCTTCTGCTTAGCTATGATTTCTAAAGCATGATAGTTAACATCAGTAGAATATTTTTTGAAGTGAATTGCATATCCATTAGCTACCAATTCTTTGTTAAGTACTTTATCTTTGTATTTGATTTCTGCTATGAGTCTACGATATCTATCATAACGACCTTTGGATATTACTGTTACTTTTTTACCAAAACAAAAATCAGAAGTAAATTGTTTTGCTTTTTGCCAATAGTCTTGTTTTTTCTCTGGGCAGTCAATATGTTCCAACCTTATGACTATAGGTTCATTATTGTATAAAACTTCGATAGTATCTCCATCTTTGATACCTATAACTTTTGCTTCAAACTGTTTTGGTAATTTGTTAACAACAGTAAATGCGGTTAGCGTAATAAATGATATAATAATGCGTAAATAATTTCCCATAGGCTTTTCTTTTTCAATGTATTAAAGTAATAAATTTATACATCAATTGCATAGACTACGATCTACATAGGTTTTATTGCCATTAGAATTGATATAATAGCATCCTCCTCTAGAACCTCGGATATACTTTCTATTAGGTTTGACACTATATCGTTTCTTTTTAGTGGTACTATTATTAATAGAATTATAATACGAGCTTTTTGAATTGTAATTAACAGATTTTGTTAAGTATTGCGTATTTGAAGTAGAATTTGTAGTATTTCCAAGCTCCTGATCAATAGCATCTATTCTTTTTTGAATTTCTCTTACCTGTTTTAATAGTTCCTCACGTTGCTTTACCAATTCTTCTTTCAGATACAATTTGGTTTCTATGCTTTGGGAATTACACTGATAAGAGGCAGTAATTATTAAGGTTATTAGTATGAGTCTTTTCATAGGATTTTATTTTATTCTCTCGAAGTAATTATACTTTCATAATAATCTATAGTTTGAAGTAATTTCTCTTCAAAACCATAGATACTATCAATTGATTCAATTTGTTCCTTATGAACATTTTTGTTTTCATCAAATAGACTTATATATTTTTTAGTTCCGTCTAGATGCAATCTGCAAATAGGTTTTCTATTATTATCATCTAATAGAATTCCGAAGTAGGATTGCGTATCTCGATGTACAATTCTTTCTACCGCTATTTTTCGACGCAGAATTGCCACAACTATTCTAAAACCTTCTAATTCTTCTTCTGTAGTAACAATCTTGCTTACTTCTTCTTCATTTTCTAATATTTCTTCGTGTTGTTTCTCGGCCTCTTTATTTAATGCCGAGTTTAAGCGATCATTCACCTTTTCGCTAATGGTTTGATTAAATGCTTTATGCACTAATTCAGAGAATTCATCCATTACTCGTTCGGTAAGCCTTCCAGAATATACCTGATTGGCAAATAGCCTCACAAAGTCATAAGAAGATTCTTGTAATTCAGAATTGATAAGCTTTTTGATTTCCTTAGTGTATTTTAGGGAACTTGCGTTATCTACTATTTTATCTACATCAAAATTCGATTTATGGAACTTAGCTATCTCGGGTATTGTATTCTCCTTCAGACTTGTGATATCGAATTCTAGAAAAGGTTTTATATCCATTTTATTGGCCCTCTCCAGATCTGTATAGAATCGATATTCAATACCGTTGGTTAGTAATGCAAAGCGTGTATGCGTAACATGAAAATACCTCGATAACTGTGAGTTGTGGACATCAAGATCTTCTTTCCAATTTTTACATTCTATGATTAGTACAGGGTTTTCATTCTGAAATATGGCATAATCTACCTTTTTGCCTTTTTTAAGACCTAAATCTGCTGTAAATTCCGGTACGACTTCGGTTGGATCAAAGCTATCATATCCTAAGAGATTGATAAAAGGTAATACAAACGCGTGTTTGGTAGATTCTTCGGTTTCTATTTTGTCCTTAAGCTGCTCAATCTTATCGGCTAGGGCTTTGAATTGATTTTGTAGTTCTATCATGTTTTTATTTTAATCATTATAATAATACTTTGGAAATGTCCATCCGTACTCAAGACCTTCGGATGATATAGAATCAATAATTTGCTCCTTTATTTTTAATTGTTTAGAAAGCTCGTTTTTATATTGTTTTACTAGTTTTCTATTTAATTGAAGATTTTTTTGACTATTAGACCTTACAGTTTTCGAATCATCTAATGGATACTTTATATCAGCAAGCTTTTGAGCTTTATCTTCATATTTTATTATTAAGTTCCATATTTCCTTACGCACGTTTTCGTTGAGCCCAAACTTAGTTTCTGGTTTTGAATTTGCATATTTTAATTGTGATTCATTTATACTTATTTTGGGAATAGATTGAGTATAACTTTTACTTAACATTCCAATCCATTGAGCCATTCCAGAATTTGCTTTGTCTTTGGACAGGTAAGCATAAATTCCTATAGTTATCGGAACTCCTATCTCGTTTGATTTGTTACGATAAATTGTAGTTAACAAATCCCGTACTTTGCTTTCCGTAACGTCATTGTCTGATATGACTAGATTTATAATAACTTTTTTTGAAGAAGCTGTGTTTGGTAGTATTTTTTTGTTTAATGTTTTGTAGTTTAGAATCGTAGTTTCCGATATTTCCTTATTCATTGTTACAGGTTTCTCGTTTAATATTTTGACAACTTCATTTTTTTTAGGTGAAGAACAATAAAGTGTTGTAAAAGCAACAATTATGATTAGTATTATTTTTTTCATAAGTTTTACTAGATATTAGAATAAAGTTCACCTCTTTTTCCTTCGATTTCTGCAAGTTTCAAATGGGCATTTTTTATTTTTTTTCTTCGATTACTTTCTTTAGAAAAGGTAAGTATACCTTCCAATAATAGATAGGACCTAGTTAAAGGCCAAGTGCAGGTTAGTATATCTGCTATGTTGGCAAGAACTGTATTAGTCATCGATTTTTGTTTACCTCTTGCATAGTTACCCATCCAGATGATATTGAAACCAACATATTCAAAGAAACCTATTAATTTAATTTTATCTGCCTCCTCTAAATGTTCCATTTTTCTAAATTGACACCCTTTTGAGGATAATTGTAAAGCTTTTTGAAATAATGTATTTGTTTTTTCTACAATCTTAGTAAGTTGATTAATTTCCTTTTCAAAAGAGGTTTCATCAATTTCTAGAAGATCGCAAATGTCATCTACTTTACTATTAAACCTCTGCATCATTTCAAAGAGTATTTCCGATTCATAAGTATCTAAATATCCATCAGAGAGGAATTCATTGACTTTGTTCTTTATTATAGTATATACTCCTGAAATCTTAGCTATTAAAGTACTTGGTCTATGACCAGTTTGGAAATCAATTGCCTTTTCAAATTCAGTTTTAGAACTTAAAGAATTGTGGACTGTTTTTCTAATACCTGTTACCCTCCGGTAAGGAGCAGCATGACTATCTTTAAAAAGAGAATTGCTTACTACTTTACCAACATCTCTACCTACTTGATTTATAGCGCTTTTTAAAAAACTCATATTCAACTAGTATGACATTCATATGAACAGTGATAACACCCATTAACCTTTCTATAATATTCTTTGGCTTTTCTTACCGCAGATTTGCAACTGGTATGTTCTCCTAAATAGATTCTATTTTCTAGATTAGGTAGCCAAGGACATCCATATTTATGGACTTCGTGGTCACCATTTGTCTGAGCATTTTTATTTACATAATATCTAGGCATTATTTGAAATTTTAAGATTAATACTCCTCAAACTTACGAGTACTCAAAACCAATTCCTTGTGGTTTTCCACAGTGATGGATATGTTTTAAAAAAAAGACCCATTAGGTTCTATGAACCCAACAGGTCAGTTTAAAAGCTCATTACCCCAAAACAAGCTTTATGTTTGATTCCAATATTATAAAGTTAGATCTTCTATTTCTGCATCTGGCGCATTATTTTTAACAGACTCGATTCCATTTTTACATCCTTGTTTAGAAGCATATCCTTCACTAGTAGCAATGATTTCTCCATTGCCAGCACGAAGGTTGAATTGAAATTCGCCGTTTGTTCTTTTTTTGATCTCAAATTTTGGATTTGCCATGATATTAGGTTTATATATTAATACATAACAAACCTAATTTTAATAGAGAAGAGTTCTTTGTGGAATTCCACAAGAGAAAGAAAATTTAAGATATCAATCCCATTCCATCTACTAGGTGGATTAATTGAATGGTGGTTTTGGCATCAAACTCCTGGCGTAGTTTTCGGATTTTGTCTTCAATAGATCGTTTACTATTGGGTTCGATACCTTTTTCTATAAAATGAAGACTGATTTCGTCCTGCTTATAACCGTTTGCCAACAGCTTTAGCAATTGAACCTCGTAAGAATCTAATTGTGTAACATTACTTTGATGTAATGCATGCTTAGATACAGGACAAGTGTAGGTATTGCCAAAATGTACTTGTGAAATGGCTTTTTTTAATTCGGATAATCCATAAAGGCCTTTGCAAACATATCCATCAATGTTATAATTGTCGAAAAGAGATTTGATAATAGCAGGTTTATCTTCACCGCTAAAGACAATAACCTTAATATCTGGCTGAACATTTTTTACCTGATGGATCAATTCTTTTCCAGTTGTAATGTTATGAGATATTCGAGTATCTAGATTAAAGGAGAGATCACTAATCAATAAGTCATAAGGTTTTTCTTTGATAATCGCTTCTTTGATTCTTGATAAGGTTTTATCACAAGATTGGTTGGTTTCGGCTTCTGTTTGAGTAAGTACATTAATGGACGAAACTATACCCAAATTTTCACTGTCAATATCCTCTGCAATAATAATTCTCTTAAACATAGTTTTTGGTATTATGGGGCGAATTCAATACTAGCTTTAAAACCTTCTTGGGGTTTGGTTTCAAATGTAATGGTTCCTTTCATATCCTTAATGCGGTTTTCCACATTGTGAAGCCCATTCTTATGCTTTTGAGTGGCATTAAGATCCATACCAATACCATTATCAGTATACTTTACTATAATATTCTTTTTCTCCTTGGTGATAACAACGGATACGATAGTCGCTTGACTATGCTTTTTCATATTGGTCAACAGCTCTTTCAGTACCCAATAGAGTTCTACTTTTTTATAGTCAGCGACTGTTTCCCAGAAATCATCTTTCTGGGTATTGGTAAACACTTTGATATTCTGATTACCATAAGAATTCAAAAGTGACAACAGCTCGTCACCATATTCGGAACCAGTTTCAATTTTATGATCTCTGGAAAAGTCGCGCACTTTATGATATACAGCATCTAATCCATGAATAATCTCATTATTAGCAGAATTTGCAGAGCGATGAGTTTCTTGTTGTAATTGAGACATTAAATAAAATACATCGTTTCCAACTTCATCGTGCAGTTTTTTAGAGAGTCTCTTTTCCGTGCTGTGACGTTCTAGTATTTTTTCTTTTCGGTGTTTGGTTTGAAGATAGAAGAAGATAAAGAAAGAGCTTATAAGAATTAATACTCCACTTCCTGCATAAAGAATGCTTTCGTTTTCTTTTTTTTGTAGAGAAAGAGCATTTTGAGTATTTTCAGTCTTTAGTATTAAATTTTCTTTTTCTTTTTCTTCAGTTTCATATCTTATTCTAGCAAATTGATTCTTAGATAAATTATTTGAGGAATTAATACTATCACTGATTTTTTTGTATTCTAATAGTTGATTTAAAGATTTGCTTTCTATTTCGATTATTAAATCCAGAGATTCCACAATACTACTAATACTTTTTAATTCTTTTGATATTTCATAAGCTTTATTGGCATACTCAAGCGCAGAATCTTTATTCTTACCAATATGGTATTTAGAAAGATGAATGTTACTGGCTATTAATCCTTTAATATCCTTTTCTTTTTTTCTTATTTTCAGAGCTTCCAACAACTCTTTTTTAGCCCAGTTATAATTTAATTTTGATTTTGTAAAAGCAAGATTACTAAGAATGCGAGCTTTCTCCTTAGGTTTTGTTATAACTAAAGAATCAGTAATAAGTCCTTCGTATACATTAATTGCATCATAGTACTTTTTCATTTTTTGATAAATGACACCTTTTGTGTTTTTATAAACGTTTCTATGTGCTTTAGATTTAGTCAATTGTATTGCTCTTTCATTGTATTTTAATGCATTTTTATAATCTTCTTGTTCTCTAGCAGTTATTGCAATTATTTGATATAATTCGGCTACTTGTGTGGGATTTTGAATAGTATCCAAATATTTTAGGGCCCTAAAACATGTCGCTTCACTTGATATAAAATCTCCAAAAGATTTTTCAATATCTGCAATTGATCTTAATTGCTTTGCCACTTTAATACTATCTTTGATAGCTTTATAAAGGTTTAAGCTTTTATAATAATGCTTATACGCTTCTGTAATTTTGTCTTGCTTGTAATAATAACGTCCAAATTTCCCATAGGCTTTAGCTAAATAGGAGGTATCCTTTAGTCTATTTGATATTGCTATAAGATCTTCTGTTGTTTTTATGGCATTAGTGTAATCCTTTTTGACTCCATATAGCGTGGACTTATAGCTTATAGATTTTAATAGAAGAGAATCTATTTGATTTTGTTTTGAAATTGATATTGCCTCGTCAATTGATTTAAATCTTTTGATCGTAGAGGATTGTTTATTTTTTGCTTGATCGTATTTTTTATTAATCCTATCAATAATAGGAGAATATATAGAATTACTGTTTTCAGTTTGATTTCTAGAACAAAAAAGAAAAGTGATAGAAATAAAAAAGAGGAATGTAAGTCTTATAGTTTTCATTCCTCTAAATTAATAAAATATGATATTTATTAAGTAAATATTCCCTTAGTTATCATCTTCTTCCTCTGATTCAACGGTAGAACCATCTTCCCCTTCGGTAGCTAATTCTTCGATAGCGATTTCTTCTGCTATGTCTGAGGTTGTACAAGAAAACAATGTTGCATTTGATATGATAACTGTCAATATTAAAATTACTCTTTTCATGATATTACTTTTTTAAAAATTTGTAATAGCAAGAGCTGTTCGGGTGTAGAACCCAAGGGTTTGTTGCCGTTCAGCAATTGCGTTAAATGAAAAGAGGCGCCTCTTTAATTTTTTTGGGAAGAATGTGTGGAAAGTCAAAGACAGAAAAAGTAGATTGTTCTTCCCGGATCAACTCACAGATCCTGTCTTATTATTTCCGATTTTGAATTAGTTATTGCTCTACAAGTATTCGTGTTTTTTTAGCTTTATAGAACATCAACTAATTCCTGTTACGTTACACTGCAAATATTTTATAAATGGCAAGATTTTGCATGGAAATTAGAAAGAAGTCCTGTAGAATTTTGATGGAAACCCGTAATAATGGTAAGTGTAATGTGATTTTCCACAATTAGATTTCCATGAAAATTCCTTACTTTAGGGTAAGACACTAACAATTTATGGAGGAATTCAAAAAAATAGTTGCTCTTACATTTGTAAGAGCTATTGAAAAGTACCCTTGGATCAGTTCAAAAACTACACTAGCAAAAAAGATTTCTGAAGTTATAACTAGAAAAGAAGGAAAGGAACCTGAAGAAACATATTATAAAACACTATTAATCTATTTCGATTATTTTTTTAATGATGGAAAAAAACAGGAGCCAACGAATTCGATTATAAATAAATTTTTGGTTTTTCTTGACTATGACTCCATAGAACAGTTTATCAAGAATCAACCAACAGACAAAAGTTATTTAGAAAAAGTTCCTTTTGTAAAGGATATACAAGAAGTAGAGCGCGAACCTGAAGATTCTACAGGAAGTGATATCGATAATGATCCTCCTGAAGATATTGGAGAAGGTGATACTGGTAGTAATTGGAGCAGAAGAATAATTATAAGTATCTCTATTACTATTCCTTCAATAATCGCATTATATTTTGGTATAAATTGGATACAAGACACTGGAGAGTGCATGACTTGGTCTGTAGATCATTATGAGAAGGTTGAATGTGATTCAAATGGTATTAGTATCAACTATAATCAGAACTGGATAGATAACTTTAAGAAAGTAAAATACAATGATAGCATTAGGGACTTTTTTGAAGAAGGAGGAAAGCCTTTATATTGGTATTATAAGAGAAATAATAAAGTAGAGCTTTTTACAATGTCAGGGAAACATCCTATAAGGAATGTAGAGCTAAAACCAATTACTCAAACGATCGTTCGCAAGTATATACTAAAGGAGTGAACTCTAGTTTATAGTATTTAGTAAATTTATTTTTTTAACAATAAATATCCCTAATATTGGGTATTTATTTTAAATTAAGCATTGTGTAAATTCATTTCACTAACATTAAAAATTAGTTTATAAAAGATCTATAATCACTCAAATATTACTAAATGAGAACATCATTATCATTTTTATTTTTTACGTTATCAATTATCTTTTCATATAGTCAGGAGGTAAAAAATCAAGAAGAAACTAAAGATACAACAGTAAACGGAATTGAAACACCAAGAGAAACAATTGAGTATAAAAAATATACACAAGTACTAGACAAAGAGCTTGATAGTTATAAGATTATAGAAGAGAAAGATAGTGATGTTTTAAAAGTTGTTCAGTTTAAATTATTGAATGAGAATATTAAGAATATTTTTAATCAAGTAGTTTTTGGTAATAGTGATTTGGCTTCAGGAACAAGTGCTTTTGGGTATTCACAGAATACAGACAAGACAAATATATCTGCAAGTGCCAATTTTGAATTGGATGATGATGAAAATGCTCTATTTTTTTTAACCACAGGCGCTAGTATTGAAGGATCAGGTTCCGTATTCGAATTTTACTCTGAGGACTCTTGGAAAGATAAAGTAAGTTTTAATACTTCTTTTGTTATAAAACTTCCCTTTGGTTCTGGGCAATGGATTCCCGGAGGAGGTACTCAACAAGTTCCTATTGTTGGAAGTAGGTTAAAAAGATTTAGAGAAGGAGATACAGAGTTTAATCATGTAAGTAATCGAAGGACACTCCAAGCGTTGCGAAAAGCTAAAGGGTTTAAATACAAATCTATTGAGGAAATAAGGGACAAGATATATTCGCTCAACGAATATTTAATTGATAATGGAGATTTGCCCAGATCTAAGGAGTATGAATTGATAAGAGACCTTTATAATGAAGTAAAAGGTTTGTTAATGACTAGAAAAGAAAAAGAAGCTTATGACCTAATCCAAAAGGAATTAAAGTTTTATACCGATATTAAAAAATTTATAAGAGCTAATTTAGCTGACCCTGAAAATAAAGGATTAGAAAACTATATAAAGAATAATTTATTATATGAGTTTGATAAGAAGAATGATTTGTTAGAAGGATACTATTTTCCTTGGATTCGTATTGGGTTAAACATAGCAAATGCTCAATATTCATTTGCTGACGAGAATATCGACGCTGCTATTTTAAACAATTTTTCCGAACTGGAGAAAACAATTAATGAGTTTGAATATTCATTTAGCATGGATGCAAACTATATAAGTCATAGTCCCAAAAGATTGTTTTATTGGCAATTTGGAAATACTGTTAACTACGGTTCTTATTTAGGAACAGGATTGGTTGAAGGAGACCCAGAACTTTTTTTAAATGCTGATAACACAATAATAGTTAGAGATGAAAACACTGAACAGGGAGACGTTTTAGGGTCTTATGAGAATATAGATAAAACTATTGTATATGGTTCTATGTATGGTTATTTTGCTTATTTCTGGGGTAGAAAAAAAACATTAGGCTTTAATATTGCTGCCAGGTATAATTATGCTATTGACGGAAGAGATGAAGCCTTTTTTATTAATAATAGTACAGTTTTATTAGGTCCAGTTTTTAGAAGAATTAATGAAGATAAAACTTCCTTGTTTTTTGGGATTGATTTGGGATGGGAAAATGCTTTTCATAATCAAAATTCATTTGATAGTTTTACAGGTAGAATAAGAGTAGGAATACCTTTTGGAATTTTTACCAAAAAGAAATAGCAAGTATTTTTTTTATTAGCTTATTTAGTAAATCATATATAGGTAAAATTTCGTACTATTTTGATACTAAGAGAAATAGAAAAGATGAGAAATGAGTCTGGTAGTTTTATTAGTAGCAATTTTGATGTTTTTGGGAGCTAGTGCTAGAAACCCTAGAGCTACTACAAGATTTAGAAGGCGCTATAAAAGAAAGATTTATAAGACAATCGGTTACTACCATATATTTCCGATCTTTTATGAAGCATTTATATGTGAATAGTTATTTTTGACAGATGATATTATTAATTATTTTCTTTTTTGTGGCTCCCGTATATATTTTTCTAGCGTATAAAATGGATTGGGAGCATTCAAAAAAAGCATGGCAAAAAGGAATCCCATATTCTAAGTTTGATAAAAGCTTAGGAATGTTTGTATCTATATTTTTATTTGGTTTTGGGATCTATCTTTTATTTAGTTATTTCAATGCTTAGTCAACCATTTTTTGGATCCTCTTAACGCTATAATCCCCTGACATACCAAGCCCAAACCATAAACAAAGGATGAATAATAATGAGTCGTACCCATGCAACCCAACTAGGAACGCATAAACCATCGGGTACACAACTGCCAATTGTAATAAAATACGCATGAGAAGGTATAAAAATAATCAATAAAACAATGATTAGATAAGCAGAAACTTTACGAGTATAGGCAAATAATAACCCAATACTAAGCAAAACTTCTGCCATACCGCTACTGTAATTGATAATTTCAGGATATCCTAAATACTCAGGGATCAATGGTAGATAGAAATCAGGATACACAAAATGATTGATACCCGCAATGAAAAAGAAACCGGAGAGTAGATATAATAAAATGCGTTTTATATCCATTTAATTTTTTTCTGTTGGTGCGTTTTTCTGAGGATCAAAAAGAAAGGAATCCACCAAATAAAGTCATTCGTAATCAATGTGTAGAAAAATTCCAAAGGCACTTCTCCAGTAATATAATTAAACAGAAAACCTAGTGGTCCAAAGATTTTACCCAAAAATCCAACCATTACTATAGGCCAATGTGTAGTGGGATCTTGTGCTGCCCACCAATAGCCTAAACCATATACGCCTATCACCATGCCCATACCTTGCCAAATCATAGGATGTGTTGGGAGTTCCATACCGACCAATTCAAAAAAATGATTGGGAAACAATACCACCCAAGCACCCCATAATAGGTTGTAAATCGCTGCAATTATCAACACTCTAGACATCTGTTCGTTACTCATATGTAATCTTTATGAAATTATAAAAACAAGGTATATAAAATGCATTTCGTAACACATTAATCAAATGATAATTTTTCTATAAAGTATGGAGTAGTGAGAAGTGAGTAGTGAGAAGTGAGTAGTGAGTAGTGAGTAGTGAGTAGTGAGTAGTGAGTAGTGAGGAGTGAGKAGTGAGTAGTTAGTATTGAGTAGTTAGTATTGAGTAGTTAGTATTGAGTAGTTAGTATTGAGTAGTTAGTATTGAGTAGTTAGTATTGAGTAGTTAGTATTGAGTAGTTAGTATTGTCTTCTTGTACAAAGGGAAAAAGTCAAAAGTCCCTCTTTTGAAGAGGGATTTAGGGAGATGTATTAACGTAGCGATAATAATCATTCAAGCACTATTAATCCACCCTTCGAGAACCTCAGGGTTCGAATCAATCCGAGGGCTGAAGTGTCACACTGAGCTTGTCGAAGTGCACTCGAAGCCAGATTCGCTATATATAAATTTGTAACATAGCAAATCCACCCTTCGAGTAACCTCAGGGTTCGATAATATCCTAGGACTGAGGTGTTACGTTGAGCTTGTCGAAGTGCACTCGAAGCTCGGTAGGTTCATTCTCGAAGCCTAGTAAAATATGTTTTCTTTGAATAACTTTTTATTGTGGGTACATTCTTTTTTTCATTGCCTAATAGTTAACCCTTCGAGTAACCTCAGGGTTCAAATCAATCCGAGGGCTGATGTGTCACACTGAGCTTGTCGAAGTGCGCTCGAAGCCCGGTAAGCTAAGCAAACATCTAGAAGTGTATTCATTTGAAGGTCTGAGTTATTAGCTTTGATATAGCCTTCATTCTTTTTTTCATTGCCTTATAGTTCACCCTTCGAGAACCTCAGGGTTCGATCACATCCGAAGGCTGATATTCCTCTTAGGCGGACACGTCTCGAAGCCCTATTGGATTAATATTTGTCTCGCAGCCCGGTAAGTTCATTCTCTAAACCCGTCAATTCATGCTGTATGTTTTAAACAATATAACATTAACGATTTTTTAAGAGAAACCATTCAGAAATTACCAAAACCCACCTATATGGGTGGGGAGGGGGTACCTATATAGGTGGGGTGTGTCGTCCTAAAAAAAGTTTACATATTTTATATTAATCCTAAAATAACTTTACACATATTTTTAATCCTATTATTGGTTTACAATGACAGGACTTTTTAGGTAATAATTTTTCCATAATTTTTCAGTTTTTATGTTGTTTTGATGTACTTGATCTGGAGTTAGGTTTCCAATACTCATATGTGGTCTTTCATTATTATATAAATTAATAACTATATCTATTGT